>DASUDP010000083.1:0-15140 GCA_036275535.1 Acidimicrobiales bacterium | reverse complement strand
GCTCGACGATGGTGCTGCGCCTCCCGATCACGGAGGGCTCGGCCAAGGTGCGCAGCGGGGGCCCGAAGGACGACGCGGAGGACATGGACCTGCCTGTGTGGGCCGGCGTCGTGCCGCTCCACCTCACGGCCGGGGCCCCGGTGCAGGACCCCGCCCAGGTGGCGTCGCTGACCGAGCCGGCCGTCCCCGAGCGCCGGACGCAGCCGACGCCGTAGCCACGGCTGGGGCGGCGCTCAGCGGCGAACGGGGAGGACGTCGAGGTAGGCGACGATGCGGTTGGTGAGGGTGGTGGCGGCGTCGAGGCGGTCATGGGGGTCGCGGGCCCAAGGGGGGACGTCGGGCCCCTCCGGGAGGCGCACCCGGGGCGCCAGCTGCGCGGCCAGGGCGCGCGCCGCGAGGGTGGCGGCGCGCACGACCTCGGGATCGACGCTCCACAGCGCCTCGAACCGGCCGTCGGGGCGCTCCCATCCCGCCAGCACGGCCGCCGACTCGGGGGCGTCGCACACGACGGACCACTCCCGACGCAGCGGCGCCGCCTCGGGGATGGCCACCTCACGCACGGCACCGGCGCGACGGCTGCGGGCGAAGTCGGCGAACACCAGGGTCGCCGCCGCGGTCTGGGCCAGGCCCTCCCATCGAGGCTGGGCGGCGCGGTAGACGTCCTCGCGCTGGAAGGCGGCGGCCAGGTGCGGCCGCTCGGCCCGGGACAGGCACTCGTCCTCGATGGCGAGGCTGACGGCCAGCATCGTGCGCCGGCCGATGACCTGGGTGGGGAGCTCGGGGTGGAGCCGGCGCAGCCCGGCGAACACGGTCGGCGAGCCGGCCGCTGACGTGGGGCCCGCGGTCACCGCCGCCACGGCGGCCTCCAGGGAGCGGCCGCTCTGGCGCTCCGCCACGACCCGCAGGATCCGGTCGACGTCGGCCTCGTGGTAGCGGCGGTGCCCGCCGGGCAGCCGTTCGGGGTGGGGGAACCCGTAGCGCTGCTCCCACGAGCGCAGCACGGGCACGCTCACCCCCGTGCGGGCGGCCACCGCCCCGATGGTCAACCCCGTTTGAGGAATCCTCGACATGGTGTTGAGATTATCTCAACACGCGCCTACTCTGCGAACCGTGACCATCACGCTTCCCTCTTCCCCCGCCAGCGACGGCTGGATCGACATCCGCTCCGGCGCTGAGCACGTTGTGCTCCTCGACGAGCGGGGGCGCCCCTATGGGGTGCGCGCCAAGGCGGCCGCCCACGGCCCCCACACGCCGCTGCACCTCGCCTTCTCCTGCCACGTCGTGCGGGGCGACGGTCGGGTGCTCCTCACGCAGCGCTCGTTCGAGAAGCGCACCTGGCCCGGTGTGTGGACCAACGCCTGCTGCGGCCACCCGCAGCTCGGCGAGACCCTGGGCCAGGCCGTCCTGCGCCGGCTCCGCGAGGAGCTCGGCGTCGTGCCCCGGGCCGTCGCCGTGGCCGCGCCGGACTTCACCTACCGGGCGGCGATGGACGACGGGACGGTCGAGCACGAGCTGTGTCCGGTCCTGGTGGCCCGGGTGGATGAGGAGCTGCGCCTCGACCCGTCGGAGGTCGCCGATGCCGAGTGGGTCACCTGGGACGAGCTCCTCGTCCGAGCGCAGGCCCGCCCCGGCACGCTGAGCCCGTGGTCGGTGGCTCAGCTGGCGGCCCTGGCCGACCTGGCCCCCAGCCCGGCCGAGTGGCTGGAAGGCGCCATCCAGGGGCCCACCCCCCTCCTCGCCTGGACCCCCGGCGTACGCGCCGCGTCGACGCCCGCCGCGGCACCGGAGCGGAGCACGGCGTTCGAGCCCGTGCTCGACCCGCTGGAGGGAATCCTGGGCCGCTTCGTGGCCGAGCAGCGGGCCGAGCTGGTCCGCATCGACCCGTCGCTGGCGGAGGTGGGCGACGAGATCGGGCGCCTCATCGCGGCCGGGGGCAAGCGGCTGCGCCCGGCCTTCGTCTACTGGGGCCACCGCGCCACGGGCGCCGCCCACGACCCCGAGGTGCTGCTGCCGGCCGGCGCCGTCGAGCTGCTCCACACCTTCGCCCTGCTGCACGACGACGTCATGGACCGGTCGGCGGTCCGTCGCGGCCAGCCCTCTGGGCACGCGGCACTGGCCGCTCGGCACCGGGCCGAAGGCCGCTCGGGCGACAGCGAGTGGTTCGGCATGAGCGCCGCCGTGCTGGCCGGGGACCTCACCTTCGTCTGGGCCGACCAGCTCTTCGAGGCGGCGGCCCTCCCCGCCGAGGCCATGGCCCGGGCTCGTCGCACGTTCACCACCCTGCGCTCCGAGGTGGTGGCCGGGCAGTACCTCGACCTCGGCCTGGCCGCGTCACGGCACGGAGGGGAGCGCGCCGCCCACCAAGTGGCGATGCTGAAGTCGGCCCGTTACACGGTCACCCGCCCGCTGCTGCTCGGCGCCGCGCTGGCTGGCCGGGCGGAACCCGAGCTCGAGGGGGCGCTGCGGACCTACGGTGACGCCGTGGGGGTGGCCTTCCAGATGCGCGACGACGTGCTCGGCCTCTTCGGCGATCCTGCTGAGACCGGCAAGGGCGTGCTCGACGACCTCCGCGAGGGCAAGCGCACCCTGCTCTACCTGCGGGCCCTGCGCCTGGCCACCCCGCCCCAGCGGACCGTGCTCACGGCCCGGTTCGGTGACCCCCACCTCGACGAGGCCGGGGCGGATCGGATCCGCGACGTCGTGGCCGCCACCGGTGCCCTGGCCTCGGTCGAGGCCCTCATCGCCAGCCGCCACGCCACGGCTCGCGCCGCCCTCGTCGGGCTGCCGTCCGACGCCCGCCGCGCGCTCGACGAGCTGGCCGCCCTCGCCATCGAGCGGCGCACGTGACGGCGGGCCCGCACCGCGTCGTCATCGTCGGCGCCGGCCTGGCCGGGCTCTCCGCGGCCTGCCACCTGGCCGGCGCGGGGCACGAGGTCACGGTCGTCGAGGCCGGCGACGGACCGGGGGGTCGGGCCGGCCGCCTCGCCCTCGACGGCTACCGCTTCGACACGGGCCCCACGGTCCTGACGATGCCGCACCTCATCCAGCGGTGCTTCGAGGCCGCCGGCGTCGACGGCGACCAGCTCCTCACGCTGCGGCCCGTCGACCCGATGTACCGCGCCGCCTACGCCGACGGCAGCGAGCTGCGGGTCCGCCACGGCCGCCAGGCCATGACCGAGGAGATCCGGGCGGTTTGCGGACCCACCGAGGCCGCCGCCTTCGGCCGCTTCTGCGAGTGGCTCGAGCGCCTCTACGACCTCGAGATGCCCGGGTTCATCGAGCGCGACTTCAACTCGCCGCTGTCGCTGGCCCGGCCGCTGCGCCCGGCCCTCGAGCTGGTCCGCATGGGGGGCTTCCGCAAGCTGGCCAAGGTCGTGGCCCAGCACTTCGCCGACGACCGCCTGCAGAAGATCTTCAGCTTCCAGGCCATGTACGCCGGCCTCGCCCCCTACGAGGCCCTCGCCATCTACGCCGTCATCACCTACATGGACACCGTGAACGGCGTGTTCGTCCCGGACGGCGGCATGCACGCCCTGCCGGTGGCCCTGGCCACCGCCGCGGAGCGGGCCGGCGCCACCTTCCGCTACGGCGCACCCGTCGACCGCATCCTCCTCGAGCACGGCACCACCGGCCCGGTGCGGGGCGTGCGCCTGGTCGACGGCGAGGTGATCGAGGCCGCGGCGGTGGTGGCCAACCCCGATCTGCCCGTCGCCTACCGCACGCTGCTGCCCGGCCTCGCCCCGCCCCGCCGGGTCCGCACGGGCACCTACTCGCCGTCGGCGCTGGTGTGGCACGTCGGCGTGAAGGGGGAGCTCCCCGCCGGCGTCGAGCACCACAACATCCACTTCGGCCACGACTGGGACGGCGCCTTCAAGGCCATCCTCCACGACGGCCGCCGCATGCCGGACCCGTCGCTGCTCGTCAGCGTGCCGTCGCTCCACGAGCCGACGATGGCCCCGCCGGACCGCCACGCGCTGTACGTCCTCGAGCCGGTCCCGAACCTCGACGGTCAGATCGACTGGACGGCCGAGCGCCCCCGGGCCCGCGAGCAGCTGCTCGGACACCTCGACCGGCTCGGGTACCCGACCGACATCGAGGTCGAGACCCTCGTCGACCCGCTGGACTGGGAGGCGCAGGGCATGGAGCGGGGCACCCCCTTCGCCCTCTCCCACAAGTTCCTCCAGACCGGCCCGTTCCGCCCCGGCAACCTCGAGCGCCGCGCGCCCGGCCTCGTCTTCGCCGGATCGGGCACGGTGCCGGGCGTCGGCGTGCCGATGGTGCTCGTGTCCGGCCTGCTCGCGGCCCAGCGCGTGGCCACCATGGAGGCCCCATGACGATCACGCTCGAGCAGAGCTACCAGCACTGCCGCTCGCTCAACAAGCGCTACGGCACCACGTACTATTGGTCGACCTTCGCCCTGCCCCGGGTGAAGCGCCACCACGTCTGGGCCCTCTACGGCTTCTGCCGCCACGCCGACGACATCGTCGACGACCTCGGCCCGGCCCCCGTCGACGTCCGGGCCAAGGCGCTGGCCGACCTCGGCGACCGGCTCTTCGCCGACCTCGAGGCCGGGCACTCGGACGACCTCGTGCTGAAGGCCGTCGTGCACACGGTGCGGGCCTTCGGCCAGGACCCCGACTGCTTCCGGCGCTTCCTGGCGTCGATGGCCATGGACCTCACCATCACCGAGTACGAGACGTGGGGCGACCTCCTCGGCTACATGGACGGCTCCGCCGCCGTGATCGGCGAGATGGTGCTGCCCATCCTCGAGCCGTTCGACGCCGCCGCCGTCGAACCGGCCCGGGCCCTCGGCAACGCCTTCCAGCTCACCAACTTCCTGCGCGACGTCGGCGAGGACCTCGACCGCGGCCGCGTGTACCTCCCCCAGGAGGACCTGCGCCGCTTCGGGGCCGACCCCCACCGGCGGGTGGCCGACGACTCCTGGCGAGCGCTCATGGCCTTCGAGCTCGACCGCTGCCGGGCCCTCTACCGGTTGGCCGACGAAGGGCCGGCCCTCCTGCCGGCCGCGTCGGCCCGCTGCGTGCGGGGGGCCCGGGCCCTCTACTCGCAGATCCTCGATCGCATCGAGGCCGCCGGCTACGACGTCTTCACGACCCGGGCCACCGTCCCCACCTGGCGCAAGGTGGCGGTGGCCGGTCGGGCCGCCCTGTCCGGCGGGTGAGCCTCGCCACCGCCGCCCTGCTCCTCGTCGGAGGCGCGGCCGCGCTGGCCCTCGGCGGGAAGATCCCGACCGTGGACCGGTGCCCGATCTCGGGTCGGCGCGATGGTGGCGAGCCGGTGTCGGTGGTGATCCCAGCGCGCAACGAGGCCGCCACGCTGCCGGACCTGCTGGCCTCCCTGGCGAACCAGACGGAACCGCCGCGGGAGGTCCTCGTGGTGGACGACGGGTCGACCGATGCCACCGCCGCGGTGGCGGCCGCGGCCGGTGCCACGGTGCTGACCGCACCCCACCCGCCGCCCGGCTGGGCCGGCAAGCCGTGGGCCTGCCACCTGGGGGCCGAGGCGGCCACCGGAGGCCACCTCGTCCTCCTCGACGCCGACACCCGGCTGGCCCCCGACGGCCTGGCCCGGCTCGTCGCCGCCCACGACCACCTGACCAGGGGTGGCCTGCTGTCGGTCCAGCCCTACCACCGCGTCGAGCGGCCCCACGAGCAGCTGTCCCTCTTCGCCAACGTGGTGCCCGTGCTGGCCTCGGCCCTGGGCTGGCGGCGCGACCACCGCCACCGGACCGTGGCCTTCGGGCCGTGCCTCGTCACCCGGGCCACCGACCTCGCTGCTGTCGGGGGCTTCGCCACGGTGCGGGGCGAGGTCCTCGAAGACGTCGCCCTGGCCCGCGCCTACGCGAGGGCGGCCCGGCCGGTCCGGTGCCTGGCCGGCGGATCGGCCGTCTCCTTCCGGATGTACCCCGGCGGGATGGGCCCCCTCGTCGAGGGGTGGACGAAGAACCTGGCCGGCGGCGCCGGTCGCGCCCCCCGCCTGCCGGTCCTGGGCGCGGCCCTGTGGGTGGCCGCCCTCGCCGCGCTCAGCCTGGAGGCCGTCCTGCGCCCCTCGCCCCTGGTGGCTGGGGGGTGGGCGGTGGCCACGCTGCAGGTGGCGTGGCTGGCCCGCCGGCTGGGCTCCTTCTCGGCCTGGGCGATCGTGCTGTTCCCCATCCCCCTGGCGGCCTTCGTCGCCCTCTTCGTGCGCTCCGCCGTGCACCGCTCGGTCCGCCGCCGGGTGCGCTGGCGCGGGCGGGACCTGCCCGTGGGGCCGGGCTGACCGTGCCCGTCGTGGACCTCCCCATGGGGGGCGTGGTGGCGGCCAACATCGCATTCTGGGCCCTCGTCCACACGGCGACCGGGTTCTACGTCCACGGCCTGCCGCCGGAGCGCCTCGACCGGGACGGGTGGCTCCACCGGCCCCTGCGGGTGGAGGCGGGGGGCCGCCTGTACGAGCGGCTCCGGATCCGGCGCTGGAAGGACCGCCTCCCCGAAGCCGGCGCTCTCTTCGCTGGCGGCGTGTCGAAGCGGCACCTCCCCTCGGCGGCGGTGGGGGGCCTCGGGCGCTTCGTCGTGGAGACCCGCCGGGCCGAGCTCGGGCACTGGCTGGCCCTCGTCCCCGGTCCGCTGGCGGTGCTGTGGAACCCGCCGGTGGGGGCGGCGGCAATGGTCGCCTACGGGGTGCTCGTCAACCTGCCGTTCATCGCCGTCCAGCGCTTCAACCGCCAGCGGGCTCAGCGGGTGCTCGAGCGCTCCAACGGGTCACGGTCCGACGGGCCTCGGCGGCGCTGATCCCGCACCAGCGGGAGGAGCATCCCGTAGGGCTCGCCCGCCCCACGGTGGTGGTCGGCGTGGGCCTCCCGGAGCCAGTCGAGGTAGCGCACCGAGGGCAGGCGCACCGGCAGGCGTCGGTGGATGTGCACCTCGTGGACGAACAGGTAGCAGGCGCCGTAGGCGGTGACGCCCGCCGCCACCCACCACAGGCCGGGCGCGCCGAGCGAGGCGGCCAGGAACAGGGCCACGCCGAGCAGGGAGAAGCACACCGGGAAGAGGTCGTTGCGCTCCAGCGCGCCGCGAGGCGGGGCGTGGTGGCTGCGGTGCCACGCCATGCCGAACCCGTGCATCACCCACCGGTGGCTGGCGTAGCTCACCCCCTCCATGGCCAGGAAGGAGCCGGCGAAGAGCAGGAGCGCCCTCATGGCATCCGCCGGCCGAGGTGGTCCCAGGTGAGCATCACAAGGGTCAGCATGGCGAAGGCGTACGCGTATTCCTCCAGTGGGATGTCCCAGATCGGATAGATGCCGCTCGTGTCCTCGGGCCGGTAGAGCACGATCGGGGCGGAGTGCTTCGTCAGCCACCCGTCGACCGGGATCATGAAGGCCAGGCAGATGGCGAGGGAGATCCAGTAGGCGGGGTCGCGGAAGAGGCCCGTGCGCAGGACCCAACGCTCCAGGGCGACGACGGCCACGGCCGCGATCACGGCCAGCGTGGGGTAGATCGGCGGCATCAGCGGCCCCACCGGCGGAGGATGCCGCGCACGGTCTCCAGGGTGAGGAGGCCGCACACGGGGATGACGGTGAAGAAGATCAGCTCCTCGACCGCCATGCCGCCGGGCAGGGTGACCCCGATCGTGTAGTCCTCGCTGAACCCCCACGTTCCCGTGGCGGTCGCCCACAGGTCCCACACCACGAACAAGACGAGGGCCGGGAGGAGGGCCGCGGCCAGCCGGCGGGGTCGCCGCCACACCCGGGCATCAAAGCCGAGCTCCAGCGGCAGCGTGATGAGGACGCACGCCCCCATCAGCAGCACGTACTGGAAGCGGTCCATCGGCGGATCCTAGGGACGGGTCCCGCCATGACATGCGTCACACGGCGGGGGGATACCGATGGGAACTACGGCGGTGCGGGTCATACTCACAAAGATCCGTGGCGGACGGGCACCACCGCGCCGCCACCACCCCCACCCTCGGAGGTCCTCGTGTTCGCTCGCATCGGCACCTGGTGCCATGACCACCGGCGCGTGGTGGTGGCCATCTGGGTCGCCCTCGTGGTCGTCCTCGGCGGGATCTCGGGCGGCGTCGGGGCGGACTTCAAGGAGGACTTCCAGGGCCCGAACGTCGAGAGCCAGCGCGGCTTCGACATCCTGAAGGACCGCTTCGGCGGCGTGGGGGCTGGCGTCAGCGGCACCGTTGTGTTCCGGGCCGAGCAGGGCGTCGACGACCCCGCCGTGCGCTCGGCCATGGAGGACTACCTCGCCGCCTTCGACGCCCGGGACGACGTGACCGTCGCCAGCCCCTACGAGCCGGGCGGCGAGTACCGGATCTCCCGGCAGGGTCCCGAGGCGGGGAAGATCGCCTACGCCGACATCGAGATGCCCGACGACACCACCTGGGACGGGTCGAAGGCCCTGGGCAAGGAGCTCCTGCGCGACGCCCCCGACATCGAGGGGCTGCAGGTCGAGGTCGGAGGGCAGAGCTTCGCCGGCTTCGAGGCGCCCTCCAGCGAGGTCATCGGCCTGGCCTTCGCCATCGTCATCCTGATCCTGTCGTTCGGCTCCGTCCTGGCCATGGGCCTCCCCGTGGCCGTGGCCCTCTTCGGCATCGGCGTGGGCACGACCCTGCTCATCCTCGCCACCAACCTGCTGGCCGTCCCCGACTTCGCCCAGTTCCTGGGGATGATGATCGGCCTCGGCGTGGGCATCGACTACGCCCTCTTCATCGTGACCCGATACCGGGAGAACCTCCACCACGGGCACACCGTGCGGGAGGCGATCTCCATCGCCCTCGACACCGCGGGGCGGGCCGTCGCCTTCGCCGGGGCCACCGTCATCATCTCGTTCCTCGGCATGGTCGTGATGGGGGTGGCCTTCATCTCCGGGGTGGCGGTGACGGCGGCCCTCGTGGTGGGGGCCACCGTGGCGGCGTCGCTCACGCTGCTTCCGGCGCTGCTCGGCTTCGCCGCCCGGCGGGTGGAGCTCACCCGCTGGCGGGGCCTGATCGCCGCCGGCCTCGTCGCCGTCGCCCTCCTGGGCGCGGGGCTCGGCGTGCCCGCCATCGTGGTGCCGGCGATGGTGCTGGCGGCGGTCGTGCTGGCCCTCGGCTTCGCCCTGGCCCCGCTCAAGCGGACCGTCGACGTACGCAAGGCGAAGCCGCTGGCCAAGACGGCGGCCTTCCGCTGGAGCCGGCTGATCCAGCGGCGCCCCTGGGCGAGCTTCCTGGCCGGCGTCCTGGTGCTGCTCACGCTGGGCGTGCCGGTCCTCGGGCTGCGCCTCGGGTTCTCCGACGAGGGCAACTTCGACGAGGCCACCACCACCCGCAAGGCCTACGACCTGCTGGCCGACGGCTTCGGCGCCGGGTTCAACGGGCCGCTGCTCATGGTGACCGAGGTGCCTGCCGACGTGGACACGGCCTCGCTCGACGCCATCGGGGCGGCGGTGGCCGAGGATCCGGGAGTGGCCTTCGTGTCCCCCGCGATGCTCAACGATCCCGGGTCGCCGTCGGCCGCCCGCTGGATCGTGATCCCGACGACGGCGCCTCAGGACGAGAGCACCACGCGCACGCTCGGGCGCCTCCGCCACGACGTCCTCCCGGCGGTGGAGCTCGACGGCCAGGTCGACGTCGCCGTCACCGGCTTCACGGCGGTGGGCGTCGACTTCTCGAACTACTTGGGGGCGCGGCTGCCGTACTTCTTCGGAGCGGTGCTGGCCCTGTCGTTCCTGCTCCTCATGGTCGTCTTCCGCAGCGTGCTCGTGCCGCTCAAGGCCGTCATCATGAACCTGCTGTCCATCGGCGCCGCTTACGGGGTCGTGGTCGCCATGTTCCAGTGGGGGTGGTTGGGCGGCCTCACCGGCGTCGAGCCGGCCCCGGTCGAGCCGTTCGTCCCGATGATGCTCTTCGCCATCGTGTTCGGGCTCTCGATGGACTACGAGGTGTTCCTGCTCTCCCGGATCAAGGAGGAGTGGACCCGCACCGGCGACAGCCACCTGGCGGTGGCCAACGGGCTGGCCGCCACGGCCAAGGTGATCACGGCGGCGGCGGCGATCATGGTCGTCGTGTTCGGCAGCTTCCTCCTCGAGATCGACCGGGTCCTCAAGCTCATGGGCGTCGGCCTGTCGGTGGCCGTGCTGCTCGACGCCACCGTTGTGCGCCTCCTGCTCGTGCCCGCCACCATGGAGCTCCTCGGCGACCGGAACTGGTGGCTGCCCCGCTGGCTCGACCGCCTGCTGCCCAACATCGACGTCGAGGGCCACCCTGACGAGGTCGACGAGTTCCAGGCGGCCGACGCCGAGCGCGAGCTCGAACCGGCGTGAGCCGGCGCGGCGAGCGGGCGGCCGCCCTGCTCGTGGCGGCGCTGCTGCCGCTGGGGGCCTGCAGCAGCGACGGCGACGCGACCGCGACCACCACCTCCGCCCCGTCGACGCCCGAGACGACCGAGACGAGCGCCGTCGGCGAGGTGGCCCGGCTGGGCCCGGAGGACGACCTCTACGCGCTGGCCGACCACTTCGAGCCGGGCGCGCCCGGCGACCTCATCGCCGTGCAACCCGTCGAGAGCACCCTCGACGGCACCGTGCTGCGGGTGCTCTACCACTCGGAATCGTTGGAGGGGGACGACATCGCGGTGAGCGGGCTGATCGCCGTCCCCGCCGCCGAGGCCCCGGCGGCCGGCCGGCCCGTGCTGTCGTGGGCCCACGGCACCACCGGCATCGCCGACGAGTGCGCGCCGAGCACGGGCGCCGGTGGCGGTGCGCTCGACCTGGCGGCTCCGTTCCTCGAGCGGGGCATGGTGGTGGTGGCCACCGACTACGAGGGGCTCGGCACGCCCGGTCGCCACCCCTACCTCGTCGGCGAGAGCGAGGGGCGGGGCGTGCTCGACATCGCCCGGGCCGCCCGTCAGCTCGACGAGGCCGGTGCCTCTGATCGGGTCGTCATCTGGGGGCACTCCCAGGGCGGGCATGCGGCCCTGTTCGCCAGCCGGATGGCCGCCGACTGGGCCCCCGAGCTGCAGGTGCTAGGAACGGTGGCGGGGGCCCCGCCGTCGCAGCTCCCCCTCATGTTCGACGCCATCGGGCAGGGGCGCTTCGGCTTCTTCCTCGCCATGGCCGTGGCCGGGTGGGCGGCCGCCTACCCCGAGGCCGACCCGGCCGACGTGCTCACGCCCCTCGGCCTCGAGCGGCTGGCCCTGGTGGACGAGGGCTGCACCGGGGCGGTGGCGGCCGGCTGGAGCCAGGTGCCGGCATCGGAGCTCGTGCGCGCCGACGCCGCCGACTTTGACCGTGGTCCCTGGCGCGACCTGTTCACCGCCAATGACCCCGGCCAAGCCGCGGGGAAGGCCCCGGTGCTCATCATCCATGGGACCGCCGACGAGCTGATCCCGGTGGCGTCGTCGGCGCTCCTCGCCGAGCAGCTGTGCCGGCTGGGGGAGCACGTCGATCGGAAGGTCTACGACGGCGAGACCCACGGCAGCGTCATCCGAGCGTCGCAGGCTGACATGCTGGAGTGGATCGACGCCCGGGTGGCGGGGGAGCCGAGCAGCACCGCCTGCCCGGGCTGACGAACAATTGACATAGATAGTGCCAATTGTCTAGCCTGCGGGCATGACAGAGGCGCTCGGGGTTGACGGTGTCCCCACCGACGGGCGGCGGGCCCGTCGCCACCGAAGCCGCGACCTCGCCGTCGATGCCCTGCTCGACCTGCTCGACGAGGGCGTCCTGCGGCCCACCGCCCAGCAGGTGGCCGAGCGCTCGGGGGTGTCGCTGCGGTCGATCTTCCGCATCTTCGAGGACGTGCAGTCGCTCCACGAGGCGGCCACCGTCCGCCACCTCTCGCGGGTGGGCCACCTCTTCGTCCCGCTGGCCGCGGAGGGCAGCCTCCCCGTGCGGGTGCGGGCCACCGTCGACACCCTGGCCGCCGTCTACGAGGCGGTCGGCCCCATCCGGCGAGCGGCGCTGCGGCTGGCGCCGGAGTCCACCGTCTTCCAGGAGCGCCTCCTCCAGGCCCGGGCCTGGCTGCGGGACGGGCTGGCCGGCGTGTTCGCCGCCGAGCTGGCCGTCCCGCACGCGCCTCCCACGCGTGCCGCCGCCCTCGAGGCCCTCGTCAGCTTCGAGGCGTGGGACCAGCTCCGCACCTCGCAGCGCCTGTCCGCCGCCGACGCCGCCGAGGTCCTGCGCGACGCGGCCGTCGCGCTGCTGGCCTGACCCTCGAAACCCACGCCCGGAGCGAGCACCGAGGTGCCATGCTGCCCGGCGTGTCCGCTCCCGCCGCTACGCCGACGACCCGCGTCGACGCCTCCGGAAGCGGGGCCTTCACGGCGTCGGACTGGCTGGTCTTCGCCACCATCTCCGGGATCTGGGGAGCCTCGTTCCTCTTCATCGCCGTCGGCCTGGAGAGCCTCGAACCCGGCGTCGTCACCGTGCTGCGGGTCGGCCTGGGGGCGCTGACGCTGCGCCTGATCCCGGGCGAGCGCATCCGGATCGAGCCTGGCGACCGGGGCCGCCTGCTGGCCGTGTCGGTCCTGTGGGTCGGCATCCCCTTCACGCTGTTCCCCCTGGCCGAGCAGCGGATCAACTCGGCCGTCACCGGGCTGCTGAACGGGGCCACCCCGATGTTCGCCGCGCTGTTCGCGGCGACGCTGTTCGGTCGGCGCACGTCGGGCGCGCAGCTCGTCGGCGTCATCGTGGGCTTCGCCGGGATCGTGCTCATCAGCCTGCCCAGCCTGGGGGAGGGATCGACCGAGGCCCTCGGCGTGGGCCTCGTCCTGCTGGCCACCGTCTGCTACGGCCTGGCCACCAACCTCGTGGCTCCCCTCCAGGGCCGCTACGGCTCCCGCGCCGTGATGGGCAAGATGCTGGCCCTGGCCGTGGTGTGGACCCTGCCCTTCGGCCTCGCCAGCCTCGGGGGCTCCCACATCGAGGCGGGCCCGCTGGCCGCCGTCACCGTCCTCGGTGTGGTCGGCACCGGCCTCGCCTTCCTGCTCATGGGCGGCCTCGTCGGGCGGGTCGGTCCGACCCGGGCCACGTTCATCACCTACTGCATGCCCCCGGTGTCCCTGGCCCTCGGCGTCGCCTTCCAGGACGACCACGTGGCCGGCCTGGCCCTGGCGGGGGTGGTGCTGGCGGTCAGCGGCGCCGTCCTCGCGGGCCGCCGCGTCGCCCCCTGACCGCCGGGGGGTCAGTCGGACGAACCGCTGAGGCGGAGGTGGCGCAGCCGGCTGCTGGCCAGGGCGAGGGCCGCGAGCGTGATGAGGGCGAGGCGGACGAGCGCGCTCGTACCGTGGGGGACGCCCTCGCGCCAGCGCTCCGCGGGGGCCCCGGCGAGGTCGAGGAAGGCGTTGCGGGCCAGCCACGACGGCGACAGCTGCGCGATCCCGGCCAGGGCCGCGCCGAGCAGCCGCTCGACGAGGAACACGAAGGCCAGGGACCACACGGCGGCCCGCCGGGCGATGCAGCCGATGGCCAGGAACACGGCGACGTAGGCCAGCGCCCCGAACGCGGCGGCGACGGCCGCCGGGCCGGCGCTGTCGGGGGCGCCCGCCACGACGGCGGAGGCGGCGAAGGCCACGGCCAGGCAGCCGGCGGCCACGACCGACCCGCCGATCCAGCGGCCGACGGCGATCTGCCAGGTCGGCACCGGGGACAGCCAGGTGAACGTGAACGACCCGGAGCGGACCTCGGCCCCCAGCACGGCGTCGCCCACGACCAGGCACGTGACCGGCATGACGAGGCCGAAGAGGGCGATGCCGGCCATGTCGGCGAACTCCACCTCCGCGTCGCCGCCCAACCCTCGGGAGAGGGCCCCGAAGAGGACGGCCGCCGCGCAGGGGAGCAGGACCCCGACCCAGCGCCGGCCGGGCAGCGAGGTGCGCAGCGTGTAGCGCACGATGGCGGCCAGCGGGCGCAGGGCCGACGGCCGGCTGGGGGCGGCGGGCACGGTCATCGCACGAGCTCCCGGAACAGGCTCTCGAGCGAGTCGTCGAGGGGGCGCACCTCGCTGAGGCGCACACCGAGGTCGCGGGCGTGGCGGGGCAGGGCGATGCCGAGGTCCCGGGCCCGGGTGGTGGAGATCACGAGGGCGTCGCCCTCGACGGTCACGCCGCCCACCGCGTCGATCCCGACCAGCGAGGCGGCCAGCCGGCGGGCGCCGTCGGAGCGCACCAGCACCTGGCGGGGCACGTCGTCCATGGCGTCGCGGATGGCGTGCCGGCCCCCGGCCGCCGCCAGGCGCCCTCGCACGATGACGATCACCCGCTCCGCCATCGACTCCACCTCATTGAGCACGTGGGAGCTGACGACGATCGTGCGGCCCTCGGCGCCGAGGCGCTGGAAGAGGGTGATGAGGTGGTGGCGCTGCACCGGGTCCGCCCCGTTGAGCGGCTCGTCGAGGACGAGCACGAGCGGGTCCTTGACGAGGGCGGCCGCCACCTTGGAGCGCTGGCGCATGCCCTTGCTGAACCCGTCCATCGACCGGTCGGCGACGCCGGACATCTCGACGGTGTCCAGTGCCCGGTCGATGACGCCTCGATCGGCCACCCGGTGGAGGTCGGCCATGTACTCGCAGAGCTGGCGGGGGGTGAGCCCGCGGGGCACGGCCTCGTCCTCGGGGACGATGGCCAGGCGCTCGTGCACCGACCGCTGGCGGCGGGGCTCGAGCCCGGTCACCAGCACCCGACCCTGGTTCACCGGCAGCATCCCGGTGATGGCCCGCATGAGGGTGGTCTTCCCTGCCCCGTTGGGGCCCAGGAGCCCGGTGACGCCGGGCCCGAAGGAGCAGCTGAGCTCGGACAGCGCCACCTTCTGACCGAACCACACCGACACGTCCCGGACCTCCACCGTGGCGTCGGGCACGAAGGCGGGGTCGAGGGCACCGGCCCCCGGCGGCGGGGGAGGGGGCGGGAGCGGCGGCGGGAGCGGGTGGTCGTTCACCGCTCGACCTCGTGGTAGCGGCGCAGCAGGACCGTGAGGCCGGCGCCCACGAGGGCCACGTACACCGCGACGGCGTAGGCGCCCCCGTGGTCGAGGCCCGACATCGGGCTGTCGGGGTCCACCTCGCCGAGGAAGACGAGGTCTCGCAGGATCAACGGCAGCCCAGCCACGTTGACGAGCGGGGCCGCCGTCGGCTCCTCCTCCACGAACCGGAACGAGCCGCCC
>DASUDP010000082.1:0-18548 GCA_036275535.1 Acidimicrobiales bacterium | reverse complement strand
CGACCCGGGGCTTCACCGCCGCGCTGCGCCGCGACGCGGCCGACGGGTTGGCCGTCATCGCCGAGGTGAAGCGCCGGTCGCCGTCCAAGGGCGATCTGGCTCCCGATCTCGACCCGGCGGCGACGGCCGCCGCCTACGCCGCCGGTGGGGCCACCTGCCTGTCGGTGCTGACCGACGAGGAGTTCTTCGGCGGCTCGGCGAACGACCTCCGCACCGCCCGGGCCGCCGTCGAGATCCCCGTCCTCCGCAAGGACTTCACCGTCGACTCCCGCGACGTGTGCGACGCCCGCTGCATGGGGGCCGACGCCGTGCTGCTCATCGTCGCAGCCCTGGACGACGCCGAGCTGCGGGACCTGCACGCCCTGGCCGGCGAGGTCGGCCTCGACGCCCTCGTGGAGGTCAACGACGAGGCTGAGCTGGAACGAGCCCTCGCCGTCGGGGCCACCGTCGTGGGCGTCAACCAGCGGGACCTCGTCACCTTCGAGGTCGACACGGACCGGGCCGTGCGCGTCGGGGCTGTCATGCCCGAGGGCATCGTGCGGGTCGCCGAGTCCGGCATCCGCGACGCCGCCGACGCCGCTCGCCTGGCGGCGGCCGGCTTCCACGCCGTCCTGGTGGGGGAGTCCGTCGTCACCTCCGGGGACCGCGCGTCCTCGGTCGCCGCCCTTCGCTCCGCGGCTTCCTGACCGGCCGCCGGTAGGTTTCCCCGCGTGTTCGTCAAGATCTGCGGGATCACCACCGAGGAGGACGCCCTCCTGGCCGTGGCGATGGGGGCCGACGCCGTCGGGTTCAACTTCGTCCCGTCGTCCTCGCGCTTCCTCGCCGTGTCCCGCGCCGCCGACATCGCCAAGCGGCTGCCCCCCGAGATCCTCACCGTTGGCGTGTTCCGCGATGAGGCCCCGGCCCGCGTCGTCGAGCTGACGAACCAAGCAGGTCTGCGGGCCGCCCAGCTCCACGGGCATGAGTCGGCCGAGGAGACGCGCTGGGTCCGCCAGCGGGTGCCCGTGGTCATCCGGGCCTTCCCGGGCGGCGACCCGGAGCTGGCCCGGGCGGTCAGCTACGGGGCCGACGTCGTGCTCCTCGACTCGGCCAGCCCCGGCTCCGGCAAGGTCTTCGACTGGTCGCTGGCCGAGGGGGCGCCGTCGGGGCTGCGCATCCTGCTGGCCGGGGGTCTCACCCCCGACAACGTGGCCGAGGCCATCGAGCGGGTGCGGCCGTGGGGGGTCGACGTCGCCTCCGGCGTGGAGTCCGCCCCCGGCGTGAAGGACCCGAGCCTCGTGCGCCGATTCGTGCGAAACGCCAAGGAGGCCGAGCCGGCCGACTACCACGGCAACGAGGACACCAAGCCCTTCGACTGGCAGCTCGACTGATCCCGAGCGCGGGCCAGCGTCGGCGGAGAGGCCGGGTATCGACTGGCGCGCTCAGGCGACCACGGCCGACGATGGGCCGGTGAGCGACGCTGCGCAGTCCGTCCCGGTGATGGGCGACCCGGGATCGACCGGGCGCTTCGGGGAGTTCGGGGGCAAGTACATCCCCGAGACGCTGGTCGGGGCGTGCGCCGAGCTCGACGTCGCCTTCCGGGAGGCCTGGACCGACGAGTCGTTCCGCACTGAGCTGGACCGGCTGCTCACCACCTACGCCGGGCGCCCCTCGCTGCTCTACGAGGCCCGCCGCCTCTCCGAAGACCTCGGCTGCACCCTGCTGCTCAAGCGCGAGGACCTCAACCACACGGGCTCGCACAAGATCAACAACGTGCTCGGCCAGGCCCTCCTCGCTCAGCGGATGGGCAAGCACCGGGTGATCGCCGAGACGGGGGCCGGGCAGCACGGGGTGGCCAGCGCCACGGCCGCAGCCCTCCTCGGCCTCGAGTGCGTCGTCTTCATGGGCGAGGTGGACATGGAGCGCCAGGCGCTCAACGTGTTCCGCATGCGCCTCCTCGGCGCCGAGGTGCGCCCCGCCCTCTCCGGCAGCCGCACCCTCAAGGACGCCGTCAACGAGGCCATGCGGGACTGGGTGGCGACCGTCGAGACGAGCCACTACCTCCTCGGCTCGGTCATGGGCCCCCACCCGTACCCGTGGATGGTGCGCGAGCTGCACCGGGTGATCGGCGACGAGGCCCGCGAGCAGTGCCGGGCCCTGCTCGGCCGGGATCCCGACGTCGTCACCGCCTGCGTCGGCGGCGGCTCCAACGCCATCGGCCTGTTCTCCGGCTTCGCCGAGCTGCCCGGGGTGGAGCTGGTGGGTGTCGAGCCGGCCGGCGGGGCCGCCGTCGGGCACGGCGTGCCCGGCATCGTGCACGGGTCGAAGTCGTACCTGCTCCAGGACGAGCATGGCCAGGTCGTCGAGGCCGAGTCGATCTCGGCCGGGCTCGACTACCCCGGCATCGGTCCCGAGCACGCCCACCTCGCCGCCATCGGGCGAGCCCGCTACGAGCAGGTGACCGACGCCGAGGTCCTCGTGGCCTTCGAGGTGCTGGCCCGCACCGAGGGCATCATCTGCGCCCTCGAGTCCGCCCACGCCCTGGCCTGGGTGCTGCGGGCCAAGGAGGACCTGGCCGGCCAGACCGTCATCCTCAACCTGTCCGGGCGGGGCGACAAGGACGTGGCCCAGGTGGCCGAGATCCTGGGTCGGGTCGAGCATGGCTGACCCGATCGCCCTCGAGACCCACCTCCGAGCCCAGCGCGATGCCGGCCGCAAGCTGCTCGTCCCCTACGTCACGGGCGGGCTGGGCAAGGACTGGCTCGACGTCGTGCGGGCCTGCGCCGACGCCGGCGCCGACGCCGTCGAGGTGGGCATCCCCTTCTCCGACCCCGTCATGGACGGCCCCACCATTCAGGCCGCCTCCGAGGAGGCCCTGCGGGAGGGCACCAACCTCGACGAGATCCTCGACGGCCTGAGCGCCGTCGACGCCGGCGTCCCGCTCGTGGCGATGACCTACGTCAACATCGCCTTCCACAAGGGCTACCAGCGCTTCGCCGCTGAGGCCGTGCGGTCGGGGGTGTCGGGGGTGATCCTCCCGGACCTACCGCTGGAGGAGATGGGGGAGTGGGAGCCGAGCGCCCTCGAGGCCGGTCTCGAGACGGTGCTCCTGGCCTCGCCCCTCACCCCCGATGAACGCCTGGCCGTCCTGTGCGAGCGGTCGAAGGGCTACATCTACGGGGTCAACCTGCTCGGCGTGACCGGCGAGCGGACGTCGGTCACCGCCTCTGCGGTGGAGCTGGCCCAGCGCCTCAAGGCGACGACCGACCTGCCCGTCATCATGGGCTTCGGGATCTCCACCCCCGCGCAGGCGGCCGAGCTGGCCGAGCACGCCGACGGCGTCATCGTCGGCTCCGCCCTCATGCGGTTGCGCCTCGACGGCGCCTCGCCGGAGCAGATCGGCGCCCTGGTGGCCGAACTGCGCGCCGCCCTCGACGCCGGCTGACCACCGCGCAACCGCAGCCGGTCAGCCCTCGGGCTGGAGGTGCTGCCGGAAGAACTGGAGGGTGCGCTCCCAGGCGAGGGCGGCGGCCGTGGGGTCGTGCTCGGGCCGGTCCTCCTCGAAGAACCAGTGCCGGGTGCCCGGGTAGCGGTGGAACGTCGTGTCGAGGTCGAGGAGGCGCAGGTCGGCTTCGAGGAGCACGAGGCTGTCCTCGTCGACGTAGGGGTCCTCGTCGGCGAAGTGCCCCAGGTAGGCGGAGCGGGACCCGGCGAAGTCGATGTCCTGGGCGCCGTAGAAGATGGCGGTGGCGGCGACGTCGTCCGCTTCCCGAGCCGACAGCCACAGCGCCATCGACGCTCCCATCGAGAAGCCGAGCACCCCCAGCGGGGCGTCCGGTGTCATCGGGAGCTGGCGGAGGTGCCAGAGGCTCGATCGGGTCAGGTGGGCCAGCTCGTCGGCGTTGGCGGCCTCCAAGCGCTGCTCGGCCTCCTCGATCGTGCTGGCCAGGTCACCGCCGAGGAGGTCAGGGGCCAGCGCCACGAAGCCGGCCGCGGCCAAGCGGTCACAGATCGCCTTGAAGAAGGGCGTCAGGCCCCACCAGGCGTGGAGCACGAGGATCCCGGGCCCGGTCGTCTCGTCAGGGACGGCGAGGTACCCGGTACCGGCTCGCTTGGGGTCCATCGCTGGCACGGTAGCGGCGTAGGTTGGCGGTCATGCCCGAGGGAGACAAGGCCGACGACTGCGACCTCTGCGAGGCCGCTCGCATCACCCACTGGTTCCACGAGGATGAGGTGTGCTGGATCGCCGAGTGCGAGGTCTGCGACACGCCAATGGTGGTGTGGCGCTGGCACGGCACCGACCCCGCCGAGGAGCACCTCTCCCACATGCACGCCCAGCTGGCCCGGGTGGCCGAGGGCGTCTTCGACGGCCACTACGTCGACGACAACATGCGCAACATCCCCGATCACTACCACGCCCACGCCCGTCCCCGAGGCGGGTTCTTCGGCCACGGCCACCGCCTCGACCGCTGACCAACCAACGTCTGTGGACCCCGGTGCACGGTGGGCGTGCGTGAGCGTCCACAGACGTAGCGTGGTGGGGTGGACGCCGAGCAGGTGAACGTGTTCGAGGCCGTCGGCGGGGCCCCCTTCTTCGCGGACCTCGTCGAGCGCTTCTACCGCCGGGTGGCCGCCGACCCGCTGCTACGGCCGCTCTACCCCGACGACCTGACCGACTCCATCCGCCACATGGACCTCTTCCTGCAGCAGTACTGGGGCGGCCCCGGCACCTACAGCGACGAGCGGGGCCACCCCCGCCTCCGTCAGCGCCACCTGCCGTTCGTGATCGGCGAGCCCGAGCGCGACGCCTGGTTCCGGCACATGGCGGCCGCCCTCGACGAGCTGGTCACCGACCACGGCGTCGACCCCGTCGTCGAGAAGCAGATGCTCGACTACTTCGCCCACGCCGCCGACTTCATGGTCAACGCCCGCTAGCACCGACCGCTCAGGTCGAGGCGGGGGCCACCTCGATCCGCTCCGGGGCGGGGAGGGCGGCCTGGCGGCGGGCCAGCGCGCCCACGGTGGCGGTCACCGAGCCGAGCCCCAGCCCGGCGAGGGCGGCCAGGGCCGTCGGTGCCCCGAGGAGCTTGAGGGCCGACGCCACGAGCACGGCCACCAGGACCGGGCGGATGGCGTGGTCGGGCGCTCGAGAGGACAGGCGGGCGCCCACGTAGACGCCGGGCACGCACCCGATGAGCAACGATGTCGTGAGGGCCAGCTGGAAGTCGCCGAAGAGCAGGTGGCCGAGGGCGGCGGAGGCCACGAGGGGGACGGCCTGGACCAGGTCGGTTCCCACCAGCGACGACGTCTGCAACCGCGGGTAGAGGCTGAGCAGCAGCACGATCATGAGCGAGCCGGAGCCCACCGACGTGAGCCCCACGATGAGCCCTCCCACCACCCCGACCAGCACGGTGGGGAGCACCCGCACCGGTACGGAGGCCGGGGCCAGGCTGATCGTCGGTCGGCGAGCCTGCACGAGCAGCCGCACCGTCATCGCCGTGGCGGCGACGAAGAGCGCCCCGCCGAGCAGGACCTTCAGCTGGTCGTCGAGCTCGGGGCCGTCCCCGAGAAGGTCCAGCAGGAGCACCCCGGCGAAGGCGGCCGGCACGGAGCCGGCCATCAGCCAGAGCACGATCCGGGTGTGCACGGTGCCCCGCCGGAGGTGCACACCGCCGCCGATCGGCTTCATGACGACCGACGCCACGATGTCGCTCGACACCGCGGCCAGCGGATCGACCTTGAAGAGCAGGATGAGCATGGGCGTCATCAGGGCGCCGCCACCCATCCCGGTCAGGCCCACCGTGAAGCCCACGACGAGGCCCCCCAGGGCCACCAACAGGTCCAGATCCATCGGGTCACCCTAATCCCGACCAAGCCGATAAGGAAAGGCGAGATGGTGGTACCGGATAGCGTCGCGAGCATGCTGACCCCCGGTGACAAGGCCCCCGCCATCTCGCTGCTCGACCAGAAGGGGGAGACGGTGAAGCTCTCGAGCTTCAAGGGCCGGAAGGTCCTCGTCTTCTTCTACCCGAAGGCGGACACGCCCGGCTGCACCACCCAGGCCTGCGGCATGCGCGACATCCTCGGTGACATTGGCGAGACGGCCGTGATTGGGATCAGCCCCGACAAGCCGGCCAAGCAGGCCAAGTTCGACGAGAAGTACGGGCTCGGGTTCCCGCTCCTGTCCGACGACGACCACGCCGTGGCCGAGGCCTACGGGGCCTGGGGCGAGAAGTCGATGTACGGCAAGAAGTACATGGGCATCATCCGCTCGGCGTTTCTCGTCGACGAGCAGGGCAAGATCGAGCAGGCCTGGCCGAAGGTGAGCCCGAAGGACACGCCGGCCAACCTGCTGAAGGCCCTCGCTACGTGAGCGAGCTCCCCGCCCCGGCCTCGATCCTCCCGCACCGCCCCCCGTTCCTGTTCGTCGACGAGCTGGTCGCCGTCGACCCCGGCGCGTCCGCCACCGGCCGGTGGCACCTCACGGGCGACGAGGCGTTCTTCGGTGGGCACTTCCCCGGCCGCCCCACGCTTCCCGGGGTGCTGATGGTCGAGGCGCTGGCCCAGGTCGGGGCGATCGCCGTGCTGCAGGAGCCCCGCTACGCGGGGAAGCTCCCGCTCTTCGGTGGGATCGACGCCGTGCGCTTCCGCCGTCAGGTCTCACCCGGCGACACCCTCGACCTGCACGTCGAGATGGGTCGCCTGTCGGCCCGGGCGGGCAAGGGCCACGGCACGGCCCAGGTGGAGGGCGAGGTGGCCTGCGAGGCGGACCTGCTCTTCGTGATCGTCGACGGGTGATCTCACGCGGGAGCGAGGCGCGACGTTGATGTGGTCGTGAACCTGCCTCCGTTCCAGCGGCTCCTCGACGAGCACGGGGCCGCCCTGCACCGGTTCTGCCTCGCCCAGGTGGGGCCGGACCACGGCCCGGACTGCTTCCAGGAGGCCGTGCTGGCCGCGCTGCGGGCCTACCCCGGCGTGCGCTCGGACACCAACCTGCGGGGCTGGCTGTTCACGATCGCCCATCACAAGGTGATCGACCACCACCGGGCGGCTCGACGACGACCGGTCGCCGTCGGTGACGCCAGGGCCGGACCGACATGGTCCGTCCCCGCCGACCCGGAGCCCGAGGTGGTCGCCGTCGACCTCTGGGAGGCCGTGGGGGCGCTGCCCGCCAAGCAGCGGGGCGCAGTGGCGCTGCGGTTCCTGGGCGACCTGCCCTACGCCGATATCGCGACGGCCCTCGGCTGCTCCGAGGCCGCCGCCCGTCAGAACGTGCGGGCCGGGTTGGCCAGCCTGCGCACGGAGGTGACCCGATGAACCCGACCACCCATCGCGCCCCATCGGGCGGTGCCGATCCCCTCGAGGCGGCGCTGCGCTCGGCGCCGTCCACCGACCCGACGGCCGACCTGGCCGGCGCGCTCCTGCGGGCCGAGGCAGAGGGGCTCGTCGACGTCGCCTACGGCCAGGTGGACAGCCCCGTCGGGCCGCTGCTCGTGGCCGTGACCGACGCCGGGCTGTTGCGAGTGGGGTTCGAGCGGGAGGACGTCGACGCCGTGCTCGAGGAGCTCGCCCGCCGCGTGTCGCCCCGCGTGGTGGGCTCCGCTCGCCGGACGGACGAGGTGCGCCGCCAGCTCGACGAGTACTTCGGCGGGCGGCGGGACCACTTCGACCTCGCCCTCGACTGGCGGCTCTCGGCTGGGTTCCGGCGGACGGTGCTGGAACGGCTCTGCGCCGAGGTCCCCTACGGCCGGACGGTCAGCTACCTCGACCTGGCCACCCTCGTCGGGAACCCGAAGGCGTCCCGGGCCGTCGGCACGGCGATGGCCACCAACCCCATCCCCATCGTGGTGCCCTGCCACCGCGTGCTGCGCAGCGGTGGCCACCTCGGTGGCTACGGCGGGGGGCTTCCGGCCAAGCAGCTCCTGCTGGCCCTCGAGGCCGGCGAGCAGCGCCTCCTCTGAGCCGCCGACGCTCAGCCGTGGTGCTGCAGCGCCAGCACGCAGACATCGTCCCCTCGTTCGGTGGCTGACACGCTGTCGACCAGGTCGTCAGCCACCCCCTCGACGTCGCGGCCGCGGGTGCTCTCCAAGCGGGCCCCGAGGCGAGCCAGGCCGACGTCGAGGGGTTCCTCGCGGGACTCCACCAGGCCATCGGTGAACACCATGATCACGTCGCCGGGGGCGAGGCGCGTCGTCGAGGACCCGTACTTGTGATCGTGCACGATCCCGATGGGGAGCCCGTGGCCGGCTGGGAGCACCTCCACCTCGTCGTCCCGGCGACAGAACATGGGCGGGTGCCCGGCGCTGGTCCAGTGCAGATCGCCGGAGGCCGGGTCGTAGGTCGCGTAGAGCAAGGTGGCGAAGTCGGTGGTGTGCGTGTCGATCGTGAACGCGTTCAACGCCCCGACGACCTCGGGTGGGGACGTGCCGTCGAGGGCGTAGGCCCGCAGGGCGTTGCGGAGCTGGCCCATGCAGGACGCCGCCTCGATCCCGTGGCCCACGACGTCCCCCACGCACAGGCCGATGCGGCCGTCGCGCAGGGCGAAGGCGTCGTACCAGTCGCCGCCGACCTTGGCCGTCACCGATGAGGGCAGGTAGCGCGCCGTCACGCTGAAGTGCTCGGCGCTGGGCAGCGAGGCCGGCAGCACCGCCCGCTGCAGCACCTCCACCATGTTCCGCTCCGCCGCGTACCGCGAGGCGTTGTCCAGCGCGGTGCCCGCCCGGCTGGCCAGCTCCATGGCCACGGTGAGGTCATCGGGGTCGAAGCGGGCGTGGCCGCTCTCGCCCAGCGTGAGGATGCCGAGGATGCGGCCCTGATGGGTGATCGGCACGACCATCCGAGCAGTCGTGGCGGCCAGCGAGTCCTGCAGCTCGGGGTAGGCCGCCATGCGGGAGCGCACGTCGTCGTCGATGCCCTGGACGGTCACCGCCTCACCGGTGCGGAACACCCGGGTGCTCACGGTCGGCGCGCTGACGGCGCAGCGGAACAGCCCGGCCCGCTGGCGGGGGTCGTCATGGGGGTGGTCGCGGTGCACGAGGGTGGCCGCCACCAGCTCGTCCCCCTCCGGCAGGAGCACCGACGCCCAGTCGGCGAAGCGGGGCACCACGAGCTGGGTCAGGGTGTCGAGCACCTCGTCGCGGTCGAGGGAGCGGGCCAGCTCCCGGGTGGCAGCCGACAAGAAGGCGAGGCGGCTGCGAGCCGCTTCGACGAGGGGGCGGACGCGGATCCCCGACGCGCCGGCCATGGTGCGCGACATGGCCTCGCCGGCCAGCGCCCCCAGCTCATCACAGAGATTCGGCAGCGGCCCGCGGGGGTCGATCGGCGCGTCGAAGCTGAGCCCGATGGCCCCGACGACGTGCTCCCCGACCCGCAAGGGCACGGAGGCGAAGCCCTTCCGCTCGTCGGGGAGGTGGACGGCGCGGATGGCGGAGTAGCGGCTGATGGCATCCTCCCGGCTGGCCACGAGGATCACCCGCTTCGTGCGGATGGCCTCGGCCAGGGGCAGATCGGCGTCAGCGCGGAAGCGGGCGAGGTAGGCGAGGACGTCCGTGCCGTACCCGCGGCTGGCCACCACCTCGATCCACTCGCCGGTGGGATCGAGGAGCGTCACGCTCACCGCCACCGCACCGAGCACCTCGGCGACGTCGTGCAGGATCACCCCGTAGACGTGGTCGGGGGTGGAGGCGTGGAGCAGCGCCTGCTCGAGCGCCCGCCCCGGATCGGTCGTCACCGGAGGGTGCGGACGGTCATCCGCATCCTGCACGCCTCGCCCATCGGTGGCCCCGACCCCGGATCACGACGCGGGAGCGTACTGCCGGGCCGGCGAGCGGACGTCCACCCGTGGGAGCGCGCAGCCGCCCCGTCAGGCCGGCGCCAGCACCAGGGAGCCGTTGTGGCCGCCGAACCCGAAGCTGTTCGAGATCGTGGGGCCGGGTGTCCAGGAGCGGGCTTCCCCGGTGACGAGATCGATGCGGGGGAGCTCCGGGTCCACCTCGGTGGTGACGGCGGTGGGCGGGATCACGCCCCGACGCATCGACTCGATCACGGCCACCGCCTCGATGGCTCCGGCCGCGCCGAGGGAGTGACCGGTGACGCCCTTGATCGAGGTGACCGGCGGCCCGGGGTGCCCGAAGAGCTTGTCCAGCGCCTCCGCCTCGGCGGCGTCGTTCAGGGGGGTGGAGGTCCCGTGGGCGTTGACCTGGGCGATGTCGCCCGGCTGGAGGCCGGCGGCGGCGAGGGCGAGCTCCATGCAGGCGATGGCGCCGCGCCCGCCCGGGGCGGGGGCGGTGATGTGGTGGGCGTCGGCGGTGGACGCCCCGCCCAGCACCTCGGCCAGGATGGTCGCTCCGCGGGCCTCGGCCACCTCCCACGCCTCGAGGATCAGCACGGCGGCACCCTCGGCGATCACGAACCCGTCCCGGGTGGCGGCGAAGGGCTCCGAGACGCCGCGGCCGGACATGGCGGTCATGTTGGTGAAACCGGCCATGCTGACCGGCGTCATCGCCGCCTCGGTGCCGCCGGCCGCGACGACGTCGCAGCGACCCGAGGCCACCCACTGGTGGGCGTCGACCAGCGCGTGGGTGCCCGCCGCGCAGGCGGTGCTCACGGTCTGGCACGGCCCCTGCCACCCCCAGCGCATCGACACGGTGGCGCTCGGGGCGTTGGGCATCATCATGGGTACGAGGAACGGGGAGACCCGGCGGGCGCCCTTCTCGTTGTAGAGGGTGATCTGCTCCTCGAGGGTGCCGATGCCGCCGATCCCGGTGGCGATCAGGACGCCCCGCCGCACCGGGTCGGCGCCGATCTCACCTGCTTGGGCCAGTGCCTGCTCGGCGGCGGCCAGCGCCAGCTGGGTCACCCGGTCGGCCCGGCGGGCCTCCTTGGGGTTCTCGAAGACGGAGCCGGGATCGAAGTCGTGGACCCGGCGCTCACCCTCGGGCGGCGCGCTGTTGAGGCCCTCCCAGAAGGCATCGACCCCCGTCCCGCAGGACGAGAGCACACCGATCCCGGTGACCGCGACCCGGCGTCCGCTCACGTCAGCCCAGCTTGCCGGAGACGAGGTCGAGGGCGTGCTGGACGGTGGTGATCCCCTCCAGCTCGTCCTCCTCGACGGTGATGTCGAACTCGTCCTCGAGGGCCATGACGAGCTCGGCCAGGTCGAGGCTGTCGGCATCGAGGTCGTCGGCGAAGCTGGCGCCGGGCGTGACCTTGTCGGCGTCGACGGCCAGGACCTGCACGGCGAGGGGCTTGAACCGCTCGAAGACGTCGCTCATTGGGGGGTTCTCCTTGGGGATGGTGGTCAGGGGTGAACGCTAGAGGTCAGAAGCCCATGCCGATGCCACCGTCCACGGGGAGGACGGCACCGGTGATGAAGGCGGCGGGCTCGGAGGCGAGGAAGGTGACGGCGGCCGCCACCTCGTCGGGTGTCCCGGTGCGGGCGACGGGGATCTGGGCCACCATCGCCGCCCGGCGCTCCTCGGTCACCTCGGCCAGCATGTCGGTGTCGATCGGACCCGGTGCGACGACGTTGGCGGTGATGCCCCGGGGCCCGTACTCGCTGGCGATGGCCCGGGCCAGCCCGATGAGCCCGGCCTTCGACGCTGCGTAGTTCGACTGTCCGGAAGCGCCGATGTAGGCCCCGACCGATGACACCACGATGACCCGGCCCCAGCGGGCCCGCATCATCTTCGGGATGACCCGCTTGGCCAGCCGCCAGGTGGCGGTGAGGTTGGTCTCGATGACGTCGGTGAAGTCCGCCTCGCTCATGCGTACGAGGAGCCCGTCGCGGGTGATCCCGGCGTTGGCCACGAGGACCTCCACCGGGCCCAGCTGGTCCTCGACGGTGCTCACGGCGGCGTCGAGCTGCTCGGGATCGGTGACGTCGCACTTCACGGCGAGGATCCCCGGCTCGTCCACCGGGGTGGAGGAGAACGTGACGGCCACCCGGTGACCGTCTGCCGCGAAGGCCCGGGCGCAGGCCAGGCCGATGCCGCGGCTGCCCCCGGTGACGAGCACGGTGCGCGCGGTCTGGGTCGTCATCGGGCCCATTCGATCACGGCGGAGGCCCACGACATGCCCGCCCCGAAGCCGACGACCAGCACGAGGTCGCCCGGGCGGACCCGCTCGGCGTCGGCGGCCTCGGCCAGCACGAGGGGGATGGAGGCGGCCGAGGTGTTGCCGACGGAGGCCAGGTTGGTCCCGACCAGCTCGTCGGGGATGCCGAGGCGCCGGGTGGCGGCCTCGATGATGCGGATGTTGGCCTGGTGGGGGACGAACAGGGACAGGTCCTCGACGCGCACGCCGGCTCGCTCCAGGGCCCGGTTGGCCGAGTCCACCATGACGCGGACAGCCCGACGGAACACCTCGGGACCGTCCATCTCGATGGTCCCTCCGACCTGGGCGTGGAGGATGTGGCGCAGCGACCCGTCGGAGCCGAGGTCGAAGCCCAGCACCCGCCCGGGGCCGTCGCTGCGCTCCAGCACGACCGCTCCTGCCCCGTCCCCGAAGAGGATGGCCGTGCCCCGATCGTCCCAGTCCACGAGGCGCGACATGGTCTCGGCGCCGATGAGCAGCACTCGCTCGAGACCGGCCCGCAGGAAGCCGTCGGCCGCCACCAGCCCGTAGACGAAGCCGGAGCAGGCTGCGTTGAGGTCGACCGCGCCGCCCTGCACGCCGAGCTCCTGCTGGATGACCGACGCGCTGGCCGGCATCGACTCGTCCGGCGTGGAGGTGCACAGAACGACGAGGTCGATCTGGGTGCCCTTGACGCCGGCCCGCTCCATCGCCTGGCGGCCGGCCTCGATGCCCAATCCGGTCGTGGTGCCACCGATGCGGCGCTCGCGGATGCCGGTGCGCTCCACGATCCAGGCGTCGCTCGTGTCGAGGGTGGCCTCGAGGTCCGTGTTGGTGACGACCTTCTCCGGCAGGGCCGTGCCCCACCCGACGATTCGCGCGCTCGAGGCGGCAGGTCGCTCGACGGACGTCACGTCCCCCATCATGCGACCTCCCGCCCCGTCGGGGCGAGCGAACCGGGGAGGTGGGCGGGGGTGGTCGGCGGGATCGCCGGGGTCACGCCGTGCGGAGCCAGGCCACCGGCTGGCGGTGGGTGAGGCGCTCGCCGGCCACGGCCAGGAGGCCCTTCACGGTGCCCCGGAAGGCGGATCGGACCTCGTGGCCGGCGACGTGGCCGAGCACGTGGCCGGGCTCGATCTCGTGCCCCTCGGCGATGCCGTCGACCGGGGTGAACACTCCGGCGGCGGGGCTGACGACGAGCCGCTCAGGGGCGAACAGGTGCTCACCCTCGTGGTGGTCGTTGTGGTGGGGCATGGCGGCGGGCTCCGAGGGGGTGGGGGCGGTGGGGGAGGGTGTGGCGCGCATCTGGACGGCACCGGCAGCGCGGGCGGCGTCGACGATCGCGTCGAGGGCGTCGGGGGTGGCGGCGGCCCGGGCGGTGCCATCGGGGGCCTGGCGCTTGGCCACGCCCGTCAGCACCGAGCCGGGCCCGAGCTCGACGAAGGTGGTGATGCCGTCGGCCACGAGGCGCTCGATCGTCTGGCGCCAGCGCACCTGGGCGGTGAGCTGCGCGGCCAGCAGGTCGGCCCACTGATCGGCGTGCTGGTGGGGGAGCGCATCCACGTTGGCGACGACGGGCACCTCGGCGTCGGCGAAGGTCGTGGCGTCGAGCGCCGCCCGCAGCCGCTCGGCGGCGGCGTCCATGAAGGGGGTGTGAAAGGCGCCGCCCACGGGAAGCGGCATCACCTTGCGGGCGCCGAGCTCCTTGGCGATGGCGCCGGCTTCGGTGATGGCATCGGGGTCACCGGCGATGACGACCTGGCCGGCGCCGTTGGTGTTGGCCACCCAGACGTCGCCGGCGGCACGGGCGCAGGCCTCGGCCACGACGTCGTCGTCGGCCCCCAGCACCGCCGCCATGGTCCCGGGGCGGGCGTCGGCGGCGGCCTGCATGGCGGCGCCCCGCTCGGTCACGAGGCGCACCCCGTCCTCGAGGGCGAGCGCCCCCGTAGCGCTGAGCGCGGTGTACTCGCCGAGGCTGTGGCCGGCCGCCCGATGGCAGCGCACCCCGAGGCTGCGCACCGCATCGTGCACGACGAGGCTGAGGACGTAGGTGGAGAGCTGCGCGTTCTCGGTGCGACGCAGCTCGTCGGCATCGGCATCGAGGAGGAGCTGGGCGACGTCTCGGCCGCTGGCCTTGCTGGCCTGCTCCACGATGGCCCACGAGGGGTGATCGACCCAGGTGCTGCCCATGCCGGGCTGCTGGGACCCCTGTCCGGGGAAGGTGAAGGCGAGCATCGGGGGACTTGGACCGGTGCTGGCGGCCCGCCGTTTCACAATCGCGCCAAGTTTCCCTCAGGTAATCCCATGCCCGCTCGTGAAGAGCCGAAGGGTTGACGCAGCGCAACCGTGGATGCTCCCCGTCTTCATCACCTGCTGCGCCGGGTACTGTTCGCGGAGGGCCGCGATCGACTCGGCGTCGCATGGCGGCCGATGAACGCGTGCACGGTGTCCGTGGCGCGGCGGGAGAGCGTCGCGACGCTCGACCGGATCATCGGCCCCAAGTCCTGATCGCTGAGCGGGGTGCCCGGAGCGGGATTCGAACCCGCACGCCCGAAGGCAAACGCGTTTGAGGCGTCCATGTCTGCCAGTTCCATCATCCGGGCGAGATGCCCCACTCTATCGACAGGCCCTGCAGCACCAGCGAACGGTCAGCCCACGAGGCGGGGGCGGCCACAGGTCATGTCGACGGCGGCGAGGTCCGAGCCGCCGATGTCCACGCCGAGCTGGGCAGCGATCGTCACGGTGTAGGTCGCCAGCAGGGTCAACACGGGCTGGAGCGCGGCGTTGATGGCCGCCGAGAGGACTCCGAGGTCCAGCGGGACCACGCCGAGGGCGGTGATCTGGGCGCCGCTCACGGCCAGGGCCTGGGCCAGGCCCAGCGTGGTGCCCGGTCCGTGGACCATGCCCCCGGTGCCGATGTTCGGCAGGAATTGCGTGGGGTGGTCGAACCGCACGTTGTTGCCCCCACTCGTGAGGATAATCGCGGCGGTGCTGTTGACCTCGGCGATCCTGGTGACGACGAACAGGACCTTCGACCACACGTCGAGGTCGAGCCCGGTCTGCACCGAGACGGGTCGCCCATCGGCGCCGAGGGTGAGGCCCGGGAGCGAGTCGCAGTCGATGTCGACGATGACGCCTCGGGCCCCGGCGACGCTCACGTTCACCGGGATCGACCCCTTGAGATGCACATCCGTGAGGCCGGCGACGGTGAGCGGCAGGTCGACCTGGGCCGTGAGGTTCAGCCCCACCTGTTGGGTGTCGACCTGGGCGCCGACCCCGCCGCTCCACTGGATCGGCGCCTGGATCACGTTGAGCGACAGGGCCGTGCTGGTCACGCCGGCGATGTTCGTGGTGACGCTCGGGAGGCTGATCGTGTTGGTGCCGTTGATGACGTAGGCGCTGCCCGTGAGCAGACCGAAGGCGTCGATGCCGCCGGCCACGGCGCCGCTGGGGCCACCCTGCTGGAGCTGCAGCAGCTGGCCCATGTCGATCATGGTGCTGCCGGAGATCGCCACGCCGAACCAGTCGAACACGTCGGCGGCGGCCGTGTCCCCCTGGTTGCGCAGGATCGTGGCCGATGCCAGGAGGAGATCCCGGGCGGTCACCTGGGCGTCGGCCAGCTCCTCGGGGGAGCCGACGCCGAGGGCAGCCGCCAGCGCGTTCAGGTTGACGGTGACGCCGGCGAGCCCGTTGTAGTTGAGGACGCCCACCGCCGCGGCGCTGCTGATGCCGAAGGCTCGTCGCAGCACGCCGTCGAGGGTGGCCGAGGCGGAGGTGTCCACGTTGACGAGGCCGGAGCCGATCTGACCCGTGGCGGCGGCCTCGGTCGTGGCGATCGCGGAACGGGTCACGGTGCCGGTCCCGCTCTGGAAGAAGTAGTCGGTGGCCTCTGAGGCGACGACCTGGACCGCGTTGGGGACACCCGTGTCCAAGGTCTGGATGAAGCCCGCTGTCGGGTCCCAGGTGCCGTACTCGACGACGAGCTTCCCGATCTCGACCTCGTTGCGGGTCGCCGAGCCCTGGAGGTAGGTGCCGTACCCGGGGTCGTGGAGGATGTCGTACTCGCTGCGGCCGTCGGCCAGGCGCACCATGTCGAGGGCCACGATATCGGCGCGGGCCTGCATCGTCCGGCGGCTGGAGCGCTGCCGACCGAGGTCGACGGCGAAGGCCGTCATGATCATCAGGACGGGCAGCGCGATGGCGACGATGGGGAGGGTGGCGCCGCGATCGCGGCCGTTCACCTTCACTGGTTCACCCGAGCGACCGACTTCGCGCGCACCCAATCAGGCAGGAACGGCTCGATCATGGGCAGCTTCGCCAGGAGCGGGTAGTGGTCGTAGTCGTAGACCAGCTCGACGGTGACGCAATCGGGGTCAGGGGAGGTGTCCCAACCCGGATCGGGGATGGGCTGATCGCAGTCGTGCATGTTCACGTTGCAGGTCAGGCCGCCCGCTCCGCAGGTCCGGTCGAAGCCCTGCACCGCGGTGGCGGTGGCGGCCCGGGCGTCGGTGAGGGCGTCGGCCTCGGGGTAGGCGACAGCCCCTTGGCGGGCCCCCTCGGCGGCGGCCCGGGTCATGTCCTGCTTGAAGCTGAGGAGCAGCCCGAAGTTGATGATCCCGAAGATGAGGGTGGCCAGGAGCACCGCCACGAGCGCGAACTCGACGAGGGCGGCGCCCTCGTCTCCTTGTCCTCGACGCCCGCTGTGGTGCATGTCCGTCCCCGGCACTCGGGCCGTCGGCTCCCCAGCGATGTCCTGCTGACCGACGGCTGACCCTGCTGACGAGCACCCGAATGGGTGGTTTCGTCCGGAACAGGTATCGACCAGTTCGGCCCGCTGCACCATGGCCCGGACGGGTGGTTTTCACCTGGCCCGTTCGGACTAGTCACTCAGTTGTCGGGGCCCCGGCCGGCTCGTTCCTCGATGAACTGGCGCAGCGCGTCGGTGTCGACGGCGCGGCAGGTGCGCTTGTAGGTCCACGCCGTCGCCACGACGGGGTCGTCGAGGTCGGGGTTCGGGGCCACCACGACGCCCTCGCCCGCCAGCGACTCGAGGTCCGTGAGCTGGGCGGCCGGCAGGTTCGGATCGTGTTGCAGGAGGATGTCGCCGCGCTCGAGGATGCCGACCTGGATCGGCCGGCTGATCGCCACATCGACGACGCCGTCGACGGGTGGGCCCGGCTGGTGCGGTCCCGACGTCGGCGGATCGGAGGTGTACTCGGCGCCCGTGTCGTCGCCCAGGACGTGCACCAGGTAGGCGGAGTCGAGCGACTCGCGCAGGATGGGCCCACAGGCAGCGTCGCCCCCGTCGCTCCCGCAGGCGGCGAAGGCGCCGGCCAGCACGGCCACCACGAGCGATCGAGTGAGGAGGCGGGGGATCGGCCTGGGCACAGCGCATCGTCGCGCACGAACCGATGGGGTCTGGGTCGGGGCCCTCAGACCTAGACTGCCGCCCGATGTCCCGGTCCCTGGTCGAGCGACGGCTCTCGGAGGTCTCCACCCGCTTGCGCACGCTGCGGGATGAGCTCGCCGTGTCCGACGAGCAGCTGGCCTTCCTGGCCGAGGCGGCCGACGACGCCCGGCTCCGATCGCTCGTCTCCGAGACCCCGATCGCCGACCGGGAGCACCACGAGGCGCAGCGCCACGCCGATGCCATGAGCCGCCACCGCGCCGAGCTCCTCGAGAGCATCACCCGCCTCGAAGCCACCCAGGACGAGCTGCTCGACCGCCTGACGGCCGAACCGCAGCCGTGACCGCCCCCGCAGAAAGGACCCCACGGTGAGCACCCGTGTCGTCATCGCCGAAGACGAGGCCATCATCCGGCTCGACCTGAAGGAGACCCTCGAGGAGGAGGGCTACGAGGTCGTGGGGGAGACCGGACGGGGGGACGAGGCTGTCGAGCTCGTGCGCCAGCTCACGCCCGACCTCGCCATCCTCGACATCAAGATGCCGGGCCTCGACGGCTTGGCCGCCGCTCGTGAGATCACGAGCGAGCGCCGCTCCGCGGTCCTCATCCTCACCGCGTTCTCGCAGCGCGACCTGATCGAGCAGGCCCGGGACGCCGGGGCGCTGGCGTACCTGGTGAAGCCGTTCCAGCGCACCGAGCTGATCCCCGCCGTCGAGGTCGCCCTCGGCCGGTTCCGTGAGATGCAGGCCCTCTTCGACCAGAACTCCACCCTCGAGGAGCAGCTCGAGACCCGCAAGGTCGTCGACCGCGCCAAGGGCATCCTCATGGACGATCACGGCATGAGCGAGGCCGACGCCTTCTCGTGGGTGCAGAAGCGGGCCATGCAGGACCGCGCCACCATGCGCGCGGTGGCCGAGAAGGTCATCGCCGGCGACCTGGCCCCGTAGGCCGGCGGTCGCGTGGCTGAGCGCAGCGCCCGCACCGTCCTGCTGATCGACGGCAACTCCCTCACCTACCGCGCCTTCTTCGCCCTCCCGGCTGACCTGGCCACCGCCTCCGGACAGGTCACCAACGCGGTGTTCGGGTTCACCTC
>DASUDP010000081.1:0-14000 GCA_036275535.1 Acidimicrobiales bacterium | reverse complement strand
CCCCTCCTCCGCCGCGCCTGCGCCAGCGTCGACCTGCTCACGGTCCGGGACACCGGCTCGAAGGCTCGGCTGGAAGCGGCCGGGGTCGACCGCGACATCCAGGTCGTCCCGGACACGGCGGTGCTCATCGACGACGTGCTCACCGCCCCGGACCGGGCGGCCGCCGCCGAGCGGCTTCGAGTCGCCGGGGTGCTGCCCCCGCCGGGGACGCCGTTCGTGGCCGTGCACGCCTCGTTCTCGGCCCCCGGGACGCTCGCCGAGCTGGCGGGTGCGCTCGAAGAGGTTCGGAGCCGCCATCCGCAGCTCGAGGTGGTCCTGGTCGAGATCGGCCCCACCCACGGCGATGCAGCCACGCTGCGGTCTCTCGCTCGACAGCTCACCCGAACGGTTCGCACGGCGGCCGATCCCACCCTCCTCGAGGTGGCAGCCATCCTGGAGGCGGCCGAGGTCGTCGTGGCCAGCAGCTTCCACGCCATGCTCGTCGCGTCGGCCTTGGGGACCCGCACGGTGGGCTTCCTGCAGAGCTCGCACCGACCGGCCAAGCTGGTCGACCTCAGCCGAGCCCTGGACCGCGAGGCCTGGCTGGTCGACCGCCCGTCGATGGTGGCGACAGCGCTCGAGGCGGCGCTGGCCGGGGAGGGGCCCGCCGATCCGGACCTGGTCGCGCGGATGGCCCGGGCCAGCCGAGCCCACCTCGACCACCTCACCGACGTCCTGCTCCGGGCCGAGCCCCGGACGGTGGACCTCGACGAGCGCACCGCCGCCCACGGCCACCTGGTCGACCGGCTGGCGGTGGCCGCGGCCCGGGAGCAGCGCCTGCGGGAGGACCTGCAGGTCGTCGACACCCACCTGCGGGGAGCCCGCAGCGCGGCGCGGACGTGGGAGGCGGCCTTCTGGCGCCTCGAGGCCCGGACGGCCGACGCCGGTGACGACCGCCCCGTGCTCGACGTGGGTGCCATCGAGGCCACCGAGCTCGAGGAGGAGCCCTACCGCTGGGGCCTGGTCGGCCCTGTCTTCGCCCCGGAGGCGGCGGCCGGCCTGGCCCGGACGTTCCCGCTGGACGAGGCGGAGGAGCGCCAGGGGACCGACGGGCGGCGCTCGTGGAGCTACCGCGTCCGGTGCCTCCTGCCCATGGACCGGTCCACCCCGGTCCGACCGCACGCCCTGGACCCTCTGTGGCGCCAGTTGGCCGACGACCTGGCCGGCCCCGCCTACCGCCGGGCGCTGTCCCGGGCCACGGGCGTCGACGTCGCTCCCCTGCACCTCGAGGCCAACCTCTTCTCCTACGGCCCCGGCGCGTTCCAGGAACCCCACCTGGACCTCCCGGAGAAGGTCGTCACCCACCTCCTGTGGGTCAACGAGGATGGGGAGGCCGAGTACGGCGGCTGCCTGCGGATCCTGCGCAGCCGCGATCCCGAGGACCTCCACCGGGAGCTGCTCCCCACGCTCGGCTGGTCGGCGCTGCTCGTGCGGTCACCGGAGTCGTGGCACAGCGTCACCCCGGTGACCGCGGCGGCGCCCATGGACCGCCGGGCGCTCGTCGCCACGTTCCACCGGCCGGGCAGCGTGTCGACGATGTGGGGCGAGGCTCCGGACTGAACGCTCAGGGCGCCGCCGGCAGGCCCTCCACCAAGCCCTTCAGCGCATGGCTGATCGAGCCCCGCACCACGACCTCGGCCAGGTCGTCCATGGCGGTCGGCTCGCCGTTCACGATCACCACCGGCGCCCCGCTGGCGACCGCCGCCGGCACCATGTCAGCGATCGGGTAGACGCTCAGGGTCGTTCCCACGGCCAGCAGCAGGTCACAGGCACGAGCCGCCGCCTCGGCACGGACCAGGTCGGCGGTGACGAGGCTCTGGCCGAAGCTGACGGTGGCCGACTTCAGGATCCCTCCGCAGGTGCGGCAGGGCGGGTCGTCCTCGCCGGCCCGCACCCGCTCGAGGGCGCGCTCCATGGGGGCCCGGTCGCCGCAGTCGAGGCAGGCGACCTCCCGGGCCGTGCCGTGGATCTCCACCACCCGGGCCGGGTCGGAGCCGGCGGCGTGGTGCAGGCCGTCGACGTTCTGCGTGACGAGCAGGAGCAGTCGTCCCAGGGCCTCGAGGTCCACGAGGGCCCGGTGGCCGGCGTTCGGCTGCGCCCGGACGGTCGGCCCGTCGAGGCGGGAGCGCCACGCCCGCCGGCGGACGTCGGGATCGCTGACGTAGTGCGAGATGTGCGAGGCCCGCTCTGCCTTCGGGTCCCGGGTCCAGACCCCGTTCGGGCCCCGGAAGTCAGGGATCCCGCTGTCGGTGCTGATGCCCGCACCGGTCAGCACCACCACCCGGTGGGCGCTGCGCAGCAGGCCACGCGCGTCGTCCAACGCGGTCTCCATGGCCGGAGGGTAGCGCCTTGCGCTTCGTGATTGGAGTGCATCAAGATGACATGGAAAGCATCTGACAACAACGAACGATGAGGAGCGACATGACCGACCTCACGGCCACCACCGTCCACGTCGGGCCCTGGCCCGACCAGCTCGTGGAGGAGCAGGGCCACGATCCCCGCTCGGCCTACGTGGAGCGCTACTGGTTGGGCGTCCTCGGCCCCACCGCCACCTGGCTGGTCCGTCGCCTGGCCGACCGCCTCGAGGCCGAGCCCGAGGGCTTCGAGCTCGACCTGGCGGCCCTCGCCGCGGAGCTCGGGGTGGGCCACCGGTCGGGCAGCAACGCCCCGTTCGTGCGGACGCTGCAGCGCTGCGCCCGCTTCGGCATCGTGGAGATCGGCGCCGCCGGCCTGCGCGTCCGCCGCCGCCTCCCCCCGCTGACCGCCTTCCAGCTGGAGCGGCTCCCCGAGCACCTGCGGGCCCAGCACCAGCGGGAGCTGGCGGCGAGCGGGCCGACGCTCGACGAGCTCCGCGAGCGGGCCCGCGGCTTCGCCCTGTCGCTCCTCGGTCAGGGCCTCACGGCGGAGCAGGTCGAGCGGGAGCTGCACCGGCGCGCCCTGCACCCGGCCCTGGCCCACGCCGCGGTCACCTGGGCGCAGCGGCACCGCGCTCCCGCGGCGGCTGCGGCTACCGAGCCGCTGCCCCCGGCGGCCTGAGGGTCGGCGCCTCCGGGCTCAGGCCTCGCCCGGGCGGGGCTTGCTGAAGCCGTTGAGAAGCTCGACGAGCGTGCGCACCCCGTAGCCGGTCCCGCCCTTCACCAGCTCGCCGTCGACCTCCTTGGCGTCGGCCGGCCCGGCGATGTCGACGTGGGTCCACGGGATGCCCTCGCCCACGAACTCCCGCAGGAACAGCCCCGCCGACAGCGCCCCGCCCCACCGGGTGCTGGTGACGTTCGTGAGGTCGGCGATGTCGCTGTCCAGCTTCGCTCGCAGATGCTCCGGCAACGGCAGCGGCCAGGCCCGCTCACCGGCCGAGTCGGCCGCCGCTCGGACCTGGTCGAGCCAGCCCCGGTGGTTGCCCATCAGGCCGGCGGTGCGCTCCCCGAGGGCGACCATGCAGGCACCGGTCAGCGTGGCGAGGTCGACGATCGCGTCGGGCGCCGCCTCGGTGGCGAGGCACAGCGCGTCGGCCAGGATGAGCCGGCCCTCAGCATCGGTGTTGAGCACCTCGACGGTCTTGCCGTTGCGCATCGTGAGCACGTCGCCCACCCGGGTGGCGTCACCCCCGGTCATGTTGTCGGTGAGCGGGATGAAGCCGAGCACCCGTACCTTGGCGCCGACCGCCGCGATGGCCCGGAACGCGCCGAGGACGGCGCCCGCGCCACCCATGTCGCCCTTCATGCCCACCATGGCGTCGGCCGGCTTGAGCGAGAGGCCACCGGAGTCGAACGTGATCCCCTTGCCGACCAGCGCGACCGTGCCCCGGGGCTTGTCCGGCTCGTAGCGCAGGTGGAGGAAGCGCGGGGGTTGGGCGGAGCCGCGGTTGACCCCCAGCAGGCCCCCCAGCTTCTCGGCCTTGATCTCCTTCTCGGTCCACACGGTGACCTCGAAGCCGGCCCGCTCCCCCACCTTGGCCGCCTGCTGGGCCAGCTTCGTCGGGGTGAGGGATCCACCCGGCTCGTTCACGAGGTCGCGCACCCAGCACACGGCCTCGGCCACGGCCGCCCCCCGATCGAGGGCCGCCTGGGTGCGCTGCCCGCCCCCGCCAACCACCACGATCCGCTCCAGGGACGAGGGCTTGGGATCGGACTTGAACGCCGCGTACTGGTAGCCGCCCAGGACGAGGCCCTCCACGATGGCCTGGGCGCCCCTGGGCACCGACGAACCATCCGCCAGGTGGCCGAGCAGGTCGACGGCCAGGGAGCGGTGGCGCTTGGCCGCCCGGGCCAGGGCGCCCGACGCGTAGCGCAGCACGGCGGCATCGACCTCGGCCGCCGGTCCCAAGCCGACCACGAGCAGCGTGCGGCCGTCGGGCCCGGGCACGGCGCGGACGTCGCCCCGCTTGCCCTCGAACCCCTGCGCGGCCAGGAACCCCCAGTCGAGATCGGATCCCTCCGACTGGCCGGCCACGACCCCGACGGCAAGCGCATCGACGTCGGTGGGGGCGGCCTTGGCGAGCTCTGCGGTGATGGGCACGGGTGGTCCTCCGGGTTCAGTCGGCTCGGGCGGTGAGGGGCTCGCCCTCGACCCAGCGGGCGAGGGTCCACAGCACCGAGGAGAGGCGGTTGAGGTAGGGCACGACCTGGGACCCGGTGGCAGCGGTGGCGGCGGCCGCCCGCTCGGCCCGGCGCACGACCGTGCGGGCCAGGTCCAGCAGGGCCGAGGTGCGGTCCTGGCCGGGGACGACGAACTCGCGGGGCAGCTCGAAGCGGGCCCCGATCTCGTCGGCCACGTCGCCCAGCCGGGTGACCATCGCGGCGGTCACGAGCGAGCCCTCCGGGATCAGCTTGTCGCGGTGCTCCTCCGCGGTGGCCAGCTCCGCCATCAGCACCCAGAGGTCGCGCTGCAGGGCGATGAGGATCACGTCGAGCTCGCTGCCGTGGCTCACCTCGGCGCGCGCCACGCCGATGGCGGCCTGGGCCTCGTCGGCGGCCCCGACAGCGTCGAAGCGGGGCGAGCTCTTGGGCTCGCGGCCGCCGTAGAGCAGCCCGGACGTGCCGTCGTCACCCTTGCCGGTCCACAACCGAGTCACCGGGGCACCCTAACCCCGGCCCCGTTCACCAGGTGTCGATGTGAGGGCGCGTCTTGCCCGGCCCCTGCGCCCCCACGGCGTCGGCGCCCTCGACCGCCGCCACCTCCCGGGCGCCAACACGGCGGGAACGGATGGGAGCGGCCGGGGGGCCGCCGGTACCCTTGGTGCACCATGGCCGGCAGTCGCTACCTCGATCTCATCGCCGAGCGCGTCGTCACCTACGACGGCGCCTTCGGGACCTACGTCCAGACCCTCGGGCTGGGCCCGGACGACTTCGGCGGCGAGGCCTTCGAGGGGTGCAACGAGCTCCTCTGCGTCACCCGGCCCGACGTGATCGCCGGGATGCACGATGCCTTCTTCCAGGTCGGCGTCGACGTCGTGGAGACGGCCAGCTTCGGCTCGTTCGCGGTGCCGCTGGCCGAGTACGGGATCGCCGACCGCAGCCACGAGCTGAACGTCGCCGCGGCGCGCATCGCCCGTGAGGTCGCCGACGGCCACAGCGGGCTGGTGGCGGGTTCGATCGGCCCGGGCACGAAGTTCGCCTCGCTGGGCCAGATCCGCTTCGCCGAGCTGCGCGACGCCTACGAGGTGCAGGCCCGGGGCCTGCTCGAGGGCGGCGTCGACCTCTTCCTGGTCGAGACGCAGTTCGACCTGCTCGGCGCCAAGGCCGCCATGATCGGGTGCCGGCGGGCCATGGCGGCGGAGGGGCGCGAGGTGCCGATCCAGGTGCAGGTCACCATGGAGGTCACCGGCACGATGCTGCCCGGCACCGAGATCGGGGCGGCCCTGGCCGCCCTCGACGCCATGCGGCCGGCCGTCATCGGCATCAACTGCGCCACCGGGCCGGCCGAGATGAGCGAGCACCTCCGCTACCTGAGCCAGCACGCCCGCATGCCCATCGCCTGCCTGCCCAACGCCGGCATGCCGTCGGTCGTCGACGGCCAGATGCACTACGACCTCACCCCCGAGCAGCTGGCCGAGTACCAGCGCCGCTTCGTCACGGAGTTCGGGGTGCAGGTCGTCGGCGGGTGCTGTGGAACCACCGTCGAGCACATCAAGGCCGTCGTCGACGCCGTGGCCGACCTCGAGCCGGCCCGCCGGTCGGTGGAGCACGTCGACGGCGCCACCTCCATCTACAGCTTCACCCCCTTCGAGCAGGACCTCACCTACCTGTCGGTCGGCGAGCGCACGAACGCCAACGGGTCGAAGAAGTTCCGCGAGGCGATGCTGGCGGGCGACTGGGACACCTGCGTGGCCATGGCCCGCGAGCAGGAGCGCGAGGGGGCCCACGTGCTCGACGTGTGCGTCGACTACGTCGGCCGCGACGGCACCGCCGACATGGACGAGGTGGCCTCCCGCTTCGCCACCCAGGCCACCGTCCCGCTCATGATCGACTCCACCGAGCCCGCCGTCATCGAGACGGCGCTCCAGTGGATCGGGGGCCGGGCCGTCCTCAACTCGGTCAACCTCGAGGACGGCGACGCGCCCGGCACCCGGCTCGACCGCTTCCTGTCCCTCGCCCGCGAGTACGGCGCCGCGGTCGTGTGCACCTGCATCGACGAGGAGGGACAGGCCCGCACCCCCGAGTGGAAGCTGCGGGCGGCCAAGGCCATCCACGACATCGCCGTCGAGCGCTACGGCCTCGAGCCGGGCGACCTGTTCTTCGACCCGCTGGCCCTCACGCTGGCCACCGGCATCGAGGAGAGCCGGGGCGACGGGGCGTCGACCATCGAGGGGATCCGCCTCATCAAGGAGCAGCTGCCCGGGGTGCACACCACCCTTGGGCTGTCGAACATCTCGTTCGGCCTGAACCCCGCCGCCCGCCACGTCCTGAACTCCGTGTTCCTCCACGAGTGCGTCCAGGCCGGGCTCGACTCGGCCATCGTGCACGCCGCCCGGATCACGCCGCTGGCCCGCATCCCCGAGGAGCAGAAGCAGGTCTGCCTCGACCTCATCTACGACCGCCGGCGGGAGGGCTACGACCCGCTGCAGGTGCTGCTCGGGATGTTCGAGGGCGTCAAGGCCGGCGAGGTCGAGAAGGAGGACCGCTCCGGCTGGCCCGTCGAGCAGCGCCTCTCCACCCGCATCATCGAGGGCGACCGCGACGGCCTCGTCGCCGACCTGGACGAAGCGCTGGCGCAGGGCACCAAGCCGCTGGCCATCATCAACGACATCCTCCTCGAGGGGATGAAGGTGGTGGGCGACCTCTTCGGCAAGGGCGAGATGCAGCTGCCCTTCGTGCTGCAGTCGGCCGAGACCATGAAGGCGGCCGTGGCCTACCTGGAGCCGATGATGGACAAGGTCGAGGGCGAGAGCACCAAGGGCCGCATCGTGCTGGCCACGGTGAAGGGCGACGTCCACGACATCGGCAAGAACCTCGTCGACATCATCCTCACCAACAACGGCTACGAGGTGCACAACCTCGGCATCAAGGTGAACATCGGCGACATGGTGGCCAAGGCCGTCGAGGTGCAGGCCGACGCCATCGGGATGAGCGGGCTGCTCGTGAAGAGCACGCTCATCATGCGGGAGAACCTCGAGGAGCTGAACAGCCGCGGCCTGGCCGACGTGCCCGTGCTGCTCGGCGGGGCGGCGCTCACCCGCACCTACGTCGAGCGCGACCTGCGCGAGGTGTACGAAGGCCGGCTGTTCTACGGCAAGGACGCCTTCGAGGGCCTCCACGTGATGGATCGCATCGGCGCCGTGAAGCGCGGGGAGCAGCCCGACGACCCCGAGTGGGGCGTGGTGCCGATCGACTCCACGCTCGAGCTGCGGGGTCGCTTCGCCAAGCCGGGCGACGAGGACACCGCGCCGGCCGACCTCCCGCCGCGCTCGCCCGACATCCTCACGGACAACCCGGTGTTCACGCCCCCCTTCCTCGGCACCCAGGTGGTCAAGGGGATCCCGATCGACGACGTCGCCGGCTTCATCAACGAGACGGCCCTGTTCCGCAACCAGTGGCAGTTCCGCCCCGAGGCGGGCGAGTCCGACGAGGACTTCAAGGCCCGCATCCGGCCCCAGCTCCGTGAGGAGCTGGCCAAGGCCAAGGCCGCCGGAATCCTGGTGCCCCAGGTGGTGTACGGGTACTTCGCGGCCAACGGCGACGGCGACGACCTCGTCATCTGGTCCGACGAGACCCGCACGACCGAGCTGGCGAGGTTCTCGTACCCCCGCCAGCACAAGGCGCCCTACTACTGCATCGCCGACTTCTTCCGCCCCGCGTCGGACGACGAGGTCGACTACGCCGCCTTCACCATCGCCACGATGGGGCCGGCGGTGTCCGAGGCGACGGCCAAGCTCTTCGCCGACGACCGCTACCAGGAGTACCTGCTCCTCCACGGCCTCGGGGTGGAGATGGCCGAAGCGCTGGCCGAGCTCTGGCACAAGCGGATCCGCACCGAGTGGGGCTTCGTCCACGAGGACGGCCCCGCCCTGGCCGGGCTGTTCCGCCAGCAGTACCGGGGCGGGCGCTACTCCTCCGGCTACCCCGCCTGCCCCGACCTCGAGGACAACGTCACGATCCTCGAGCTGCTCGACGGCGGGCGCATCGGCCTCGAGTGCAGCGAGGACACCGGGTACCAGTACCAGCCCGAGCAGACGACCTCCGCGCTCATCTGCCACCACCCCCAGGCCAAGTACTTCGTCGCCCGCTGAGCTCGCGACGTCTGTGGACGTCAGCACACGGATGGCGTGCGCAGGCCTCCGCAGAAGTTGGTTAGCCAGGGTAGTTATCTAGGGTAAGGATCGGTTAGGGTGGGCCCGTGGCGACCGACCGGACCCCCGACACCCTCGACCTCGCCGACACGGCGGCCCGGCTCCGGCTCAGCGTCACGAGGCTCAGCCGCCGCCTCCGGCAGGAATCGACGACGGGCCTCACGCCCAGCCAGGTGTCGGCCCTCGCCGTCGTCTCGGGCCACGGGCCCCTCACGCTGGGGGCGCTGGCCGAGCACGAGCGGGTCGCTCCCCCGTCGATCACCAAGCTGGTCACGAAGCTCGAAGCCGTCGGGCTCGTCACCCGTACCGTCGACCCGACCGACCGCCGTGTCACCCACGTCAGCGCCACGAAGGCCGGGCACGACCTCATCGGCGAGAGCCGGCGCCGCAAGACCACCTGGCTGGCCGGCCGGATCCGCAAGCTCACCCCCGAGGAGCAGGTCCGCCTGGCCGCTGCCCTCGACGTGCTCGAGCGCCTCCACCAGGAAGACCCCCAGCCATGACCCGGCTCCGCCTCGGTGCCGCCGACACCTTCCGCTCTCTCGGGATCCGGAACTTCCGCCTCTTCTTCATCGGTCAGGGCATCTCCCAGATCGGCAACTGGCTGACGCTGATCGCCCAGACCTTCCTCGTCCTGAAGCTGACCGACAGCGGCATCGCCCTCGGCCTGCTGGCCGTTGCCCAGTTCGGCCCCGTGCTGCTCTTCGGGGCCTTCGCCGGCCTCAAGGCCGACCGCAGCGACAAGCGCGATCTGCTGGTCAAGGTCCAGGTCTTCGCGCTGCTGCAGTCGTTCGCGCTCGGGGCCGTGGCCTTCCTGGACCACCCCCCGGTAGCTGCGATCTACGTGCTGGCCGTCTTCGGCGGCATGGCCACGGCCTTCGACAACCCCACCCGCCGCTCGTTCGTGGTGGAGATGGTCCCGGAGGACCAGATCACCAACGCCGTGAGCCTCAACAGCGCGCTGATGACCGGCTCCCGCGTCATCGGCCCCGCCCTCGGCGGCCTGCTCATCCACCTCGTGGGCTTCGGCTGGACCTTCTGGCTCGACGGGCTCTCCTACCTCGCCGTGATCGCCGGCCTCCGCATGATGGATCCCGCCAAGATCCGCCGGTCCCCCGCTCAGCCCCGGGGCAAGGCCCAGATCCGCGAGGGCGTACGCTACGCCTGGAGCGTCACCGAGCTGCGGGTGCCGCTCGTGATGATGGCGGCGGTCGGTACCCTGGCCTTCAACTTCCAGACCGTCCTCCCGCTGTTCGTCACCCGGGACCTTGGAGGGTCCGACCTCACCTTCTCCCTCCTGATGTCGGTCATCAGCCTGGGCTCGCTCACCGCCGCCCTCATCGCCGCCCGCCGGAAGGACCTCACCGTCCACCTCGTCAGCGGAGCCGCGGCCGCCTTCGGCCTCGCCATGCTGCTCCTCACCGTGGCCCCGAACACCCCCCTCGCCTTCCTGTTCGGCATCGGCATGGGGTTCATGAGCGTCACGTTCATGACGACCTCGACCGCCATCGTGCAGCTGCGGGCCACCCCCATGATGCGGGGCCGGGTCCTCGCCCTCCAGGCCATCGTCTTCCTGGGGAGCACCCCCATCGGCGGCCCGATCGTGGGTGCGGTGTGCGAGCGGTTCGGGGCCCGCTACGGCCTCCTCCTGGGGGCGGTCGCCTCCATCGGGGCCGGGGCCTACGGTCTGCTGACGGTCCGGCCCAGCGCCCGCCTGGGCACCACCGAGGCCGTCACGGTCGAGGCGATCGCCGATGCTGCCTCGGACCAGGGCGAGGGTCCCGTCGCCGTGACCCCCGCGGTGCCCCAGCCCACCGGCTGAACCCCCCGCCTCCCTACCCTCAGCGCCGCCGTCGGGCACGACGCAGGGCGGCGGCCCGCTCACGGTCGGCCGGCGTGCGGCGCACCAGCACGGCACCCAGCGGGACGACCACGCCGAAGGCGAGGGCAGCGAGCAGCGCGACCTTGAGCATCGGGTTCCCCATCTCCGGCGGCGGGACCCGCAGTCTGACCCAGCCGCAGCGGCTCCCCCCGCGTTCTGGCGCCGATCTGCGCACAAGACCGTCACGATTCGGCGCAAGAACGCGGGAGAGAGTGGGCGGAGTCGCTCAACGGCCCCGTGACAGGCCGGCCAGCGCCTTGCGCACCTTCTGCTCGCTGGGTCCGCCCTTGGCCCCCACGGGCTGGGCGAAGGTGGCCACGCGGAGCTCCTCCAGCATCGTCCGCACGTGCCCGTCCAGATCCCGGGCCGCGAGGCGGGCGTACTCGCGCTCGAGGTCCTGCACCACCACGAGGCGGGCCTCGTCACGCCGGGGGTTCTGCGGGGCGCGGGCGACACGGTGGGCGACCGCCTCCAGGTAGCGCCGCAGGTCGGGCAGCCGGTCCACGCCGGTCGTGGCGATCCACCCGGCGTGCAGGAGCCGGGTCAGGTGGGCCTGGACGTCGACGACCGTCTCGTCGAGGGCGGGCGCCACCATGGTCGCGAGCTGCCGCTCCACGCTGTTGGCGAGGCCGAGGATCTCGCCGGCCGTCGTGGCCGCGGCGACGGCGACGGCGGCAAAGCGAGCCCTCACCGTCGCCAACAGGCCCTCGAACGCGGCCTGGGTCCACACCGGTCCGCCCGCCTCCAGGAGCAGGGCGTCGACCGCCGCGGCAGCGCTCTGCGTGTAGACCTCGGCCGCCGTGACCCGGGAGGAGGCGGCGATGGCCAGCTTGGCGGCGTTGGGCAGTGCCTTGTCCAGCGTGCGCAGCGGTGACCCCACCCCCAGGAGCAGCAGCCGACGGGTCCCACCCCACATCGCACCGCCCTGCTCCGCCGCGGTGGGCAGCACCCGCAGCGCCACCGAGTCGCCCTCGTCCACGAGGGCCGGGTACGTCGTGATGCGCTGCCCCCGGTAGGTCGCCTCGACCGTGCGGGGCACGTCGCCGATCGTCCAGCTGCGCAACCCCTCGACCTCTTCGATGGGCGAGGCGGCGGCCACCGCCTCCCGCCGCCGCGCCTGCATCTTCCGGCGCAGAGCGGGCAGGTCCTTGCTCCAGGCCAGTGCCCGCCCCCGGTCGTCGACGGCCCGGTAGGTCACCCGCAGGTGGTCCGGCACCTGCTCCAGGTTGGCCCGCCCCATGCGCACGGCCACCCCGGCCCGCCGGGCCAGCGCCGGAACCAGCGCGTCGAGCAGCGGGCCGTCCTCCGGCCCCACCTCGGCCAGCACGGCCCGGGCGGCATCACCCACCGGGCTCAGGTGGCGCCGCACCTCCTTCGGCAACGACCGGATCAGCGCGGCCACGAGCTCCTCGCGGTAGCCGGGCACCTGCCAGTCGAGCCGCAGCTCCTCCGCCTGGTCGAGCAGCGCCAGCGGGACGTCCACCGAGACGCCGTCGAGCTCGTGGCCTCGCTCGTCCGTGTAGGTCACCGGGACGGGGACCGCACCGAGGGACACCCACTCGGGGTAGGCGTCGTCGTCGACGGGGCCTGCCGACGGGTCGATGAGGTCGTCCTGCGTGAACGTGAGGAGCTCGGGGCGCCGCGCTCGCTCGCCCTTCCACCAGCGGTCGAAGCGCTTGCCCGTCGTCACCTCGGCCGGGACCCTCGCCTCGAAGAAGCGCACGAGGGCGTCGTCGTCGACGAGGAGGTCCCGGCGGACGCGGTGCTCGGCGGCCAGGACCTCGACCACCCGCTGCCGGTTCTCTTCGAGGAAGGCGTGGGGCGCGTCCCACTCCCCATGCACGAGGGCGTGGCGGAGGAAGAGCTGGCGGGCGACCGCGGGGTCGACGCGGTCCACCCCGATGCGGCGCTGGGTCGCGATCGGCAGGCCGTAGAGCGTGACCCGCTCGTGGGCCATGGCCGCCCCGCGGTCGCGCTCCCACCAGGGCTCGGTGTAGCTCCTCGTGACCAGGTGCCCGCCGACCTGCTCCAGCCACTCCGGGCGGATGGGCGCCACCGTGCGGGCCCGCAGGCGGTTCGTCTCGACGAGCTCGGCCGCCATCACCCACTTCGGGCGGCGCCGCCCCAGCGCGCTCCCCCCAGCGAGGACGAAGCGGCTCTCCCGGGCGCCTCGGTACTCCTTGGCCTCCTCGTCCCACCGCCCGATATGGGACAGGAGCCCCGCCAGGAGCGAACGGTGGACGGCGTCGGCGTCGGGTTCGTCCCGCAACGGCGCCACCTCGAGGCCGATCCCCCGCGCGATCTGGCGGAGCTGGGTGTGGAGGTCCTGCCACTCCCGGATGCGGAGGTGGTGCAGGTGCTCCTGCTTGCACATGCGGCGGAAGGCGCTGGAGCCGAGCTCCTTCTGGCGCTCCCGCAGGTACCGCCAGAGGGCCAAGTAGGAGAGGAAGTCGGAGTCGGAGCTCTGGAAGCGCCGGTGCTGCTGCGCGGCAGCCTCTTCCGCCCCCGTCGGGCGCTCCCGGGGGTCCTGGATGGACAGGGCCGACGCGATGACGAGCACCTCGGCCACGCAGCCGTGGCGCTCGGCCTCGAGGACCATCCGCCCGATCCGGGGGTCCACCGGCAACCGGGCCAGGCGCCGCCCCACCTTGGTGAGGCGCACCCGCGAGCCGGACCGCTCGCTGCGATCGAGGGCGCCCAGCTCCTCGAGCAGGAGCACGCCGTCATTGACGGCCCGATGGTCGGGGGGCTCGACGAACGGGAAGGCGGCGACATCGCCCAGGCCCAGCGACGCCATCTGGAGGATGACCGAAGCCAGGTTGGTGCGCAGGATCTCCGGCTCGGTGAACTCGGGCCGCCCGGCCAGGTCCTCCTCGCTGTAGAGGCGGATGCAGACGCCGGGCGCCACCCGGCCGCACCGACCGGCGCGCTGGGCGGCCGAGGCCTGGGAGATGGCTTCGATGGGCAGGCGCTGCACCTTCGTGCGCCGGTTGTAGCGGGAGATGCGGGCGGTCCCGGGGTCGACCACCCCGGTGATGCCGGGCACCGTCAGGGAGGTCTCGGCCACGTTGGTGGCGAGGACCACCCGCCGCCCCCGGTGCGGGGCGAAGACGCGGTGCTGCTCGGCCGACGAGAGGCGGGCGTAGAGCGGGAGGAGCTCGGTGTGCGGGAGGTCGAGGCGCCGGAGCGCCTCGGCGGTGTCGCGGATCTCCCGCTCCCCCGAGAGGAAGACCAGGACGTCGCCGGGTCCTTCCCGGGTCAGCTCCACGACGGCGTCGCAGACGGCCTGCGTCT
>DASUDP010000080.1:0-70695 GCA_036275535.1 Acidimicrobiales bacterium | reverse complement strand
GGCGGTGCGGCACCCCGCTGATCTACTGGGCCAAGACCTCGTGGTTCGCGCGCACGTCGGAGCGGCAGGCAGAGCTGCTGGCTCAGAACGAGCGCATCGGCTGGTACCCGGAGCACATCAAGCACGGCCGCTTCGGCAAGTGGCTCGAGGGCAACATCGACTGGGCCCTCTCGCGCGATCGGTACTGGGGCACGCCGCTGCCGATCTGGCGCTGCGACGACTGCCGCATCGACACCTGCGTGGGCTCGGTGGCCGAGCTGTCCGAGCTGGCCGGGCGCGATCTCACCGAGCTCGACCTCCACCGGCCCTACGTCGACGACATCACCATCCCGTGCCCCAGCTGCGACGGCACCGCCCGCCGCCTGCCCCCCGTGCTCGACGCCTGGTTCGACTCCGGGTCGATGCCCTCGGCCCAGCACCACTTCCCCTTCGCCACCGACGGGGCCTTCGAGCGGGCCTTCCCGGCCGACTACATCTGCGAGGCCATCGACCAGACCCGCGGCTGGTTCTACTCCCTGCTGGCGGTGAACACGCTGGTGTTCGACCAGACGCCGTACCGCAACGTCGTGTGCCTCGGGCACATCGTCGACGAGTCCGGCGCCAAGATGTCGAAGTCCCGCGGCAACGTCATCGACCCGTGGTCGATCTTCGACTCCTTCGGTGCCGATGCTCTGCGCTGGTACTTCGTGTCGGCCGGTCAGCCGTGGTCGCCCCGCCGCGTCTACGAGGACGGCATCCGGGAGTCCACCCGCCAGACCCTCGTCACGCTCTGGAACGTGTTCGCCTTCCACACCACCTACGCCGACCTCGACGGCTGGGTCCCCGACGGGTCGGCGCCCGACCCGACCCACGTGCTCGACCGCTGGATCCTCTCCGAGCTCGACGACGCCGTCGCCGCTGTCACCGAAGCCCTCGACGGCTTCGACGCCCTCGCCGGGGCCACCCGCCTGGCTCGCTTCATCGACGACCTGTCGAACTGGTACGTGCGCCGGAGCCGCCCCCGCTTCTGGAAGAGCTCCGACCCGGCCGCCCACGCCACCCTGCATCGCTGCCTGGTGACGACGGTCGAGCTGCTGGCCCCGTTCTGCCCGTTCCTGGCCGACGAGCTCCACACCACGCTCACCGGCAGCGAGTCCGTGCACCTGGCCGACTGGCCCGCCCCCCAGGGCTGGCGCGACACGGCGCTGGCCGAGTCCATGGGCGCCGCCCGCCGCCTCGTCGCGCTGGGTCGCTCGGCCCGCACCGAGGCGAAGGTGCGGGTGCGTCAGCCGCTCAGCCGAGCGCTGCTCCTGCATCCCGGCACCCGGCTCGACCCGGCCGTGGCCGGCGAGATCGCCACCGAGCTCAACGTCAAGGCCCTCGAAGACGTCGACACCCTCTCGGGCCTGCTGTCCTGGACCGTGGTCCCCAACTTCCGCGCCCTCGGCCCGAGGCTCGGGCCGGCCATCAACGACGTGAAGCAGGCCCTGGCCTCGGCCGACGGCTCGGCGCTGCAGCGCCAGCTGGAGGACCAGGGGTGGATCGAGGTGGCCGGGCATCGCCTGGGGTCCGACGAGGTGGAGGTGCGGGCTACGCGGCACGAGGCCTTCGCCCTGGCCGAGGACGCCGGGTGGGCCGTGGCCCTCGACCTCGAGCAAACCGACGAGCTCCGGCACGAAGGCATGGCCCGGGAGCTCGTGCGAGCCCTCAACGACCTCCGCAAGGAGGTGGGGATGGAGATCGCCGACCGGGTGCTCGTCCGCCTGGCCGGCCCCGAGGAGGTCCTCACGGCGGTGGCCGCCCACGGCCCGTGGATCGAGGGCGAGGTGCTGGCCACGGAGCTGGCCGTGACCGACCCCGGCGCTGACGCCCACACCCTCACCCTCGACGACCTCGAGGTGCGGGTCTCGCTCCAGCGGACCTGATCGGCCGGATCGGCGGGGCCTCCCCCGCCGGCGGTCAGCTCGACTTCTTCGTCGCCCCGGTGGCCTTCTTGGCCGGCGTCTTCTTGGCCGGGGCCTTGGCCGCCGTCGTCGCCTTCTTGACCGGGGCCTTCTTGGTGCCCGTGGCGGGCGCCTTCTTGGCCGGCGCCTTGGCGGCGGCAGCGGCCTTCGTGGCCGAGCTCTTCTTGGCGGGCGCCTTCGTGGCCGACGGGGCCTTCGTGGCCGGCGCCGCCTTCTTGGCCGGCGCCGCCTTCTTGGCCGTCGTAGCCGCCTTCTTGGCGGGCGCCTTCTTGGCGGGGGCCGTGGTCGCCGCGGCGGCCTTCTTGGCCGGTGCCTTGGCCGCGGGCGTCGTCGACTTCACCGGGGCCTTGGCCGCCGGCCGCACCGCGGCCGTCGTGGCGGCGGCCGTGCGGACCGGCGCCGGCTCGACGGCCGGCACCACCGGCGTGGCGGGCAGCGATGCGGCGGGGGCCACCTCGGTGCCCGGGGTGACGTCGTCGGCAGGGGCCGTGCTGAGACGACGATCGATCTCGTCGAGCAGGCTCCGACGGCGGCCCAGCGACAGCTCCCGGGACCGCACCAGGGCCAGCTCCTCCTCGTCCAGCTCGGGCAGGAGGGGCAGGATCTGCGCGGTGGAGAGCGACTCGTAGTCCTCGATGGGGAACCACGACTCGTCGTCGTCCCACCCGCCGGTGGCGGCCGCGGGCTCGGTGTAGCTGGCCAGCGGATCGTCGGCCACAGCCGCCGCGCTGCGCAGCTCGGCCAGCTTGGCCAGCACCTGGGGCCGGTCCTTGGTGGCCCGCTCCCGCTCCTCCACGACGTCGATCTCGTCCGTGTAGAGCTGCGGGAGCAACGGGAGGATCTGACCGACGGTCAGGGAGTCGTAGTCGGCGATCGGGAACTCGACCTCACCGTCCCAGTCGTCGTCCTCGGACCACGTGTCCTGCTCGGAGGCCAGCCACTCGGCGTCCTCCTCCGCCGCGGGCGCCCCGTCGGCGACGGGCTCCTCGGGGACGGTCGCGGGGGCGACGGCGGTGACGTCGACCGGCTCGGCCGCCACCGGGCCCTCGGCCAGCGGCGTCCCGGCCCCGACGAGGGCGACCTCGGGCTCGACATCGGGCTCGGGCAGGGGGGCCGGCGCCGTGCGAGCACCCTCCTGGCGGGGCTTGTTCACCCGCAGGGCCACCATCAGCACCACCGCCGCCGCCACGCTGCTGGCGATCGAGAGGTAGATGAGGGTCAGCCCGTCGTCGCTCAGCAGTCCCAGGACCAACAGCACGGTCGCCACCAGGACGAGGGCGAAGCTCAGCAGCACCAGCACGGGGGAATCACCCTTTCGGGTCATCGACACGGGAGCAGCCATGTTAGGCAGCCCGCCGCCATCGTCGCGGAAATGATCAGGTCAGATGCAGGTTCGACCGAGGCCCGGCCGAAACCTGCTCAGCGACGTCGACCGAAGCGGGCGCGCGGGCCGTCGGCACCGCCCTCGTGGGGTTCGGCCTGGCCGAGGTCGTCGCGCGGCCCGAGGGGCGACTCGTCGGTCATGGCCTTGCGCAGCTCGCGCAGGTAGGCGTCGTCGTCCTCGGGGGGCTCGGGCAGGGACTCGACCGGTCGGGTGGCCGGCCCGGGGTCCTCGAAGCGGTCGGCTGGGGCCGGCTCGACGGCGGGCGCCGGTTCACCCCACGACTCCTCATCGGACTCCCAGGCCCCGCCCTCGTCGAGCTCGTCCTCGTAGACCGTCTCGGCCACGAGCGGCTGCCGCGGCGCCGGCGCCTCGGGGGCCGGTGCGTGCACGTCGCTGATCGCCGGGAGCGGCACCTCGGCCAGCGCGCCGGGATCCTCGAGCAGGTGCTGGAGCTGCTCGGCGGAGGTCCGAAGGCGGTCCCGCTGGTGGGCGAGGTGGGCCTCGAGAGCCTCGACGTCGCTGCGCAGCTGGTCCCGGTACAGCTCCAGCTCGTGCATCTCCGCCAGCACCTGGTTGCGGGCGTCCTCGTGGGCCCGGCGGGCCTCGTCCTCAGCCTCGGCCCGGGCCCGGGCGGACGCCTCGCGCGCCTCCGCCAGCAGGCGCGCCGCTTCCTCCTGCGCGCCGCCGAGCGTGCGGGCCGCTTCCTCCTCGGCCTCCCGGATGGCGGCGTCGGCCGTGCGCTGGGCCAGCACGAGCGTGCGCTTCAGCGTCTCGTCGGCATCGCTGGTGGAGGCCGCCCGCTGCTCGGCCTGGGCCGCCCGGTGCTCGGCCTCCGCGACGCGGGACTCGGCCGCCTCGATCCGCTGCCGGGCCTCGCGCACCATCGCCTCCTGGCGCTCCAGGCCGACGGCCAGGCGCTCGAGGAAGTCATCGACGTCCTGCGTGTTGTACCCACCCCGCTTGGCTTCCCGGAACTCGACGTCGTGGAGCAGCTGCGGTGTCACGTCCATGCCGTCGATGGTAGCCACGCCCGGGAGGCGCTTCGGGGAGCCCCCTCAGGCGATCAGCAGATGATCATGATCACGAGGAACACGAGCAGCGGCGACAGGTCGAGCGACGCCATGCCCATGCGCATCGGGGGGATCACGGAGCGGATCGGGCCCAGCACGGGCTCGGTGATGTTGAACACGGCCGAGTACACGCTGGCCATGGCGGTGCCGGGCTGGACCCGCACCCAGGAGAAGATGATCCGGGCGAAGACGATCCAGGAGAAGATCTGGAGGACGGTGCAGATGAGGGCCAAGGTGGGACGTCAGCCCTCGTACCCGTGCTCCTCGAGGCGACGCCGCTCCTCGGCGGACACCTCGACGTTGGACGGGGTGAGCAGGAAGACCTGGTTGGCCACCCGCTCCATCTGACCGCCCACGCCGTAGCAGAGGCCCGACGCGAAGTCGATGATCCGCCGGGACAGGTCGCGCTCGACGTTCTGCAGGTTGATGATCACCGGCTGGTTGACCTTCAGCTTGTCGGCGACCTCCTGCGCGTGGTTGAAGGAGGTCGGGGCGATCACGTGCGGCTTGGCCGAGGCCACCGGCTGAAGCGGTCGCACGACGGCCGTCCGGGGGCGAGCCCCGGGGTCGCCGCCCTGGCCCGACGGCTGGGGCCGCATGGACGTCGCGCCGATGGTGCGCACGGAGCTGGTGGGCCCGCTCTCCGGGTGCAGGTCGTGCTCGGGCTCGCGGTGCGGGCCCGGGGCGGCTGCCGGGTACCGGCTGGCGCTCGGCGCCTGGCGCACGGGCACGGGGCGTCCCTCGTCGACGGCGTCGTAGTCGTCGTACTCGTCGTCTGGGCCCAGGCCCAGGTAGAGCATGGCCCTACGCATCATCGAAGTCATCCGGATCTCCTTCTGGACATCGAAGCCTACTTTCCCACGCCCTGAGATCGGGCACGGGGACCGAACAGGGCCGTGCCCACCCGCACCATGGTCGACCCCTCGGCCACGGCCGCCTCGAGGTCGCCGCTCATCCCCATCGAGCGCTCCGCCAGCTCGAGCCGGTCGGCCAGCGCCCGGACCTGGCGGAACCCGGCCCGCACCGCGCCGTGGTCGCCCTGGGCGCCGATGGCCATGAGGCCGCGCACCTCGAGCCCGAGGTCGCGGCAGCCGTCCACCACCGCCGCCACCCGCTCGGGCGGGCAGCCGCCCTGCTGCTCGGCGCCGGTCACGTTCACCTGCACGAGCACGGCGGCGCCGGGCGCACGATGGGCGATCTCGGCAGCCAGCGACAGGCGGTCGACGGACTGCCAGAGGTGGACGAAGGGCGCGACGAGGCGCACCTTGTTGCGCTGCAGCCGTCCGATGAAGTGCCAGCGCAGCTCCCTCGGCAGCACCTCGGCCTTCGCTGCCAGCTCCTGGGCGTAGCTCTCGCCCAGGTCGCGCAGGCCGACCTCCGCGGCCACGGCCACCACCTCGGGAGCGACGGTCTTGGTGACGGCGAGGAGCCGCACCCGCGCCGGGTCGCCGCCGGCCGCCGCGATCCGCTCCTCGACCGCCGCGACCCGGGCCCGGAGGGTGGCGGCGTCGAGTCCGTCGGTCGAGGGCGTCACGCGGGCTCCAGCCAGGCCACCGTGGCGAAGCGACGGGCGTCGCCCGTGGCGCGGTGGCTGAACCAGCGGTCGTCGCAGGCCGTGCACCCGGCGTCGACGTCGGAGCGCACCGGGACGTCGAGCTCGGCCAGGACGGCCCGCACGGCGGCCGGCACGTCGAGGGCCGGAGTGCCCCAGGACGTCGTCGCGGCGACGGCCGGCCCGAGTCGGGCGGCGAGCTCGTCGCGCTCGAGGCCGTCGAACTCGTAGCAGCCCGGGCGGATGCACGGGCCGAGGTGCGCGACGAGGGGGCCGGGGGCGAGGTCGCGCAGGGCGGCCACGGTCGACTCCAGGACGCCGGCCGCCACCCCCCGCCAGCCGGCGTGGGCCAGGCCGACGACGCCGTCGCCGGCGAGGACGACGGGGGCGCAGTCGGCGGTCCGCACGGCCAGCGCGCAGCCGGGGCGGTCGGTCACCGCGGCGTCGGCCGGCGCCCCGGCATGCTGGCCGGGCTCGGTCACCACGACGACGTCGGCGCCGTGGACCTGCCGCAGCCAGGTCCACGGCCGCGGGGCGCGGGGCAGCACCTCGGCGGGAACCGTCGTGAGGTCGCCGGCGAGGTCGCCGTCGGCCCGGCTGGTCCAGGCGAAGGCGGGGGTGAGCCGGGTGGGCCGCAGCGGCGTCGTCCCCGCCGGGCTACTTCAGGAACGAGGGGACGTCGAAGTCGTCGTCGCCGTCGAGGTCGAGGTCCTCGTCGGCGTCGTCGCCGAAGACGCTGCCCGTGTCGGCGGCCGCCGCCCGGCCCGCCTTCTTGGGGTCGTCCCAGCGGTCGAAGCCCGCCGCGATGACCGTGACGCGGACCTCGTCGCCCATGTCGTCGTCGATGACGGTGCCGAAGATGATGTTGGCGTCGGGGTGGGCGACGCCGTGGATGACCTCGGCCGCTTCGTTCACCTCGTAGAGCCCGAGGTCGCTCCCGCCCGCGATGGTGAGGAGGATGCCGCGGGCGCCCTCGATGGACGCCTCGAGCAGCGGGCTCGAGATGGCGCCGCGGGCGGCGTTGAGGGCCCGGCCCTCGCCGCTGGCGTAGCCGATCCCCATGAGGGCGGAGCCGGCGTTGCTCATGATCATCTTCACGTCGGCGAAGTCGGTGTTGATGAGGCCCGGCGTCGTGATGAGGTCGGTGATGCCCTGGACGCCCTGCAGCAGGACCTCGTCGGCCATCTTGAAGGCGTTGAGCATCGACGTCTTGTCGTTCGACACGGTGATGAGCCGGTCGTTCGGGATGACGATGAGGGTGTCGACCTTCTCCTTGAGGCGCTGGATGCCCTGCTCGGCCTGGACCGAGCGACGCCGGCCCTCGAAGGCGAACGGGCGGGTGACCACACCGATGGTGAGGGCGCCCACGCTCTTCGCGATCTCGGCCACGACGGGAGCGCCGCCGGTGCCGGTGCCGCCGCCCTTGCCGGCCGTGATGAAGACCATGTCGGCGCCCTTCAGCACCTCCTCGATCTCCTCGCGGTGCTCCTCGGCGGCCTGTCGCCCCACCTCGGGGTCCGAGCCGGCGCCGAGGCCCCGGGTGAGCTCGCGCCCGATGTCGAGCTTGACGTCGGCGTCGCTCATGAGGAGCGCCTGGGCGTCGGTGTTGATGGCGATGAACTCGACGCCCTTCAGCCCGGCGTCGATCATGCGGTTGACCGCGTTGACGCCGCCGCCGCCGATGCCGACGACCTTGATGACCGCTAGGTAGTTCTGCGGGTTGCCGACCATGGGTGTGGGTACCTCCACGAGGTGATTCACGGCGAAGTGCGCGAGAGGCTGGGCACCGGAGCGGAGCCCAGCCTGAAGGTCGAGTCGAGGTGGAGGAACCCTCTACCTCTGCGTTGGGTGGAGAAGGCTACGAGCACCCCTCCTCCCTGGTCAATACCGGGCTCCCCGGCAGCTGCAGGTCGATCACGCCCAGGCAGGTGAGGTCGACCTGGTCGAGGACGGTCAGCAGCGAGCGCAGCTTGGCGTCCACGAAGTCGGCGTCGCCGAAGGCGACCTCCCCGCCCTGGGCGAGGGTGGCGACGAGGTCGTCGGCCCGGAGGGTGGCGACCACGCCAGGGGCGTCCACGGCCAGCCGCTGGGCGATGGCCAGGGGGACCGTGGCCGCCTCCTCGAGGTAGCCCCCGGGCGCGGGCACGGTGGAGAGGTCCTCCAGGAGCACGAGCTGGTCGGCGGGGGCATCGCCGACGGGTCCGAGGACGCGGCCCTCGGCGTCGACGAGGACGGCGCCGTCGGGGCCGGCGACCCGGGCCACCGGGGTGCGCTCCCTGACGTCGAGGGCCACCACGCCGCTGACCCGGCGCGAGACGGTGACCTCGGCCACCCACGGCAGGGTGGCGATCCGCTCCCCCACGGCCCCGATGTCGACGCCGATGAGCGGGTCGCCGGGATCGATGCCCGCCTGGGCGGCCACCTCGGGCGCCCGCAGGTGCTCCGTGCCGGTGACCTGGACGGCGTCGACGTCGAGCAGCGGCGTCCACAGGGCCCCGGCGAACAGGGCGGCCACCCCGAGCACGAGCCCCGCCTCGACGAGACGTGACAGCCGGCGCCGCCCCTGGTCGCGCCGGACCTCGATGCGCCGGGCCCGGATGCGGGGGTCGATCGGGGGCGGGGTCGGGCCCGGCCGCTCGAGGGTCGAGATCTCGTTCACGAACCCTCTACCTCAGGTCGAGGGTCGACGTCGGCGTCCGGGAACCCCACGAGGCGCGTCTCGGCGTGCAGCTCGATGCCGGTGGCCTCGCGGACCCGGCGCTGCACCTCGCGCATGAGGGCCAGGACGTCGTCGGCCCGACCCCCCTCGTCGGCCTGGATGAAGTTGGCGTGCTTGGTCGAGACCTCGGCGCTGCCCACCCGCAGGCCCTTGGCCCCCACCGCCTCGATGAGCCGGCCGGCGGAGTCGCCCTCGGGGTTGGTGAACACGGAACCCGCGTTCGGACCACCGGGCTGGTGGGCCCGGCGCCAGGCCACGATCTCCGACAGCTCCCGGGCGCCCGCCTCGGGATCCCCCGCCGCCAGCGCCAGCTCGGCCGCGACGACGAGGTGGTGGGGCGCCACCGCCGACCGGCGGTAGCCGAGGGAGAGGGACTCGGCGGGCACCCATCCATCCTCCCCGCTGCGCAGATCCACGACGCGGACCCTGCGCAGGCTGGCGGCGAGGTCAGAGCCGTGGCCGCCGGCGTTCATCCGCACGGCGCCCCCGATCGACCCCGGCACGCCCACCGCCCACTCGAAGCCCGTCAAGCCGGCGGCCACGCTGCGCCGGGCCACCACCGGCAGGGCGACGGCGGCCCCGGCCCGCACGGTCGTCCCGTCGATCTCGATCGACGCGAAGCGCTCGCCGAGCACGAGGGCGAGACCAGGGAAGCCGCCGTCGGCCACGAGGAGGTTCGAGCCCTTGCCGACGACGAGGACGTCGATGCCGGTGGCCGAGACCGCGGCCGCCACCGCCGCCAGGTCGGCCTCGGTCTCGACCTCGGCGAGCAGGGCCGCTGGCCCGCCCACCCGGTAGGTGGTGCGCGGCCCCAGGGGCTCGTCCCGCCGGGCCAGGTCCCCCAGGAGCCGGGCCACCTCGTCGATGACGGCGGCTCTGCTCACCGGGCCCGGGCCTCCACGAGCGGGATCAGCCGATCGGGCAGGGCGGTGAGGTCCCCCGCGCCCAGGGTGATGCAGAGGTCGCCGGGGCGGAGCCGGTCGGCGAGGTAAATGGCGGCGGCGTCGAGCGTGGGGATCCAGGCCACCTCGCTCCACGGGTGGGCGTCGAGCACGGCGTCGACGATGAGCTTGCCCGTCACCCCCGGGCGGGGCGACTCCCCCGCGGGGTAGATGTCGGTCACGACGAGCAGGTCGGCGTCGACGAAGGCATGGGCGAACGTGCGCCACAGGTTCTGGGTACGGCTGTAGCGGTGGGGCTGAAAGCAGCAGACCACGCGGCGCCAGTGGCCGGCCCGGGCGGCGGCCAGGGCCGCCGCGATCTCGGTGGGCAGGTGGTCGTAGCTGTCGACGAACACCACCGAGGCCGCCTCACCCCGGACCTCGAAGCGCCGAGCCACGCCCCGGAAGCCCCGGAGGGCGGCTGCCCCTGCCTCGAGGGGGATCCCGAGCCCATGGGCGAGGGCCAGGGCAGCGGCCGCGTTGCGGGCGTTGTGGGCCCCCGGCGCGGCGGGCACGGACACGGCCACTCGCTCGGTGCCGTGGCGCAGCTCGAAGCGCACGCCGGTGCCGTCCGCCGTGATGTCGTGGAGCTCGTAGTCGCTGCCGAGGGTCGTGCCGTAGGTGACGGCATCCCGGGCCGAGGGCACGAGGGCCGCCGCGCCGGGGTCATCGGCGCAGAGCACCGCCCGCCCCGTGAGCCCGGCGACGAAGTCGACGAACCCCTGGCGCAGCGCCTGCTCCCCGCCCCAGTGCTCGAGGTGGTCCGGTTCGACGTTGGTGACGATGGCCGTGTGGGCGCCGAGGGCGAGGAAGGTGCCGTCGCTCTCGTCCGCCTCGACGACGAGGGGGCCGGCACCGCCCCACTCGGCGCTGGAGCCGAGGCCGGCCACCCGGGCGCCCACGATCCAGCCCGGGTCGGTGCCTGCACCGTGGAGCAGGGTGGCCAGGAGCGCCGAGGTGGTGGTCTTGCCGTGGGTGCCGGCCACCGCCGCCACCACCGGGCGCTGGGCGCAGATGGCGGCGAGGGCGGCCGACCGGTGCAGCACCGGGATCGACGCCCCGTGAGCGGCTAGGACGTCGGGGTGCTCAGCGGGGGTGGCGGTGGACACCACCACGGCGTCGGCATCGTCGGGGACGGTGGCCTCCGCCCCCGACGCGATGGGCACGCCGAGGGCCCGCAACCCGGCCAGGAAGGGGGAGCCGGGCGAGGGGTCGTGCCCGGTGACGGCGTGACCCATCTGGACGAGCAGCGTGGCCACCGCGCTCATGCCCGCGCCGCCGACGTTCGTGACGTGGACCTTCCGGCGCCCGGCGAGGTCGAGCGCCGGGGCCGCCACGGGCTCGTCAGCCACGGGCGTGCTCCGCCGCCAGCGCGGCGATGGCCCGGGAGGCGTCGGGACGGGCCCAGGCCCGGGCGGCTGACGCCATCGCGGCCCGCGCCGGCTCGTCGTCGAGCAGGCGGTCGACCTCTTCGACCAGCCGGGGGGCGTCGAGCTCGGCGTCGGCCACGAGGCGGGCACCGCCGGCGTCCACGAGGCGCCGGGCGTTCTGGGTCTGCTGGTCGGCGGTGACGTGGGGGGAGGGCACGAGGATGGCGGGGAGCCCGACGGCGGCCAGCTCGAAGCAGGTGCTCGACCCGGAGCGGCACACGGCGACGTCGGCGGCGGCCAGGGCGGCCGGCATGTCGTCCTCATAGCGGACCGGCCGGTACTCGAGCCGTCCGAGCTCGGCGGGGACGGCCGCCGAGATCTCGTCCCAGTCGCGCGAGCCGACGACGTGGTGGATGCTGAGGTCGGCCCGCTCCCGCCAGGCGGGGAGGGCCTCGATGACGGCCCGGTTGATGCGCAGGGCCCCCAGGGAGCCACCGAACACGAGCAGGAGGCGGCGCCCCTCCCCCACCCCGAAGGCGGCCCGGGCCGCGGCGCGGTCACGGTCGGGATCGATGGCGGCCACCTCGGCGCGGATGGGGTTCCCGGTGACGACGGCACGGGGCAGCGGGGTGCCCTCGAAGCTCACGGCGCTGGCCCTCGCGAACCGGGCCAGGAGCCGGTTGGCGGCGCCGGGGGAGGCGTTCTGCTCCGCCACGACGAGCGGGACCCGGCGCAGGACGGCGGCCAGGCCCACCGCCACGCTGGCGTAGCCGCCGACCGCCACCACGACGGAGGGGCGGAGCCGTCCGACCAGGCGCAGGGCCCGCACCCCCGCCACGAGCAGGCCCCAGACGGCGCTGAAGTTGCTGAGCGTGAGCCGGCGCTGGATGCCGCGACCGGGCAGGAGGGTCATGGGGAAGCCGGTGGGAGGCACGATGCGGGCCTCGATGCCCCGCTCGCTGCCGGCGTAGTGGACCGTCGAGCGGGGGCGGCCGGCCGCCACGAGGGCCTCGGCGATGGCCAGGGCCGGCAGGACGTGGCCGGCCGTGCCGCCACCGGTGACGATGGCGTAGGCGCGCTCCTCGGTCACCTCGTGGACGCCACGGTGCGGCGAGGGGCGGGCCGCCGCGGCGTGGGCGGCTGGCCCTGGCGGGCGACGTTCAGCAGGAGGCCGGCCGCCACCAGGTTGATCATGAGCGAGGTGCCGCCGTAGGACACGAACGGCAGCGGCACGCCGGTGATGGGCAGGATGCCGATGACGGCACCGATGTTGATGAAGGCCTGGACCCCGAACCAGGTCGTGACGCCGGCGGCCAGGAGCATGCCGAAGCGGTCCGGGGCCAGGAGGGCGGCCCGGGCGCCGAGCACGCAGAAGGCCACGAAGAGCGCCACCACCACGAGGGCGCCGACCAACCCCAGCTCCTCGCCGATGATGGCGAAGATGAAGTCGGTGTGGGCATAGGGCAGGAAGCCCCACTTGGCCCGGCTCTGGCCCAGACCTGTGCCGGTGATCCCTCCCGACGCGATGCCGACCAGCGACTGGATCGTCTGGTAGCCGGTGTCCTGGTAGTCCTTCCACGGGTCCAAGAAGGCCATCACCCGGGCCCGACGGTAGGGGGCGGCCAGGGCCAGCACCGTCGCCAGCAGCGCCCCCGCCGCGCTGAGGGCGCCCAGCGGGGCGAGCGGCGTGCCCGCCACGTAGAGGACCGACAGCACGATGGCGCCGAGCACCAGCGTGGTGCCGAGGTTCGGTTGGAGCATGAGCAGCAGCCCGGTGGTGCCGAACACGACCAGGACCGGCACGAGCGTGACTCGGGCGTCGGACATCCACGCCGCGCGGCGCGCCAGCAGGTCGGCCACGAACACCAGCACGGTGAGCTTGGCCAGCTCCGACGGCTGCAGGGTGAGCGGGCCGTAGCCAATCCAGCGCGTGGCGCCGTTGGCGCTGGTGCCGATCCCGGGCACGAGCACGAGGGCCAGCAGGATGCCCGAGAGGCCGAGCGCGGGGAGGGCCAGCCGCCGCCAGCGGTGGTAGTCCACCCGCATCACGGCGATGCACCCGGCCACCCCGATGGCCATCCACATGGCCTGGCGCATGACGACGTACCAGGAAGACCCGTAAGTGTCGAGGGAGCTGACCGACGACGCCGAGAGGACCATCACGAGGCCCAGCAGGTTGAGGGTGGCGACCACCGCCAGGAGGCCGACGAAGGTCTTGGAGACCCGCGGCGGGGCCACCGGGCGCGCCGTCGGGTGGCGACGGCGGGAGGCCCAGACGTCGTCGGTGGGCCGGCGCTCGGTGCGGTTCACGGGTGGGCTCCGGCGCCGACGAGGTGCTGGCGCACCGCTCGCACGTAGTCGTCGCCGCGCTCGGCGTAGGACCGGTACCAGTCGAAGGAGGCGCAGGCCGGGGACAGCAACACGACGTCGCCGTCCTGGGCCAGGCCGGCGGCCTGCTCGACGGCTTCGTCCATGGAGGTGGCGGTGCGCACCGGGCGGCGCCCCTGGAAGGCGGCCTCGACGTCGCCCGTCGCCTCCCCGATGGCGACCACGCCCCGCAGCCGGTCGGCCTCGACAGCCAGCTCGGAGAGGTCGAGGCCCTTGTTGCGGCCTCCGGCGATCAGGACGACGGACGGGAAGCCGCGCACGGCGGCCAGCGTGGCGTGGGGGGCCGTGGCCTTGGAGTCGTCGTACCAGCGCACCCCTCCAGCCTCGCCGACGAGGGCCACCCGGTGGGGGAGCCCCCGGAAGTCCAGCAGGGCCCGGCGGGCGCCCTCGGCCGTGCCGCCCCCGTGGACGGCACTGGCCGCCGCCGCGAGGGCGTTGGCCAGATCGTGGGGGAAGCTGCGGTGCAGCTCGCCCGTCGTGGCCAGCAGCTCGCCCCCGGCCAGCAGGAGGCGGTCGTCCTCGAGGTGGTGGTCGGCCCCCGGATGCAGCCCGAAGGTGACGTGGCGCCCGGGCGCCGTCGCCAGGTGGGCGGCCACTACGGGATCGTCGGCGTTGCCCACCGCGACCTGGCCGGCCGCCTGGTCGGCCCAGATGCGGGCCTTGGCGGCGATGTAGGCCTCGATGGTGGCGTGGTTGTCGAGGTGGTCGGGCGCCAGGTTGAGCCAGGTCCCCACCGCGGGCGCGAACCGCTGCGAGTGCAGCAGCCGGAACGAGGAGGCCTCCACGACGAAGACCTCCACGGTCGGGTCGTCGAGGGCGGCCACCAGCGGGACCTCCGTGTTGCCGACGGCCACCGCCCGGAGACCCGACGCCTCGAGCATGGCCCGGGTGAGCTCGGTGACGGTCGTCTTGCCGTTGGTGCCGGTGATGGCCACCAGGGGCCGGTCGTCCCACCGACCGGCCAGGTCGAACTCCGAGAGGATGGGGACCCCCGCGGCGGCGGCCAGGCGGAAGACCGGGTGGTGGTCCGGCACGCCGGGGCTGGGCAGGACCGCGTCGGCGGCCGCCACCAGGGCGGCCAGCGCGGGCTCCTCCGGCGCCTCGACGAGCTCCACGGCGAGTTCCTCGGCCCACGCCCGGCCGGCGTCCGTGGGCCGGTCGTCGACGGCGACCACGGGCTCCCCGCGGGCCACCAGCGCCCGGGCCACGGCCCGGCCGGTGACGCCGAGGCCGAGCACGAGGTGTCGGCTCAATCCAACCCGCCGGTGCCGATGAAGTCGGCGTAGAAGAGGCCGAGGCCGAGGGCGGCGGCGGCCCCGGCGAGCAGCCAGAACCGGATGATCACGGTGGTCTCCGGCCAGCCGCCGAGCTCGAAGTGGTGGTGGATCGGGGCCATGCGCAGGATGCGGCGCTTGAACAGGCGGAAGCTCCCCACCTGGAGGATCACCGACAGCGATTCGGCGACGTAGAGGGCACCGAAGATCGGCAGCAGGAGCTGGACGTTCAGGGTGAGCACCAGCGCCGCGAGCCCCGCGCCGATGGCCAGCGATCCCGTGTCGCCCATGAAGATCCGAGCCGGGGCGGCGTTCCACCAGAGGAACCCGGCGCACGCCCCCACCATGGCGGCGGCCACGACGGCGAGGTCGAGGGCGTGGTTGATCTGGTACACGTCGAAGTGCCGCAGGGCCCAGAACCCGATCACGGTGAGGCAGGAGAACACGAAGATGGCGGAGCCGGCGGCCAGGCCGTCGAGGCCGTCGCTCAGGTTCACGCCGTTGGTGGTGGCGTAGATCAGCAGGATGGCCCAGAGGCACCAGCCGACATCGCCCAGCTCCCAGCCGGGGGTGTTCCAGCGGGTGAACGAGAGCGTGGTCTCGACGTCGGTCCACAGCACGGCGGCCACGGAGAAGCCGACAGCCACGACGAGCAGGCCGGCCGTCTTGGCCCCCTTGCTGAGCCCGAGGTTGCGCTCGTTGCTGACCTTGATCCAGTCGTCGAGCAGGCCCACGATGCCGGCGCCGGTGATGCAGGCCAGGACGAGCACGCCGGTGCGGGTGAAGACCAGGCCGCTGCGCACGTGCGCCGCCAGGTACCCGACGATGCAGGCCACGACGATGGCGACGCCGCCCATGGTGGGCGTGCCGGCCTTCACGGTGTGGCCCTCGGGCACGTCCTCGTGGATCGGCTGTCCCACCCGGCGGGCGATCAGCCACTGGATGAGAAAGCGCGTGCCCACCAGCGAGGTGAACATGGCCAGCGCGGCGGCGAGGAGGAGCGCTACCACGCCATCACCTCGCGGCGGCGGCGCAGCGCGGCGCGGCTGACCTCCCGGTCGTCGAAGGGCAGGGTCCGGTCGCCGACGACCTGCACGGCCTCGTGGCCCTTGCCGGCGACGAGGACCACGTCGCCCGGCCGGGCCTCCTCGATGGCCAGCGCGATGGCAGTGGCCCGGTCCGGTTCGATCGTGCAGGTCTCGGTGGTGCGCATGCCGGACCGGATGGCCTCGATGATGGCCAGGGGGTCCTCTCCTCTCGGGTTGTCGGAGGTCAGGAGTACACGGTCGGCCAGCCGGGCCGCCACCTCGCCCATCTCGGGGCGCTTGGTGGCGTCGCGGTCGCCTCCGGCTCCGACGACGAGGATCACCCGGCCGCCCGGGGCGGCCTCACGGGCCGCCTCCAGGGCGCGAGCCAGCGCATCGGGCTTGTGCGAGTAGTCGACGACGACGGCGAAGGGCTGCCCCTCGTCGACGGGCTCGAAGCGCCCCGGCACGGGCGGGGCGGCGCCCAGGCCCCGGGCGATCACGTCGGCGGAGACGCCGAGCAGCGAGGCCGCGGTGGCCGCGGCCAGGGCGTTCGAGACGTTGAAGCGCCCTCCGAGCGGGAGGTCGATGCGGGCCCCCCGCCAGGTGAACGACGCCCGGGTGGTCCCGACGTCGAGCTCCGAGGCGTCGCGCAGGCTGTAGCCCGTCGTCGGCACGAGGGCCCGGTCGGCCAGCGTGCGGCCCCGCTCGTCGTCGAGGTTGACCACGGCCTGGGCCGCGTACTCGGGGGTGAAGAGGGCGGCCTTGGCCTCGAAGTACTCGTCGAGGTCGCGATGGAAGTCCAGGTGGTCGTGCGAGAGGTTCGTGAACACGGCGCAGGCGAAGCGGGTGGCCCGCACCCGACCCAGGGCCAGGGCGTGCGACGACACCTCCATGGCCAGGGCCCGGCGCCCGGCGTCGCGCTCGGCCGCCAGCCGCGCCTGCAGCTCCGGCGCCTCGGGCGTGGTGCGGGGGCCGTTCAGGGTGCCGATGATCCCGGTCGGCCACCCGTGGGCCTCGAGGACGGCGTGCACGAGGTGGGTGGTGGTCGTCTTGCCGCTGGTCCCGGTCACGCCGACGACGGCGAGGGCGCGCGAGGGGTGGTCCCAGAAGGCGTCCGCCACCGGGCCCAGGGCCGGGCGGACGGCAGGGACGCGCAGCTCGGGCACGCCGAGGGCGAGGGGCCGCTCGACGAGCAGGGCCGCGGCGCCGGCCGCCACGGCGTCGGGAGCGAGGTCGTGGCCGTCGACAGAGGCGCCCGGCACGCAGCAGAAGAGCGAGCCGGCCGCCACCTGGCGGGTGTCGTGCACCACGCCGGTCACCTCCACCGCGCCGGCCTCAGGGGGGTCGAGCGTCGGTGGCTGGTCGGCGATGCGGTCGAGCAGGGCGTCGAGCCGCACGCTCACCCCGTCGTGGTGGGGGTGGCGGCGCTGTCCTTCCGGGACGGTGCCGTGGCGGCGGTCGTGGAGGTGGTCGAGGTGGCCGCCGACGCCCGGACCCGCTTGGCTTCGGTCGTCGTGGTGGCCTCCGCCTCGGCCGCCGCCGTGTCCGGGGCCGCATCCCGCACCACGAGGGGCGGGGGGATCCGGAAGAGCCGCAACCCGTACTGGGCGAGGTCGGCGAAGACAGGGGCGGCCACGGAGCCACCGTAGATGTCGCCCACCGGCTCGTCGATCACCACGATGATCGACAGCTCCGGGCGCTCGGCCGGCACGAACCCGGCGAAGGTGGCGATGTAGTGGTAGCCCTGGGCGTCCTGGTAGCCCCCGGTGGGGAGCGGCTTGCGGGCCGTGCCGGTCTTGCCGGCGACGTTGTAGCCGGTGATGCCGCCCCGGGTGCCCGTGCCCTCGGCTACGACGTTGGCGAGCATGTCGCGCAGGCGGGCGGCAGTGGACTCGCTGACCACCCGGTGGGGCTTCCCGGCATCGACGGCGTGCCCGGACCCGTCCTTGCCCACCGTCTCCATCACCAGCTTCGGGGGGACGTACACGCCGTCGTTGGCCAGCACGTTGTAGGCGTAGAGCATCTGCATGGCGGTCACGGAGATGCCCTGCCCGATGGGGATCGAGCCCATCGATGTCCCGCTCCAGTCCTTCGGGTCGAGCAGGATGCCGGCCGACTCGTTCGGGAACCCCAGCGAGGTCTTCGAGCCGAGGCCGAAGCGGCGGATGTACGAGTCGAGGCGGTCCTTGCCCAGCATCTGGGCCAGCTTGATGGTCCCGATGTTCGACGACTCGGTGAGGATCTTGGTGATCGACCACGGCGCCGTGGGGTGGGGGTCGTGGTCGCTGAAGAGGTGGTCGCTGACCTGCAGGTGGTCGGGGACGAGGAGCTCGGTCGAGGGCTGGACGAGCCCCTCCTCGAGCGCCGCCGCCACCGTGATGACCTTGTTGACCGAGCCCGGCTCGTACACCTGGGTGACGGCCATGTTGTTGCCGACGGTCTTGATCTCGCCGGTGTCCGGGTCCCGGGCCAGGTTGGCCAGGGCCAGGATCTCGCCCGAGGTGGGGTCGGACACGATGGCCACCCCGCCCTTGGCCCCCTTGGCGGCGATCTGGTCGCCCAGCGCCCGCTCGGTCTCGAACTGCATCGACCGGTCGATGGTCAGGACGAGGTCGTCGCCTCGCTGGGCCGGCTCGAGCTCCTTCTCCCCGCCGGGGATCGTGCGCCCGTCGGGGTCCTTCTCGATGATGAGCTGACCGGGCTCTCCGGTGAGCAGCTCGTCGTACTGCTGCTCGAGGCCAGACAGCCCCTCGTTGTCCACGCCGACCTTGCCGAGCACGGAGCGGGCGAGGTCCCCGGCCGGTGCAAACCGCTTCGGCTCGTCGAGGAAGAAGATGCCGGGCAGGTCGAGGACCTCGACCTCGTCGGCCACCTCGTCGGTGACCCGCCGGGCGACGTAGGTGAACTTGGCCCCGGGCTTGCTCAGCTTGGTGGTGAGGTCCAGGGCGGCGGCCGGGTCGAGGCCGAGCGGTCCGGTCAGGGCGGCGGTGGTGGCGGCCGGGTCCTCCACCAGGCGGGGGTCGGCCCAGACCGTGCGCTGCGGGATGCTGACCGCGAGGTCGTTCCCGTTGCGGTCGAAGATGGAGCCCCGGTCGGCGGTGAGGGCGATCTGCTGGAAGCGCTGCGACGCCCCGAAGGAGGTGTACTCCTGGCCCCCGACGGCCTGCAGGTCGACGAGCCGGAGGGTGACGCCGGCGAAGCACAGCAGCAGGGCGATGAGGGCGCCGGCGAGGCGTCGGCGGGGGCGGCCGGGGCGGCCCACGTGCAGTCGCCGCGGCGGCGGGGTGCGCATCCCGGCGCTGGCGGGACGTGCCCGACCGGCGGGGCGAGGCGCGGCCCCGCCCCGCTGGCGGGGGGCGGGGCGTGGGTTGGCGGGACGGCGGCCGCGCGGCGGGGTGCGGGGCGGGCCGGCCGGCGTCATGGGGCGATGGCCTCGAGCAGCGGCTTGACCGCTCCCCACGTCGCGTTGGGTCCGCCGCTGGCCAGGCCGGCGTCGGACGAGGAGGACGAGGAGGTGACCTCCGGGGGCCGCGTCGCCTGCGGGGCGTCCGGCTGGAGGTAGACGAGGTCCTGCGGGGTCACCATCCCCAGCTGCTCCGCCGCTGCCACCACCCGGGCCGGCGACTCCATCTCGGCCACCTCCTTGCGCAGCTCTTGGTAGCGCGCCTGCTCGACGCGCAGGTCGTCGTCGAGGCCGTCGAGGCGGAGCTGGCCCTGGACCAGCAGCGTGTGCGCGATGGCGATCAGGAACAGCGTGACGAAGAGCAGCGCGGTGAGCAGCACGCCCGTGGCCGGGGTGAGGCGCCGCCGGACCCGGTCCGCCGGGGCGACCACCCGGAGGTGACGGCGGGCCGGGTCCTCGGCAGGCCTGGCCGTCCCGGGTCGAGGCGGACCGGGACGGCGGACGGGGGCGGGGGCGAGGGCGGTGCCGCCGCGGGTGGCGTAGTGGCGAGGGGGTGCGTCGAGGGTGCTCATCGGGGCTCGGGGGGGGTGGTGGGCTGGAGGGGGAGCTTCTCGACCGCTCGGAGGCGGGCGCTCGAGGCCCGGGGGTTGTCGGTGGACTCCGCCCGCGACGGCGTCCACGAGCCGGCCTTCAGCAGCCGGACCGTGGGGTGGACGTCGCTGGGCGGAGGCAGGTGCGAAGGGCCGGTCCAGCCGCCGGTGGCGGCGTGACGGAAGCGGGCCTTCACGATCCGGTCCTCCCCCGAGTGGTACGACAGCGCCGCGCACCGGCCGCCGGGGGCCAGCACGGCGATGGCCGCGTCGAGGGCGGTGGGGAGGACATCGAGCTCGGCATTGACAGCGATGCGGATGGCCTGGAAGGTCCGCTTCGCCGGATGGCCACCCGTGCGCCGCGCCGGGGCGGGGATGGCGTCACGGACGATCTCGGCCAGCTCCGCGGTGGTGGCCACCGGACGAGCGGCCACGATGGCGGCCGCGATGCGACGGGCGAAGCGCTCGTCGCCGTAGATGTGGAGGATGCGACTGAGCTCGCGCTCGTCGGTGCCGTTGACGATGTCGGCGGCGGTCCGGGGCTGGGACCGGTCCATGCGCATGTCGAGGGGCGCGTCGTGCCGGTAGCTGAAGCCGCGCTCGGCTCGATCGAGCTGGGGGGAGCTCACCCCCAGGTCGAAGAGCACGCCGCTCACCGGTGTCGTCCCAAGCTGCTGCACGGTGTGTTCCAAGGCGTCGAACCGGACGTGGTGGAGGCGGGCTCGCTCGCCGAAGGGTCGGAGCCGTTCGGCGGCGGCGGCGAGGGCGTCGACGTCCTGGTCGAGCCCCAGCACCTGCAGGTGGGGATGGGCCTCGAGCAGGGCGCTGGCGTGCCCCGCACCACCGACGGTGGCGTCGACCACCCAGCCGGGCGGCACCGGGGCGAAGAGGGCCACGATCTGGTCGAGGAGGACCGGCACGTGCCGGAACGCCTCGGGACCACCCGCCTGGGTGTCGCTCACCTGCAGCCCCCCGGGAAGCGGGCGCCCGCCGGGATGTCTCCCCGGAACGGGCTCGATGGCAGGCGGGCGGAGAAGGGGCCTTCCATCGTGCTGCCCGGGAGGCTGGAGGGGAGCGACACCCCTCGCACGTTCTCGGTTGTCGTCTTGCTCCTCTCGGCTCGTGGGTGGCTGGGTCGGGGCGAGCTCACCGCTCGCGCTCTGGCTCGTCTGCTCGGTGTCGGTCTCGGCCGCGGGTCAGGCCCCGGCGGGTGGCCGTGCGGGCCACCTCGGCGTCGCTCTCGTCCTCGTCGGCGACCCAGCGGGCCTTGGCCCAGATCTCGGCTCGCCGCAGCACGCCGTTGGTGACGACCTCGCCCTCGAGGCCGGCGTAGGTCCGCAGCACGGCGGGGACCACGATGCGCCCCTGCTGGTCGGGGGTGACCTCGGTGGCATCGGCGGTGAAGCGGCGCAGCGCCTTCAGCGCCTTGCGGATGGCGACCTCGTCGTCGGTGGCCTCCGCCTCGTCGAGGGCGTCTTCGAAGCGGGCGGCCACGGTGTCGAAGCCCTCGGGGGTGAAGAGGCCGATGCAGTCGTCCAGCTTGGCGAGGATGGCCGTCTCCCCGAGCTGGGCGCGGATCTTGGCGGGCAGGACCATCCGGCCCTTCTCGTCGATCCCGTGCTCGTAGGTCCCGAGGAACCGGGTCCTGTGCTCTGCCATGTCGCTGCCTCGGTCTGGACGGAGCTGGTGCTCCGTGCCCACGCGCCACCCGGGACCCCCTCCCGTGTGCCGCTGCGTGCCAAGTTATGCCCGAATCCCTCCATGGTCAACCACTCCGTGCCACCACGACCCCCAGGATGGCCCCCAGTGCCGCGCGCCAACCCCCCCACCCCCCGAACCCGCGGTCAAAGCTGCGCAGGAACCGGCAAGAACGACCGCGGGTTCGTCTGGGGGAGCGGGGTCGGGTGGGGTGCGGGGTCGGGTGGGGTGCGCGGGCGGGGCCACCATCCCCGGCGGGGTGGGCTACTCGGGCAGGTGGCGGAGGACGGCGGCCAGCAGGTCGCGGCCGTCGAGGGCGAGGCCGGCGGCGACGCCGTCCAGGGCGGGGCGGACGGACGACTCGGGGCCCGGAAGCGAACCGGGGTCGAGCAGGGCGATCAGGGCGGCGGGGTCCCACCGCAGCAGGGCGGCGCACTGGAAGCGGGCGCCGGCCCGGGTGCGGCGCTGGGAGAGCCCGACGACCTTGGCCGGCGCCCCGTCCGCGGCGCGAACGGTCAGCTCCCCCGCTCCCAGCCCGGCGAAGCAGACGAGCTCGGACCACGGCGAGCGCACCAGCCCGCCGCGGTGGACCTCCGCCACGACGCCGAGGTCGGCCAGCGCGCGGGACCACACGTCGCCGAGCCAGAGGAAGGCCCGGCTGACGTCGCGCTCCCACAAGGGGTCGGAGGCCGGCAGGAGCACATCGAGCCAGAGCAGGTCGCCGGGGACGACGAGCACCGCCCCTCCCCCGCTGCGCCGCCGCACCACCTCGAGGCCGGCTCGCCGGCAGGCCGCCGCGTCCACCACCGCCTGGCGCTGCGCGCTGCCCAGCACCAGCCCCGGCCGGTCCGGCTCGCACACCCAGACGGCCCGCTCGACGGGGTCCGGCAGGCCTCGGGCGTGGAACGCGCTGGGCGCCTCAGCGAGGTGCTCCACCGCCCAGGAGCGCGGGGCGGTCACCTCAGGCCGACAGCGCGGGGAGGAGGTAGGGCTCCCAGTGCTCGGGCACCACCCCGACGGCCACCGCCACCCAGGTGCTCTCCCGCGGGGCGACGGGTCGGCTGCGCAGCTGCATCGAGGTGGTCGACAGCAGCCGATCGCCCTTGCGGACGTTGCAGGACCGGCAGGCCGCCACCACGTTCTCCCAGGTGTGCTCGCCCCCCTTGCTGCGGGGGACGACGTGGTCGATGCTCTCGGCCGCCCCGCCGCAGTACTGGCAGCGGTGGCTGTCCCGAGCGAAGACGCCCCGCCGGTTGAGCGGGGCCCGGCGCCGGAACGGCACCCGCACGTAGGTCCGCAGGCGCACCACCGAGGGGATGGGCACGCTCAGGTGCTCGGACCTCATGGCCTGACCGGTGTCGTGCAGCACCTCGGCGCGCTGGCCGAGGACGAGGACGACCGCTCGTCGGATCGGCACCACGCACAGAGGCTCGTACGTGGCATTGAGCACCAAGGCGCCCGACATCGCCGGGAATCTACCTCCCGAACCGCTGGCACCAGTGGAGATAGGTGACGAGGTCGCCCGGCACGGGGAGCTGGTCGCCGGCGCCCCCGTAGGCGGTCTCCATCCGGAAGCGGAGGTAGGCGGGGGCGGGCAGCGGCAGGAAGGGGAACCGTCGCCACCACCCAGGCGGGGCCAGCCGGAGGGCCTGCTGCAGGCCGGTGCGCCACAGCCCGGGGTGCGGCAGCAGCGCCATCACCGCCCGCAGCGCCCATCGCAGCCTCACGGGGGCGAGGCTACCGCTGCCCCTCCCCCGCCAGGTCGTGGCCCAGCGCCCGCCAGGCGACGGCGGCGGCGCCGACGAGCGGGCCGTCGCCCCCCAGCCCCGCCGGCACGATGCGGGCCCCCCTCGCGAACTCCAATCGGGCGGTGCGATCCAGCTCCGCCTGGGCGGGGCCGAAGAAGTCGTCCCCGAAACCGAGGGCGACGGAGCCCGCCACCACCGTGAGCGGCAGGTCCAGGAGGTTGGTCACCGAGCCGACCGCTCGCCCCACCAGGCGCCCGGCTCGGTGCCGCTCGTCCGTCGGGGCGTCGGCGGCGGGACGGCCGGTCCGCGCCGCGATGGCCGTCCCGGACACCTCGGCCTCGAGGCACCCGCGCGCGCCGCAGGGACACCGACGGCCCTCGGGCTCCACGATGACGTGGCCGATGTGGCCGGCGTTGCCCGCCGCACCGTCGAGGAGGCGCCCGTCGAGGACGATCCCCCCGCCGACGCCCGTCGACACGACCATGGCGAGGAAGTCCCGGTGTCCGGCGGCGGCGCCGGTCCACCCCTCCCCGAGGGCGAGGGCCTTGGCGTCGTTGTCGACGTGGACGGACAGACCCAGGGCTTCGGCCAGGCGGGCCCGGAGCGGGAAGCCCCGCCACGCGCCGATGTTGAGCGGCGACACCGCCTCCCCGGCCCGCTCCATGGGCCCCCCGCAGCCGACCCCGCAGGCCGCCTCTCCCCCGTCCCGCGCTTCGGTGGCGACGGCCACCACCGCAGCCAGGACAGCCTCGGCGTCGGAGCCACTGGGCGTGGGTCGCACCACCTGGGAGCGCAGGCGGCCCTCGTCGTCGACCAGCCCGGCGGCCAGCTTCGTGCCCCCGATGTCGACCGCCAGCACCTGCGCCATCGACCCGGGAACCTAGCGGCCCGCTCGCTCCGTCAGAGATGGGTGGTGCGACGTACCCTGTGGCCCCGCAGCGATCTCGAAGGAGCGATGGTGGCCACGACGCAGCAGGCGACGACACCGGGTGCCACGTTCGCCGACCACTACGCGCACGTCCTCGCCAACGTCGAGCAGGTCATCCAGGGGAAGCCCGAGGTCATCGAGCTCGTGCTGCTCTGCCTCGTCTCCGAGGGCCACCTGCTCATCGAGGACGTGCCGGGGGTCGGCAAGACCAGCATGGCCAAGGCGCTGGCGGCGTCGATCGACAGCAGCTTCGGCCGCTTGCAGTTCACCCCCGACCTCCTCCCCTCCGACGTCGTCGGGCTGACCATCTGGAACCGCAACACGAGCGAGTTCGAGTTCCGGCCCGGGCCGATCTTCAACAACATCGTGCTGGCCGATGAGATCAACCGCGCCTCCCCGAAGACGCAGTCGGCCCTGCTCGAGGCGATGGCGGAGCGCCAGGTGACGGTCGACGGCACCACGTACCAGCTCCACGAGCCGTTCATGGTCATCGCCACCCAGAACCCGATCGAGCACGAGGGCACCTACCCGCTCCCGGAGTCGCAGCTCGACCGGTTCCTCATGCGGGTGTCGGTCGGGTACCCGTCGCCCGAGTCCGAGCTCGAGATCCTCGACACCCACGGCGACCACGACGCCCTGGAGGACATCGGGGCGGTGATCACAGCCGACGACGTGAACGCGCTGACCGAAGCAGCCCGGCGGACGCACGTCGCACCGGCCCTGAAGCGCTACCTCGTCGACCTGGCCAACGCCTCGCGCCGCCACCCCCACCTGGCCCTCGGGATGTCCCCGCGGGCCACGCTGGCCCTCCAGCGGGTGGCCCGGGCCCGCGCCGCGGCCCGGGGCCGCACCTACGTGACCCCCGACGACCTGAAGGCCCTGGCCGAGCCCGTGCTGGCCCACCGCATGCTGGTGAGCCCGGACGCCCAGCTGCAGGGCAGCAGCGCCGCCGACGCCCTCGACGAGGTGCTGCGCTCGGTGCCGGTCCCCACCGGCAAGCCGAGGTAGCCCGGCGGTGCTGACGCGGCAGGGGTGGCTCGTCGCCCTCGGCGCCGTCGCGCTGGTGGTCGCGGGCCGCACCCTCGGGGTCAGCGAGCTGTTCGCCCTCGGCCTGGCCACCGTCATCCTGCTCGTGATCGCCACCCTGCTGGTGGGCACGGCCCGGCTCGACCTCGAGGTGGGGCGGGCCGTCCACCCCCTCCGGGTGCAGGTCGGGACGCCGACCCGCGTCGAGCTGACCGTCCGCAACCGGCGGGCGACGACGACGCCGGTCCTGCGCCTGCGCGACGCCGTGACGGGCACCCGGGGGGCCGACCTCCTGGTCGCCCCGCTGGCCCGGGCCGAGCGGGCCATCGCCGCCTACCGGCTGCCGACGGACCGGCGCGGCCTGGTCCAGGTGGGGCCGCTCGACGTCGTGGTGGAGGACCCCTTCGGCGTGGCCCGCCTCGCCACCTCGGCGGCGCCCGAGGTCACGGTGATCGTCTACCCCCGAATCGACCGGATCGACCCGCTGCCCTACACGACGGGCCACGACCCGCTGGCCGGCGCCCGCCAGCCCAACTCGCTCGGCCGCACGGGGGAGGACTTCTACGCGCTGCGGCCCTTCGTCGTGGGCGACGACCTGCGCCGTGTCCATTGGCCGTCCTCGGCCCGCCACGACGAGCTCCTCGTCCGCCAGCACGAGCTGCCGTGGCAAGGCCGCACGACCGTCCTGCTCGACGTCCGGAAGTCGGCTCACGCCGGCGAGTCGCTCGAGGTGGCCGTGTCGGCGGCGGCCAGCGTGGTGGCGGCCACCGCCCGCCGCCACGACCTGATCCGCCTCATGACGACGGGCGGGTCCGACTCCGACTTCGCGCCCGGGTCCGACCACGTCGAAGCGATCATGGAGCACCTGGCGGTGGTGCCGGCCGCCCACGCCGGCAGCCTGCGGCGGTCGGTGGAGCTGCTGGGGCGCCGCTCGACCGGGGGCGCCCTCGTCGTCGTCCTGGCCGAGGTGCCCGAGGACGACCTGCGGGCGGTGGCCAGGCTGCGAGGGCGGTACGGCTCGCTCACGATCGTCCACATCGACCGCTCGGCCTGGGACCCGGCGGCCCCCGTCGGCCCGCCCCCGGTCGTTCCCGTGCTGCGGGTCACCCGCGACACCCCCTTCAAGGCGGCCTGGGACCGGCACCTCGCCGCCGGCCGCCGTGGAGCACGCCGCGTGGCGGGGATGCGATGAGCACCCCCGGCCCCCGATCCCTCGTCCTGGCCGCCGAGATCCTGCTCGCCGCGCTGACGCTGGCCGTCGTCCTCGGGATGGGCCGGCTGTTCGACGGGGGCGGCTGGCTCGGCCCGATCGCCGCCAACGCCGTGGCCGCCCACCTCGTGGTGACGGCGGCTCGACACCGGGGCCTGTCCCTCCCCGTGGTGGCGGTCCTCATGATCCCGGCGGCCGCGCTCGTCGTGTCGTGGACGTCGTACTGGTCGACCACGTTCGCCGGGATGCCCACTGGCACCACGTGGACCACCGCCTGGGGCGACCTGTCGGAGGGTTGGACGCTCTACCAGCAGGTCGTCGCCCCCACGCCGGCCGAGGCCGGCTTCGTGGTGGCCACGTCCGCCGCGGTGTGGGTCGTCGCCTACGTGGCCGACTGGGCCGCCTTCCGCCTGTGGGTGCCGTTCGAGGCCACGCTGCCCGCCGGCACGCTGTTCCTCTTCACCGCCCTGCTCGGCACGCCGCGGGGTCGGAGCTGGTCCGTCGGCTTCTTCGCGGGAACCGTGATCGGGTTCCTCCTCCTGCACCGCCTGGCCCGGCAAGAGGGCTCGGTGCACTGGGTGGCGGGCCGGAGCGTGCCCGGTCGGCGCTCGATCCTCACGGCCGGCGCGCTGGTCGGCGCCGTCGCGGTGGTCGTGGGCGTGGCCCTCGGCCCCTCGCTCCCGGGGGCGGGAGGCGAGGGCTTCCTCGACCTCCCGGGGATGGGCGACAACGGGACGCGGGTGACGTTGAGCCCCCTCGTCGACATCCGGGCGCGCCTGGTCGATCAGTCCTCCCGGGAGATGTTCCGGGTGCAGTCCACCGAGCCGGCCTACTGGCGCCTCACCTCCCTCGACCGCTTCACCGGGCAGGTGTGGTCGTCCAGCAGCAGCTACGACGACGCCGACCAGGAGCTGCCCGTGGCCGACGAGGTGGGGGTGCCGGCCGAGTCGGTGCAGCAGACCTTCACGATCGAGGCGCTGGCCGCGATCTGGCTCCCGAGCGCCTTCGTACCCCGCACCTTCGACCCCGTGACCGACGCCGCCGCCCTGTTCGACGAGCGCTCGGCCACGCTCATCGTGAACCGGGACCTCGACGTGAGCGACGGGCTCGTCTACCAGGTCACCTCCGAGGCTCCCCGGATCACGCTGGCCGACATCGAGGGCGGCGGCGGCGACCTGCCGGAGGACATCGTCGACCGCTACCTCGAGCTCCCCGACGACTTCAGCCCCCGCGTTCGCGCTCTCGCCGAGCAGGTCACCCAGGGGGCGGTCAGCCCCTATGAGGCGGCCCGGCGGCTCCAGGACCACCTCCGCCAGTTCACCTACGACCTCACCGTCCAGGCCGGCCACAGCGGCGACGCCCTCGAGACGTTCCTCTTCGACGTGCAGCGCGGCTACTGCGAGCAGTTCGCCGGCGCCTACGCCGCCATGGCTCGTGCGGTCGGGATCCCCGCCCGGGTGGCGGTGGGCTTCACCCAGGGCGAGTCCGACCCCACCCAACCCGGCACCTACATCGTGCGGGGCGAGCACGCCCACGCCTGGCCCGAGGTGTACCTGGCGGGCGCCGGCTGGGTGAGCTTCGAGCCGACCCCCAGCCGTGGGCAGCCCTTCACCGAGAGCTACACCGGCGTGGCCCCCGCCCAGGCGGCCAGCGGCGACCCCACCAGCTCCGAGACGCTCCCCCCGACCAGCGCGCCGACCCCGATCCCCTCGGACGCCAGCGGCGGGCAGCGGCCCGTGCAGGACGACCTCGAGACGATCGGCGGCGGCCGATCCGAGCCTGGCGGCGGTGGCGGCGCGGACGACAGCCTGGCCCGCACCGTGGTGGTGGGTCTGCTCACCGCCCTGGCCGTGGCGGCGGGGCTGGTGCTGGTCCAGCTCATCGTGTTCCCGATCTGGCTGCTCCTGCGGCGGCGCTGGCGCCGGAGGGCCGCCGACCGTCCCATGGCCCGGATCACGCTGGCCTGGGACGAAGCAACCGACGCCGCCGCGATGGTCGGCTACACCGAGCGCCGCAGCCGCACGCCCGACGAACGAGCCCGGCACCTGGCCCGCCGGCTGCCCGAGGCCGCCGGGGCCGCCCACCGGCTGGGGCGGCTGGTGGAGGAGGCGGTCTACTCGGCGACGGTGGCCGACGACCTGGCCGCCGAGCTGGCCGAGGAGTCCTCAGCCGAGCTGCAGGCGGCCGCCCGACACGCCGCCACCCGGTCGGCACGGCTGGCCCGCTGGCTCGATCCCCGCCCCCACCTGCGCAGCCGCCGACTCCGGCGCCGGGCTCGTCAGCGCTCGATCACGACCACGGTCCGGGGTGACCTCGAAGCCGAGCGCGAGCTGGTGGGCAGCACCGACCGCTGAGGGCCGGCCGAGGGCGGAGCGCGCTACTGGTCGCCGTCGGCGCGACGGAAGCGGTCGCGCATCTTGCCGCGGGCGCCGCCGAGGGCATCGCGCACGTTGGCCGAGCGCATCGAGCTGGTGATCTGCTCGAGACCCGCCTTGCCGAGCTTGCGGAGGTTGCGCTCGAAGTACAGGGCGCAGCCCAACATCACGAGGAAGCCGCCGAAGGCCAGCAGGTAGCTGGTGGACAGGGTGGCCACGAGGAAGGCCGCGCCCACGAGGAAGCCGAAGCCGGACCACTTCATTCGCCGCACCGTGTGCGTGAAGAGGGTGGTCTCCCCCACCCCCCGGGCGAACTCAGGGTCGTCCGCGTAGAACTGCTGGGCGATCTCGCTGAGGATCCGTTCTTCGTCTTCGGAAAGCGGCACGGTGCCTACTCCTCTGCCCGAGCGTGTCGCTCATCATCCCACAGGCCGGTGACCCTCACAACGCGGCGGGCCGTCATCGGGGGCGCAGGTCCGTCGGGCCCCACTGCTGGTCGCCCCGGCGCTTGACCCGGACCCCGTCCGGGCCGGCGAGCGAGGCCGGGACGATGGCATCGGCCCCGTACCGAGCCCGGATGGCGTCGATGGCGCCCGTCGCCTCCCCCCACGCCGGGGCCTCGACGTCCTCGAGGCTCAGCTGGCGGGCGGCGCCGTGGACGAGCTGGGTCACGTGGATGCCGAGGAGGCGCACGCCCGGGGTCGGGTCGATCCGCTCCAGCAGTTGCCGGGCCGCCTTGACAACGTCGGGACCGGTGTCGAGGGCGGTGGCGACGGTGACCGAGCGGGTGATCGTCCGGAAGTCGTGGAAGCGCACCTTGATCGTGACGGTGCGACCGGCCACTCCGGCCGCTCGGAGCCGCGCCGCCACCGAGTCGCCCAGGCGCACGAGCTCGCGCTGGAGGGTGCCCAGCTCATGGTGGTCGTGGGCGAAGGTCTCCTCGTGCCCGATCGACTTGGCCGCCTGCTCCGGCTCGACCTCGCGGTCGTCCAGGCCGTGGGCGAGGCGGCGCAGGTGCAGGCCGGTGGCCGTGCCGAGCGCCGCGACGATGGCGCGCTCGTCGATCGAGGCCAGCTCGGCCACGGTGTCGACCCCGATCCGCTGGAGCTTCTCGAACGTCTTGGGGCCCACGCCCCACAGCGCCCGCACGGGCAAGGGGTGCAGGAAGGCCAGCACCTCGTCCGGTTCGACCACCTGGACGCCCAGGCCCGGTTCGGGGCCCCGCCGGCCCACCCGCGGCTTGGCCGCCTCGGAGGCCAGCTTGGCGATGAACTTCGACGGCGCCACCCCGACCGAGCAGGTCAAGCCCTCCTGGTCCCACACGGCGGCCCGGATGGCCGCCGCGATGGTGGGCCCGTCCCCGTGAAGGCGCCGGGCGCCGGTCACGTCGAGAAAGGCCTCGTCGAGCGACAGGGCCTCGACGAGCGGCGTGAACGACCCGAAGATCGCCATGATCCGCCGGCTCACCGTCGCGTAGTGGTCGTGGTCGCCGGGCACGAACACGGCATGGGGGCAGAGGCGCTGGGCCTGCACCGACGGCATGGCCGACCGGATGCCGAACACGCGGGCTTCGTAGCTGGCCGCCGCCACCACGCCCCGGGCCCCCTGCCCGCCGACGATCACGGGCTTGCCGCGCAGCTCCGGCCGCCGGCGCTGCTCGACCGACGCGTAGAAGGCGTCCATGTCGACGTGGAGGATCGTGCGGGGGGCCGTCGCGCTCACCTCCGGCCGGACCGGGTGCGCCGGCGCCCGCAGGCCGTCACGACGCCGACCGTGTGACCACCAGCTCGGCCGGGTCGGTGCCGGTGACCTGGAAGCCGTAGGGCGGGCGCTCCCCGTGGGCCCAGCGCTCCGCCAGCCACTCGGCCAGCGGCACGCACACCCACGGGTGGCCCCCCGCCACCATCTCGCCGCACACCTCGACGTCGACGAAGCGGGCGTCGACGACGATGCCGTCGGGGTCGTCGACGTGCAGCTCCCCCTCGTAGGCGATGGCGAGGTGGGCTTCCACCCGGAGCCGCCAGCCGAGGTCGGGCGCCTCGCAGCGGACCTCGTAGACGGGACCGGCCCACTCGGTGACGTGGAGGCCCGTCTCCTCCTGCACCTCGCGCGTGAGGCCCTCGATCAGCGACTCGCCCTCGTCGATCACCCCGCCGGGGGGCGTCCAGTCGTGGGTGCCGTTGCGGCGGCGGTTCTGCACGAGGAGCACGCCCTCGTCGCTCAGGATGAGCGCCCCACCCACGACCCAGTCACGCATCCCCCCATGATCGCGCGGGTCGCTGCGCCGTCGACGGCCGCGGGGGTCAGCGCATCCGGAGGCGGATCTGGCGCACCTCGTGATCGCCGCCCTTCTCCAGCACGAGGTCGGCGCGCGACCGGCTGGGGAGAATGTTCTGGCGGAGGTTCGGGCGGTTGATGCGAGCCCAGATGTCCCGCGCCGTGTGCTCGAGCTGCTCGTCGCTGAGGTCGGCGAAGTGGCGGAAGAACGAGCTCGAGTCGGAAAAGGCCGTCTCGCGCAGCGCGAAGAACCGCTCCACGTACCAGCGCTCGATGTCCTCCTCGGAGGCGTCGACGTAGATCGAGAAGTCGAACCAGTCGGACACGAAGCGGGCCTCGTCGCCGGCGCCCGCTCCCGTCTGGAGGACGTTGAGGCCCTCGAGGATCATGATGTCGGGCTGGCGGAGCACCTGCTCGTCGTCTTCCACGATGTCGTAGACGACGTGGGAGTAGACGGGGGCCCGCACCTCCGGCTCCCCCCGCTTGACCTCCTCGAGGAAGCGGATGAGGCGCCGGACGTCATAGCTCTCCGGGAAGCCTTTGCGGTCCATGAGCCCGCGCTCCTCGAGCACCCGGTTGGGTCGGAGGAAGCCGTCCGTGGTGACCAGGTCCACGCGGGGGTGGTCCGGCCAGCGGGCCAGCAGCGCCTGCAGGACGCGCGCCGTCGTGCTCTTCCCCACGGCCACGCTGCCCCCCAGCCCGACGATGAACGGGACGCGGTGGCGGAGCCGGCCGAGGAACGTGTCGGTCGAGTCGTGGAGGGCGGCGCGGGCCGCCACCCGCAGGTTCAGTAGGCGGGAGAGCGGCAGGTAGACGTCAGCCACCTCGTCGAGGTCGAGCCGGTCGTTCAGGCCGCGGAGGGCGACGAGGTCGCCCGCCGACAGGGTGAGCGGGGTGTTCTCCCGCAGCGCCGCCCACTCCTTGCGGTCGAAGGTGTGGTAGCCGGGCCACGCCGCGTCGCTCACCGCCGGCACGCTAGGCGGGCCTGCCGCACTCGCCCCAACCCGGACCCCGTCCCTACGCTGGCCCAGATGGACCGTCCCCCCACCGGGCCCGGCGATGCCCCCGACACCCGCGCCTACGCCCCCACCTCGCTGCCCTCGACCGGGGCGCGGGTGCTGGCCTTCGTCGCCATCCTCGTCGGCGGCCTGTGCGGCGGACTGATCGGCTACGGCTTCACCGACCTGCAGTGCACCGACGAGTGCACCGGCCTGGCCGGCGGCGTCGGCCTGCTCGGCGCCGTCATCGGAGCCGTCGGCGTGGGCGTGGTGGCCGTGCTGGCCCTGCGGGCCATGGGCGAGTGGCGCTCCATCCAGCACCGCGACGACACCTGAACCCCCCAACCCCGCCGCCTCGCTCAGGGAGCGAGGCGGAGCCGGCGGAAGGCCTCGGCGTGCGTGAGCCCGCAGCGTCGGCCCTCCTCGAGGGCGCGGTGCTCGAGCAGCTCGTGCACGAGGGCCGGGTCCTCCCCGACCCGGCTCTGGTGGGAGGCCACCGCCGCCACCTTGCGGTCGAGCACATCGCTGATGTCCACCCAGGCGGAGGGCTCCAGCGTGCCGGAGAGGAGCACCAGGCCGACCTGGTGGGCGGGGCCGGCGTCGGGCACGTAGAGCGGGCTGGCCGCCGGGACCAGCGAGTCGAGCAGGGCCCAGCCCAGCTCCCGGTGGTCCCGGTGGTTCACGTAGGTGTCGCCGAAGAACACGGCGGTGGGATCGGGCGCCACGACGGTGTCGGGCCGGCGCCGCCGGACGATCTCGACCAGCCGGGCCCGGAGCTCCGCGTCGTCGTCGAGCTCGCCGTCGGGGTACCCGAGGTGCTCGACGCTGGCCAGGCCGAGGACCTCGGCCGCGGTGGCCACCTCCGTGGCGCGGTGGGCGGCCAGCGCGTCGGGATCGGCCTGCGGATCCGCGCTGCCCTTGTCGCCCCGGTTGGCGACCACGAGGTGCACCTCTGCGCCGCCGGCCGTCCACCGGGCCAGGGTGCCGCCGCAGCTCACCTCCGGGTCGTCGGGGTGGGCGTAGACGGCCAGGGCGCACCGCGGCACGGCTGTCTCGATCACCCCCACGGCGTCGGCCATCGGACGACCCTACCGGCACCCACGATCCGAACCCGCGGTCAGACCTGCCGCAGAACCGCCAGCTCTGACCGCGGGTTCGTGGCCGGTACCGTCGGGCTGTGGTTGACACCGAGGACCTCTGCCACCTCGCCGAGGAGGCCGCCCGGGCAGCGGGGGCGCTGCTGCTCGACGGCCTCGACGGGGTGCGCACCGACGTGTCGACCAAGTCATCCGCCACGGACATGGTCTCCGAGATGGATCGGGCCGCCGAGGCGCTGATCGTAGAGGTGCTGCTGGGCGCCCGCCCCGACGACGGGATGGTGGGCGAGGAGGGCACCGACCGGGCCGGCAGGAGCGGCGTGCGCTGGATCGTCGACCCCCTCGACGGCACCACCAACTACCTCTACGGGCTGGCCGGCTTCGGGGTGTCCATCGCGGCTGAGCACGACGGCGAGGTGGTGGCCGGCGTGGTGCTCGACGTGGTCCGGGACGAGCTCTTCGCCGCCCAGCTCGACGGGGGCGCCACCCGCGACGGCCGCCCCATCGCGGCGTCGGTGGCCACCGACCTGACGACCGCTCTCGTCGCCACCGGCTTCTCCTACGACGGCGCCCGGCGGGAGCGGCAGGCGGCCGTGCTCCACCAGGTGCTCCCCCGCGTGCGTGACATCCGCCGGTTCGGGGCGGCGGCGGTGGACCTCTGCTCGGTGGCCTGCGGGCGGGTCGACGCCTACTACGAGCGGGGCCTCGCGCCCTGGGACCTGGCGGCGGGGGGCCTGATCGCCCGGGAAGCCGGGGCCATCGTCACGGACTTCGCCGGCGGGCCAGCGGCCGCGGGAGCGGTGGTGGCCGCCGCCCCGGGCATCGCGGCAGAGCTGCGCGATCTGCTCATCGCGGCGGGAGCGGCGGACGCGTGAACGCTCCGAGCGATGGCCCCCATCGCTCTCAGCGTTCGCGCCAGCGCGATCTGTAACACGACTGCAACTCGAACGGCACCTGATCGCCGGTCTCCTCGGGCAGGCTGCGGGTCCATGTCGCCCGTCGCCGCCCGACGAGCGCCGTTGACCGTGCGCACCGATGGTGCCGCAGTGGTCCTCGAGCTCTCCGACTCCCTCGACCACCAGACCGGCCGCGTCCTCGTCGACGCGGTGGCGTCGGCCATCGCCACGTCGCCCGAGCGGGTGGACATCGACCTCACGGGGCTCACCGGCTGGACCGAGCCCGGCGCCGAGAGCCTCGTGCAGTGCCGCGAGCTGTGCCGAGAGCTCCCCGAGGGCCTGCACTACCGCACCGGTCGGGGCGCAGGCCGCGACGCCCTCTTGGCCGCCTACCGCTGACCCCCGCCCGGCCCTTCCCGGCCGGCTCGCCGAGCCATGTCGCCGCAACGGGGGTCCCATGAGGCAGGCTGAGGGGGTGGGAACCCGGATCCTGGCCGTGGAGGACGACGAGCGCATCCGCACGGCCGTGAAGCTCGCCCTCGAAGACGAGGGGTGGACGGTGGCCGAGGCCGCTAACGGCGAGGACGCCTTGGCCGCCTTCCAGCAGGAGCCGGCCGACGTCGTGCTGATCGACATCATGCTGCCGGGGATCGATGGCTTCGAGGTGTGCCGGTCCATCCGCCGCACCTCGGACGTGCCCATCGTGATGGTGACGGCCCGGGCCGACACCCACGACGTCGTGGCGGGCCTCGAGGCCGGAGCCGACGACTACCTGACCAAGCCCTTCGCCCCGAAGGAGCTGTCGGCCCGGATCCGCGCCCTGCTGCGCCGGGCCCGCACCTCTGAGGTCAGCTCGCCCCACCTCCGCTTCGGCGACCTCGAGATCGTGCCCGAAGAGGGCGTCGTGCGGCGCAACGGCCGGGACGTCCACCTCACCAAGACCGAGTTCCGCGTGCTCGTGGAGCTGGCCCAGAGCCCGGGGCGCGTGTTCAGCCGCGAGGTCCTGCTCGAGCGCATCTGGGAGCACGGCTACTTCGGCGACGGTCGCCTCGTGGACGTCCACGTGCGGCGGCTGCGCACCAAGATCGAGGCCGACCCGGCGAACCCGCGCCACGTGGTCACCGTGCGGGGCCTCGGCTACAAGCTCCAGGTCTGAGCGCCGCGGTGCGCCTCCCCAAGCTCACCGGCCGGCTCGGGCTGCGCGCCCGGATCACCCTGGCCTTCGCCGTCGGCGCGCTGCTGCTGTCCGCCCTCCTCTCGGCCACCACCTGGGCGCTCACCCGCGAGAACCTCCTCCACCAGCGCGAGGACGCCGCCAGCACGATCGTGTACCAGAACGCCCGGATCGTGCGCAGCCGCGTCACCGCCGACGCCGAGAGCAACCAGCAGGTCCTCAACTCGCTGTCCACCCCGTTCGGCTCCCGCCCGATCCTCTACTACTCGGAGCGCTACGCCAGCCTCACCCCGGCCTTCGGACAGGACGCCCTGCCCGGCGACCTCCGGAGGGTGGTCCTGGCGGGCCAGCCGGCCCGGATGCGCTACGACCTCCGCGGCGAGATGCAGATGGCCGTCGGCATCCCCCTCCCCTCCGTCGACGCCGCCTACTTCGAGATCGTCTCGCTCGACGACCTCGAGGCCACGCTCGAGGCGCTCGGCGTCTCCCTCGTCGGCGCCTCGCTCATCACCACCCTGGCCGGCGCCGCCCTCGGCTGGTGGGCCAGCCGACGGGCGCTGCGCCCCCTCACCGGGGTGTCCGGGGCGGCCCTGGCCCTCGCCGCGGGGCGGCTCGACACACGGCTGGAAGCCAGCGACGACCCTGACCTGCGACCCATCTCGGAGTCCTTCAACCAGATGGCCCAGAGCCTCCAGGACCGCATCGAGCGCGACGCCCGCTTCGCCTCCGACGTCAGCCACGAGCTGCGCTCCCCTCTCATGACCCTCGCCGCGTCGATCGAGGTCCTGGAGAACCAGCGGGAGGAGCTCCCGGAACGGGCCCGGGCCGCCCTCGACCTCATGGTCCTCGACATCGACCGCTTCCAGCAGCTCGTCGAAGACCTGCTCGAGATCTCCCGCTTCGACGCGGGCGTCGTGCGGCTGGAGCTGGAGGAGGTGCACCTGGCCGAGCTCGTCATGCAGGCCGTGAGCCACTCCAGCGAGGTCGACGTGCCGGTGGAGCTCGACGCCGAGCTGGCCGGCGTAGTGGTCCGCGCCGACAAGCGCCGCATCGTGCGGGTGATCGCCAACCTGCTCGACAACGCGGCCAAGTACGGCGGCGGCGCTACCAGCGTGGGCCTCCGCCGGGTCGACGACGGCGTGCAGATCGCCATCGAGGACCGCGGCCCCGGCGTGCCGGAGGAGGACCGGGCGCTCATCTTCGAGCGGTTCTCCCGCGGCGTGACGGCGGGCCGCCGCGGCAGCTCCGACGGCGTCGGGCTCGGGCTGGCCCTTGTGGCCGAGCACGTGAACCTCCACGGCGGACGGGTCTGGGTGGAGGACCGCGCCGACGGTGAAGAGGGCGCCCGCTTCATCGTGCATCTGCCCGTCGAGGAGGAACCGAACCAATGAGCCGCCGCCTGCTGGCCCTGGTCGTCGTGCTCGGCCTCATCGTCGCCGCCTGCGGGGTGGCGGCCAACGGCGAGCCCGAGGTGATCGGCGACGACGAGGTCCCGGCCGACCTCATCAGCCCCAACCCTTCCACGAGCACCACCGTGGAGGGGGCCACCGCCTCGGTGATCGTCTACCTGCTGCGGCGCACCGCGTCGGGCCCCCGTCTCGTCGCCGTGCAGCGGGAGGTGGAGGACCCGACGCGTCCGGGCGGGCGCATCGAGGCGCTCCTCCAGCCGACCACGCCCGAGGAGCAGGCCCGGGGGCTCACGTCGTCGATCCCCACCGACACCGAGCTGCTCGGCACGCCCCAGCTCGATCCCACCACCCAGGAGCTGGTTGTCGATCTCTCGGGCGCCCTCTTCGACGTGGAGGGCACCGAGCTGGCCCAGGCCTTCGCCCAGATCGTGTGGACGGTGACCCAGCTGGAGGGGGTGCGCCGCGTCCGCTTCCTCGTGGACGGCGAGCCGCAGCGGGCCCCCGACGAGGACGGGGTGGAGCAGGACGGCGCCGTGACGATCGTCGACTACCGGTCGCTGGCCCCGCTGTAGGAGCTACTCGAAGAAGACCCGGGCCACCTCATAGAGCTCGGGCTCGACCAGCTTCAGCGAGCCGACGGCCTCCTCGAGCGACACGCGCACGATCGACCCCGCCTGCAGGGCCACCATCGTGCCCCACGCCTCGGCGTGCACGGCGTCGATGGCGGCCACCCCGAACCGGGTGGCCAGCACGCGGTCGAAGGCCGTGGGCGTGCCGCCCCGCTGGATGTGGCCGAGGGTCGTCACGCGCGTCTCGAAGCCCGTGCGCTCCTCGATCTCGCCGGCCAGCAGGCTGCCGATGCCGCCGAGGCGGACGTGCCCGAAGGCGTCGACCTCGCCCGACTGGAGCTGCATGGTGCCCTCCTTCGGCGTGGCGCCCTCGGACACGACGACGATGGATGCCAGGCGCCGCCCCTCGTTGTGGCGGTGGCGGATGGCGTCGCACACCGCCTCGATGTCGAAGGGCTGCTCGGGGATGAGGGTGATGGTGGCGCCGCCGGCGATCCCGGCCCAGGCTGCGATGTGGCCGGCGTGGCGCCCCATCACCTCCACCACCATCACACGATCGTGGCTCTCCGCAGTGGTGTGCAGGCGGTCGATGGCATCCACGCAGATCTGCACGGCGGTGTCGAAGCCGAAGGTCAGCTCGGTGCCGGAGAGGTCGTTGTCGATCGTCTTCGGCACGCCGATCACCCGCACCCCCTCCTCGGCCAGCTTGTGGGCCACCCCGAGCGTGTCCTCGCCCCCGATGGCGATGAGCGCGTCGACGCGCTGCTCCTCGAGGGTCGCCTGCACCCGGGCCGGCCCACCCTCGATCTTGTACGGGTTCGTGCGCGACGACCCGAGCACGGTGCCGCCGCGGGGGAGCGTCCCGCGCATCACCTCGACGCCCATGGGGACGACAGTGCCCTCCAGCACGCCCTTCCAGCCGTCCCGGAAGCCGACCAGCTCGTCGCCGTAGTGGCGCTCGCCCTTCCGGGACACCGCCCGCATCACGGCGTTCAGCCCGGGGCAGTCCCCACCTCCGGTCAACATGGCAACGCGCATGCGGACGTCCTTCCGTCGTTCGATCGTCGCCGTCGACGCTACCGATATCGTCGGCGGCCATGTCCGTCGTCATCGCCGTCGATGCGGGCACCACGGGGGTCCGGGCGTTCGCGCTCGGCGCCGATGGCGCCGCCCGGGGCTTCGCCTACCGCGAGTTCCCGCAGCACTTCCCCCGACCGGGCCGGGTCGAGCACGACCCGCGGGACATCTGGGACGCGGTGCAGGCCACGCTGGCCGAGCTGGCCGCGACGCTCGACGAGCCCGTCGCGGCCGTGGGGATCACCGACCAGCGGGAGACGCTCGTCGCCTGGGACCGCCGCAGCGGTGATCCCGTCCACCGGGCCATCGTGTGGCAGGACCGCCGCACCGCGGCCCGGTGCGACGAGCTGCGCGAGGCCGGGCACGAAGCCGCCATCCGGCGCCGCACCGGGCTCGTGCTCGACCCGTACTTCACCGCCACCAAGGCCGAGTGGCTCCTGACCGAGGGAGGCGTCGAGCCCGGCCCCGACCTCGCCCTCGGCACGGTCGACGCCTGGATCCTCTGGAACCTCACCGGGGGGACCGACGGCGGCGCCTTCTGCACCGAGGCCTCCAACGCCAGCCGCACGATGCTCTTCGACATCCGGGAGCTGGCGTGGAGCGACGAGCTCCTCGACCTCTTCGGGGTCCCGCGCTCCGCTCTCCCCGAGGTGCGTCCGTCCAGTGGCCGCTTCGGGGTGACCGTCGCGGGGTGCGGCCTTCCGGCGGGCATCCCGGTGGCGGGCATGGCCGGCGACCAGCAAGCCGCCCTGTTCGGCCAGGCCTGCCTCGAGGCGGGCATGACGAAGAACACCTACGGCACCGGCAGCTTCGTGCTGATGAACGTCGGCGACACGTGCCCGGAGCCGGTCGAGGGCCTCCTCACGACGGTGGCGTGGACCCTGAGCGACGGCACGGTGGCCTACGCCCTGGAGGGAGCCATCTTCATCACCGGGGCGGCCGTCCAGTGGCTGCGCGACGGGCTCGGCGTCATCGCCGAGGCGGCCGAGATCAGCGCCCTGGCGGCCAGCGTTCCCGACAGCGACGGCTGTGTGTTCGTCCCCGCCTTCACCGGCCTGGGCAGCCCCTGGTGGGACCCCTACGCCCGCGGCACGATCGCCGGCATCACCCGGGGCACCACCCGAGCCCACCTGGCGCGGGCCGTGCTCGAGGCGGTGGCCCTGCAGACCCGCGACGTGGTGGTGGCCATGAGCGACGCCGGGGGCCACCCCATCCGGGCTCTGAAGGCCGACGGCGGCGCCTCGGCCAGCGACGTCCTGCTGCAGCTCCAGGCCGACCACCTCCAGGTCCCGGTGTCGCGCCCGGTCATCCAGGAGACCACGGCCCTCGGGGCTGCTTACCTGGCCGGCCTGGCCGAGGGGGTGTGGTCCTCGCCGTCGGAGATCACGGCCAACTGGAGGCTCGACGCCACGTTCGAGCCCGGGGCTGACCTCGCCGCCCTCGAGGCGCAGCAGGCCCTCTGGGCGCGGGCCCTCGATCGCTCCCGGGGCTGGGCGGCCAGCGAGATCTGACGGTCCCGGGCGGACCGCCGTCACCCCATCGACGGGTGGTTGGCCCGGGAGCGCGACCGTCGCAGCTCCCGGAGCCGGGTGTCGGCGATCCGGGCCAGCGCCGCCAGCTGCCGCCGCTCCCGGGCCCGGTAGGCGGTGCCGTCCCGGCCCAGGACGACGGCCAGGCCCGACGCCGGCAGCGGGGCCCACACGACGTCGTCGGCCCCGGACTCCCCCGCCGCCACCCGCGCCGACTGCTGGCTGCCCGACACGAAGGCGAGGAGCCACGCCACCGGCGGGATGTCACCCTCGGCGGCGCGGACCTCGGCGTCCTCCAGCGCCACGACGGCGGCCCACTCGGCCCCGACGACGCGCCGGGCGTGCACCACGACGGCCTCCAGCAGCTCGTCCTCGGCGCCGGCACCGACGAGGACGGCTGCCGTCTCGAGGGCGTCGAGCCGCGGGTCGTGTAGGGCGTCGACGACGGGGCGAACCTCTTCGACGTCGACCCCGTCGACCTGCTGCACCTCGTGCACGAGGAGCCCCGTGAGGCCCCCGTGCGGGAGCTCGACCACCAGCTCGTCGATGGCCCGGCCCGCCCCGCGCTCGAGGATGTCGATGCCGACGATCTCGCCGCGCACGGCTCCGATCCGGCTCGCCACCTGGCCCAGCGCGCCAGGACGGTCGGGCAACCACATGCGGACGACGTAGGTCTCCATGCCGGCGCACGGTACGAGGGCCGTGTGAACGCGGTGTTACCTTCCGGGCACCAGCAGGAGAAGAACGCCTGCCCTCGGTTCTTGACCGCTCAGTCAAGTCCACCGTACGGTGCCGCGGTGGCACGACGGCTGACCCCTCGAGGCAAGGAGCGGCGCGAGCAGCTCATGGCCTTCGCGGTCGAGCGCTTCGCCGAACAGGGCTACCACCCGACCTCGGTGTCGGAGATCGTGTCCGGCCTCGGGGTGGGCAAGGGCGTCTTCTACTGGTACTTCGACTCCAAGGAGCAGCTCTTCCTCGAGATCCTGCGCGACGCCCAGACGGACCTGCGCCGCAAGCAGCAGCAGGCCATCGGCGACGACCAGGACCCGGTCCGGCGCATCGAGCTCGGGTTGCGGGCCACGATGAGCTGGTCCGAGGCCCATCGGGCCCACCACACGCTGATCCGCTTCGCGGCCACCGAGGCCGCCTTCGCGACCGCGCTGCAGCGGGGCCAGGAGATCGCGGTGGCTGACGTCGTCAAGCACGTGAAAGAGGCCATGGCCGCCGGGCGCGTGCGCGACACCGATCCCGACATCGTGGCCCACGCCATGGTGGGCACGGCGGCCCATCTCACCAACACGTTCATCCACGAGCGCGGCGAGCCGGCTGACGTGGTGGCCGACGCGTGCGTGGCCTTCTGCCTCCACGGTCTCCTAGGCGGCGCCGACCGTTGACCTGTGGCGCCCCACAGGCGGGCGTCAGCCGAGCTTGGTCAGGGCCTTCTTGAGGTTGCGCATCCCCTGGGAGATGCGCTGCTCGTTCTCGATGAGGGCGAACCGGACGAAGCCCTCGCCGCCCGGCCCGAAGCCCACGCCCGGCGAGGTGGCCACCTGGGCGTCCCGGACGAGCATGGACGCGAACTCGATCGAGCCGAGCTCCGCGTAGGGCTCGGGGATCGGCGCCCAGGCGAACATCGTGCCCTTGGGGCGCGGCATGTCCCAGCCCATCCGCTCCAGCCCCTCGCAGAGGGCGTCGCGGCGGCGCTGGTAGATGGCCCCGACCTCCCGGGGGAAGTCGACGGCCTCGTTGAGAGTGACCGTGGCGGCGATCTGGATCGGCTGGAAGGCGCCGTAGTCCAGGTACGACTTGAGCTTGGCCAGCGCCTGGACCACCTCGCGGTTGCCGGCCAGGAAGGCCATCCGCCAGCCCGCCATGGAGAAGGACTTCGTCATCGAGTAGAGCTCGACGGCGCACTCCTTGGCCCCCTCGGCCTGGAGGATCGAGGGCGGGTCCCACCCGTCGAAGCCCAGTTCGGCGTAGGCGTTGTCGTGCACGACGATGACGTCCTGCTCCCGAGCGAAGTCCACCAGCTCCTGGAAGAAGTCAAGGTCGACGCAGGCGGTGGTGGGGTTGTGGGGGAAGGAGCAGACGATCACCTTCGGGCGCGGCCACGAGTGCTTGAACACCTCTCGGATGCGGTCGAGGAAGTGCCCGTCGGAGTTGACGGCGGTCGTCATCGGGACCTCGCGGACCGCCGCCCCGGCGAAGAGCGGGCCCCAGATGTGGATCGGGTACGAGGGGGCGGGGACGATGGCGGCGTCGCCCGGGCCGAGCAGCACCCACATCAGGTGGCTGAAGCCCTCCTTCGCGCCGATGGTGGAGATCACCTCGGTCTCGGGGTCGAGCTCGACGCCGAAGCGGCGCTGGTAGTGGCCGGCGATGGCCTCCCGCAGCTTCGGGATGCCCCGGCTCGATGAGTACCGGTGGTTGCGGGTGTTGTGGGCCGCCTCGCAGAGCTTCTCGACAGCCACCTCCGGCGAGGCGAGATCCGGGTTGCCGAAGCCCAGGTCGATCACGTCGACCCCGGCCCGCCGTGCCTCGATCTTCAGACCGTCGATGATCGTGAAGACGTACGGGGGCAGCCCTGTGATCCGGCGGAACTCCATCGGCCCACGGTACTCCTGGCTCTCGTCGTCCCCCGAACTCGTTGCCGGTGCGGGTTGGGTGGGATGATCGACGGGTGAGCGAAGTCATCGAGGTGGTCATCGAGATCCCCAAGGGCAGCCGCAACAAGTACGAGTACGACCACGAGCGCCACGTCATCCGGCTCGATCGCCGGCTGTTCACGGCCACCGCCTACCCGGCCGACTACGGGTTCGTGCCCGACACGCTGTCCGAGGACACCGACCCCCTCGACGCCCTGGTCCTGCTCGACGATCCGACGTTCCCGGGCTGCTGGGTGACGGCCCGCCCCGTCGGCGTGTTCTGGATGAGCGACGACGCCGGTCCCGACGCCAAGATCCTCTGCGTCCCCGCCGACGACCCCCGGTGGGCGCACGTTACCGACCTCGACGGGCTCCCCGACCACCTCACCGACGAGATCGAGCACTTCTTCGAGGTCTACAAGGCCCTCGAGCCCGGCAAGTACGCGGACGTCCGCGGCTGGGAGGGCGCCGAGGCCGCCCGGATCGAGATCGCCGCCTGCCAGGCCCGCTTCGCCGCGCAGCACTGAGCCGACCGAGGCCCGTCCGGCGCGGCCGGGACCGGCTCGACGGTCAGCCCGAGGGAGCGGTCCTGAGGTCGGCGGCGCGCGCGGCGGCGCCGATGGCGCCCGCCTGCTCGCCCAGCTCGGCGGCCACGATGCGGGGGGCGGGGCGAGCGGAGCCGCCCATGACGAGCTCGCCGAAGTGGCGGCGGACCGGTTCGAGCAGGAGGTCGGCCGCCTCGACGAGCCCCCCGCCGATGACCACCACCGACGGGTCGAGGATGTTGGCCAGGTTGGCCAGCCCCAGGGCGATCCACCAGGCCAGCTGGTCGAGCAGCTGGAGCGCGGCGGGGTCACCGGCGCGGGCCGCCTGGGTCACGTGCTCGCCCCGCACCGCGTCCTCGTCCCCTCCGGCCAGGGCCACCACCGCGTCGAGCCGCCCTCCCTCGGCGGCCTCGCGCGCCAGCCGGCCCAGACCCGTCCCCGACGCATAGCGCTCCCAGCAGCCCTGCTTGCCGCACGGGCAGGGAGGACCGGTCGGGTCGACGACCATGTGGCCGAGCTCGCCGGCGAAGCCGTGGGCGCCCCGCAGGAGCGTCCCGCCGGTGATCACCCCGCCGCCGATGCCTGTCCCCAGGGTGACCATCAGCGCCTCCTGCTCACCCCGGGCGGCCCCCGCCCGCTGCTCGGCCACCCCGTGGCAGTTGGCGTCGTTGTCGACCACCGTCGGGAGGCCGAGCCGCTCCCCCACCTCCGTGGCGAGGGGATGGGAGCGCAGGTCCCGCAGGTGGGGGCCGAGGACCAGCGTGCCGGTGTGGTCGACGATGCCGGGCACGCCCACGCCGACTGCGGCAGGGGCGCCCGCCTCGGCCGTCAGCTGGTCGACGAGGCCGGCCAGGACCTCGACCAGGCCGGTCCCCCCGTCCGGGGTGGCCGTCCGGTGCGCGCTGAGGACGACCCCGGGCTGGCCGTCGTCGACGGCGACGCCGAGCACCTTGGTACCGCCGACGTCGAGGCCGATCGTGATCACCGGCCTGGTCCCATCGCTGCCCGGCGGTGGGGGGTCAGTAGCGGAGCAGGGCGCCGATGCGGCCCAGCACGTCGAGGTCGGCGTTGGCGACGCAGATGGTAACGGGCACGCCGCTGGCGAGCGCCGCTTCGACGGCGTCCTCGACGACGTCCTCCACCCGGTTCATGGTGGCGCCGGTGAGGGGGTGCTTGGGCCCGACGGCGTGGAGCGTGCCCGTCCCGGCGCAGCGCCACCCCTCCTTGGCGAACCCCTTGGACACGACGAGCCGCTCGACACGGTGCTCGTTGAGGGCCGTGAGGGTGCCGGCCAGGCCGGCCACGCCCCGGCGACCGGTGGCGGCCGCCTCCCGGAGCTTGTCCACCACGGCGGCATCGCGCCGGCGCTCCAGCTCGTCCTCGACGGCCTCGGCGGCCTCCTGCACGGCGGCCTCGCTGGCATCGACGGCGACGTGGATGCGGCCCCCCAGGCGCTCCCGCAGGTACGGGTGCAGCGCCGCCTCCAGCTCGCTGGCGACGGCCTCGGGGGCGCCGATCACCAGGTGCTGGAACGGCCGCTCCTGGAAGACCTGGAAGGCGGCCTTGGCGGCGTTGCGCAGGTGCTGGTGGGCCAGCTCCTCCACGTGGTGCTCGGGCGTGCCCCGCTCGCTCTGGCCCCGGGCGTCGTAGTCGCGCGGGAGCTCGTCGAGCAGCTCCGAGTGCTCGACGATCCGGCCCAGCTCGAAGACGAAGAGGCGGGCGTGCTGCCGGTCGGCCAGCAGCACGCCGATCGGCTCGTGCTCCTGGACCACGGACTCGAGCTGCCCGACCGCGGGCGCGCTGTTGATCAGGACCTGGGAGCGCACGGGCACCGGCAGCTCGATCACCTCCCAGAGGTCGTTGGCGGACGAGGCGAAGATGGCCAAGCCGCGCGTCTCGCTGCGGTCGATGCCCTTGCGCACGAACTGCTCGATGCGGCTGAGGTCCTCCTGCACCGAGCGCTCGCCCTCCGCTCGCTGCCGCGCGCCACGCAGGAGGACGTCGAGCTCCTGCTCGACGTCCTGCTGACGGACCAGGCGGCGACCGTCCACGTCGAGGTAGCACGACGTGATCGGACCGGCCTCCCCTCTGATCCCTGCGAGCTCACGGATGGCAGCTTCGGAGAGGACGGTCACAGCACCTCCAGGTGGCAGCAGCGTCTCTGGATCGTAGGCGGTCGGGGGAGGGACCGCTGACGGGTGGACCGTCAGGTGCCGGTCAGATCGGGACGGGTGTCACGACGGCGGCTCGGGCCGCGCCGGCGCCCTCGGCCCAGGCCCCGATGGCGGGGTCATCCGACACGACGATCACCTGCACGGTCTCCGCCATGCGCTCGAGCCGGTCGAGCAGGTGGGCCACGTCGGCCGCGTCGAGGCCCGCCAGCGCATCGTCGAGGACCAGCGGCAGCGACCCCGCCACCGACACCGCCCGCTGCGACGCGACCCTGGCCAGGAGGTACCACTCGAGCTCCGAGGCCTCGGTCACGGTGCCCGCCCCCTGGGCGGTCACGATGTCCTGGAGGCGCTCGACCTCCGACGCCGCCGTCTGGCCCTCGTCGTCGAGCGCGGCCAAGGCGACGCTCTCGGCCTCCACGGCCGCGAGGGCCTCCCGATGGCGCCGCTCGGCCTCCTCGACGGCCGAGTCGAGGGCGTCGAGGTCCGGGACGTCCGTCGATGCGCCCTCGCCCTCGCGCTCGGTGGCAAGCGCCGCTTCGGCGGCGGCCACCCGCACGTCGAGCTCGGCCCGCTGCTCGTCGGCCGCCTGCTCCGCCGCCCGCGCCGCGGCCACCTGGGCCTCGGCCTGGGCGGCCCGGGCTCGCGCTTCGGCCAGGTCGGCGTCGAGGGTCGATCGCTCGGCCTCGGCCTCGGCCAGGCGCCGGGCCGCCTGCTCGTGGGCGGCGAGGCGGGCCTCGGCGGCGGCTCGGTCGGAGGTCGACGACGAGCCGCCGCCTCGCAAGGCGTCGATCTCCACCAGGAGCGCCCCGTGCTCGGCCTCGAGGGCCGCGGCGCGCTCGGCCACCTGATCGGCCTCTGCCAACCACGCGGTCGCCACCATCTCGAGGTCCTCGGGCGCCAGCCCGGCGTCGCTCACGTCGACGCCCACTTGGTCGAGGGCCGCTCGCAGGTCCTCGGCCCGGTCGGCGGTGGCGACCCTCGGGACCTGCAGGGCACGGAGGTCGGCGTCCGCCGACTCGGGCCCCCGCCACCCATCGCCCAGCAGCGCCGCGGCGCGCTGGCGCAGGCGGCGACGTCGATCGAGCCGGGCGGCCCTCTCGAGCGCCGACTCCGTGCGGCGCTCCACGTCGCGCCAGGCGTCCTCGGCGGCGGCCAGCTCCTGGCGCGCCTCCTCCAGCGCCGCCTCCCGAGCCGGGTCCCGCCGGCTGGCCGTCGGGCCCATCAGGCGCTCGGCGTAGGAGAGGAGGCCCAGCCGGCCCAGCAGCGCATCTTCGGTGGCCCGCAGCTCCTCCACCCGCGCTCGGGCCTTCCCGCCTCCGAAGCGGCCGTCCGCGCGGTCCAGGGCCTCGAGCAGGGCCTCGTGGTTGGCGTCGAGCTCGGCCACGGCGATCGGGTCGAGCTCGCTGCTGCGGGCGGTGCCCTCGGCCTCCGCCACCGCGGCCCGCGCCGCGTCGAGACGGGACCGGACGGTGGTCGTGTCCTCGGCGCTGAGGTCGTCGGTGTCGGGGTACCCGTCGGCGGAGATCTCGGCCTCGACGGCAGCCAGCTCGTCGGCCAGCGCCAGGGCGTCGGGCGACGGGACGAGGTCGCCGTCGGCTGCTCCCACCAGCGCATCCAGCGCCGTGCGCACGATGGCTGTGCCGTGCGGGCCGTGGTCGTCGAGGGTGGCGAGCACGTGCTCGACGACGGCGAGGCGCCGCTCGGCCGTCTCGAGCTGATCCGGCCCCTCGCCGTCCGGCTCCGCAGTGACCCCCTCAACGTCGGGGTGGTGCGGCGCGACGGCGCCGAGCTCGGTGCCGGCGGCGTCGAGCTCGGCCGAGAGCGCCTGGATCTGCTCGTCGAGGGCGGCCAGCTGCGTCTCGAGGTCGCGCACTGGCGCTCGGGCGGCCACCGTCCGGTCCTCCACCTGCAGGCGGGCCTGGCGGGCGTCCTCGTGGACAGCACCGGCCTGCGCCCGCTCGATCTGCAGGTCGGCCAGCGCCCGCTCCAGGTCGGCGATCTGCCCGGCTCGCCTGTCGATCTGGCGCCGGAGCTCCCCGTGGGCCACCTCGGCGTCGGCCCGGGCGGTGCGGGCGTGCGTCACTGCGGCGGCCGCCGTCTCGAGGGCCGCGGTGGCCTGGGCGTGGCGCTCGACCTGCGCCTGGATCCGGCTCAGCAGGTCCGAGAAGGCCTGCTCCCTCGCCCGCAGCTCACGGGCGTCGACGGTGAGCGGTTGCGACGGCAGGTCGCCGGGCCGCACGACCGGATCGACCTCGGCCCGGTGGAGCTCGAGCAAGGCGAGGAGCGCAGGATCGAGGTCGAAGAGGACCCCGTGCGCCTCCAGGAGGCCCTCGCCCTCGCACCGACCACCGGCCAGGGCCGCCACCGCACCCACGAGGTGTGCTCGGGCGGCGTCGTCGAGGCCCTGGACGACGGTGACCTGCGGGTGGAGGTCGAGGAGCTCACCGGGCCGGGTGACGAGCTGCAGCAGGCGCATCGGCTCAGGAGACCCGGATCCGCTGCACCCGGCCGCCGCGACGGCCCTCGTCGGGGGCCTCGTCGTCGTCTTCGTCCGGACCGGTGCGGTCCTCGGGATCCGGCCGCTCGGTCGAGCGCAGGCGGCTGGCCGCGGCCTGGGCCACCGATGCGAGGGTGGCGACGACCTGCTGCACCGCCGCCGGGTCGTCGATGAGCTCCTCAGCGGCGTCGAGCAGGCTCCTGGTGGCCTTGATCACCTCGTGGGCGGCCGCCTGCAGGTGCTCCAGGCCGGCCCGCGCCAGCTCGTCACGTCGGTCAGCCGCCATGTGCTCTCCCCTCGAAGACCACCTTCAGTCTGCCTTGCTTCAGCGACGCGCCGGTGACCGCTCGGTTGCGCAGCGAGTCGGGCAGGGTGATGGCCCGGCGGTACGGACCCACCCGCACGAGCAGCTCGTCGCCCCGCCGTCCGAGCTCGAGGTCCTCCCGGTCGGCGAAGGGCAGCTCGATGGACATCGTGGTGCGGTCGCCCCGCCGGGTGATGCGCAAGGGCTCGCCGTCGTGAAGGCGGCTGGCGGCGTCGAGGTCGCCGTAGAGCTCCTGGCCGAAGCCGCGCAGGGCGTCGATGCCGACGAGCTCGGTCGGCGCCAGCTCGGCCTTCAGGACCGGGAGCGGGGCGAACCCGTCCTCGATGGTGCGGAGGTGCTCGGTGTGGAGCTCCTTCCACCGCTCGAACCACGGATCGGCGATGGCGTCGGGCAGCAACCGGTTGGCCACGACGGCGTCGACCCGGTACCCGAAGAGCGACAGGTACGTGAACGTGCGCCGGGCCTCGGCGATCACCATCCGCTCCGGGTTCACGACGAGCCGCACGCTGGTGCGCTCGGGGTCCATGAGGATCTCCCGCACACCGTCGAGGCGCTCGTAGAAGGCGCTGGTGGCGGCGAACACGTCGTCGCCGGCCACCGGCAGGCTCGTGACGCGGGCCAGCAGCGGCGAGACGAGCTTGTTGACCCGGCGGCCCACCGGGAACAGCCGCTCCATGTAGCGGGAGAGGATGTCGGGGAGCGACAGGAAGCGGATGGTCTCGGCCGTGGGCGCGCAGTCGACCACGACGACGTCCCACTCCCCCGAGTCGGCGTACTGCTTGATGTCGGCCAGGGCGAAGACCTCGTCGAGGCCGGGGACGACCGACAGCTCCTCGGCTTCGATGCCCTCCACCCCCGCCCATGCGAAGACCTCGCGGAGCCACCCCTGGATGTCGTGCCAGGAGTCCTCCATCCGCTCCTGGGCGTCGAGCTGCTGGCCCCACAGCGACACGGTGATCGGGCTGGCCAGCGGCCCGAGGTCGACGTCGAAGGCGTCGGCCAGCGAGTGGGCGGGGTCCGTCGACATCACGATCGTCCGCAGCCCGGCATCGGCGCAGCGCAGCGCGGTGGCGGCCGCCGTGGTGGTCTTGCCGACCCCGCCCTTGCCGGTGAACAGGAGGACGCGGGTCACGGAGCCCTCACGCCTCGACGTGGTCTCGGAGCTCGCGCAGCGCGGTGTGGACGATCTTGGTCTCGGCCCGGCGCTTCACGAACCCGGGCAGCGGGACGATGAGCTCGACGTCGAGGTGGTAGGTCACCTGGGTGCGGCTGGGATCCCCGTCGACGGGCTCGAGCAGGTAGGAGCCGTCCAGGCGGCGCATGATGTCGCCCCGCACCAGCTGCCAGGAGATCGTCATCGGGTCGTCGCCGTACTCGTAGGCCAGCGTGTACCCGGTGCTGCGCCCCATCGCGGCGGCCCGGTAGGTGACCTCGCGCCCGAGGCCGTCGTCCCCCATGACGTCGACCGTCACGCCCTTCAGGTCGCGGGCCCAGCCCGGGTAGGCCTCGAAGTCGACGAGCACGTCCCAGATGCGCGGCGCCGGCGCGGCGATCACCATCGTCTCGGTCGCCTGATCGGCCATGCTCCAACGTCTCCCTCCGCTCGTCGGGTGCGGAGCAGCATTCTGACGTACCGGGCCGGCGGCTCGCGACTCCGGGCTCGGCAGCCTCAGTGGGGGGCGGCGGGCGAGTTCCGGCGCACGACGGCGTAGTAGTAGCCGAGGACGATGCCGTAGCCGAGGAGCACCGGGATCGTGACGACGGCCACCGCCAGCCAGCGCAGCCAGGCCCGCCGGTCGGTGGCCCCCTCGAGGAAGTGGTCCTCCGGGCGCTGCCAGCAGTCGAGCAGCGCCATGAGGACCGGGAACTCGAGCATGAGCAACAGCAGCGGCCACGGCGGAATCATGCGGCCTCCTTGGCGGGACGGTCGGCGAAGGTGCCGTGACGGCCGCCCCAGGCGCCCATCAGGCCGAGGCCGAACATCGGCGCCAGCACGCCGAAGGCGACCTCCGTGTAGGGGCGGACCGACGCCGCCGCCACGACGGCCACCACCTGGACCGCCAGGGCGATGCGCAGCGGGCGCCGGATCTCGGGCCGGGCGGCCCCGTCGCCCAGGAAGAACAGGCCGGTGAGGGTCACCTGGTCGGTGCGGCTACGGGTGATCCCGAGGGCATAGGCCCACAGCAGCGCGCCAGTGCCGACGGCGAAGAGCACGCACGACAGGACGGCGTGGACGCGCTCGAAGGTGGCGGGGGCGATGGCGGCCGCCAGGCTCGTCCCGACGAGCAGGCCGGTGCCCACGAAGTCGGCGTTGACGAGGCTGGCGCCGGGCGGGGCGTCGTCCACGGTGTCCTCATCCACGGGCGGCAGCCTCCCACGTCGCCAGCGCCTCGCCGAGTCGCCGGGCCAGCACGTCGTAGGTGAACGTCTCGACGGCCCGCTGCCGCCCCGCCACCCCCATCTCGGCCCGGGCCGCCGGGCCGTCGAGGAGACGGGCCAGCGCCCCGGCCACGGCGTGGGGGTCGCTCGGGTCGGCGACGACGAACCCCGTCTCCCCGTCCGCCACCGCCTCGGCCGCTCCCCCGCTGTCGCCGGCCACCTGCGGGACCCCTGCCGCGGCTGCCTCGAGGAACACGATCCCGAACCCCTCCTGCTCGAGGCCGGCCCAGCGGTTGCGACACAGCATGGCGAACACGTCGGCGCACCCGTAGAGCGCCGGCAGGTCGGCATGGTCCACGCGCCCGAGCAGCCGCACCGGGGCGCCGGTGGAGGCCACGAGGCGGGCCAGGCGGTCGTGGTCGCGCCCGCCGCCGGCGATGGCCACCGTCAGGTCTGGGCGGTCCTCGGCCAGGCCGGTGGCCGCCCGGATCAGGACGTCCATCCCCTTGCGGGGCACGAGCCGGCTGACCGAGACGACGAGCCGGCCCTCGACGGGCAGGCCCAGACGACGGCGGGCGTCGGCCCGGGCGGCGGCGTCGAGCGGCACGAAGCGCTCGGTGTCCACGCCGGGGGGCACGAGAACGCTGGGCAAGGGGCGACCGGCGGCGCGCTCGGCCTCCGCTAAGGGGTAGCCGCCGGCGGCCACGACGAGGCCGGCGCCCCGCAGCACGTGGCGCAGCAGCAGGCTGGCTCCCGGCAAGCGCCCCGGCACCGTGACCTCGGCCCCATGGAGGACGACGCCGTAGGGACGCTGGAGGCGGGGGCCGACGAGCCCGAGCGGCAGGGCCGGGTCCAGCAGCACCACGGAGGCGTCGATCTCCCGGGCCAGCCCGTCGATGCGCCGGACCAGGCTCGGGGTGGGCAGCAGGACCTTCTCGGAGGTCCGCACGACCCGGAAGGGCTGCGCCGCGTCCCACTCGCTCGCTTCCGCGTGGGGGGTGGTGAGCACGGCGAACGTCGCGGGGTCGAGCCGCCTCCAGAGCTCCCACAGCATCGACTGGATCCCGCCGATCGTGGGCGGGAAGTCGTTGGTGACGAAGAGGTGGGTCATCGGCTCAGATCGGAGCGTCCAGCTCCTCGCGCACCCAGGGGTCGGGGTCGTCTCGCAGGGGCGCCAACAGATCCTCGCGTCCGAGCCGCCGGGCCGCCCAGACGGCGTGGGCCCGCAGCAGCGGATCCTCGTGGCCCAGGTGGCGCACGAGGACCTCGTCGACGTCCGGGGCGTCACCGGCGCCCACGTTCCCGAGGACGACGAGCGCGTTGCGGCGCACGTAGCGCACGTCCCGTCTAGGGATGTACCAGCGCTCCGCCCACCGCAGGACCACCGCGTCGTCGGGGTCCAGGAGCTGCAGGAGCGGCACCCACTCCCGCTCGCCGCTCGACCGCACCCGCAACGGCATGCGGCGGTTGGGGGGGCACACCTCCTGACAGTCGTCGCAGCCGTAGATCCGATCCGCCAGCGCCACCCGGTGCTCGCGGGGGAACGGGCCCTCCGCCTGCAGCAGCCAGGACAGGCAGCGACGGGCGTCGACCACGCCGGGCGCTGTGATGGCGCCCGTGGGGCACCCGGACAGGCACCGCGTGCAGGAGCCGCAGCGGTCCTCCACCAGCCGCGACGTGGGCGGCAGCGGCGCGTCGGTCAGAACGGAGCCGAGCACGAACCAGCTGCCGGCCCCGGGGAGGAGCAGGTTGGCGTTCTTGCCCCACCAGCCCAGGCCGGCCCGGTGGGCGGCGGCCCGGTCGACCAAGGCGTTGTCGTCGGCCAGCACCCGGGCTCGCCAGCCGGCGGCCTTCAGCTCCCGGCCGATGGCGGTGAGGCCGGCCCGCAGCTCGGTGTAGTGGTCGTCCCGGGCGTAGCGGGCGACGCGCCCCATCGGCTCCCCGACGGGGCGAGGCAGGTCCTCGGTGAGGTACCCGCGCGCCGCGACCACCAGCGAGCGGGCATCGGGCAGCGCCCCGGCGGGGCTCGTCGAGCGCTCCGGGTTCCGGTAGGTGAACCCCATGCCGGCATGCAGCCCGCCCTCGCGCCGCTCGAGGAGGTCGGCCAGGACCGACGGGAACGGCGACACGTCGGTGACCTCCACCGCGTCGAGGCCGGCGGCGAGGCCGACCTCCCGCAGGTGCTGGACCTCGGGGAGCGTGGGCATGGCGTCGGGACCGCTCAGGTGGCGCGGAGGGGCCGGGTGCGCCGCGGCCGAGCTGGTGCGCCCGTGGCGCCGTTGGTGCTCGCCGGGGGTGCGCTCTCCTCGCCGCGTGGAGGCGCCACGCCCGGCCGATCACCGGCGAGGCCCGGGCGCTCTGTGCCCGCCGCCTGCTCGACGAGCCCGGTGCGGAACAACGGCCGCGGCGCCCGTTGCGGCGTCGCGGCGGGCGCCGTCAAGCGCGGAACCGGGCGGTCTCCGGCCGGGGCGCCTGGTCGCGACGGGAGGCCGAAGCGAGGCGACGACGGCGAGGCGGGCGGCGCCGCGGCTCCGGCCGGGCGGCTCGGGCGCACCGGGAGGGAACCGGGGGCCGACAGCCGCGGCGACGAAGGCCGGGGCGGCACCGGGTCCCCAGCGGCGGCAGGGGCCGTCGACGTCGCGGTCTCGCGCCCGGTCGCCATCGTGGTCGGGGCGACCGGCCATGCGGCCACCGGCGCGACGGGAGCCGGCTTTGCGCTGGCCTGCTTCGCCACCACTGGCTCGACGGCTGCTGGCTGAGCGGCCGGCTTCGTGGCCGGCACCTTCTTGGCCGCCGGTGGCGTGACAGCCGCCGTCTTGGCCGGCACCTTCTTGGCCGGCACCTTCTTGGCCGCCGCCTTCGCCGCCTTCGCCGCCTTCGCCGCCTTCGCCGCCTTCGCGACCTTCGCCTTCGCGACCTTCGCCTTGGCCGCCGCGGCCGCCTTCTCCTTGGCCGCCTTCTCCCTCGCCGCCTTCTCCCTCGCTGCCGCGGCCGCCTTCTCCTTGGCCGCCTTCTCCTTGGCCGCCTTCTCCCTCGCCGCCGCGGCCGCCTTCTCCTGGGCGGCGAGCGCCTTTGCCGCCGCGGCCTGCTTGGCCACCTTCGCCTTGGCCGCCCGCTCAGCCGCGGCCCGGGCCTCGGACGCCTTGGCGGCAGCTGCCGCCGCCCGTTGCTCGCGGGCCAGGCGGACCCGCGCCTGCTCGGCCTCGCGGGCCAGGCGGGCCTGCTCGCGCTCGGCCGCCTTGGCCTCCCGCGCCAGCTGATCCTCACGCTCCTTGGCCTTGCGGGCTGCCGCCCGCTCCGCCTCGGCGGCGCGCTGGGCAGCGGCCTTGGTCATGGCGGCGGCCGCCTTCTCGCGCTCTCGAGCCGAGCGGGAGGTGGGCGGGTGGTCCGAGGTGTCGGCCCGGAAGCCCGTGTGCACGACCGGCCGCTGCGCGATCGGGCGGGCCTCGGTCGGGCCGGGACGGCGGGCACCGGCCGGGACCTCCGCCGGCGCGACGTAGCCGAGCTGGGCGCTCGTGCGGTCGGCGACGCCCACCTCGCCCGTCGACTCGTCGAGGTCGTACTGCAGCGTGCGCACCTTGCCGCGGTAGCGGTAGGCGAAGCGGACGGTCCAGCGGCCCTCGCTGACCTGGTGCGCCGTCCAGGCGTCGGCGAACTCGTCGGCCGTGAGGGCGACGCCCCGATCGGCCAGGTGGTGGCGCACGGCCTCGCCGATCGGGAGCCGCGAGTCCCCCAGCCGGGGACGGTGCAGCGGGATCGCCCGCACCCGAGCCACGACCTGCGCCCGCTCGGCCAACACCGGCGGAGCGAAGCGCTCCACCCAGTCCTCGTCGACGCCGGCCGCCTTGGCCACCTCGGCCACCGAGCGACCGTGGCGGAGCCGAGCCTGGACCTCCTTTACCGACAACGAGCTCTCGGGCCGGGCCGCCCGGGGCGCCCCCTCGCCCTCCGTCGCCTCCGCCTGGCCGCCCCGGAGGTCGTCGATGGCGGCCTCGAGCGCGGCGTCGATCGGGAGGACGTAGCTCCCGGAGCGGGCACCGCGACGGGTGCTGAGGATCAGGCCCTCGCGATCGGTCGTGAAGCCGACGAGATGAAGCTTCTGCACGCGTCCGTTGCCGGGGCGCGATCCCCGGCGCTGCCACCTCCGCGGCTGACGGTAGCAGCGCGCCGAGAGCGCTCGTGTGACCTGGTGTGGGCCGGTTCGCGGCGTGTCGCTCAGCCGGTGCGACGCCGGTGGCGCAGCGCCGGCGCCAGGCCGCCTTGCTCGAGCAGACGGAGGGCCCGCACCTCGGCCACGTCGATCACGATCGCGTCGTCCGGCTCGCGCTCGCACAGGAACGTGACGACGCAATCGGCACACGCCGAGGTGCCCTCCATCACGCACTCGTCGCAGCTGATGTACAGCGAGGTGTCTCCCATGGGGAGGAACCTACGCAGGGGGTGTGACGGTCTCCCCGGGCGCCATCTCTTCGACCTTTCCCGACGGTCCGCACCAGCGGCACTGGACGGACTCCACCGTCTCCTCGAGCACCTGCGGATCCTCGACGGAGAGCTCGCCGCCGACCGTGTAGTGGTGGAACGCCCGGACCTTGGAGGTGGTCGTGACGTCGAACCGGGTCAGGTTCCCGCAGGAGGTGCACCGATAGCGCTTCACGACCCGGAGGCTACGACCATGCCCTCGCCACGAGCGAAGCCGCCCGGACGCGGCGGGGCCCGGCGCTCCCCCCGAAGCACCGGGCCCCGCGCCCCCCGATCTGGATCGAGGGACGGCAGCGAGATGCTAGGCGGTCTCGGCGGCCGTCGCCTCGAGGCTGAGCGATTCGTATTCCTCGCCCGTGTCGACCCAGTCCTCGAACTGGATGACGCCCATCTCCCCGAACTTCTTGCGCAGCCAGCCGTCGTTGCGGTCGAGCAGGCCGAGCTTCTTGCAGTTGGGGACGATCTTGGAGAAGAGGAGCTGCTGGAAGGGGTCCTCGTTCTTGTCGCCCTGGTTCTCGAGCTGGAGCTTGACCATGGTGCGCACGTCGACGCCCATGCGCTCCCACACCTCCTGCTGGAGGAACCGGTCGCGCATGCGGACCGCGGCCTCGAAGGCGAACTGCTGGCGCTCCAGCATCTCGGCGTCGGTGAGCTCGGCGTAGTACTCCTTCAGCGAGAGAACCCCGAAGGCGACGTGGCGGGCTTCGTCGCTCATCACGTAGCGGAGCAGCTGCTTGAGGAGCGGCTCGTTCGTCAGCTGGTGCATGAAGCCGAAGGCGGCCAGGGCCAAGCCCTCCACCATGATCTGCATGCCGAGGTAGGTCATGTCCCAGCGGCTGTCGGCGATGATGTCGTCGAGCAGCATGCCGAGGTGGGCGTTGAGCGGGTAGTGCCCGTTCATCTTGGTGTCGAGGTACTTGGCGAAGACCTCGACGTGGCGGGCCTCGTCCATGACCTGGGTGGCGGCGTAGTACTTGGCGTCGATCCACGGGACCGTCTCGACGATCTTGGCCGTGCAGATGAGGGCGCCCTGCTCACCGTGCATGAACTGGCTCATCGTCCAGTTCTGCGACTCGATGATGAGCTGGTTCCACTGCTTGTCGGTCCAGTTGGCGAGCGGCTGCCCGGGCTGCTGGGCGGCCACGAACACCGGGTCGGCGTCCTTGTCCCGCGGGGCGTTGGCGACGACCTGCTCGATGTCGACCTCGGTGTCCCACGGCAGGTCGGTCTCGCCGTTCCACTGGGCGTTCTTGGCCTTCTCGTAGAGCTTGTTGAGCGCCGGGCGGGCGCCCTTCTCGTAGTCCCAGGTGAAGATGGCGTCGGCGTTGTCCTTCACCGAGTGGATCATCTGCTGCACGTCGGGGCTGGTGATCGAGAGGATGGCCTCAAGGTCATTGACGTCGGCTCGGCCGAGCATCTCTTCGTTGGTGGTCATGGTCGGGTCTCCCCCAAGGGTGTGGTTTGCTGATCGAGGGTCGGTGGGACGGGTCAGGTGACGTCGAGCGCGTCGACGAGGCGGGCGATGAGGTCCTCCCATGGCCCGGGGTCGGGCAGGTCGAGCTCGACGGCTCGGAAGAGGAGGAAGCCGAAGCCCACGGCGTGACAGAAGCGCACGACAGCTTCGGCGTCGAGGGCGGGGTCGATGGCGCCGGTCGACTGCGCCTCGGCGACGAGGTCGGCCAGGCGGTCGCCGCGGAGGTCGAGTGCGCCCTGCATGAGGCGCCGGACCTCGGGATCGCGCCGGGCGGCCACGAAGGCCTCCAGGAGCAGGGCGCTCTCCGGCCCCATGTGGTCGGTCACGAGGTGCGACCCCACGGTGGTGAGGATGTCCGTCACCTTGCCCTCGAAGCTGTGCTCGTTGAACAGCCGGTCGAGCTCGTTGTCCGAGTGGGCGCCGATGGCGGCGAGGAGCAGCTCAGCCTTGCCGCTGAAGCGACCGTAGATGGCCCCGGTGGTGTAGCCGGCTCGCCGGGCGATCTCCGCCACCCCAGCGCCGTCGTACCCCTTCTCGGCGAACACCTCGGCGGCGGCCGCGATGAGCTTGGCCCGGATCTCGTCGCCGTCGTCGGCGGCAGGCGGGGTCAGCGCGGCATCAGCCATGGCCAGCCGAGGATAATGACCGTTATTAGGGTTGTCCAGCCCCCAGGGGGCGGGAACGGTCAGCGCTCGGCCGCCGCCTCCCGATGCGACACGTCGACGAGCGCGGCGAGGGCGCCGACGGCGTGGCCGCCGTCGATGGCGGCGGTCGCCCGGGCCAGCCCTGCCGGCAGGTCCTCCACGAGCCCGGCGGCCAGGAGCCCGGCGGCGGAGTTGAGGCAGACGATGTCCCGGTGGGGCCCGTGCTCGCCGGCCAGCACCCGGCGGGCCAGGTCGGCGTTGATGTGGGCGTCCCCGCCGACGAGGTCCTCCCGGTCGGCGCGGGCCAGGCCGAGCTCGGTGGGATCGACCTGCCAGCTGGTGATCTCCCCGGCCCGCAGCTCGACCACGGTCGACGGCCCGGTGGTGGTCAGCTCGTCGAGGCCGTCGCCACCGTGGACGATGAGGGCGTGCTCCGCCCCGTTGGCCCGCAGGACCTCGGCCATCCGGTGCGACACCCGTTCGTCGGCCACGCCGATCACATAGCGCCGGACGCGCCCGGGGTTCGACATCGGGCCGAGGATGTTGAAGGCGGTGGGGATGCCGAGGTCGCGCCGGGAGGGGCCGGCATGGCGCATGGCCGGGTGGTAGCGGGGGGCGAAGCAGAACCCGATGCCGGCCTGCTCCACGCATCGGGCCACGCCGACCGGGCCGAGCTCGATGGCCACGCCCAGGGCCTCCAGCAGGTCGGCGGACCCGCAGGAGGAGGAGGCAGCCCGGTTGCCGTGCTTGCACACCCGGCCGCCAGCGCCGGCCACGACGATGGAGGCGATCGTGGACACGTTGATGGTGTGGGCGCGATCGCCGCCGGTCCCCACGATGTCGATGACCGGGCCGCTGGTGTCGATCTCGACCAGCGTGGCCGCCTCGAGCATGGCGTCCACCATCCCCACCAGCTCCTCGACCGTCTCCCCCTTCATCCGCAGGGCCACGATGAACGCGGCGATCTGCGCCGGCGAGGCGGCCCCGTCGAGCACCTCGGTCATGGCGGCGCGCGCCTGCGGGCGCGTCAGGGCCTGGCCCTCGAGGAGGTGTCCCAAGATGACGGGCCAGCCGCCGTGCTCAGCGAAGGTGAGGTCAGCCACGGCGGTCAGGGTACCGCCGGCGCTCAGGACGCCCGGCGGCGCTGACGGTGGATGCGGCGGCGCTCCTTCTCGGTGGCACCGCCCCACACGCCTTCCTTCTCCCGGCCCTGGAGCGCGAACTCGAGGCAGGTCTCCCGCACCGAGCACAGGCTGCAGATGGCCTTGGCCGGATCGGCGTCCTCATCGGTCTCCGGGTAGAAGATCTCTGGGTCCAGTCCGCGGCACGCCGAGTGTCGGCGCCAGGCGAGGTCCATGGTTCGGGGGGTGCTCTTCGTGACGGGGTCGGGGATGGGTGGCAGTCTCCGCGCCCAGCCCTCGTCGATGCAAAACGGTGCTCTCCCCCGAAGGGTCGCTACCCGCCCGCCTCGCTGCGGCGCAGCAGGGCCCACACCTCGTCGGCCGGGTAGCGCCGGTGCCCGCCCGGGGTGCGGACCGACGGGATCCGTCCCCGCCGGGCCCAGTCGGTCACCGCACGCTCAGACACCTGGAAGAGCAGCGCCACCTCTCGGGTGCGCAGCAGGCGCCCGTGCAACGAGCCGCCTTCGTCGTCGCCTCCGGCGAGGTCCTCGAGCAGTGCCTCTCGACTCCGCACTCGATCCAACCTGCCTCCTCTGTCGCTCGCCCCCCGAACGAGCAGACGATCTCCCGGTCGACGCTCGGGGCGAGTGTGCCCTGCCACCCCCTGAGGGGCAACGGGATGTTGAGGACGAACGGCGCTAGAGCGGCGGAAGCGTGACAGATCAGCCGGGCCGGGCATCCCGGGTCTCCCCCGATGCCCCCAAGCGCCTCCCGGGCGGCCCGGTGGAGGCCTTGGGTAGGGTGGGCGGACATGGAGAACGAGCACTCGACCCATGCCGAGGTCCTCGAAGCGACCGCCGACCACGAGGCGACGATGCGGGTCCAGTCCGTCCCGGTGAACGTGCACGTGGCCTCCGAGGCGCTCGTGGTGGTGGCCCCGCTGCCCGCCGTCCAGGCCGAGGACGTGACCGTCGAGCTGCGGCCGGGCTGCCTGCGCTTCTGGGCCCGGCTGCGCAGCGCCGGACCCCGCGAGTACCTCCTGCACGAATGGGACTACGGGGGCTACGAGCGGGAGCTCGACCTGCCGGAGGGCTTCGGCGGTGGCGTCGAGGCCAGCCTCGCCAACGGCCAGCTGGCCATCCGCGTCATGCGGGGCGAGTGCACGGAGCCCTGCAGCATCACCCCCTCCGCCTCCTGAGGGGCCCGTCCCGCCGCCGGTGCGGCGTTGGTGCCTCGACGGTGGGCCGGCCCTAGGCTCCCCCGCATGGCGACCTACGAGTTCCGGTGCCGGGCCTGCGGCGCCACCTTCGAGGAGCGGCGGGCCATGGCAGACGCCGACGTGCCCGCCACCTGCCCCCAGGGCCACCAGGACACCACGCGCCTGCTGTCGGTGTTCGCCAGCGTCAGCGGCGCCGCGGGAGGCTCCCCCACCGCACGTCCCAGCGCTCCGAGCCGGGGTGGCTGCTGCGGCGGGGCGTGCGGCTGCGGCTGACCCATGGCGCTCGGCACCTTCGATCGCGCCCGTTCGCTCCAGGAGCTCGGAGAGCGCACCTTCCACGTCCTCGTCGTGGGCGGCGGCGTCACCGGCTGCGGGATCGCCCTGGACGCCGCCAGCCGCGGTCTGCGCACGGCCCTCGTCGAGCGGGACGACTTCGCCTCGGGCACCTCGTCGAAGTCCTCGAAGATGGTCCACGGCGGGCTGCGCTACCTGCAGAACGGCGACGTCCGGCTCGTCTACGAGGCGCTGCGGGAGCGCCAGCGGCTCCGCCGCAACGCCCCGCACCTCGTCGGCCTCCTGCCCTTCCTCATCCCGATCTTCTCCAAGGACGGGCTGATCAACGCCAAGGTGGCCCGCGCTCTCGGTTCGGCGATGTGGATGTATGACCTCACCGGCGGCGCCCGCATCGGCAAGCTCCACCGCCGACTCTCGAAGGCCGACGCCGTCGCCCACATGCCCACGCTCCCGGAGGAGCGGCTGGCCGGCGCGTACCTCTACTACGACGCCGGGGCCGACGACGCCCGACTCACCCTGGCCCTGGCCCGCACCGCTGCCCTCGACCACGGCGCCGTCGTGGCCAACCACGCGCCGGTGGTCGGGTTGCGCCACGACGACCGCGGCCGCTGCTGTGGCGCGGTCGTCGAGGCCGACGGGCGCCGCATCGAGGTGGACGCCCGCGTCGTCGTCAACGCCGCGGGTGTGTGGTCCGACGGCATCCGTGCGCTCGACGAGGGCCATGCGCCGGACTCGATCCGCCCGGCCAAGGGGATCCACATCACCGTGCCCTGGGACAAGGTCCGCAACGACATCGCCGTCGTCGTCCCGGTCCCGAAGGACAAGCGCTCGGTGTTCGTCGTGCCGTGGCTCCCCAAGGGCGACGGCACCTTCGAGCTCACCTACATCGGGACGACCGACACGGACTACGACGGGCCCCTCGACGACCCGCAGTGCACGCCGGAGGACATCGCCTACCTGCTACGGGCCATCAACGGATCGGTGCGGACGCCGCTGTCGACTGCCGACGTCGTCGGCACCTGGGCCGGCCTGCGCCCGCTCGTGAAGGCGGCGGCCAGCGGGCGCACGGCCGACCTCTCCCGCCAGCACAAGGTGCTGGTGTCCGACAGCGGGGTCGTCTCGGTGACGGGCGGCAAGCTCACCACCTATCGGGAGATGGCCGAGGACACCCTCGAGGTGGTCGTCGAGCGGATCGGCAGCCTGCCGCGCTCCGCCCGCCGGTGCCGCACCCGCTCGCTGAAGCTCCGCGGAGCGGAGGGCGCCGAGCTCGACGCCGCCGACCACCTCAGCCGGCGCTACGGGAGCGAAGCGCGCGTCGTCGCCGCGCTCGTGGAGGCCGACCGGGCCCTCGGTGACCCCCTCGTGCCAGGCCTCCCCTACCTGCGGGCCGAAGCCGTCTACGCCGCCCGGCACGAGATGGCCCGGTCGGTTGACGACGTGCTGGCGCGGCGCACCCGGGCCCGGCTGCAGGCCCGCGATGCCAGCGCCGCCGTGGCCGACGACGTGGCAGCCCTGCTCGCCCCCGAGCTCGGCTGGACGCCGGCGGAGGCCGCCGCCCAGGCCGCCACCTACGTCGCCCTCGTCGAGGCCGAGCGGCGAGCCGGCGACCTGCCCGTCACCGCCCCCCGGCCGAGCTGACGGGCCCGACCGCGCCGACGGGCCGGAACCGACCGAGGAGTCGCATGGACGCACCGCATGACCTGCCCGCCGCCGGACCCGGGGCCCCCACCCCGCCCATCGCCCTGCGCGACGGTGGGGCGAGCGCCACCAGCCACCTCTCGGGCACCTCGGTGGCCGTGCCCTCCGACGTGCTGACCAGCCTGGGCGCCATCTGCGCGACCACCGTCGAGGGGGATGGGCTGGCAGAGGCCAGCCGGGACTGGTGGCCCCAGGCCATGATGTGGGCGCTCGACGGCGAGGTGGCGGCCAAGGCCGCGGCGGTCGTCTCCCCGACCTCCGCCGAGGAGGTGAGCCAGGTCCTGGCGGTGTGCCACGAAGCCCGCATCCCGGTCACGGCGGCCGCGGGGCGCAGCGGCGTGTGCGGCGCGTCGGTGCCCGTGCACGGCGGGGTGGTCCTCGACCTGTGCAAGCTGGCCGGGGTCGTTGACGTCGACGACACCTCGCTCGTGATCGACGTGCTGCCCGGCACCTTCGGCGACCACCTCGAGCACACCCTGCGCGCGGACCATGGCCTGACCCTGGGCCACTGGCCGCAGTCCGTGGCCCTCTCCACGGTCGGCGGCTGGCTGGCCTGTCGCTCGGCGGGCCAGCTGTCCACCCGCTACGGGAAGATCGAGGACATGGTGCTCGGCCTCGACGTCGCCCTGGCCGACGGGCGCCGGATCACCACCGGGGGTGCTCCCCGCGCGGCGGTGGGCCCCGACCTGAACCAGCTCTTCGTCGGCTCGGAGGGCACGCTCGGCATCATCACCGGCGCCCGCCTGCGGGTGCACCCCGCCCCCACCCACGAACGGCGGGCGGCCTACGGCTTCGCCTCGTTCACCGCCGGCCTCGATGCCATGCGTCGGATCATCCAGCGGGGCGGCACGCCGGCCGTGCTGCGGCTCTACGACCCCACGGAGGCCGACCGGACCTACCACACCGGCGACCGGGCGCTCCTGCTCGTGCTCGACGAGGGCCCACGAGGGGTCGTCGACGCCACCATGGAGCTGGTAGCCGAGGTGTGCGCCGAGGGGCACCCGGAGGACGTCGCCCACGTGGCCCACTGGCTCGAGCACCGCAACGACGTCGCCGCGCTCGAAGCCCTGATCTCCCGGGGCTACGTCATCGACACGATGGAGGTCGTCGGCCGCTGGCGCGACCTGCCCGCCATCTACGACGCGACCCTCGCGGCGCTGCAGGGCGTGCACGGGATCGTGGCCGCCTCCGCCCACCAGAGCCACAGCTACCCCGACGGCGGCTGCCTCTACTTCACCTTCGCCGCCCAAGTCCCGGCCGAGGACCGCGACCACTGCTACCGGGAGGCGTGGGACGCCGGCACCCGGGCCGTGCTGGCGGCCGGCGGCGCGCTGTCCCACCACCACGGCATCGGCCTGAACCGCAGCCGCTTCGTGGCCGAGGCCCTCGGCCCGGCCTTCGACGTGCTCACGGCCACCAAGGCGGCCCTCGACCCCCACGGGATCCTCAACCCCGGCAAGCTCGGCTTCGACGTCCACCCCACCTGGGGGCCCAGCGGGTACTGACCTCCGTGCCCCATAAGGTCACCGGCGATGCAGCGAGCAAGGGGTTGACGAGGTGAGCGACGGGGTCCGGACGTGGTTGACAGGGGTCGGCGTCGCCCTGGCCGTGAGCCTGCCGCCGACGCTGATCGCGCAGATCCTCGACGCGCTGAGCGACGACGACCTCAACAACCCGGTCACCGTGCCGCTGTCGCTCCTCGTGATGCTGGGACCGGTGGCCGGAGGCTGGGCGGTGGGACGCCACCGGCCGTCGCGGCCGCTCCTCGTGGGGGCGGCGGCCGGCGCCGCCGCCTTGGCCGTGGTCGCGCTGCTCGGCGCGATCCGACGGGCCAGCGCGGGCGACGACGTCGAGCCCTTCGTGGTCCCGGTGATGGTGCTCTGGGGCGGGGTGCTCGGCGCGGTCGGCTCCTTCCTCGGCGGCCGGACTGCTAGAACGCGCTCATGAGCATCCTGGTCATCGACGTCGGCACCAGCGGGCTGCGGGCGGCCATCGTCCGACCCGACGCGACGATCGCCCTCGATCGGCACGAACCGCTGCTGCCCTCCACGCCCGAGGCGGGCCTGGTGGAGTTCGACGCCACCGCGATGGCCGACCTCGCGCTCGACCTGGCCGGGCGCGTGCTGGCCGAGGGCGGTCCGGTGACGGCCGTCGGCATCACCAACCAGCGGGCCTCGTCGATCGTGTGGGACCGCGCCACCGGCGAGCCCATCGGCCCCGGCATCGGCTGGCAGGACCTCCGCACCGTGGGCACCTGCCTGGTGCTCCAGGCCGACGGCATCCACCTCGCCCCCAACGCCTCCGCCACGAAGGTCGGGTACCTGCTCGACACCTACGACCCCGGGCGCGAGCGGGATCTCTGCGTCGGGACCGTCGACACCTGGCTGGCGTGGAAGCTCTCGGACGGGACTGTGCACGTCACCGACGCCTCCAACGCCGGGGTCACCGGCCTGCTCCGCGGCGACGCCAGCGACTGGAACGACACCGTGCTCGACGCGCTGCGCATCCCTCGGCAGCTGCTCCCCGAGGTCGTCGACAGCACCGGTGTGGTGGGCCAGGCCACCGCCCTCGACGGCGCACCGCCCATCGCCGCGCTGGTAGGCGATCAGCAGTCGAGCCTGGTGGGACAGGGCTGCGTCACGCCCGGGCTGGCCAAGATCACCTTCGGCACCGGCGGCATGCTCGATCTCAACCTGGGGGCCGAGCGTCCCCGGTTCGAGCGCCAGGGCGAAGGCGGCTGCTTCCCGATCGTGGCGTGGCGCCGGGGCGGCCAGACCACGTGGGGGGTCGAGGCGATCATGCTCTCGGCCGGCACCAACGTGGAGTGGCTGCGCGACGACCTCGGCATCCTGGGTTCGGCAGCGGAGAGCCACGACGTGGCCAGCCGCTGCGACGACGCCGGTGGCGTCGTGTACGTCCCCGCCCTCCTCGGCCTCGGGACGCCCCGGTGGGACTACGGCGCCCGCGGCACGATGCTCGGCCTCACCCGGGGCAGCGAGCGGCCGCAGATCGTGCGCGCCGTGCTCGAGGGCGTCGCCCACCGCGGGGCCGACCTCGTCGAGGCCGCCGAGGCCGACACCGGCCGCACGATCCCCACGTTGCGGGTCGACGGCGGCATGAGCGACAACCCCACGTTCCTCCAGGCCCTGGCCGACGCGTCGCAGCGCCCCGTCGAGGTGTCCCCGGTGCGTGAGGCGACGACCCTGGGGGCCGCCTTCCTCGCCGGCATGGCCGTGGGCACCTGGGGCGGCTGGGACGACGTGGCCGCCGCCTGGTCGCCCCGGACCACCGTCGAACCGGGGAGCCCGCTCGATCGGGAGCAGTGGCGCCGAGCGGTCGACCGCGCCGCCAGCTGGTTCCCCGAGCTGAGCGCGCTGAGCTTCTGATCCCGGGACGCTGACGGCGGGCGGGGACCCGGCGAGCAAGAAGTCCTCCCCGCGGTCATCCCACCGGTGGGTCCGCTCCGAAGTGACGGGCGTGCGACGCCCCCGCTCCCCGCTCACCGCCCTCACGACAGCCGCCACCATCGTCGCCCTCGCCCTCACCGGCTGCGGTGACACGAGCGGCGACGCCGCCGCCAGCGACGAGGCGCCCGCCGAGTGCGGACCCGGTGACGGTCGCACCGTCACCGTCGAGATCGCTGAGTTCGCCTTCGATCCCGGGACGGCGACGATCCAGGCCTGCGACTCGGTGGTCTGGGCGAACGAGGACGAGCAGGCCCACACCGCCACCGGCGACGGCGACCAGCGGTGGAACACCGGCAACCTGCAGCCCGGCGAGGCCGGGGAGCCGGTGCGCTTCGAGTCGCCGGGCTCCTACACGTACCGCTGCGCGCTGCACCCCTTCATGACCGGCACGGTCGAGGTCTCGTGACCGTGCGCATCGAGTCCCATCCCATCCCATCCCATCCAACCCGAACCCCAACCCAGGAGGTAGTGGCGTGCAGATCAGCGCCAAGGAGCTCCGCCAGATGGCGAGCGACGTCGACGACATGCACCACGAAGCGATGCGCGACTTCAAGGAGGAGACCTCCGAGCTCCACCTGCAGGCGGTGCGCGGCTCGCGCCGCTCGTTCATGCGCAAGGCCGGCCTCGCCGGTGCCGGAGGAGCGCTCCTCACCATGGGCGGCGGCCTCACTCCCTTCACCCGCCTCGTCGGCATCGCCGGCGCCCAGGACGGAGCGCTCACCGACACCGTGATCGCCGGCTACGCCCAGAGCGTCGAGCTGGCCGCGGTGGCGGCGTACACGGCCGCCGCTCCCGCCCTGAAGGGCGACGTGCTGGCCGTGGCGCAGCTGTTCCTCAGCCACCACCAGGACCATGCCGACGCCTTCGCAGCGGTGGCCGGCAAGGACGCCCGGCCCGAGCCGAACCCCAAGCTCGTCGCCGCCGTCACCCCGACCCTCGACGCGGTGACCGAGGCCGTGAAGGCGGGGCAGGACGTCACCACCGACGTCCTCAGCTTCGCCAAGGTGGTCGAGAACCAGGCCGCCTACACCTACGCGGCCGCCCTCACCCTGCTCACGGACCCCGCCTACGCGGCAGCCACGTCCACGATCCTGCCCATCGAGGCCCAGCACGCCACCGTGCTCTCGCTGGCCCTGGGCGAGGGGCCGGACAAGTGGTTCCCGACTGGCGCCTTCGAATCCGCCTCCCTCGGCGACGGCACCGACCCCCTCGCCGGCTTCGACCCCGCGATCTTCGCCTGAGGGCGACGATCGACACCGAAAGGACACCCACATGGATCTGAACCGTGACGAGATCCGTCGGGAGCTGCGCTCCATCGACGCCGACCAGCAGGCGGCCATGCCGCGCTGGTACTCCGCCCTGCGCCAGATCGTCGGCGGCGGGACGACCCTGACCACCGACGAGAAGGCCGAGCTCCTCGGCGTGCCCTCCCCCGGCCGCCGCCAGCTGTTCAAGGTCGGGGGCGCCACCATCATCGGTGCCGCGGTGCTCGCCGCCTGCGGCAGCGACGACGACGGTGCCAGCACCGCCACGACCGCTGCCATGGGTGAGGGGGCCAAGGAGGATCCATCGATGGACCTCGCCCTGGCTCGCACCGCGGCCTCCCTGGAGAAGCTGGCCGTCGACGTCTACCAGACCGGCATCGACTCCGGGCTGGTGACGACGATGGCCATCGCCGACGCCGCCCAGCTGTTCCAGCAGCACCACCAAGAGCACCTCGACGCCCTGAACGGCGCCATCAGCTCCGCCGGTGGCGAGGAGGTTACGGAGATGAACCAGGCCGCCTACGACGCACTCGTGGCCCCCGCCCTCGGCGGCCTCACGGACGAGGGCGGCGTGGTGCAGCTGGCCTACGACCTCGAGTCCGCCGCCGCCCAGACCTACGCCTTCGCCGGCGGGGCCCTGAGCGTCCCGGCCCTGCGCTCGACGATCATGACGATCGGCGGCATCGAGGCCCGCCACGCCGCCGTGCTGCAGGTGGCAGCCCAGGCCGCCTCGCCGCTCGCCGTCTTCCCCGACGGCCGGGCGTTCTACCCGGGGGACAACCCCCTGGCCGGCATCGACGGCGCGGTCCTCAGCGCCTGACAGCCCCTCCCTATGGGTGACGGTGCCGGCCCCTCCCAGCGGGCCGGCACCGGCGCGTCCGGGCCTATGCTGCTCAGGACGGTGAGCCGGCCAGGTGGCCGCGGCGTGGCTCGACCACGTCGAGGAAAGTCGGGGCTCCGCAGGGCAAGGGTGCTGGTGAGAGCCAGGACGGGGCGACCTGTCGGTTCAGGGCAACAGAGAGAAGACCGCCGATGGCCTTCGGGCACAGGCAAGGGTGAAACGGTGCGGTAAGAGCGCACCAGCGTCGGGGGCGACCCCGGCGGCTCGGCAACCCCCACCCGGAGCAAGGTCAAACGTGGGACGACCGGCCCGGTCGATGTCCCCAGGTGGACCGCACAGATGGATGGCCACCACCTCGGCGAACGCAAGCGACCCGAGGGACAGAACCCCGCTTATCGGCCGGCTCACCGCCACCACACCCTGAGTCGGGCCGGCACTTCGGGATGAAGGCTCTCTTGCCCGACATGAGCACAACAAGGCGTTGGGCCCATGCATCCAGCCGGAGCCGGGCGCGAGAGCCAACAGCTCCCCGCTGAGCCCGACCCGCTCGTCGCGCCCCGACCCCCGGCGCTTCGGGGGGGCCGATGGGCCCACCGAGACACTCAGCGAAGACGGACCCTTGATATATGGAGCACGATAGAACCGTGTCTTGATTAATCGTGCTACGCTTATCGCATGCCCGCTGCTCGACCGTCGCTGGCGCTCGACGACCAGCTGTGCTTCGCCTTGTACTCGGCCTTCCACGCCGTCATGCGCACGTACCGGCCCCTGCTCGCGGCGGTGGAGCTGACCTACCCCCAGTACGTCACGCTTCTCGCCCTCTGGGACGACCCGGGCCGGACCTGGTCCGTCGGGGAGCTGTGCCGCCGCCTGCACCTCGACACCGGCACGCTGACCCCGATGCTCAAGCGGCTCGAGGCCGCCGGCTACCTGACCCGCCGGCGAGACCGGGCCGACGAACGCCGGGTCCACGTCGAGCTCACGCCGGCTGGGCTGGCGCTGCGCGACCAGGTGGCGTCGGTACCGGCGTCGCTCGCCGCCTGCGTCGGCCTCGACGCCGCCACCGCCACCCGGCTCCGCGCCGACTTGCGGGCGCTGGCCGACTCCCTCGACGACGCCGCCACCGCCGGGTGACGGCCCCAGCACCCCCGACCACCGACGAGGAGGAGACATGCGAGAAGGCGACCAGGTACCGGACTTCCAGGCGCTCGACCAGCACGGCCGCACCGTCACGCTCTCCGAGCTGCTCGAGCACGGCCCTCTGGTGCTGTTCTTCTACCCGAAGGCCATGACCAAGGGCTGCTCCGCGGAGTCCTGCCACTTCCGTGACCTCGCCGCCGACTTCGCCGCCCTCGGGGCGCGAGCCGTCGGCATCTCCGTCGACTCGGTGGAGGACCAGGCCCGCTTCGACGAGGCGCACGGCCTGGGGATGCCGTTGCTGTCGGACCCCGACCGGTCGATCGCATCGATCTTCGGGGTGAAGCGGCCAGGACCGTTGTTCAACCGCCGCACCACCTTTGTCATCGGCCAGGACCGGCGCGTCCGGGCCGCGATCCACAGCGAGCTGAGCATGGACCGTCACGCCGACCGAGCCCTCGAGGCCCTCCGAGCCGAACATGCCAGCCGGGACTGAACGGCCGTCCGCCGCTCCGGTCCAGACGCCGAGGTCATCAGACGTGCCTCCGCCCGATGCAGGCGGTCGCCCCCAACTGACCCGTTGGCCACACACGTGCCGGAGCCGTCCGTAGATGGCCGTGCCCATCGATGAGCGGGAGCGGCAGGCGCTGTGCGACCTGCTCGTGGACCTCGGGCCCGACGCACCGACGCTGTGTGAAGGTTGGACGACGCTGGACCTCGCCGCCCACCTGGTGCTTCGTGAGCACTTCCACCGATGGGGCGAGACGCGCCTCACCGCGGAGAAGGCGAAGGGCTATTCCGTCCTGGTCGACCGTCTGCGGGCCGGACCGCCGGCGGTGCCGTGGCGGATCCCCGGCGTACGCACCGTCGCGAACGGGATCGAGTTCTTCATCCACCACGAGGATGTGCGCCGCGCCAACGGGTTGGGGCCGAGGGACCCAGGACGCGACCTCGACAACCTGTCGTGGCGGATGCTCGGCGTCCTGGCCCGGCGACCAGCACGGAAGATGCGACCGTGGTCGCTCACCCTCGACGCCGACGATGGCCGCCGCCGGTCGTTCGGGTCCGGGGCGGGAGCCACGCTACGGGGCCCCGCCCCCGAGCTGCTCCTCTACCTGAGCGGACGCCGTGACCATGCCCTGGTCGAGGCCGACGGGAGCGCAGAGGCCCTCGACGCGCTGGCCTCCGCGATGACCGGCCTGTAACCCGTTCGAGCCGGCTAGAAGAGCGACCCACGTCCGCAACACCGGATCGTGTCGACGATGAAGGTCGATGCAGAGCAACGGCGATGGGCTCGTCAACCGCCACGCGAGCCGCGACAGATTGCTCGACGTCGCGGCGTTCCGTCCCGGGTTCCACGTCGTTCGGGATGGGCATCAGCAGTACGCCCGAGTGTCCGCGATCGCCGAATCTGGCGCGGTCGACTGTGCTTTCGGGGACAGGCTGAGTCGCTACGCCGCCAACTCGACTTCTGCGGCGAGGATGACGGGCAGGTCGAGAGGGAGTGCCGCCATCCCGATCGCGGTTCTGGCGTGAGCGCCGGCGTCGGGCCCGTAGAGATCGACCAGCAGCTCGGAGGCGGGGTTGGCGACGAGGGTGGTTTGCGCGTACCCCGGGTCAGCGTTGATGTTGCCGTACACAATGAGCCACGCCGCGACGTTGTCCAGGTCGCCGGCGGCGCGCTTGAGACTCGCCAGCATCGCCAGGACGGCCGCTCGAGCCGACGCCTGGGCATCCTCGAGCGCGACCTGGCTGGGCACCTTGCCGAACGGGCCCAGCGGCGACCCGTCGGCGGCGAGCGCACCATGCCCCGACACGAACGCACGGTTGCCGCGGACACGCACCCACTGGAACGGGATGGTGATGCCCGGCGGAAGCTTGGCCTGGCCTGGCAGCTGCAGCCCCAGCTCCTCCAGTCGCTGTTCGACTCGTCCCATCCCTGCGCCTCCTTGACCGCACCGGACCGGCTCCGTGCTTGACAGGTTGTCAAGCCAAACGTAGGAGTAGGTTTACAGCATGTCAAGCGGCGACCCGGCCACACGGCAACGCATCCTCGAAGCCGCTCGGGAGCTCCTCGAGGCAAGCCCGGGAGCCACCATCGCGATGGGTGAGGTCGCTAAGCAGGCCGGCGTGTCTCGTCAGGCGCTGTATCTCCACTTCACCGACCGCACCACCCTCTTTCTGGAGGTGTCCCGGCTGGCGGACTCGACGGCACGAACACCGGCACGCCAACGCAGAATCGATGAAGCGCCGACGGCGCGAGACGCGTTCCGGGAAGCGATCGCACTGCAAGCCTTCCTGAAGCCGCGGCTCAAGGGCGTTGCCACCGCACTCGACGTGCTGCGCCGTAACGACCCCGCTGCTGACGTGGCGTGGAAGGAACGTGAGCACGCGCGTCTGCAGCGATGCGAGCAGGTCGTGCAGCGCCTTCACGACGACGGTGAGCTGGCATCGGGCTGGAACGTCCCTACCGCCGCCCGTTGCTTCTGGGCAGTGACGTCCCAGCGCGTCTGGGACGATCTGGTCATGGATCAGGGCTGGTCGACAACGCAATATTGCATCCACATCACCGCCCTGCTCGAAGACGCACTCCTCGCCCGCGAGGAGAGGTAACCCAGAACGACGGTGGGCTCGTGACAGCGGAGGAGGCGATCGGGATCGTCAAGGCTGCGGCGCGTGCGGGTCTCCCCGTCGCCGTGTCCTTCACCGTGGAGACCGATGGTCGCCTGCCGTCCGGAGAGACGCTTGGTGATGCCATCTGTCATACCGACGATGCGACGCAAGCCGGCGCCGCCTACTTCATGGTCAACTGCGCGCA
>DASUDP010000079.1:0-18013 GCA_036275535.1 Acidimicrobiales bacterium | reverse complement strand
CCCAGATGGAGCTGACGCTGATCCTCGCCCGCCTGGCCCAGCGCCTCGACATCGCCGCGGTGCGCGACGAGGTGCCCCGGCCCGTCGGCATGGTCGTGAACCGCCCCACCGGCGGCGCTCCCATGCACGTGGCGATCCGCCCCTGACCCACCAGGCGTCCCCGAACCCGCGGTTGTTCTTGCCGGTTCCTGCGCAAGAAGAGCCGCAGGTTCCCGAGATTCCAGGTGAAGAACCATCCCCCCAGTTTCGCGGTGAGGGTCAGGCCGACATCTGCGTCGGCCGCGGCCACGAGGTCAACTTCGTCAACGGGCTCGCGGACGACTTCGTCGACTGGGTCCACAGCCTGCCCTCGGGCTGCCAAGGACGGCCCGACCGTTGGCCGGGGTGAGCCGGCGCTGAGCAGCTGTGTCTCTCACCGCGACCGAGCCGGCGACGGACGATCGGGCGGAGCCGTGCGGGTGTCGCCGGACGGGCTGGCGAGCTGGCGCTCGAGCGCGGTGAACGCTTCGATGATGGCCGGTGCCTCGAACGCGCGGTTGCGACGGCCGACGTTGACCTGGCGCACGACGCCAGCGGCTTCGAGACGGGTCATCGCCCCATTGGTGGCCTGGAAGCTGCGACCGATCAGGCTCGCGGCGCTCGACACAGAGACGACGGGGGCGCCGGGAAGAGCACCGATGAGCAGATCGGCCGCCGAGCCCTTGCGGATGGCGGCGGTGGCGCTGCGCCAGTCGTGCTGGATTGTTGCGACACGTTCCTCGAAAGCGAGCGCGTCGTCTACGGCGCGGCGGCAGGCGGCTGCGAACATCCCGATCCAGCCGTTGATGCCGTCGTGTGCCGCTGACGAGTCAGCTCGGCCTCGGTACCGCGTCGCGGTGAGCCCCTCGACGTAGGACCGTGACCACGTCGCGAGCACCAGCGAGATGGGCGGGAGGATCCTGGGTGCGACACCTCGCCGGCGCAGGACGACGTGGATGAGCGCGCGGCCGGTCCGGCCGTTGCCGTCGACGAATGGATGGATCGTCTCGAACTGGGCGTGGGCGATGGCCGCCTGGGCTACGGCTGGTAGCGAGTCGTCGTTGACGAACGCGCACAGGTCCTCGAGGAGCCCGCGCACCTGATCCGGGGGAGGTGGGACGAACGCGGCCGAGCACGGGTTGAAGCTGCTGCCGCCGATCCAGTTCTGGACGGTGCGGATCTGCCCGGCGTGCTCGTGTAGCCGGGTGCGGGCGAGAAGTCGCTGGTGGACGTCGAGCAGGCCGTCGACGGTGACCGCCTCTGCGGTGCTGAGCGCATCGACTGCCCAGGTCATCGCATCGATGTTCCCGAGCACCTCATCGGCGGTGACGTCGATGTCGGACTCCCCCGCGGCACGGGCTGCCTCGGCTCGGAGCAGTTGGCGACCCCCGACGACAAGCCCTTCGATGAACGATGAGGCCACCGACTCGGCCCGGAGGAGCAGTCGAGCCACCGCCTCGGTGTTGGCGAGCGCGGCTGCGGACAGGTCGAGCGTGGCGATCGCTCGCTCGGCGTCGGCGACGTCAGCGGCAACCGTGCCGTCAAGCCGGAACTGGCGACCTCCGAGGGGGTCGGGTACGTAGGCTTCGTAGTCGCAACCCTGGCGGTCTTGGCGCGACAGACCGCCGTCGAGGTTGGACTGCCACCGGCGTCGTACAACCTTGCTCACGGGACCTCCTTGTTCAAGGAAGTAGCATAACCTTGAACAAGCCCGTACGGTATTCACGGATCCAGAGGTCGGCCGGCACCAGCGGCCACGGAGCGAGCGACCTTCGTCTACATGGTCAACGAGGTGGCCGCCCGCCTGAAGGTCGCGCCGGGGACAGTCCGCAACATGATCGAGGAGGGCCAGCTCTACGCCGTGCGGCGCCTGGTCGTGCCGACCTGGGCCCTCGAGGACCTCGCCCGACCCACTCACGCCCCCAACGTCACGCTCTCCACCGGACCGCCCGCGATGGACTACTACCTCGGCCACGGCGAGGCGCGAGGCCGGTGGGTCGGCTCCCTCCACCCTCGACTACCAACCCCGGCCCAGAACGTGAACGATGTCGCGGGACATCTGTGAACGATGTCCCGCGACATCACACAACAACAGCGCCCTCGGCAGGATTCGAACCTGCGACGCACGGTTTAGGAAACCGACGCTCTATCCCCTGAGCTACGAGGGCGGGACTTCCGCGTTTAGGTCCGTGGGGACTTCCGCGGCTGAGACCCGTTCCGAGTCTCGCAGTGCGTCTCGCATGGCTCCAACCGACGCGCGGTGCGGCGGGCGGGCTCAGTGGTGGTGCTCGTCGGCGTCGGCTTCCGCCTTCGTCTCGCGCACCGTGCCGTGGGGGTGCTCGGGCGGCCCGTAGATCGCGTAGACCTTCAGGGGAACGTCCCCGATGTTGGTGACGTTGTGCCAGGTCCCGGCGGGAACGAGGATCGCCCAGTCGTCTCTGACCTCGCGATCGAAGGACAGATCATCGCGTGACGGGCCCATCTGCACCCGGGCCGTGCCGGTCCCGACGCGCAGGAACTGGTCGCCATGCTCATGCACCTCCAAGCCGATGTCGTGGCCCGGCTCGATGCTCATCAGCGTCATCTGGAGGTTGGATCCGGTCCAGCGCGTCGTGCGGTACCTCCCGTTCGCGAGGGTGTCGGCCTCGATGTCAGTGACGAAGGGGCTGGGTCCTGCGTCGCTCATGCACGCCATCCAGGCCGCGGACGCCGACGAGAACGTGGGGGCGGTCGTCGTCACCGTCGCCGGGCGCGGCTTCTGCGCGGGGGCCGACATGAGCGCGGTGTTCGAGTCGTCCGACGACGGCCCGCACGCCGCCCCGAACGAAGGGCGAGCGGGTCGTGGACTGGGTGGAGCTGGTGCGCTCGACGAACCCATCGTGGCCGCGGTCAACGGTGCTGCCATCGGCGTCGGGCTCACGATGATCCTGCCCTTCGACCGGATCGTCGTCGCCGGGAGCGCCAAGCTCAGCATGCGGTTCATCAAGACGGGGATCGTCCCCGAGCTGGCCTCGACGGCGATCCTTCCGCAGCGGTGCGGCTTCTGCGCCGCGTCGGACCTCATGCTCTGGGGCCGCACTGTGCTGGGTCCCGAGACCGCCGAGCTCGGGCGGGCCGACCAGTGCGTCGCCGACGACGCCGTGCTCGAGCGCGCTCGCTCGTACGCGGGGAACCCGACGCCGCAGCTGCGATGGATCAAGCAGCTCCTCACCGAGAACCTCAACGACACCGACCTGGCCGTCGGGCAGCGCCGAGAGCTCCGGCTGCTCGAGGAGGCCTACACGACGTCTGAGCACCGTGAGGCGGTGGCGGCCTTCATGGACAAGCGCCCGCCGGTGTTCCGGCCCCGCTGATCGACGCGCCCGGCCCCCCGCTCTGGCATGGCGGGCGGTCGCCCGAGAGGGATCAGGGCCGCAACGGACGTACGACGACGCGGTGAGGGATGCCGAGGCTGTCGAACTCATCGCCCTCGGGCTGGAAGCCCTGGGCCCGGTAGAAGCCCAAGGACCTCGTCCGGGCGTTGGCCCAGCACAGCTCGATCCCCTCGGCCCGCAGCCGAGCCATCGCCTCGTCGAGGACGGCGCGGCCGAGGCCCTCGCCCTGGTGGGCGGGGTCGACGGCCATGCCCCGCAGCCGCACGGACAGCACCTCGTGGTCGCCGGGCGCCGCCTCCCGTGAGAACGAGGCAACCGCCAGCACCGCGCCGCCATCATCCCGGACGCCGAGGTGGAAGGACCCCGGGCGGTGATCGTCGGGGTAGTCGACCTCCGCGGTGGGCAGGTGGTTGCGCAGCACCCGCCGGCGCAGGTCGTGGGTCTCGGCCGCCGTCAGCTCGACGACGGCGTGGCCGCTGGCCGGGGTGTGATCTGTCCCGCGGGTGACCATCCCCGCATCCTCGCGGACGCCGGCGGCGGCCTGCGTCGACTCAGTGCTGGTGCGGGCGATGCGTTCCCACCTCGTCGCTCACCGTGTTGCTGATCATGTTGTGCGGGAACGGTGTCCGACCGGCGCTCGCCTCGTCGAGCCGTGACCGCTGCTCTGCCGAGAGCACCACGTCGAGGCAGCCGAGGTTCTCGTCGAGCTGGGCGCGGGTTCGGGCTCCGATCAGCGGCACGACCACGCCCTCCCGATCACGCACCCAGGCCAGGGCGACCTGCGACGGCGTGGCTCCGATCTCCTCGGCGACGTCGATGACGACCGCCGCGATCCCCCGCGCGCGGGCAGGGACCTCTCGAGTCAGAGTGGCCCGCCCCGAGGCGTCGCTCGACCGGTTGTACTTCCCCGTCAGGACGCCCTGGCCCAACGTGTCCCACGGGGTGACCGTGAGGTCGAGGGCGCGGGCCATCGGCAGGAGCTCGTGCTCGACGTCGCGGTCGAGCAGCGAGTACCGGATCTGCAGGCCGACGAACGGGGTCCAGCCGCGGAGGTCGGCGATCGTGTTGCCTCGGGCGACCTGCCACGCGGGGGTGTCCGAGATGCCGACGTAGTGCACCTTGCCCTGCGTGACGAGGTCGTCGAGGCCCCGCATGACCTCGTCGATCGGTGTCGTGTGATCCTTGAAGTGGACCCAGTAGAGGTCGATGTAGTCGGTCTGCAGGCGGCGCAGGCTGGCGTGGACCGAGGCCATCATGTTCTTGCGGCTGTTGCCGTGGGTGTTGACGTCCTTGCTGCGCGAGAACGAGTACTTCGTCGCCAGGACCACCTCGTCCCGGTGGTCGGCGAGGAACCCACCGAGGAACGTCTCGCTCCGACCATCGCTGTACACGTTGGCCGTATCGACGAAGTTGCCCCCCGCCTCCCGGAAGCCCTCGTAGACCCGTCGGCTCTCGTCCTGGTCGACGCCCCAACCTTCGGCCCCGAAGGTCATGGTGCCCAGCGCGAGCTCGGACACCCGCAGCCCGCTGCTTCCCATCAGCACATAGCGCACTGGCTGCTCCTCCACGTCGGCAGGTCACTCAGGGTGCGCCCTGTTGTTAGCACTCCCTGCGCTGCGCACCCTCAGTCGCCGTACGCGGTCGCGGATGCCGTCCGGGGTCAGCGTTCGGGGCGCAGGACCGGTTCGACGCCCAGGCGGTGGAGGGGGCTGCGGCCCCCACGACCGAGCACCTAGCGCGGTGGCTCCTGGCGCTCCCGCCGGCGGAGGCGGTGGAACAGGACGTGGCGCACTTGCGGGCGGGACGAGCTGCCCACGGTGCCGAATGAGCGAGAAGGAGCGGCGGTCCCCGACGTCCTCGGGCCGTGGCGCTGTCGAGGTCGTACGGCGAGCGCACCGTCACGATCGTGAGCAGGTGCACGGGTGCGCCTGCGCGGCGACGTGGTCGGCGGCGCCGACGAGGTGGAGCAGCAGGGCCTGAGTGGCAGCAGCGGTTCACTGGGGGTCGTCGACGGTCAGGACCGTGCCGCGCTCCCGCGCCGTGGTGAGCAGGAGGATCTGGGGGTGCCCGTGGTCGGCCGATCGGAGCCGACGGCGGCCCACCTCGCGCTCGCTGGCCCGGCCGACGAAGGATCCGCCCGGATCGCCCGCCACGGGCGGAACGGTATCTCACAGGCGATATCGGGCGCCCAGCTCGAGGGGCGAGGCCTCTTCAGCGCGAGATCGCGCGGTCGACGAGCTCAGCGAGGGGCAGCTCGGCCCGCGTCGGGGGAGAGGGCGTCGCGTAGCAGGTTGAGCTGCTCGGGGACCACGCGGTACCAGGCCCACTTCCCTCGCTTCTCCCGCTCCACGAGGCCGGCTTCGACGAGCAGGGCCAGGTGGTGGGACACGGTGGGTTGCGAGCGACCCACCGGCCCGACGAGGTCGCACGCACAGGCCTCGCCGGGCTCCGCCGACGCGATCATGGACAGCAGGCGCAAGCGGGCCGGGTCGCTGAGCGCCTTGAACACGGCGGCCAGCCGGGTGGCCGCCTCCTCGTCGAGCACGGCCGCCGTCACGGGGGCGCAGCAGGCCTCGATCGTCGTCCTCGACATGCGGACCTCTCTCGCCGACGTAACACATTGACAACTGTCGATGTACGTACTGCTACGATGCTGCATCGACGAACATCAATCTATCGAACCGGAGTCCCCGTGTCTCGTGTGCAGCTCGCCCTCAACGTCACCGACCTCGAGAAGGCGGTCGACTTCTACTCGAAGCTGTTCGGCACCGAGCCGGCCAAGCGCAGGCCCGGCTACGCCAACTTCGCCATCGCCGACCCACCCCTCAAGCTCGTTCTGTTCGAAGGCACCGAGGGCGGCACCATCAACCACCTCGGCGTCGAGACCGAGAACGCAGCCGAGGTCGAGGCCGCCGAGGCCCGCCTTTCCGGCACCGGCCTGGACACGACCGGCATCGACGACACCATCTGCTGCTACGCCACCAAGGTCGAGACCTGGGTGACCGATCCCGACGGCGCCAAGTGGGAGTGGTACGTCAAGACGGGCGACTCCGACCAGCTCACCAACCAGATCCTCGAGGATGGCGACACCGCGAGCTGCTGCGCGCCCGCCACCGCCGAGCCCGTGTCCCCGGGCCGTTCGGAGGCCGCCACGAAGTCCGGCTGCTGCTGATCTGATCGCAGCTGGCAGGGGGCTGCCGGGGGCTCTGGCCCTAGGCCCGCATGAAGTACTGGACGCTGTAGATCCGGCCGTCGGCGCCGTAGGCGACGCCGTAGCCGACGTGGGTGAAGCGCCGGTCCAGGATGTTGGCCCGGTGGGCGGGGGAGTTCATGTAGGCGTCCTGGATCTGCTGGAGCGAGTAGCCCACACCGACGTTCTCCCCGAGGAGCGTCCACCCGTCGGGGGCGCCGGCGGTGAGGTCGGAGTGGGAGATGCGGCCCTCGGCGGCCATGTGCTCGGCCCAGGCCTGCGCCTTGTCGTTCATCTGGCCGTGCATCATCAGACCCGGGATGCCGTAGGCGCCTCGGGCGTCGTTCACCAGGCGGCTGGACTCGTTCTGCTCGGGGGTGCAGGCGCCGAGGACGACCATGGCCACCAGCGACGCCACCAGCAGGAGCAGGGGGCGGCGGGACCGGCGGCGGGCGACGGCAGCGGGCGCGGTCAGCCCGGCGGTGGATCCAGCGGTGGTGTCGAGCTGCGGGTCGGTGAGGTCGGTGGAGTACGGCACCTGACAGATATCGGAATCGCCCCGGCCGGACTTGAGCCCGACAGACGCCCATCTCTCAGGCCGGCCGGTCCTCGCTCAGGAGGTAGCGGGGGCCGGTGCCCAGCGTGGCCGCCGCGTCGTCAGGGTTCCAGAGCGCGCACGACGCCAGCGACAGGCAGCCGCAGCCGATGCAGCCGTCGAGCCCGTCCCGCAGCCGCTGCAGGACGGCGATCTGGTCGTCGAGGCGGGGCCGCCAGGCGTCGGCGAGCCGGGCCCAGTCCTGCCGGGTCGGCGTGCGCCGGCGGGGAAGCGCGGCCAGGGCATCGCTGATCTCGGCCAGGCTCAAGCCCACCCGCTGGGCGGTGCGGATGAACGACACCCGCCGGATGACATCGGCGTGGTAGCGGCGGTGCCCGGCGGCGCTGCGCTCGGAGGTGATCAGGCCGTGGTCCTCGTAGAAGCGCAGGGCGGAGGTCGCCACCCCCGTGCGAGCGGCGACCTCGCCCACCGAGAGGCGCTTGACTTCAACCATGGTTGAAGTCTTACCGTCCGGCCCATGACCGATCCAGTCACTGTGGGCCGCCTCGACGACCTGGCGCCGGGGAGCATGAAGCTGGTGCGGGCCGGCGGCCGGCGGCTCTGCCTGGTGCGCACCAGCGAGGGCGTGTTCGCCCTCGACCACGCCTGTCCCCACGAGGGCTACGGGCTCGCCCAGGGCGAGCTCGACGAGGAGGGCGTGCTCACCTGTGCCTGGCACAACTGGAAGTTCCGGGTGAGCGACGGAACCTGCTTGCTCGGCGAGGAGGCCGTCACCACCCACCCCGTCGAGGTCGGGGAGGACGGTGGCGTCCGCGTCACCGTGCGGCGGCCGGACCCAGCGGCGGCGCGGCCCCGCCTCCTGGCCAGCCTGCGCCAGGGCATCGAGCGGGCCTACGTCGGACAGACGTCCCGGGACGTGGTGCGCCTGCTCCAGGCCAGCGCCGACCCGGGGGAGCTCGTCTGGGAGGCCATCGCCTACGGCGCGCCGCGGGCGGAGTTCGGCTGGGGCCACGCCATCGCCTCGGCCACCGACTGCCTCTCGATGCTCGAGCAGTACGAGGGCGAGCAGCAGGCGCTGCCGATCGTCCAGGCCATCGCCGGCGTGGCCGAGACCGAGCGTGGTCGCTCCCCCCGGCCGCTCCCGGCGCCCGCCCGTGACCTCGGACCCGATCCCGCGTCCACCTTCCGCTCCCTCGTCGAGACAGAGCAGCTCGAGCCGGCCCAGGCCCTCCTCCTCGGGGCCATCGAGCGGGGCATCGGGCGCGACGACCTCGTCCCCTGGTTCACCGCGGTGGTGAGCGACCACCACCTGTCTTACGGGCACGCCGCCATCTACTCGCAGAAGGCGTTCCAGCTCCTCGACGCGTTGGGCTGGGACCGGGCTGCGACCGTGCTGCCCCACCTCGTACCGACGATCGTGCTCGGCACCCGGGAGGACAAGCTGCCGTACATGCGCCGCTTCCGGCGAGCGCTGGCTGAGGTCGACCTGCCCACCCTGGCCGAGGTGGAGCCGGCCGACGACTGGGAGGACGACGGCCGGCTCCTCGGCGCGCTGCTCGGCGAGGATCGCACCGCGCCCCTGACCGGGGCTGTCGCGGCGCTGCGCGACGGTTGCACCGTCGACCGGCTCCTCGATGTTGTCGTCGCCGCCGTGAGCGAGCGGATGCTCCGGTACGACGTGACTTGCGAGCAGGACCTGCACGACGACTTCGGGTGGCTCGACATCACCCACGGCCTCACCTACGCCAACGCTGCTCGCTGGCACCATGCGCAGCAGCCCGGCCCGGACGCGCTGCGCCTCGCGCTGTGGACGGTCTTCCAGGCGCACTGGACAGGCCGCCACGAGTGGCATTCGCCCATCGGGGTCCGGGCGGAGGTGCCACCCGGACCAGGCGAGCTCAAGGCCTACGGGGAGCTGCTCCAGCGACGCTCGCTGCTCGACGAGACATCGACGTTCATCGTCCATGCCCACGCGGTCAAGACGAGTGTGGCCGCCACCGAGGAGGCCCTGCGCTCGGGCTCGCCGCTCCCGCTCGACGCCACCGCCCGCTTCCTCGACGCGCCCCGCCGCGAGCGGTTCGTGGCCGCCACGGTCGCACGATCGATCGACTTCCTCACCGGACGGGCGCCACGCGACGTGTGACCTCGGGAGGGCCCTTGGGCCCTACTGGCTCGGTGGCGGCAGGCCCAGACTGCGGAGAGAGACGGTGAAGGGAGGGTCGGATGACCTTGCGAGACCTGGCGACCTGTCCGGCCGTGACGTGCAGCACGGACGCCTCCGTGCAGGAGGCCGCGCACCTCATGGCGACCGCGGGCGTCGGATTCCTGGTGATCGTGGACGCGGATCACCCCGTCGGGGTCCTGACGGATCGTGACATCGTGCTGCGGGGCGTGGCTGCTGGCTGCGGGCCGGAGACCCCGGTGGCCGAGCTGATGACACGCCATCCCGCGCACGTCGACGAGCACGCCACGGTCGAGCAGGCCGCCACCGTGATGGCCGACAAGCAGTGCCGCCGCGTCGCCATCACCGGTGACGGCGGCCGGATCGTGGGCGTCCTCTCGCTCGACGACCTGCTGCGCGTCGCCGGGGACGAGCTGCAGCAGGTCGCCCGGGCGGTACGGGGTTCGAAGCACGCCCACCCCACGCTGCCATGACCCTCGACGTCGTGGCGGCGACCGGCTCGCACGTCGACGACCTGGGTCCCGAGGCCGTCGTCCTCCTCCGCCACCCGCCGACGGGGGTGACAGCGATCGTCGTCGTCGACAACACGGCCAGCGGCCCGGCCATCGGTGGGACGCGCATGGCTCCCGACGTCACCGTCGAGGAGGTGGCCCGGCTGGCCCGGAGCATGACGTTGAAGAGCGCCGCGGCCCGGCTGCCCCACGGCGGCGCCAAGGCCGGGATCGTTGCCGATCCCACGATGCCGGCCGCCGACAAAGAGGCCGTCGTCCGCTGGTTCGCCGGCGCCATCCGGGACCTCCGCTCCTACATCCCCGGGCCGGACATGGGGACCGACGAGCGCTGCATGGCGTGGGTGCACGACGAGATCGGGCGCAGCGTGGGCCTGCCGGCGGCGCTGGGCGGCATCCCGCTCGACGAGCTCGGTGCCACGGGGTTCGGGCTGGCCATCGCCGCGGAGGCGGCGGCGGCCGCCGGGGCGGTGGTGCTCGACGGAGCCCGGGTGGCCGTCCAGGGGTTCGGGGCCGTGGGCCGGCACGTCGCCCGCTTCCTGAGCCAGCGGGGGGCCACGCTCGTGGCGGCCAGCGACAGCCAGGGCGCGCTGATCGACCCGGCCGGGCTCCCCGTCGACGAGCTCATCTCCTGGAGCCGGGCCGGGCACCCGCTCGTCGCCTTCGACGGTGCCGGCGGCGCCGACCGCGTCGACCGCGAGGCGCTGATCGCCGTGGACTGCGACATCCTCGTGCCCGCCGCCCGCCCCGACGTCATCACCGAGGCGAACGTCGACGACGTGCGCACCCGGCTCGTCCTCGAAGGCGCCAACATCCCGCTGACGGCCAAGGCGGAGGCCGTCCTGCACGACCGCGGCGTGCTCTGCCTGCCGGACTGGATCGTCAACGCCGGCGGCGTGATCTGCGCCAGCGTCGAGCACGCCGGCGGGACGCGGGCTCTCGCCTTCGCCCAGATCGAAGAGACGGTGCGGGCCAACACCGCCACCGTGATCGCCCAGTCGGCCGAGACGGGGGAGCTCCCGCGCGACGTGGCGGACCGGCTGGCCCTGGGCCGCGTGCGGGAGGCGATGGCCCTGCGCCGCTCCTACGGCTGAGCGTCGAGATCAGCCAGGGTGGCGGCCACCACGGCACCCAGGTTCCACGCGGCGTCGCGGTCCTCGGCGCTCGGCGCGCCCCGGACCTCGAGGATCTCGGCGACGGGCCTCCAGCGCAGCCCGGTCGTGATCTTGTGCAGCGCCAGGCGGGCGCCGCTCGTGTCGTCGTTGCCGTGGAGGTAGGCGGCGAAGGGCCGGCCCGGCGTGTCCTCGAGGCACGGGTAGTACACGGTGTCGAAGAAGTGCTTCATGGCCCCGGCCAGGTAGCCGAGGTTGGCGGGGCAGCCGAGCACATACCCGTCGGCCTCGAGCACGTCCACCGCAGTGGCGGCCAGGGCGGCCCGCACCTCGACCTCCACGCCGTCCACCTCGGGCGTCGACGCCCCGGCCCGCACCGCCTCGAGGAGCGTGTGCAGGTGGGGCGACGGCGTGTGGTGGACGACCAGGAGCCTGGGCACCGCCCCGTTCTAACGCCGGTGCGGGAGGCGTCGCGCCTCCCGCACCGTGTTCGGCGTCAGCGTGCTCGGACGGTCAGTCCGACTCGGACTCGGACCCGCTGTCGTCGCTGGAGTCGTCGGGCTCGTCGGCATGGTCGTCGGTCGCATCGTGCTCGTCCTCGGACTCGACCTCCGGCGCCTCGACCTCGTGGTCGTCGTCGGCCTCGACCTCGTCGGTGTCGTCGTCGCTCTCGAGGTCCTCGGACTCGACCTCCGGCGCCTCGACCTCGGGGGTCACGACGGCGGTGGGAGCCACGGCCGCGGGGTCGCAGCCCTGGTCGTCGGCGTCGTCGTCCGCCTCGACCTCATCGGCCTCGACCTCGTCGGCGTCGTCGTCGGCCTCGGCCACATCAGGGGCGTCGCAGTCCTCGCCCTGGTCGTCGAGCTCGGCCTGGTCCTCCAGCTCGGTCGTATCGGCGTCGGCGACGTCCACGGTGTCGTCGTCGACCGGGACGGACTGGGTGATCACCCGTTCGGGGCCGTCGTCCTGCCCGGGCAGGTTGCCGGTGGCGGCCAGACCGCCGGTGGTGGTGGCGGCGACCAGCGCACCGGCGGCCACGACCTTGCCGGCCGTGGTGGTCAGGAACGCAAGGATGGATTCGAGCACAGCGGTTCTCCTCTTCGGTAGCCCAGACGCCTGCCGGGCAGGCCTGTCGGCGTTGCTTGCTGGCGTCGCCGCCAGGTCGCCTTTGTCGGATGGGGTGAGACGAGCCTGCGCCACCGCTCGGGCCGCCCAAAGCCGGGCGTCGATCGGGTCGACCTCCCGGACGTAGGCCGCCGAGAGCGAGGCCAGGTCCGAGGCGAGCGGCGCGAGGTCGTCCCTGCCCGCGGGCACGCGCCCGGAGAGCAGCTGGTCGGCCTGGTCGGCGTCGATGCCATGGTCCTTGCCCATCTCACCCCCGTCACCGTCGAAGAGGGTCATCGCGTTACACCGGCCCCCAGCTCGGCCCGCAGGCGGGCCAGCCCCCTGTGCTGCAGCACCCGGATCGTGCCGACCCGCTTGCCGAGGATGCGGGCGACCTCCTCGGCCGAGAGCCCGGCCACGACCCGCAGCAGGATGACGTGGCGCTGGTCCTCGCTCAGGACCCTGAGCCGCTGCGGCCAGTCGATCGTGGCCGAGGCATCGAGGCCGGCATCGGCGGGGGGCGCGTCCGCCGCCGGGGCCTGCCGCGCCTGGAGCGCCGTCTGGCGGCGCTGGCGACGTCGTTCGTCGATCACTCGGTGGTGGGCGATCACGAAGACCCACGAGCGGAACCCGGCCTCGTCGCCCTCGAACCGCTCGATCCCCTGGACGAGCTGCAGGAGCACCTGCCCGACGAGCTCGTCCGGGTCGACGGCGCCTTGCGCGGCGACATAGCCGCGCAGGGGGGCTGCGATCGACGCGACGAGCCGCTCCCAGGCCCAGTCGGCCCCGGAGCGCGCGGCCCGCAGCACCTCAGGGAAGGGGAGGCCGATCGTCACGCCTGCTCATCGGCAGGGCGACGGGCATCCCTGAGCGCTGCGCGGCGATCGCGACCCCCCTTGCCATCGACCCACTGTGCCAGCCCGCCGATGCGGGGCCGCGCGTCGACCTGCGCTCAGGGGGGCGGGTGGGCTTCCGCAGCCTCCAGGGCGTCTTGCACGTCGACCAGCTTCGCGGTCCCCAGCACCTCGGTCTCCACGCGGCTGTCGTCGATGGCACCCCAGGCCAGCGCGCCGAAGGCGGCGCCCACGAGGGGGAACACGAAGAAGGCCCACAGCTGCTAGAGGGCGTCGCTACGGGCGAAGAGCGCCATCGGCGCCCCCGAGGCGATCAGCCAGATCACGAGACCGCCCACCGCCGCGCCCGCCAGCTGGCCGACGACGTAGAGGGGCACGATGCCGGCTTCGATCTTCTTCATGATCCAGAGGCCGACGGTGACGGCCGGGTTGATGTGGCAGCCCGAGGTGTTGCCGGTGGCGTAGGCCATCGCGAGCAGCGAGAGCCCGAAGGCCTGGGCCGCTCGGCTGCCTCAGCCCGAGATCTGGACGGGGACCTCGACGATGTTGATCTGGCTGCCGTCCTTGGCGGAGTACTCGAAGACGATGACCGCGCCCTGGCCGGGGCGAGGCACCTCGAAGGTGGCGGTCACGTCGAAGGTGCCGCGGGTACCGGTCCCCGAGGTCGCCATGTGGTGCTGGTCGTAGACGATGAGGCCCTCCCCGTCGGTCACGTTGAGCTGGAACACGGCCTCGAAGGTGTTGGCGGTGCCGGTCACCTGGAGCGGGCTCGTCACCTCGGCGAAGGGCAGCGGCGACTCCACGAGGATGGCGGGGGAGAGGTCCTCCCAGTCGGCCCTCGTCTGCGGGGCCTCGAGCAGCAGGCCCTCGCCGCCGAGCGCCGTCACCGGCTCGCCCTCCATCGAGAAGGCCACCGAGTCCACCGTCGGGAACTGGGTCAACGTGAAGACCACCTGGGCCACGCGGCTCATCATCGAGAGCGACCCCCCGCCGGTGCCGAACTCCTCGGACAGGTCGACGGTGGCCACGCCGCCGGCGATGTCGACGCCGAGCAGCTCGGTGCCCTCCGGGATGGCGGTCGTGAAGCCGATCTCGGCCTCCTGAGCGCTCGGTCCCTCCAGCAGTCCGGTGACGGCGTCGGCGGCCACGTTCACGCCGGTCGCCTCGCGGGCCACGGGGCCGACCTTCTCGTCGCGCAGGAAGTAGGCCCGCACCTCGCTCATGGCCTCGGGCCCGGTGGTCGTCGTGGCCTCGGTCGTGGTGGTCGTCGAGGACGTGGCCTTCGTGGTGGTGGTGCTCCCGCTGTCGTCATCGCTCCCACAGGCGGCCCCTGCGGCGAGCAACGCCCCTACGAGCAGCACCGATCGGAACGTTCGGGACGCGCCCATGGCGGCCTCCTCTGGTCGTCTGCTCCCACGGTGCGCCGGAGGGGACGACGCGGCCAGAGGCGAAGGACCCGCCGCGGCGCGGGCCCTTGGCGGCGAGCCGGGTGGGGGTGGATCAGCCCGGGTCGAGGGGCGAGCGGGGCAGGGCCAGCGCCGCCTCGAAGACAGCGGCCACGTCGGCGCCGTAGGCGACCGCGGCCCCGCTGCCGACCTGCAGCAGCGACATGAGCAGCGACAGCACGATGGCCACGATCCCGTTGCCGACGGCCACCGGGTCGATGTCGGGGCGGACGGTGCCGGCCAGCTGGTCGCTGCGGATCCGCTCGGCGCAGGCCTTGCGCAGCTCGGCCAGGGCCGGGATGTCGAGCACGCGGTCGGTGACGCCGGGCTCCTGGCCGGCCAGCAGCCGGCGGGCCAGCGGGTGGCCCTCCACCGCATCGACCAGCGTGAAGATGACGGTGCGCCGCCAGTCCTGCAGGTCGGGGTCCTCGATGACCTCGGTGAGGCCCGAGCGGATTACGGCGGCGGCGTCCTCGTCGACGGCGGCCACGAAGAGGGCCTCCTTGTTGGGGAAGTAGGCGTAGGCCACGGTGCCGCCGACACCGGCGTCGCGGGCGATGTCGGCCACAGAGGTGGCGCGGTAGCCGTCGCGCCCGAACCGCGCGATGGCGGCATCGAGGATGGCGCGCCGGGTGCGCTCGCCCTTCGTGTCGGCCATGGTGATGAGTGTAATGGAATTGAACAATTGAGTAAATCGCTCAGATCATCTAGGATGAGCAGCGTGACCACCACCGCCTCCCCCGAGCCCGCCGCCCCCGCCCGCAAGGTGCCCACGCGCCGGATCTCCTTCGAGGAGTCGCTGCAGTCGGTGCCCAAGCACTTCGCGGCCGACGGCGACCTCATCCTCGGCCACCTCGCCGCCTCGCTGTCCGCGGTCTTCCCCGACGGCGAGGACTTCTTCGTCCGGTCGGTGCGGCACTACCGCAACGACATCACCGATCCCGAGCTGAAGCGCCAGGTGGCCGGCTTCATCGGCCAGGAGGCCGTGCACGGCCGCGAGCACCGCGCCTTCAACGACCGGCTCCACCAGCTCGGCTACCCCACGAAGCGCTTCGAGCGCATCACCGAGAAGGGGCTGGCCTTCCGGGAGCGGCACATGTCGCCGGCCGCCAACCTGGCCGCCACCGCCGCGCTCGAGCACTTCACGGCCACGCTGGCCGAGCTCGTGCTCACCAACGAGGAGGTGCGGGGCGAGTTCGGTCACGACGAGGTGCGGAACCTGTTCGTCTGGCACGCCCTCGAGGAGTCCGAGCACAAGGCCGTCGCCTTCGACGTCTACAAGGCCGTCGGCGGCTCCGAGCGCACCCGCGTGTGGACGATGAACTTCATCCGGTTCGGGTTCGTGGCCGGCATGGCCATCCAGATGCTCGTCTCCCTCCTCGGTGACCGCGCCACCTACCGCCGGGGCAACCTGCGCCGCAGCTGGCGCCGCTTCCGTCGCTCGCCGATCATGAGCAAGGAGCTGTGGCTCCAGCTGAAGGACTACAACCGGCCCGACTTCCACCCCGACGACCGCGACACGGACGCCCTCGTCGAGCGGTGGCGAGCCGAGCTGTTCGGCGCCGACGGCAGCCTCAACGACAAGCTCGCCTCGACGGCGGCCTGAAGGAGCGATCGGTGGAGCACCTCGACGTCCTGGTGATCGGGGCCGGCCTCTCGGGCATCGGCGCCGGCTGCTACCTGCAGACGGAGACTCCGTGGGCGTCCTACGCCATCTTCGAGGCCCGCGACGCCATCGGCGGCACCTGGGACCTCTTCCGCTACCCGGGCATCCGGTCCGATTCCGACATGTTCACCCTCGGCTACTCGTTCCGGCCCTGGGACGGCGAGAAGACGATCGCCGACGGCGACTCGATCCTGCGGTACATCGAGGACACCGCGGCCGAGTACGGCGTCGACGAGAAGATCCGCTTCCACCACAAGATCGTGGCCGCCGACTGGTCGACCGATGACGCCGGCTGGCACGTCACCGCCGAGCGCACCGACACCGGCGAGCGCATCGAGCTGACCGCCGGCTTCGTCTTCTCGTGCAGCGGCTACTACCGCTACGACCACGGCTACCAGCCCCACTTCCCCGGCCTCGAGCGGTTCCAGGGCACCGTGGTGCACCCCCAGCACTGGCCGGAGGACCTCGACTACGAGGGCAAGCGCGTCGTCGTCATCGGCAGCGGGGCCACCGCCGTCACGCTCGTGCCGTCGATGGCCACCACCGCCGCCCACGTCACGATGCTCCAGCGCTCACCGACCTACATCGTCTCGATGCCGGGCAAGAACCCCGCCGCCGAGCTGCTCCGCAAGGTCCTGCCGGCGAAGGCGGCCAGCACCGCCATCCGCTGGACCCTCGCCCTCGGCACCCAGGCCAGCTACTTCGCCTCCCAGCGCTGGCCGGGCGTCATGCGCAAGGTGCTCCGAAAGGGCGTCGAGCGCCAGCTGCCCCCTGGCTACGACGTCGACACCCACTTCAACCCCTCGTACGACCCGTGGGACCAGCGCCTCTGCGCCGTGCCTGACGGCGACCTGTTCAAGGCCATCCGCGACGGGCGGGCGTCCGTGGTCACCGACCACATCGACACCTTCACGGAGACCGGCATCCGGCTGCGCTCCGGCCAGGAGCTCGAGGCCGACATCGTCGTCACCGCCACGGGCCTCGAGCTGCTGTTCCTGGGCGGCGTCGAGCTCTCGGTCGACGGCGCCCCTGTCGACGTGGGGAGAACGATCGCCTACAAGGGGATGATGCTCGAGGGCGTGCCCAACCTGGCCCTCGCCATCGGCTACACGAACGCCTCGTGGACGCTGAAGTGCGACCTCACCTGCGGCTACGTCACCCGCCTGCTGAACCGCATGCGAGCCACCGGCCTGCGCCAGGCGACTCCCCGCAACACCGATCCCACGCTGACCGTGCAGCCGCTGCTCGGCCTGCAGTCCGGCTACGTCACCCGCAGCGCCGACCGCTTCCCCAAGCAGGGGTCCCGCTACCCGTGGCAGGTGTACCAGAGCTACCTGCGGGACTACCGGGTCCTGAAGCGCAGCGACGTGGTCGACGACGCCATGGAGCTCTCGAACCCCGAGCCGGCTCCTGTCGTCGCAGCGGCCGCCGCGGCGTCCTGACCCCCCGGGTAGGTCTCCGTGGTCGTCAGCCGAGGGGGCGCGCCCCCGGCGTGACGACGGCGCGCGCCGCCACCACCGACGCCGCCGCCAGCGCGGCGGACGGGTCGGCCCCGGACAGGCACGCGTCGATGACCCCCGCGTCGAAGGCGTCGCCGGCGCCAACGGTGTCGACCATCAGGACCGGCGTGGCGGGGCAGGTCAGCTCTCGATCGGGCTCGAGCCACGACGACCCGGCCGGTCCGTGCTTGGCCACCACCACCCTGACGCGACCCAGACAGGGGCCCGGCCCGCCGAGGGCGGCCAGCTCGTCGTCGTTGGCGAAGAGGATCCCGCAGCCGTCCACCCAGTCGAGGAAGCGCTCGGGGCCGACGGCCCGCAGCGGGGCCGCGCTGGCTGCATCGACCGAGGTGGGCACGCCCCGGGCGCGGGCGAGCTCGAGGGCGGCGACGGCGGCCGGTCGCGAGCCCTCGTCGAGGAGCGTGTAGCCCGAGAGGTGCAGCCAGGCGGGCGCGTCGCGCAAGGCGCGCTCGACGACGTCGACGCTCAGCTCGTCGTTGGCGG
>DASUDP010000078.1:0-2054 GCA_036275535.1 Acidimicrobiales bacterium | reverse complement strand
CACACAGAGGAGAAGCTCATGCGCGCAGTCGTCTACCACGGTCCCGGTCAGAAGGCGTGGGAAGAGGTACCCATGCCGGTGCTCATCGACGACACGGACGCCATCGTCCGCGTCGACGCCGTCACCATCTGCGGCACGGACCTGCACATCCTGAAGGGTGACGTACCCGCCGTCACCGATGGCCGGATCCTCGGCCACGAGGCGGTCGGGACCGTCGAGTCGGTCGGCACCGGCGTCAAGAACGTCGAGGTCGGCGACCGGGTGCTCGTCTCCTGCATCACCGCCTGCGGGGCCTGCCGCTACTGCCGCGAGGGCAGCTACGGCCAGTGCCTGGGCGGCGGCGGTTGGATCCTCGGTCACAAGATCGACGGGACCCAGGCCGAGTATGTGCGGGTCCCCTTCGCCGACAGCTCGACCTACCCGATCCCCGCCGGCGTGTCCGACGAGCAGGTCCTCATGCTGGCCGACATCCTGCCCACCGGCTACGAGGTCGGCGTGCTCAACGGCCAGGTGCGCCCCGGTGACGTGGTCGCCGTCGTGGGGTCCGGTCCCATCGGCCTGTCCGCCATCATGGGCGCCCGGCTCTTCAGCCCGGCCCACGTGGTGGCCATCGACATGGCCGACAGCCGGCTCGAGGCGGCCAAGCAGTTCGGGGCCGACATCACCATCAACAACAGCCGGGAGGACGCCCTCGCCATCGTGCGGGAGCTCACCGGCGGCTTGGGTGCCGACGTCGCCATCGAAGCCGTCGGGGTGCCCGCCACCTTCGAGCTGGCCGCTTCGCTGGCCCGCCCGGGCGGCCACATCGCCAACATCGGCGTGCACGGCACCGCGGTCACCCTGCACCTCGAGGAGCTGTGGATCCGCAACGTGACCATCACGACGGGGCTGGTCGACACCTACTCGACGCCGACGCTGCTGAAGCTGGCCCAGCAGCACCAGGTGGAGGCCGGTCGGTTCGTGACCCACCACTTCACCCTCGACCAGTTCGAGGAGGCCTACGACGTCTTCTCGCGGGCGGCCGACACCGGCGCGCTGAAGGTGGTGCTGACGAGGGCGTGAGCCCTCAGGCGGAGCTGGCCAGGCCGCTCTGGCCGCCGGCAGATCCGGACGAGCCAGCCGGCTCGACGGCGATCTGCAGGCGGGTGGCCTGGCCCCCCTCCGCCAGCGGGGAGATCTGCACGAGGTCGCACACCTGGTGCATGAGCCACAGCCCCCGGCCGCCGATGCTGTCCGCAGCCGGCCGCACCCGCCCCGCCAGCGGGTCGGTCAGCAGGCCGCTGTCGCGCACCTCCGCCCAGAGGGTGCCGTCGCTCGTCCACAGGGCGAGCTGGGCGGAGCCGCCGCCGTGGCGGATGCTGTTGGTGAGGGCCTCGTCGACGGCGAGGACCAGGTCTCCCGTGCGGGCCCCCAGCCGCGCCGCGCAGGCCACATCGCGGACGAGGGCACGAGCCTCGCGCAGCGACGAGGCGGTCACCGCCATCGACGACGCCCACGCCGGGGGGTCGGGCAGCTCGAGGTCGTGGCGGCGATGGTCCGCCCCTGCGAACTCCTCCGAGGGGCAGCGCGGCGCGTCGTGGTGGCTCAGCCAGGGGTGGCTGCGCCGGGCCTCCGACAGCACCTCGTCAGGCAGGCGCCCCTCGTCGTAGGGGCACAGGAGGCGGAACCCTCGGTGGCCGGCGAAGGCCAGGTTGAGCAGGGTCTCGTGGCGTTGGCACTCCAGGAGGGCGGCCGGACCGCGGCACAGGGTGACCGGCTCGCCCACGCCCCGGACCGGCAGCCCGCCGTGGGCCTCGACGAAGTCGGCCCAGGCCGGGATGATCCAGGCCGGGTTGCGACCGAGCTCCTCCATGACCTCGAAGCGCACGGCATCGGCCGCCGGGCCCAGGGCGGCCCGCAACAGCTCGACCCGCTCCCTCGGCACGGCCACCAGCACCGGCTCACCGGCGTCCAGGCCCTCGCGCACGAAGGGGACGACGCCCCGCAGGTAGTCGTCGTCCCCGGCGTAGAGCAACGCCTCGTGGTGAAAGGGATCGGTCATCACCAACGCCTCG
>DASUDP010000077.1:0-7679 GCA_036275535.1 Acidimicrobiales bacterium | reverse complement strand
CTACCTTGACCGGACAGTCAAGTTCTCTGCCGACGCCGCCCGCACCGCCCGAGGGGACCCATGGCCGACCAGCCCACGCTCGACGAGTTCCGCGAGGAGTGCCTCGCCTTCCTCGAGGCCAACGCCTCGCCCAAGGTGAGCGAGGAGAAGAAGTTCGTGTGGGGCGAGGGCGACGACGACGTCGCCATGTTCGAGGAGGTCGACCGGGAGCAAGAGGCACGCGACCTCGCCGCCGCCAAGGCCTGGCGGGCCAAGAAGTACGACGCCGGCCTCGGCTACATCACCGGCGCCGCCGAGTACGGCGGGCGCGAGCTGCCCGGCGCCTACGAGCGCCTCTTCACCACCCTCGAGGCCCGCTACGACGTCCCCAGCCAGGCCTTCTTCGGCATCGGGCTCGGCATGGTGGCGCCCACCATCAAGGACCACGCCCAGCCCCACGTGAAGGCCAAGTACCTCCCGGCGCTCTACCGAGCCGACCTGGTCGGCTGCCAGCTCTTCAGCGAGCCAGGCGCCGGGTCCGACCTCGCCGGCCTCACCACGAAGGCCGAGCGCGACGGCGACGAGTGGGTGGTCACCGGACAGAAGGTCTGGACCTCCGGCGCCCACTACAGCGACGTCGGCGAGATCATCTGCCGCACCGACCCGGACCTGCCCAAGCACAAGGGCCTCACCGGGTTCGTCGTCGACATGCACGCCCCGGGCGTCGAGGTGCGACCGCTGCGCCAGATGACCGGCGGCGCCGCCTTCAACGAGGTCTTCTTCGACGAGGTCCGGGTGCCCGACGACCACCGCCTCGGCGACGTCAACCAGGGCTGGTCGGTGGCCCTGACCACCCTCATGAACGAGCGCTCGTCGATCGGCGCCGGCGGGGGCGGCGGGGGCGCCGGCACCATGGGCACCACGCGGCTGGCCGAGCTGCTGCGCCAGGTCGGCAAGATCGATGACCCGGTGCTCCGGGACGAGCTGATGCAGCTGCACACCCACATCCAGGTGAGCAAGCTCACCACCCAGCGGGCCCTCGACAAGATCAAGGCCGGCCAGCTGCCCGGGCCGGAGATGTCGATCGCCAAGATGGCCCTCACCGCCAACATGCAGCGCACGGCCGAGCTCGTGGCCAAGGCCCTCGGGCCCCGCCTCACGGCCGACACCGGGGAGTGGGGCACCTTCGCCTGGCGCCAGCTCCTCTGCGGCGTGCCCGGCATGCGCATCGCCGGTGGCACCGACGAGGTGCTGCGCAACATCGTCGGCGAGCGGGTGCTCGGCCTCCCCAAGGAACCGGGCATCGACACGACCAGCGCCTTCAAGGACATCCCGAGGAGCTGATCCGGCGCTACCCCCGCAGGCGCTGGCGCACGGTGCGATCGAGGATCCCCAGGGTGGCCCGGATCGCCCCCTCGGAGATGATCGGGAAGATGTTCGCCTCCCGCCACTGGGGGTGGATGTCCGACCAGTCGTAGTACGACGTCACGAGCGTGCCCTCGTCGCTCGGCTCGAGGCGGTAGCCGTACACGTGACCGATCTGCGGCTCCAGCTGCCCGACGATCGTCCAGGCGATCTCACGGTCCGGCTCGAAGGCGGTGATGTGGACGGTCACGTCGTACTTGCCCAGCGGGTAGTCGTTGAGCGCCTCGCGGTCCATGTGGACGACGAAGGTGTCCCCCACCGCCGCGGCCGGCTCCCCGGTGGCGTCCATCAGCATCCCGGTGGCGTCGATGGCCACATGGCCGTGCGGGTCGCGCAGGACGGCGAAGATGGCCTCGGCGGGTGCAGAGATGGTGCGCTGCACCTCGATGCGCTCAGCGGCGGTGTCGGTCATCGGCGCATCCTGGCACCGATCGCTCACGCCGGCGGGTCGTCCTGCTTCCGACCTGGGCGCAGCCGGCCCTCGATGCGGGTGATGGCCTCGTCGACCACGCTGGGGACGGGCTCCGTGCGCTCCTTGGTGGGGGCCAGCGACTGGGCCTGGCGACGCTCGAGGCGAGCCCGGTTGGGGTGGCTGCCGGCGTAGGCGACCCCGAAGATGAAGAGGGCGAACACGGCGGTCAACCCAGCCACCACCGGTCCGCCGATGAGGTAGCCCACGACGACGAGGATCGCCGCGCTCACCGCGCCGACGGCGGGCAGGGCACTCGTCTGCTTCGTGGCCGCCACGTAGGCCGCGGCCCGGTTGGACCCCGCCAGCCGGCCCCGGACCTTGCCCTCGAAGGTGGCCTGCGTGATCGGGACGAGGGCCTTGCGGATGGCCTCGCCGTCGGCCCGGTCGACGGCGTTGGACAGGCGACCGAGGTCGCCGGCCACCACGGGCCAGGCGGTGGAGGCGAGGTGGGCGACCCGCAGGTCGGCCAGCGTCTGGCGGACCTCGCGCACGAGATCCTTCGGGAGGGCATCGGACATGGTCAGGTGGGCACCGTCAGAAGAGCTGCTGCTGGTAGCGGACGGCGGGATCGATCGGCGCCGGGGGGACGAACCGGGGGACGCCGCCCCACGGCAGGTGGTCCATGAACACCCAGCTGCGACGGTGGATGGCCGACGGGCCCATCCCTTGGAGGGCGATCTTGTGGCGCGGGCACGGGTAGCCCTTGTTGAGCTCGAAGGCCCAGTACGGGTGGTGCTCGGCCTCGGCCCGCATGATCCGGTCCCGGGTGACCTTGGCCAGGATCGAGGCCGCCGCGATCGACAGGCACCGGGCGTCGCCCTTCACGAGCAGCTCCGTGGTGCCGTCGCCGACGAAGTCCCACTTGCCGTCGAGCAGCACCCGGTCGGCGGGGAGACCGAGGCCGTCGAGGGCACGTCGGGCGGCCAGGCGCTGGGCCTCGGACATGCCGAGCTCGTCGCACTCCTCCTCGCTGGCGTGGCCCACGGACCACGCCACGCACCATTCCGCGATCCGGTCGAAGAGGGCCTCGCGCTCGCGCTCGGTGAGCATCTTCGAGTCCCGGATCTTGTTGACGCGGCGGTCCTTCGGGATCACGGCGGCGCCGAGGGTGAGCGGGCCCGCCCACGCGCCACGGCCCACCTCGTCGATGCCGACGACGACCTCGTGGCCCTCGGCCCAGAACCTCCGCTCGAGCTCGGTCGAGGGCGCCGACCGCTTGAGCGCCTTGCGCAGCACGGGCGCCGAGCGCGCCGCTCTGGCAGTGGTGACCCCGGCCGTCGACATCCACCCGAGGGTAGAGCACCGGCCCCGCCGCCTCGTGTGCGGGGCGCGGGCAGGGCTCAGCGGCGGGGCCGCGTCGCCTCTTCCGCGGCAGCTGAGACCAGCAGGTCGGGCCGGCGGTGGAGGTACGAGTCCTCGAACCGCAGGTCGGTGTCCACAGGGAGCCGCTCGAACCAGCCGAGCTCGGCCAGCCGGTGCAGGTCGCTGCCCTCCGGAGCGGGCGGCGGCGGGGCCGGTGCGGCCACCCGGTTGGGCACCGGGGCCGGGCCGCCATCGGGGGTCACGTCGGGCAGGTCGGGCGCGCCCGGCACCTGCTCGAGCTGGCCCAGCGGGTCGTCCTGGTAGGGCTCCACCAGGAGCGCCGGCGGAGCGTCATAGGTGGTGTACGAGGGCTCCGGATCGAAGGTCTTGAAGCGCCGGAACGCCCGCTCGATGCTGTTCGTCGAACGGTGGCGCAGCGTCAGGTAGGGCAGGCCCCAGTTCTCGGAGACGAAGCGCAGGATCGAGGCGTGGTCGTAGACGGTGTGGTCGACCCGGCTCGTCTTGCCGGGCCGGGTGCGGGTCCAGGGGCTCATGATGGCGCTCGGGATGCGGAAGCCGAGCTGGCCGAAGTCGTCCTCGCCGGCGGGGTCGTCCGGCGTGCCGCGGTCGTCGGGCAGGCGCGGCGGCGGCACGTGGTCCCAGAAGCCGCCCCACTCGTCGTAGGTCACGACGAGGGCCGCCTTCTGGTAGCAGGGCGAGGTGGCGAAGGCCTCCACGATGTCGGAGATGAAGGCCTGGCCCAGGCGGATGTCGGCGTGGGGGTGGTCATCGTTGGAGATCCCGCTGGGGGCGATGAACCACGGGTCGATGATCGACAGCTGGGGCAGCGTGCCGGTCGCCGCCGCGGCGTAGAACTCGGCCACGGGGCTGGCGTGGTGGAGGTGCCGGGCCCCCCAGAACGCGATCTGGGGGAGGTTCGAGTAGTAGTAGCGGGCCGTCAGGCCGTAGGTGTCGGCCAGGGTCCAGACCGTCGGCCAGTCCCAGCCGAGAGCCCAGCCGCTGTTCTCCTGGGCCCGCTCGGGCGGCAGGTCGTTGTTCTTGAGGCCGCCCGACTGGGCCGAGTGCAGGTAGTACCGGTTGGGCTGCGTCGGGCCCAGCAGCGAGCAGAACCAGCGGTCGTAGGCCTGGTAGTCGCGCACGAGCCGGGCCCACACGGGGATGTCGTCGGCGTCGTAGTACGACAGGGCCAGCTCGTCGTTGCCGGTGACCGGGTGGAGCCAGCCGTCGCAGGTGCCGCCGTGGCGCTCGGCCCGGCCACCCGTCCAGCCGTGCGACGGGTCGGCGAAGCCGCGCCCGTGGAAGTTCCCCCGGCCCGCCTGCCCCCACGCCTCGGTGGGGACGAGGGGCCCATCCTCGCCCTGGCGCAGGTCGGGGAACGACGCGTCCTGGATCCCGTCGAACTCGCGGTTCTCCTTCCCGTACCAGCCCAGGTAGTGGTTGACGGAGCGGTTCTCCATCATCACGACCACGAGGTGCTCGACGGGGGTGCGGGCCGTCGGCGGGGTCAGCCCGAGGCTGGGCAGCGCCAGGTTCACCGGGCTCGCCGACGCCGCCCGAGGGGCGCCGACCGCCGCCGCGCCGGCGCCGGCCAGGGCGCCCTTCATGAAGGTTCGACGATCCATGGCCACCAGGTTCGGGGTGCGCCCGTGCTCTCCTGCCCGCGCCCGCACTGCTCGCTCCGCGTCCACCGCCCGTTCGCCCGGCCGTCGCCCTCCGGCCACCGCCCCACCGGCCATACGCTGCCGGCATGCCCACCTCGCCCCTCCACCGCGTCGAGCCCGGCACGGCCGTCGACGTCGCCGCCATCGACGCTGCCGACACCAGCGCCGCCCCCGGCGACAAGGACGAGACCGAGGAGGCGTCGGCCCAGCTGGCCGAGCGCATGGCCGAGCTCCAGGAGGTCCTCTGGGCCCGGCGTGAAGAGAGCGTGCTGGTCGTGCTCCAGGGGATGGACACCTCCGGCAAGGGCGGCACGATCGAGCACGTGATGGGCGCGGTGAACCCGGCCGGCCTGCGGGTGACCTCGTTCAAGGTGCCGACGGAGCCCGAGCTGGCGCACGACTACCTCTGGCGGATCCACGCCAACGTCCCGGCGGACGGCGAGATCGCCGTGTTCGACCGCAGCCACTACGAGGACGTGCTGGTGGTCAGGGTCGAGAACCTCGTCCCCGAGGACCGGTGGCGGCGGCGCTACGACCACATCAACGCCTTCGAGCAGCTGCTGGTCGACGAGGGCACGACGATCGTGAAGCTGTTCCTCCACATCAGCAAGGACGAGCAGAAGGAGCGGCTGCAGGACCGACTCGACGAACCCGACAAGCACTGGAAGTTCCGGGTCGAGGACCTCGAGACCCGCTCGAGGTGGGGCGCCTACCAGGACGCCTTCTCGGAGGCCATCACCCGGACCAGCACCGAGCACGCGCCCTGGCACATCATCCCGGCCGACAAGAAGTGGTACCGGAACTGGGCCGCCGCCACGATCCTCGTCGACGTCCTGAAGGGCCTCGACCTCACCTACCCCAAGCCCGAGCAGGACCTCTCCGACGTCGTCATCCCGTAGCGACCACCTCCCGGCGAACCCGCGGTCAGAGCTTGCGGTTCTCCGGCAACAACGACCGCGGGTTGCTCCTCGTCAGAACGGGCCGGTGATCAGGTAGGTGCGGCCGAGGGTCTGGCTGCCCCCTCCGCCGACGAGGTCGTCGATCGTCTGGGGGGTGGGGGCCCGCTGCGAGCTGACGAACAGGCGCGTGTCCGACGGGTCGAAGGCGGCGCCAGTCACCTCGGAGTCGGGGTGGCCGACGAACTGCAGGAAGGGATCGGGTTGGCCGTCGGGGGTGAGGAGCACCACCTGCATGTCGCCGCCGTCCTCGCAGGCGAAGAGGTTGCCGCTCGGGGCGTGGAAGGCCAGGTTGTCGGGCCCCTTGATCGGCTCGCCGCCGTCCCACAGCCGCGTCAGCCGCGACTGCGCCAGGTCGATGCGCGAGACCTTGTCGTCGTACTTGGTGGCCACGTAGGCGGAATCGCCGTGGACCACCACCCCCTCGGCGCCCGGGAGGGGCGTCGCCCCCGGGGCGTCGTAGCGGGCCGGGGTCCCCGCGTCCCCGAGGCCACGGACGGGCACCCAGCTGATCGCGCCGTCGGCAGCCACCGCGGCGGCCTCCAGCGTCCCCTCGGACAGGTCGCCCCAGCGGGCGGGCCGGAACCGGTAGAAGAGCCCGTCGTGCTCGTCCTCGGTCAGGTACAGCACCTGCCGCACCTCGTCGGCCGCCACCATCTCGTGGCGGAGCAGCCCCATGGCAGGGCGGGGGGTGGCGTCGGTCTGGCCGAGCGGGTCGCACTCCCAGACCTGGCCCGCCTCCATCTCCTCGCACGACAGCCATGTACCCCACGGGGTGGTGCCGCCGGCGCAGTTCATCGTGGTGCCGTCCAGGATGCGGTAGGCGTCGACGATCCTGCCGGCCGCATCGAAGCGCAGCGCGCCGGCTCCGCCCCGCCTGGGGACGTAGACCTCGCTGTTGCTGACGTAGACCCACCCGCCGTCGTCCGTCGCGAAGCACGCCCCGCCATCAGGGAACGGGTGCCAGCGGTAGGAGGTGCCGGGCACCGTCTCCCCGCCGACGGCCAGCAGCTCGGACGTGAAGCCGGCCGGGAGCAACAGGCCGTTGGCGTCGGGCACCTCGGCCAGCGGGCCGTAGCGGGTGGCACCGGGGCGGGGGGTCGACGTCGTGGTCGACGTCGTGGTCGACGCCCCGGTGGTGCTGGTGGAGGCGGTCGAGGTGGTGGTGGCCGACCCGGAGCCGTCGCTCGAACAGGCGGCGAGCAGGGGGCCGGCGGCGACCAGCGCACCCGTGGAGGTCGACAGCCGCAGGAAGGTGCGTCGGTCCATGGTCATCCTCCTGCTGCCTGTTGCAGCTCGGCCCGCACCGCCGGGGCCCGCTGCGCGATCCAGGCCTTCCGCTCGGCCAGGGCCTGCTCGAAGGCGTCCATCGTGGTGTCCTCCCGGGTGCCGGTCAGGCCGTCGGCCCGCACGTGCTCCGCGAACAGGTCGGCCCGGGCGGCAAGCGCCGCCTCGTCCCATGCGTCGTCGAGCACCTGGGCGAGGCGCGCCGCCAGCTCGCCGCGGAAGGCGGGGTCCTCCCAGAGCCGCACGGCGATCGAGGCGTTGGGCTTCGGCGGGAGCAGGACCGGGACCTGGGCGTCGAGCGCCCCCGGGGGCATCCCGATGCCGAAAGCGAGGTCGGCTCCGGCGGGGATGATGACGAACCGACCGGAGTCGGGGTCGTGGTAGGCGTAGTAGTTGTTGGCCCACGGGTTGCCGTCCCGACCGGCCTGGGTGACGTCGTAGAGGTAGCCGTCCCAGTGGGCGGTCACCGCCTCGATGGCCCAGTAGGTCAGCAGCTCGTCGACGTCGACGAGCTCCTCGATCGCCGCCCGGTACTGCGGGGCGGGGACCGTGGCCACGACGTCAGCCACCGCCTGC
>DASUDP010000076.1:0-11570 GCA_036275535.1 Acidimicrobiales bacterium | reverse complement strand
CGTCACGACCTACCGGGAGATGATCGCCGCCTACGCCCGGGTGCGACACCTGCGGCCGCGGGGGATCGTCGACATCCCGCTGCTCACCCCCGGCCAGTCGGCCCGCTGACCACCATCGCCTCACCCGCTGGGGGCTCGCTTGGTGCCGGCTTGGTCCCCGCACCGTCCGGCGGAGCTCAGGCCCGCAGGTGCTCGGCCACGGCGTGGGGGAGGTGGTCGGCGATCTCCCGGGCCAGGTAGCCGACGGGCATGGTGCGGCCCAGGACCTCCCCGGCCCGGGCATGGAGGGCGACGGACCAGCCGAGGGCAGCCACCGTCGGGAGACCCCGGGCCAGCAGGGCGCCGAGGGCGCCCATCAGGACGTCGCCTGAGCCGGCCGTGCCGAGGCCGATGGCCTCGCTGGCGTGGTGCCAGCGGCCGCCGGCGGCGTCGGCGACGACGGTGGTGCGACCTCGCACGGCCAGCGGGCGGCCGAATCGGCTGACCAGGGCCTCGGCCAGCGCCCTGATGTCGTCGCCGTCCGCGGCCTCGTCGTCGAGGAGGGCGGCCGCTTCGGCGGTGTTGGGGGCGACCACGAGGTGGACGGCGTCGTCGAGGTGGCGGGCGGCGGGCAGGGCACCGGCGTCGAGCACGAGCGGCACCGCCCCGAGGAGGGGGGCGACGGCCAGCACGGCGTCCTCGATCCCCTCGCTGTAGCCGGGACCGATGACGACGGCGTCGGCCTGGGCCAGCCGGTCCTCGAGCTCCGCGGAGGGATCCGACGTGGGATCCCAGTGCGTGACGAAGGCCTCCGGCACGGTCGCGGCGAGGTTGTCGGCGGCGGCGGGGCTGACCACCAGCTGGATGCGGCCGGCCCCCGCCCGCAAGGCGGCGGTGCCGGCTAGCACGATGGCGCCGGGGCACGACGGGGGACCGCCGACGATGAGCACGGTGCCGCGGTCCTGCTTGTCGCCGGCGGGGGCGTCGAGGGGGTGCTGCCGGAGCAGCTCCTGAAGCGGTGTCACCGGGGAGCGACCGGGAGGTCGGACGCCGCCGTGGTGGCCTCGTCGGGCAGGTGGGACGTGTCGTTGAAGCTGAGGAGGCGGAGGCCGTCGCCGTCGTCGCGGTAGGTGGCCACGGCCGTGTTGGCGATCTGCACCTTGCGGTCGAGGGCCAGCAGCGACGCCTCGTCGAGGCCGTCGAGCACGTAGCGGAACAGCATGATGACGGCCTGGTGGGTGACGATCACGACGTCCTCGCCGGCGTGGTCGAGGCGCAGGTCGCTGAGGATCGACCGCACCCGGCCGGCGACGTCGGCCCAGGACTCGCCACCGGGCGGCCGGTGGAAGAACTTGCCGAGGAAGGCCCGGGCGGCGACCTGCTCGGGGTGGCGGGCCTCGATCCCGACCTTGGTCAGCCGGTCGAGGATGCCGAACTCCCGCTCCCGCACCCGTTCGTCGAGCACCAGGGGCAGCTCGCGGTCGCTGGCGTCCATGGCGAGGCAGATCGTGTCGACGGCCCGCCGGTAGGGCGAGGCGATCACGATGGAAGCGTCGGCGGTGCGCAGCCAGCCCCCGAGGGCCCGGGCCTGAGCCGTGCCGAGCGCGGACAGGGGGACGTCCATGTCCCGGTGGGCGAGGTCGAGCTCGGGGAGCCCCGCGGCGAGGGCGGCGTCGTTGGCCACGTTCCCCGCGCTCTGCGCGTGGCGCACGAGCGACAGCGACCGCACGTGGGGACGGCGGGGCATGGCCCGACGTTCAGGGGGAGGGGGCAGCGACCGGTTCGGCCTCGGGAGCGCCGTCGTCGGGGGCGGGCCAGACCGCAGCGTCGTCCGGGCCGAGGAGCAGGTCATCCAGATCTGACATGGGCAGTTCCTTCCACCGGGTGCGACGAACCAGACCTGACCCTAGGCCGGCGGGCCCCGTTGACCGCGCAACGCCGCCTGGTGCCCCCCGTCAGAGCTGCCGGTAGCGGGCCTCGGCCCAGGAGTAGAGGCCGTAGGCCATGATCCCGATGGCGATGACGGTGAGCAGCACCTTGCCGTAGGTCTGCTGGGCCACGACGCGCAGCGTGGCGTCCACGCCGCTGGCCTTGGTGGGGTCGTAGTCGAGAGCCGCCCGAAGGAGCAGGAACCCGGCGAGGCCGACGATGGCCCCACGGCTGGCCAGCCCGACGGTGCCGACCACATCGACGGCCCGACCCATGGCCGGGGACATCGTGCTGGTGTCGAGCCGCTTCTCGAACTTCTGGGCCAGGCCCCGGTAGGCGATCCAGCCGGCGGCGCCGATGAGGACGAGGGCCGCGATCCCCACGAGGATCCTTCCCCCGGGGAGGTCGAGGGCCTTGGCCGTCCAGCTGTCCTCCGGCCCCTGGCCGCCGCGGCTCTTGCCACCGGCGTCAGGCCCCTGCCGGATGAACTGGATGGTGCTGACGAGGAAGGCGCCGTAGATGGCGGCCTTGACGGCTGAGCCGAGCCGCTTGAGGGTCCGCTTGCGCTCGTCGGTCTCGTCCCGCTTGCCCCAGGCGGCCTCGCTGAGGCGCCAGAGCATGTAGCCGACCAGGCCCACCGCAAGGGCGATGAGGAGCGGTCCGCTCCCCGGCCGCTGGGCGATCTCGCGCAGCGCCCCGTCCTTGCTGGCCTCGTTGCTGGCGTCGGTGGACCACGCGATCTGCAGGGCGATGACGCCCACGATGAGGTACACGAACCCGCGGGCCACGAAGCCGACGCGAGCCAGCCGCTCCGCCCATTCGCTGTCCGCCGCCTGCTTCGCCTTCTGGTGTGCCACCTCGACGCTCGTCACGGCGACCCGCCTACCCCCCGCCCACCCCCTCGAACCCCGCAAACCCCCTTAACCCCCGAACCCGTCGCGACCGCCTCCCCCCGCGCCGAACCCGCGGTCAAAGCTTGCGGTTCCTGCGCAGGAACGACCGCGGCTTGCCGGCGGCAAGCTCCTGAAGCGCGAGCTGCGGGCCCCCTACTGGGAGGGCCACGACCGCCAGATGTGACTCCGCGGGGGCGGCCCGCGGACTAGTCCGGTCGGCTCATGGTGCTCCGGGGGTGGCGTCCGTACGGTGACGGCGTGCGGGTGCTCATCTGTGACGACGAGCCCGACATCCGCTTCCTGTTCCGGACCGAGTTCGAGGCAGCGGGTGCCGAGGTGCTCGAAGCGGTGGACGGCAACGACTGCATCGCCCAGAGCCTGGCCAGCTGCCCCGACCTGATCGTGCTCGACATCTTCATGCCGAACCGCGACGGGCTCTCCGCCCTGCCCGAGATCAAGCGGGGCTGTCCCGACGCCGTCGTCCTCGTGGTGAGCGCCCACGGCACCGAGGAGACCTTCAACCGCAGCCGGGCGCGCGGCGCCACGGCCTGCTTCGGCAAGCTCGACTTCGCCGCCCGCATCCCCCGCCTCACCGAGCGCTACAGCACCCCCGCCTAGTCACCGACGTCTGTGGACGTCAGCGCACGTGTGGCGTGCACCGGCGTCCACAGACGTCGGTTGCTACGGGGTGACGAGGATCTTGCAGTGCTCGTCGGGGTCGGCGAGGGCGGCGAAGGCATCGGCTACGCCGTCGAGGGGCACCTCGCCGGTGATCAGCGGGGTGACGTCGATGTCGCCCTCGGCGATGGCCCGCAGGGACTGGTGGAACTCCATCAGGTCGTAGGCGAGGGCGAACTGGATGTTCAGCTCCTTGCTGATGGCGAAGAACGGGGTGATCGTGTCCTGGCCCATGCACACGCCGACGACGAGCACCCGGGTGCCCATCGGCGCGTCGCGCAGCACCGTGTCGATGATGCCGGGCACGCCGATGGCCTCGAAGACGACGAGGCTCTTGCCCCGGCCGGCGCGCGACCAGGCGTCGAAGGCGTCCTCGCTGGCGGGGTCGACGACCTCGGTGGCGCCCATCTGCGTGGCGATGGCCCGCCGGGCGGGCGAGAAGTCGGTGGCCACGATGGTGTCGACGCCCTGCAGCCGCAGCGCCGCGATGCAGGCCAGGCCGACCGGGCCGCAGCCGAGCACGAGGGCGCCGTCGCCGGCTGCGATCTTGGACTTGTTGACGGCGTGGAGGCCGACCGCCATCGGCTCGGTGAGGGCGGCGTGACCGGCGTCGAGCCCATTGGGCACCTCGGCCAGCATTCCGGCGGACAGCAGCATGCGCTCGCCGTAGCCGCCGAGGACGTCGTTGCTGTACACGATGGGCCGGATGCCCGACGCGGTGAGCAGCACGGGGAGCGAGGTGACGAGCGTGCCCGGCCCGGGGGCGTCGGTGTCGGGACCGACCTCGAGCACCTCGGCGGAGAACTCGTGGCCCATGTAGATGTCCCGGTCGAAGTCGAGCTCGTCGGCCGAGCTGTCGTCGCCACCCATCCCGGTGAGCGAGGGCACCCCCTTCATCTGCTTGCCGAGGTCGATCATCTCGGGGCCGTGCTGCACGAAGTGGAGGTCCGACCCGCAGATGCCGCAGGCCTTGACCTGGACGAGCACCTGCCCGAAGGCCGGCTGCGGCTCGGGGACGTCTTCGTTCACGTAGATGCGGCCGGCCCGGAGGGCGGCGGCCCGCATCACGAACCGCCCTTCGGCAGGTCGAGGCCGGACAGGAAGTCGAGGAGCAGGGGGTTCACCTCGGCCGGCTTCTCCTGCTGCACCCAGTGGCCGGCGCCGTCCACGAGGATCGTGAAGCGGTGGTCCGTGACGTAGCCCTCCATCACCGCGGCCGGGCTCATGAGGTTCACCGGGTCCTTGGCCCCGGTCACGAAGGCCGACGGCACGGTGAGCTGGGCCCCCTCGAGCTGCGGGGTGGTCTCCCAGTTGCGGTGGAGGTTCCGGTACCAGTTGATGCCGCCGGTGAAGCCGGTGCGGGAGAACTCGGCGATGTAGTGATCGAGCTCGGCCTGGCTCAGCCAGGCGGGCAGGCCGTCGGGCTTCGGGAGGCGGTCGACGAAGCCGGTGCCGTCGGGGGCGGACAGCCCCGATGCCCCGAGCTCGGCGTCGTCGGGCAACGTGAGCCCGGCCAGCATGCGGGTCATCGTCTCGGCCGGGTCGGCGCCGAGCTCCGCGTCGGCCACGCCCGGCTCCTGGAAGTAGAGCATGTAGAAGAACGAGTCCCCGAAGGCCATCTTGAACAGGTCGATCGGGGACAGGCCGGGCCGGGGGAGGAGGGGCACGCTCATCGTGAGCACGCCGGCCACCCGCTCCGGGTGGAGGCCGGCCACGCCGTTCACGACCATCGACCCCCAGTCGTGCCCGATGAACACGGCCCGCTCGTGGCCGGCCTCGTCGAGGAGCCCGAGCAGGTCGCCGGTGAGGTGGTGGATGTCGTAGTCCTCGATGGCCTCGGGCCGGTCGGAGCGCCCGTAGCCGCGCTGGTCCGGGCAGATCACCCGGTAGCCGGCGTCGGCGAGGGCGGGCACCTGGTGGCGCCACGAGTACGACAGCTCGGGGAAGCCGTGGCTCAGCACGACGGGGAAGCCGTCGGCGGGTCCGGCCTCCACCACGTGCAGCTCCACGTCGCCGATGGCGACACGGCGCTCGGTGGTCGAGGGGTGCGGGGTCGGTTCGGTCATCGTGGGTTCAGCGCTCCGGCGTGAGGATCGGTGGGCGGGGTGGGTCAGGCGACGAGCTCGTCGTCGGGGGTTCGGCGCCGGTGAACCGGCGGATCCGGTTGAGCAGGCCGGCCATCGGCCGCACGCCGCCGATCGGCTCCATGGCGGGCGTGTCGTCGTTGAAGAAGAGGTCCGGGCCCGGTAGGAGGTCGCAGGCCTCGTCGAAGCGATCGGGGGCGGACAGGGCCGCGTGCAGGCCGGAGTCGCTCGTGCGGATGGCGCGGGTAACCGAGAGCGATGCCGGTGGCGGCCACGCCGGCGTCGGCTCGCAGCTCTCCCAGGGCCAGCGCGGCGACGAGGCCGCGCACGCCGCCGCCGGCGACCAGAACCCGCTCGGTCATACGTTCCTCCCCCGGGGATCGTCCGTCCGCCGGGCGCGACCGGGACCGGACCCTAGGGTAGGGTATGGTAACGCTCGTTGCCAACGTCCGCCGCACGCCGCAAGCCCACCCGCTGGGTGGGGCTCACCCCCGATGATCGTCGCGCCGAGCGGCGGGTGCTGCTGCTCGCCGCCGCCTTCGAGCTGCTCGGCACCGAGGGCTGGGGGGGCACGACCGTGCGGGCCGTGTGCCAGGCCGCCCGGCTGAACCCCCGGTACTTCTACGAGAGCTTCGACGACCTCGATGCCCTGCTGCTGGCCGTGTACGACCGGCTCGTCGAGGAGCTCGGCGTCCAGGTCATGGCGGCGGTCGTCGCCGCCGGGGACGACCCGCGCGCGCAGGTCCGCGCCGCGCTCGAGAGCATCGTCGCCTTCGTGGACGACGACCGCCGCCGGGGGCGCGTCCTCTACGTCGAGGCGCTCGGCAACGAGGCCCTGAACCGCCGTCGCATCTGCACCGGGCACGCCCTCGTGGCGCTCGTCGAGCAGGCCGCGTCCGCTGCCGCTCGCCGCCCGGTCGACGTCCACGTCGGCCGCATCGGTGCCGCCATCCTCGTCGGGGGCACCGCCGAGCTCGTCGCGGCGTGGCTCGACGGGCGCATCGACGTCCCGCGCCCCCTGCTGATCGACGCCGCCACCGAGCTGTTCCTGGCCATGGGCGACGCCGCCGCCCGGGCCCCCCGCTCCGCGGACTGACAGGTCTCGACCGGCCGGGGGTGGGGCTGCCACCACGAGGGGCGACCGGCTGGCACGATCGTCGCCCGGCGCCAGGCCGGGCTCGTCCTCGCCATGGGCGTCCTGGTGGCGGTCGGTGGGGCGGTCCTGGTGTCCCTGGTCCTGCGCCGTCACCTCGACGCCGACCTCTCGCTGGCCGGCTCCCTCCGCGACCTCGGCCTCGATCCCCGGGCCGCCGTCCGCCTGGCCGTGGTCAAGGGCAGCGCCCTGGGAGCGGCCGGTGCCGTGGTCGCCGTCGGGGTGGCGATCGCCCTGTCGCCGCTCACGCCCATCGGCTACCCCCGCCGGGCCGAGATCGATCCCTGTGTGGCCGTCGACCTGCGCGTGCTGGGCCCCGGAGCGCTCCTCGTGGCGCTGCTGGTCGTGGGGCGCGTCGTCGTGCCGGTGGCTCGCCGCGGGACCTCGACCGACCGTGCTCCTGCTGACGCCCCGGTCGGCTCGCTCGGCGCGGCGTTGAGCGAGGGCGCGGCCCGCGGGGGCCTTCCGCCGTCGGCGGTGGCCGGGTTGCGGGCGGCAGTGCTGTCGGCGGGTGCCGGCACCGTCGTGGCCACCGTGTTCGCCGCCACCCTGGGGACCGTCGGCAGCCTCGGGTTCGCGTCGAGCGAAGCGCGCCTGGCCAGCGACCCGGACCTGTGGGGGTGGACGTTCGATGTCGTCGTGGGGGACGGGAACGACCCCGAGATCGGCGAGCGGGCCGACGACCCTCGGGGCGCCGCTCGTGCACGTCACCCCGCTCGCCGCGCTGGCCGTCGTGGTGGCGGCGTCGCTGCTCGTCGCGCTGGTGGTGGCGATGGCGCCGGCCCGGTTCGCGGCCCGCACCCGCCCGGCCCGGGTGCTGCGCACCGAGTGATCCGGCGCGACGCCCCGGGCCGTCGGCTCAGTCGGCCACCTGGGTGATGTCCTGCACCTGCCAGCCGTCGGTCGGGCTGTACACCATCCGGTAGTGGGTGGCGCCACCCTCGTAGGTGAAGGCGCAGTCGGTGTAGGGCTCGGGGTCGGCGTCGGCGGTGCAGCCCTGGAGCTGGTCGGTGGCGCCGGAGCCGTCGCGGGCGAACAGCTCCTCGAAGGCGACGTCGGTCATCAGCTCCCGGGCACAGGCCTCGTCGTCACGGGTCCACGCCTCGAAGACGGTCTGGGCGGCGGCCTCGGGGTCGACGGGATCGCCTCCGGCCTCGCGGCAGTCGACGGGGTCGACCGTGACCGACGGGGACTCCGTGGTGGTCGGCGCCGACGTGGTGGTGGCCTCGGTGGTCGTCGTGCTCTCGGAGGTGGTGGTCGCCTCGGTGGTGGTCGATTCGGATGTCGTCGTCGTGGCGCTGTCGTCGTCCCCGTCGTCGTCGCCCCCGAGGACGAGCAGCAGGATGGCGATGAGGGCGATGAGCCCGAGGATCCCGGCCAGGATCCAGGGGCGACGGTCGGGGGGCGGGGGTCCGCCGTCCCAGCGATCCGGGGGCGGGCCGAGCGGGGGTGCCGGCGGCACGCCGACCTGGGTGGCCGGGCCGGCGTCGACCCGGGGCATGGCCTGCGTCGGGTCGTCCTGCGGGCCGGCGGCCGGGAGGTCGACGCGCGTCGGATCGTTCCCTTGGTCCGTCATGCCGGGACCGTACCCCGCGGTCCTCGGCGCACAAAGGTCCTGTGGCGGTCAGGGGGCCGAGCGCGCGGGTGGCAGAATCGTCGATCCGATGGGACGGTCGATGCGGCTCAGGAGGTGGCAGAAGGAGGCGCTGGACCGGCTCGACGAGCATCCCGGGCCGGACTTCCTCGCCGTCGCCACCCCAGGGGCCGGCAAGACGACCTTCGCCCTCACCGCGGCCCTCCGGCACCTGGCCCAGCACCCCGCCCACCGGCTCGTCGTCGTCGCCCCCACCAGCCACCTGAAGCTCCAGTGGGCCCACGCGGCGGCCCGCTTCGGGCTGCACCTCGAGCCGCAGTGGATGTCCGCCACGGCACGACTCCCCGCCGACATGCACGGCATCGTCGTGACCTACCAGCAGGTGGCCACGAACCCCTCGGCCCTGCGCCGCCACGCCGAGCGCTGCATGGTCGTGCTCGACGAGCTGCACCACGCGGGCGACGAGCGGGCCTGGGGCGACGCCGTCCGCCACGCCTTCGATCCGGCCCCGCGGCGCCTCGCCATCTCCGGCACCCCGTTCCGCAGCGACACCCACAGCATCCCCTTCGTCGACTACCACCTCGACGAGGCCCGGCCGAACTACGAGTACGGCTACGACCGGGCCCTGGCCGACCGGCGCGTCGTGCGGCCCGTCTGGTTCCCGCGCATCAACGGGTTCATGGAGTGGACCGCGCCCGACGGCACGACCAACGCGGCCAGCTTCGAGGACGAGCTCGACCGCCAGCGCTCCGCCCAACGGCTCCGCACCGCGCTCAGCCTCGACGGGGAGTGGCTGCCCACGGTGCTCGACCAGGCCCACCAACGCCTGACCGAGCTGCGCCGCACCCATCCGAGCGCGGCCGGTCTGGTGATCGCGGCGGACCAGGAGCACGCCCGGGGCATCGCCCGCATCCTGCACCAGCGTCACCGCGTCTCGGCGGTCGTCGCCACCTCGGACGACCCGTCGGCCTCCACCCGCATCGCCCGCTTCGCGGAGGGTTCGCTGCCCTGGATCGTGGCCGTGCGCATGGTGTCCGAGGGCGTCGACATCCCGCGCCTGCGCCTCGGCGTGTTCGCCACGACGACCACCACCGAGCTCTTCTTCCGCCAGGCCGTGGGCCGCTTCGTGCGCCACACCGGGGGGCGGGCGGCCGACGAGCGGGCCTGGCTGTTCATCCCCGACGACCCGCGCCTGCGCGCCTGGGCGGCCGGCATCGCTGAGCAGCGCCGCCACAGCCTGGCCCGCAACCAGACTGACGACGCCGACGAGCCCACCCTCGAGGAGGAGGCAGCGTTCGATGACGTCCCCGCCGAGGTGGACGAGCAGCTCTCGCTGTTCGAGGTCCTCTCGGCGCAGGTCCTGACCAGCGAGACCCACGGCCCGTCGGTCTTCGACGAGGACGACGACCTCGCTGACGAGGACGACGAGGACAGCAGCGTCGACGTCGAGCTGCCCCCGCCCCCGCCGCCGGGCGGCGGCCGCTTCTCCGCCCCGCTGCCCGAGGACCTCGCCGGGCGCCCGCTCACCGAGGTGAAGCGCGAGCTGCGGGAGGCCAACGCCGACCTGGCCCAGCACCTGGTGCGCTTCACCGGCATGAGCCATCGCGAGGTGAACGGCCGCCTCAACCGGCTGGCCGGGGTGCAGAAGGTCACGGAGGCCACGCTCGACGAGCTACGCCGCCGGGCCGACCAGGCCGAGCGCTGGATCGCTTCCCTCTAGCCGCCTCCGGTGCGGCGCCGGGCCCGGCCTACGAGTGCGACGGGGTCCAGGCCTGCAGCCGGGCGACGCGCTCCTCGGTGGAGGGGTGGGTCCGGAAGAGGTTGGACAGGTTCGCCTTCTGCCCGGCCAGGGGGTTGACGATGAAGTGGCTGGCCTGGCTGGGCGCGATGTCCATCGGGACCCGGGCGGCGTAGGCCTCGAGGCGCTGCAGCGCGGTGGCCAGGGGCAGGCCCGTGCCGAGCAGCTCGGCGCCCCGGCGATCGGCCTCGAACTCGCGAGAGCGGCTGATCGCCATCTGCAGGAGGCCGGCGGCCATGGGGGCCAGCAGCGCGGTGGCCAGCAGGGCGATGGGGTTGCCGCGCTCGTCGTCGTCCCGGCCGCCACCGAACATGGCCCCCCACATCGCCATGTTGGCGATGAACGAGATGCCCGTGGCCACGGCGGCGGCCACCGAGCCGATGAGGATGTCGCGGTTGCCCACGTGGGCCAGCTCGTGGGCCAGGACGCCCCGGATCTCGTCCCAGCTGCAGGTCGCCAGCAGCCCCTCGGTGACGGCGACGGCGGCGTGCTCGGGGTTGCGTCCCGTGGCGAAGGCGTTGGGCTGCTGCTCGGGGCTGATGTACAGCTTCGGCATCGGGAGGCCGGCCCGCTGGGTCAGCTCGGTCACGATCTGGTGGTACTGCGGGTACCGGGCGGGGTCGGCGGGCACCGCCCGGGCGGCCCGGATGGCGAGCTTGTCGGAGCCCCAGTACGAGGCCCCCACCGTGACGAGGCCGAGGACGAGGCCGATCACCGCGCCGCCCCGACCGAAGAACGAGCCGACCAGGACCATCAGGCCACCGAGACCGGCCAGCAGGACCGTGGTCTTCATGGTGTTGCCGAACATCTCCACCCGTCTCCAAGCAAGTCGACGGCGGCCGTCGCCGTCCCCTCCAAGGTTACGGCGACGGAGGCGCTCGCGGATCTCGCCCACCCATGGACCATGACATGCGTCACGCCTACGCTCGCGCCCAGCGCAGGGGGTCAGCGGGACGCCTTGCAGGCAACAGGAAAGCAAGGCATGGCCACTGGCACCGTGAAGTTCTTCAACAACGACAAGGGCTACGGGTTCATCACCCAGGAGAGCGGCCCCGACGTCTTCGTCCACTTCTCCAACATCGTGGGGGAGGGGTACAAGTCCCTCGAGGAGGGCCAGAAGGTGGAGTTCGAGGTGGCGCCTGGTCGCAAGGGCGATGAGGCCACCGGCGTCCGCGTCATCGGCTGATCCCGCCCGACCGATCCTGAACACCCGCTCCGCCCCCGGCCCGCCCGGGGGCGGAGCCGCGGTCGGGGACTGCCGCGCCGGTCAGGCGTAGAGGTCCTCGATCTCGTCGGCGTACTTGGCGGCGATCCCCCGGCGCTTGGGCTTCGAGGTGGGGGTGAGCTCCTCGGAGTCGGGCTGCCACTGGTCGGCCAGGATCGTCACCTGCTTCACCCGCTCGGCCCGGGTGATCTCCACGATCGGCTCCTCCCGCGGCGGACGGCCCGCCCATTGTGGTCG
>DASUDP010000075.1:0-2797 GCA_036275535.1 Acidimicrobiales bacterium | reverse complement strand
CCACCTGTCCAACGGAGGACACGAACATGAACCGACGCGACCTGGTCAAGGCCATCGCAGCGCAGACCGAGGTCGACGCCAAGACCGTCGACGCCGTGCTCAAGGGCTTCACCGACGTCACCACCCACGTGGTCTCCAAGGGCGAGCCCGTCGCCATCACCGGCTTCGCCAAGTTCGCCAAGGTCGAGCGCGCCGCCCGCATGGGCCGCAACCCCGCCACCGGCGAGGCGATCAAGATCAAGGCCTCGAAGAAGGCTCGCATCACGCCGCTCAAGGGGTTCAAGGACGCCGTCATGACGCCCAGCACCGCCCCGAAGCTCAACAAGGGCGTCTGGACCGCCCCCAAGAAGTAGCACCCGACGTCGCTCGCTCCGGGCGAGCGACGGCAACGCCAGCGCGAGACGGCCGCCCTCCGGGGCGGCCGTCGCCGTTCGGCGCCGTAGCCTTGTGTCGACGTGGATGCTCTGACCGAGATCGGGTGGGGGCCTCGGTGGGAGGCGCTCCTGGGCGAGCACGGCCCCGGCGCGGAGCCGGGTCGGGTGCTGCGGCACGACGGCGTGGCGGTGCAGGTCCGCACCCCGAGCGGGGACCGCAGCGTGAAGCTGCGGCGAGGGCTGCCGCCCGTGACGGTGGGCGATTGGCTGGCCCTCGTGGGCGAGCAGGTCCTCGCCCTGCTGCCCCGCGGCTCACTGCTGCGCCGCCGGGCTGCCGGCGGCGAGGAGCACCAGCTCCTGGCGGCCAACGTCGACCTCGTCCTGCTCGTCATGGGCCTGGACCGGGCGGTGAAGGCGGGCCGCATCCGGCGCGGCGAGGCGCTGGCCTTCGACGCGGGGGCCCACCCCGTGCTCGTGCTCACGAAGGCCGACCTCACCGAGGACCTCGGCGCCACCCTGGCCCAGATCAACGAGGAGCACCCCGGTCTCGAGGTGGTGGTGACCTCGGCCGCCACCGGCGAGGGCATCGACAAGCTCCGCGCCCGCATGGCGGGGGCGACCTCCGTGCTGCTGGGTGAGTCCGGGGCGGGGAAGTCCCGGCTCGTGAACGCCCTGAGCGACGCCGAGGTGGCGGTCGTGGGGCGGGTCCGGGAGGGCGACCACAAGGGCCGCCACACGACGACCAACCGGCAGCTTCACGTCCTGCCCACTGGCGGCATTGTGGTGGACTCCCCCGGGATCCGTGAGGTCGGCCTGGCTGGCGACGAGGAGTCGGTCGACGCCACCTTCGCCGACATCGACGAGCTCGGCGAGGAGTGCCACTTCAGCAACTGCCAGCACGCCGGCGAGCCCGGCTGCGCCGTCGCCCTCGCCATCGAGAGCGGCGAGCTGACGGCCGACCGCCTCGAGGCCTACCGGGAGCTGCGGGCCGAGGTGGTGGCGGCCGCCCGCCGCGCCGACCCCCACCAGCGCCGGACGTTCGAGCGGACCTTCACCAAGGCCGTCGAGTCCTACGTGCGGTCCGAGCACCACAAGAAGAAGTGAGCCCCGCCGCCCGAGCGGAGCGCCCGCCGCGGGTGCTCCCCACGCCGACCTACCCCGACCTGCCCGTCGTCGCCCACCGGGAGGCGCTGCTCGAGGCCATCCGGGACCACCAGGTCGTCGTCGTGGCGGGGGAGACCGGTTCGGGCAAGAGCACGCAGCTGCCGAAGCTCTGCCTCGAGCTGGGCCTCGGCGCCCGCGGCCGGGTCGGCCACACTCAGCCTCGGCGCCTGGCCGCCCGGGCCGTCGCCGAGCGGGTGGCCGAGGAGCTGGGCGTCGAGGTGGGCGGCCTCGTCGGCTACAGCGTGCGCTTCAACGACCACGTGAGCGAGGCCACGGCCGTCAAGGTGATGACCGACGGCATCCTGCTGGCCGAGATCCAGCGCGACCGGCTCCTGCAGGCCTACGACTGCCTCATCGTCGACGAGGCCCACGAGCGCAGCCTCAACATCGACTTCCTCCTGGGCTACCTGCGCCAGATCCTCCCTCGGCGCCCCGACCTCAAGCTGATCATCACCTCGGCCACGATCGACACCGAGCGGTTCTCCCGGCACTTCGCCGACGCGCCGGTCGTCGAGGTGTCCGGGCGCTCCTACCCGGTGGAGATGCGGTACCGACCGACCGGTGACGAGACGGGCGACGACCGCGACCAGACGCAGGCCGTCTGCGACGCCGTCGTGGAGCTGACCCGGGAGGGACCCGGCGACGTCCTGGTCTTCCTCTCGGGCGAGCGGGAGATCCGCGACACCGCCGAGGCGCTCCGCCGCCTCGACCTCCCGCACACCGAGCTGCTCCCGCTCTACGCCCGGCTCTCCTCGGCCGAGCAGCACCGCGTGTTCGCCCCCCACCGGGGGCGGCGGGTGGTCCTGGCCACCAACGTGGCGGAGACCTCCCTCACGGTGCCCGGCATCACCGGGGTCGTCGACCCCGGGACGGCTCGCATCTCCCGCTACAACCGGCGCACGAAGGTGCAGCGCCTGCCCATCGAGGCCATCTCCCAGGCCTCGGCCGCCCAGCGGGCCGGCCGGTGCGGACGGGTGGCGCCGGGCGTGTGCATCCGCCTCTACAGCGAGGAGGACCTGGCCGGACGCCCCGAGTTCACCGAACCGGAGATCCTGCGCACCAACCTGGCGTCGGTCATCCTCCAGATGGCGGCGCTGGGGCTGGGTGACATCACTGCCTTCCCGTTCGTGGAGGCCCCCGACAGTCGGTCCATCAAGGACGGCATCCTCCTCCTCGAGGAGCTCGGCGCCATCGACCGGGGCACGGCAGGCGACCACGTGCGGCTCACCAAGCTCGGTCGCCGGCTGGCTCGCCTGCCC
>DASUDP010000074.1:0-7468 GCA_036275535.1 Acidimicrobiales bacterium | reverse complement strand
ACGGCCGAGTACGCCACCATCGTCGACTCGGCCCACTTCTTCAGCGAGCCCGACGTGTGCGTGAGCGAGAACACGCTCAGCGCGCCGATCGACATCGGGGTCAACGTCTTCCTCGCCCCCCGCACGCAGGTGAACCGGGGGGTGACGATCGGCGACTTCTCGATCGTCGGCCCGAACTCGGTGGTGGTGGGCGACGTGTCCGCCGGCTCGTTCGTCTCCGGCATCCCCGCCAAGCTCGTCCGCCGGCTCGACCTCCCATGGGAGCGCTCAGCGCAGGAGGGCCATCCAGCGGGCCTCGACCCGGTCAGCGATCGCTGACCACCCGAGGGGCTGGGCGGCGGCCACGCAGCGCTCGGCCGTGCCGGGCGCGTCGCTGAGCGAGAGGGCGTCCACCATCGCGGCCGCGCAGCCCGCTGCGTCGCCCGGCTCGTACAGCGCGCCGGTGCCGTCAGCCACGAGCTCGGCGGTGGCCCCCGACCGGGCGCCGGCCACCGGGGTGCCCGAGGCGAGGGCCTCCACCGTCGTCAGCCCGAGGGCCTCGTGGACGGCGGGGGCGACGACGGCCCGGGCCGACGCATAGGCCGCCGCCAGCGCGTCATCGGCGAGGTCGCCCGGCAGCTCCACGGTGGACGCCACCGCCGCCGGGAGGCCCCCGAGGAGGGAGCGGCGGGTCGCCTCGCGGGCCCGGCCGGCGATCACCAGCCGCGCCTCGGGGACCGCGTCGAGCACCGCCGGCCAGGCGGCGACGACGTCGGCGACCCGCTTGCGGGGGTCGTCGGGGGCCGAGGTGCACAGCACGGTGGGCCGCTCCGACCGGGGCCCGGGACGGAACCGATCGAGGTCCACCCCGGCCGGCACGACTTGCATCGGCACCCCGAAGGGGGCCATCACCTCCTGGGCGTAGCGGGAGTTGCACCACACCTCGTCAGCGCCGGCGATGGCTTCCCGGAACAGCTTGCGGTCGACCCGCACGTGCTCCATGCGCTCGGGCACCACCGTGCCCGTCAGCTTGAGGACGACGGGGCGGCGCCGGTGGAGCCGGCGGGCCTGCACGGCCGCCCAGCCGTCGCCGTAGTGCCACGCGTGCACGAGGTCGGGGCCCGGCGCGGCCAGGGCCGGGAGGGCCACCGCGGCGAAGGCCGCCACATCGGACAGCCCCCGGCGGGCCAGCGGGGCGGGGAGCGGGAGCCGCACGTAGCGCACCGGGAGACCGTCGATGCGGGCCGCCCGGGTGAGCCCCTCGGGCGTCGAGGTGAGCAGCCGCACGTCATGGCCCCGAGCCACCATCCGGGTGCCGAGCCCGTGGATCTCCCGCTCCGCCCCGCGGCGCACGTGGGGCCAGAAATGGGGGTGGGTGAACAGGACTCGGATGACGGCACCCCGAACTACTGGAGCGCTCGGGCGCTCGCTGACTGGCGCGCAGACTACCCGGCGCCCCCAGGCTCGATCGGAGGATCCGTTGGCAACCGCCGCCGGCGACGGCACCCCCGCAATCGTCCTCGAGCTGACCGGTGAAGCCACCCCGATCCCGACGTTGCTGGTCGACCTCTGGCGCCACCGCGGCCTGCTCCCGATGCTGGCGGCCAAGGACTTCCACGCCCGCTACCGCAGCGCCACCCTGGGGGTGCTGTGGTCGGTGCTGCTGCCGCTCCTGCAGGGTGCCGTCTTCGCCGTCGTGTTCACGAAGGTGGTCGGCGTGCCGGTGTCGCCCGGCGTGAGCTACCCGATCTTCGTGATCTCGGGGATGGTCCTCTGGAGCTTCCTCACCCAGTCGCTGAGCGCCGGCTCCACGGCCATCGTCGACGGCGGGGCCATCGCCGGGAAGGTGTACTTCCCCCGCTCGATCCTCCCCGCCGTGCCGGTGCTGGCCAACCTGATCAGCCTCGCCATCGCGCAGACGACGGTCCTCGCGCTGATGCCCGTGTTCCACGTGCCCTTCCGGGCGACCCTGGTGCTGCTGCCCGTGGCGATGGCGCTCACCGCGGTGGTGGCCACGCTCCTGGCCGAGCCGCTGTCCTTGCTCCACGTGTACTTCCGGGACGTGCGCTACGTGGTGCAGGCCGGGCTGATGGTGGCCCTCTACGCGTCGCCGGTGATCTACCCCCTCGACGCGGCGAAGGGCGTGCGGCCGCTCCTCCTGGCCAACCCCGTGAGCGGCCCGCTGCAGCTGGCCCGCTACGCCATCTTCGGCGAGGCCGACGCCCTCGCCCGGTCGCTCCTCGTCACCCTGGCCTGGGTGGTCATCCTCGCCGCCGCCACCCTCACCGCCTTCCGCCGCCACGAGCGGATCGCGATGGATCGGCTCTGATGCCCGCCATCACCCTCGACGGCGTCGGCAAGCGGTACCGGATCACCGACGACGACAGCCTCTTCGTGCGCCAGCTGGCCAAGACCCTCACCGGTCGACGGGCCGTGCGCGAGCACTGGGCCCTGCAGGACATCGACCTCGAGGTGCAGGCCGGCGAGAGCGTCGGCGTCATCGGCCGCAACGGCTCCGGGAAGACCACCATGCTCCGCCTCCTGGCCGGCGTGTCGGCCCCCACCGTCGGGCGCCTCCGGGTGGAAGGCAGCGTGGCGCCGCTCATCGGGGTCGGCGTGGGCTTCAACCCGGAGCTGACCGGCCGCGAGAACGTGTTCGCCAACGGGCAGATCCTCGGCCTGTCGAAGGCCCAGCTCACCCGGGACTTCGACGAGATCGTGGCCTTCGCCGAGCTCGAGGAGTTCGTCCAGACGCCGGTGAAGTTCTACTCCAGCGGCATGTTCCTGCGGCTGGCCTTCGCCGTCGCCATCCAGGTCGAGCCCGAGGTGCTGCTCGTCGACGAGATCCTCGCCGTCGGCGACCTCGCCTTCCAGATCAAGTGCCTGGAGCGCATGCGAGAGCTCCGCGAGCGGGGCACCACGATCGTCGTGGTCACCCACAACCTCGGGTCGCTCAGCCTCATGTGCGACCGGGCCGTCGTGCTCTCCCACGGCCGGAAGCGCTTCGACGGCGACGTCGACGGCGCCCTCGGCGCTTACCACGAGGCCATGCGAGATGATCGCGCCGGCCCGTCCGCCACCGGTGGGCGCGTCGAGGCGCCGCCGGTGGCCGAGGTGACCGTGCTCGTGCGCGACAGCCTGGGCCAGCCCACCGGGCAGGTGCCGGCCGGGGAGCCCTTCGAGCTCGAGATCGAGGCCCACGTCGACCAGCCGGTCACCGACCCGATCCTCGGCTTCGCCATCGGCAGCCCGGTCTACGGGAACGTGTACATGGCCCACACCCTGCCCGGCGAGGTGGCCGGCACCTTCGGCCCCGGGCGCCCGGTCATGGCCACGGTGCGGCTGCAGGCGCCGTTCCTGCGAGGGAGCTACCACGCCGCCGCGAGCCTCAGCGATCCCGACGGCTCGACCGTCCTGGGCACGAGCCGCTACGCCGACTTCTACGCCACCACCACGGCGCGGGCCACCGGCGTGGTGGACCTCGGCGCGGTGCTCGAGGTGAACGGGCGGCCGGTGGCCGACCTCAGCCGCCGGGGGGAGCTGCCCGAGTGGGCCCGCTCGCTCTCGGGGTCCTGACCGGCACCGGAGGGGAAGCAGCCGCGCGGGGCGAACCCTTCTCCCATGGGCGTGGCGCGGCAGACAGGGACGAGCCGGCCGGGCGCGCCGCCTGAGGCGGTGGACCCGGCCGACGGGGGCGAGGCGGCGCGCCACCAGGTGACCCTCCTGGTCCTGGCGCCGACGGCCGCGGGCCAGCTCGACGACTGCCTCGGCACGGTGCGGGGTGCGCAATCCGTCGACGTGGTCGTCGTCGACCGGCCGGCCAGCGCCCTGGTGGAGGCGGCTCGGGCCCACCCCGCCGTCGACCGGGTGGTGCTCACCACGGACCGCGTGCCGGGCGCGCTCGTGGGCCGGGCCCTGTGGTCCTTGCGGACCGGGGCCGCCCTCGTGCTCGAGGCCACCGCCCGCCCACCGGCGGGTTGGATCGACGAGTCGCTGGCGGCGCTGCGAGCGGCCGGGCCCGTCGGGGTGGCGTGGGTGCCGACGGTGGGCGCCGGCGCCGTGGCCGTCGACGTCGACGCGCTGCGCACGGCGTGGTGGCGCGACGGGCTGGCCCGCGTCCCTCCCGGCGACACACCCCGCGACGTGTGGGAGTGGATGGTCGAGGCGCGGCCGGCCCCACCGGGGGTGGTGCCGGTCGGCCGGCCCCTCCCGCCGGCTCCACCCGCCGCCCCCTACGGCGCCCTGATCAGCGTCGTCGTGTGCAGCCACGGCCGCCCCCGGGACCTAGCCCGGCTCCTGGCCTCGGTGCAGCACCTCGACGATCCGGCCTGGGAGCTCCTCGTCGTCGACAACGGGAGCCGGCCCCAGTACGACCCGGCGATGGTCGAGGCGGCCGGCGGCCGCTACGTCCACGAACCCCGCCGGGGGCTGGACCACGCCCGCAACCGAGGGTGGCAGGAGGCGCGGGGCGAGGTCGTGGCCTACGTCGACGACGACTGCGAGGTCGACCCCGGCTGGCTGGGCGGCCTGCGGGAGGTGCTCGGCGATCCCTCCGTCGGCCTCGTCACGGGGCGGGTCGTACCGGCCAGCCTGGCCCGACCGACCGAGCGCTGGTTCGAGGCCTGGTTCGGCTTCGACCGGGGGCTCCAGCCCGACCGCTGCTCGAGCGACGACCGGCGCCCGTGGGCGGCGCTGTACCCGTCGCTGCTGGGCACGGGCGCCAACATGGCCTTCCGTCGCTCCATCCTCGAGCAGGTCGGCGGCTTCGACGAGCTCCTCGACGTGGGCACCTCGATCGGGGGCGGCGGGGACATCGACGCCTTCGCCCGCGTCCTCGACACCGGGGTCGTCGGCCACTACGCACCGGCCGCCGTGGTGCGCCACCACCACCGCCGCGACGTCGGCGCCCTGCGCCGGCAGTTCTTCGGCTACGGCCAGGCGCTGGGGGCCGTGTGCACGAAGCACGCGCTGGACCGTCCCGGCCACAAGCGAGCGGCGGTGCGCTTCTACCGGGAGCGCCTGCGCGACCAGCTCCGTCGGGCGCGGGCCCGCGGCGGGCGCTCGACGCTGCCCCGCTCGCTCACCCTGCTCGAGATCGCCGGCCAGCTGCACGGCCCGTTGGCCTACCTGTGGGCCCGTCGCCGGGCGGCCGGCCGGCTCGTCCGAGCAGCGCGGTGACGAGCCCCCGTCTCTCCTCCACCGGTCGGGCCAGGACGAACCGCCACCGGCGCGACCTACTGGCCGCCCTCGTGACCCGGGACGTGGCCCTGCGCTACCGCCGGAGCATCCTCGGGCTGCTGTGGTCCCAGCTCGGTCCGCTCGTCATGCTCGCCGTGCTGACGTTCGTCTTCACTCGGGTCGTCCCCCTCGACATCGCCGACTACGCCCCGTTCGTGTTCATCGGGCTGCTCGCCTGGACCTGGTGGAGCGGCGCCATCCTCACGGCCACGGCGTCGGTGTCGGGCGCCGCCGACCTGGTCCGCCGGCCCGGGTTCCCGGTCGCCGTGCTCCCCGCGGTGGCGGTCACCAGCCATCTCATCCACCTCGTCCTGGCGCTGCCGGTCCTCGTGCTGGCGGTCGTGCTGGCGACGGGCGGGCTGCCCGCCACCTTCGTGGCGCTCCCGCTGCTCCTCAGCCTGCAGGCCCTCCTGCTCCTCGGCCCGGCGTGGGTGCTGGCCGCGCTCAACGTGCGCTATCGGGACGTGCAGCACCTCGTCGGGGTGCTGCTCTTCCCCTTCTTCTACGTCACCCCCGTCTTCTACGACGCCGGCGCCGTGCCCTCGTCCGTCCGCGGGGCCTACCGGCTGAACCCGCTCGTGCACCTCTTCGAGGCCTACCGCGACGTCGCCCTCTATGGGCGCTGGCCCGCCCTCGGCCCGCTCCTGGCCATCGCGGTGGTGGGCGGGCTGGCCGCCGTCGCCGGCCACCGCTGCTTCACCGCCCTCGCGCCCCGGTTCCCCGATGAGCTCTGACCGTCTCGTGGCCTCGCTCCGGGGGGTCGGCAAGCGCTTCCCCGTGCACCACCAGCCGCCCGCCCGCTCGCTGAAGGAGGCCGCCCTCGGCGGCTTCCGCGAGCTCCGCCAGCGCCGGTGGCAGTGGGCGCTGCGCGACGTCGACCTCGACGTCGCCGCCGGCACCAGCCTGGGCCTGATCGGCCACAACGGCGCCGGCAAGTCCTGCCTCCTCCGTCTCATGGGCGGCGTCGGGCACCCCACCACCGGCACGGTCGACGTGGGCGGGAAGGTGGGGGCGCTGCTCGAGCTGGGCACGGGCTTCCACCCCGAGCTGACCGGCCGCGAATCGGCCCTCCTGGCGCTGCTCATCGCGGGCTGCACGCGGCGCGAGGCGCAGGATCTGCTCCCGTCCGTGGCCGCCTTCGCCGAGCTCGAGGCCCACCTCGACCAGCCGCTGCGCACCTACAGCTCGGGGATGGCCGCCCGCCTGGCCTTCGCGGTGGCCACGAGCACCGAGCCCGACCTGCTGCTCGTCGACGAGGTCCTGGCCGTCGGCGACCTCGCCTTTCAGCAGCGCTGCCTGGCCCGGATCGAGGAGCATCGCCACCGGGGGGCCACGGTCGTGCTGGTGTCCCACGACCCGGCCCTCGTCGCCCACACCTGCGAGGAGGTGGCCTGGCTCGACCACGGCCGCCTCGTCACCCAGGGCCCGACGGCCCGCGTCCTGGCCGCCTACGTGGAGGCCAACGAAACCGCCGCCCGCGCCGCCACCCCCGCCGACCTGGCGCCCGTGCTGTCGACCCAGGGCCGGCCCCTGGTGCCCGGGGTGAACCGGGTGGGCTCCCAGGAGGCCCAGATCGACGCTGTGCACCTCCTCGACGGCTGGGGGCGACCCGCCACCGAGGTGCCGGCCGGTGGGGCGGTCACCGTCGAGGTGGCGCTGTCGGTGTCCGATGACGTCGGGGGGGCCTGTCTCGGCGTGCGGATCGTGCGGGCCGCGGACCGGCTGGCCTGCGTGGACACCAGCACGCCCGTCCACCCTGGCGACGGGGAGGTGCGGATGGAGCTCGAGCGCCTCGACCTGGCGCCGGGCGCGTACGACGTGGTGGTCGGCCTGTTCGACCCGTCGTGGGCGTCGACGTTCGACCACCACGAGCACGCCTACCCGCTGCTGGTGGTCGGCGACGGGCCCCACGCCGCCCTGCTGGCCCCCCCGCTGCGATGGGTGCGACCGTGTCCGGCCCGTGCCGGCAGGGTCACCTCGGGTGAGCCAGCGACCCCGTCCACGCCGCCACCCGCCGCTGAGCGGCCGGGCCCGGAGCGTGGTGGGCCAGCACGAGCTGCCGGGCCGTCGTGGCCTGCTGGCGGCGGCGGCCGGGGTCGCTGAGCAGACCGACCAGCGCGGCTGCGAAGGCGGCCGGATCAGCGGGCGCCACCGTCAGCGCCTCGGCGACGATGCGGTCGTGATCGGCGCCGATGCCCTCGGCCCCCGCCATCGTCGTCACCACCGGCAGGCCCTGCGCCATCGCCTCCAG
>DASUDP010000073.1:0-37573 GCA_036275535.1 Acidimicrobiales bacterium | reverse complement strand
CACGTTCGGGTTCGCCTCAGCCAGAACCTTCGTGATGGCCGCCGTGAGCGTCGTCTTCCCATGATCGATGTGACCCATCGTCCCCACGTTCAAATGAGGCTTCGTACGCTCGAACTTCTCCTTGGCCATCGTTTGGCTCCTGTGCTTCCTGTGTGTCTTGCGGGGTGCTTGGCGGTGCGCTTGGTGGCGGCGCCCGGACTCGAACCGGGGACAACTCGATTATGAGCCGAGTGCTCTAACCAACTGAGCTACGCCGCCTCGGGTGCGCTGGAGAGGCCGCGGGCGGCCTGACCGAGCCCTCTGTGGGAATCGAACCCACGACACCAGCCTTACCATGGCTGTGCTCTGCCGACTGAGCTAAGAGGGCGTGCTTCACTGCTGTTGCTGTCCGCTCCCCCTGGCGAAGGAGCGACCCGCGAGCATAGAGGCCGCGTGGGCGTCGCGGCGAACTGCGATCGTCAGGTCCGGGGGGAGCCCGTCACGCGGGCCACGATCAGGGCGATGTCGTCGCGCGCCTCGCGGGGGCTGAGGCTGACCACCGTGTCGAGGATGAGCTGGGCGACCGCCTCCGGGCGGCGGGAGGTCAGCTGGTTGCGGACCAGGCGACCGAGCTGGCGCTCGTCGAAGACCTCCGGGTGCCGCCGTCGCTCGGTCACCCCGTCGGTGTAGAGGACGAGCAGGTCGGCCGTCCGCATCTCGATGGGGTGCTCCTGGAAGCTGGCCTCGGGGAACACGCCGAGCAGCGGACCCTCCACGATCACCTGCTCGATCCCGCCCTCCGGGCGGATCAGCAGCGGCGGGGGGTGGCCGCCACTGGCCACGACGCCGGCGAAGCCCGACTCGGAGGGCCGCAGCGCCACCACCACCGCCGTCACGAAGCGCACCGACGGGGACCCGACGGCCTCCAGGCGCTCGGCGTCGGCGTACAGCAGGGCCTGGTTGACGCGCCGGAGCATCCCCGCCGGCGTCTCGCCGGCCAGCGCCGCTGTCCGGAGGGTGTGGCGGGCCGTGCTGGTGAGGGCAGCGGCTTCGATGCCCTTGCCCTGCACGTCCCCGACCATCAGCAGAGCCGTGCCGTCGGGGCGGCGGACCACGTCGTAGAAGTCGCCACCGACGGCCTGGCCCTCGGTGGCCGCCAGGTACCGCGTCGCCACCTCGAGGCCGGGGATCGGCAGCACCGCGGTGGGCAGCAGGCTCTCCTGGAGCGTCCAGGAGGCGTGGGCCTCCTCGGTGAAGCGCAGAGCGTGGGCCAGCGCCCGGGCGGCGGGCTCGGCCAGCAGCCGCGCCGTCTCTAGGGCGGGACCGCTGATGGGGCCGTCGTCCTGACCGAGCACCATCTCCCCCACCGTGCGGCCGCCGGCCTCGAGGGGGACGACGGCCACGCCGAGGTCGTCGGGGTCGACCGGGGTGGCCGGGATGGGACCGGCCGGCCCGGTCAGCACCCGGAGCACGCACCGGTCGGCCACCTCCGGCACGACCAGGTCCTGGATGGTCTCGGTGACCCGGGCCACGTCGAGGCTGGCGGCGAGGCGGGGATAGGCGCGGGCGATGAGCTCGAGATCGCCGCGGGCTCGCTGCTCGCCGGCGTGGAGCTCGATGCGCTCGTGGGCCTGTGCGCACAGGTCGGCCACCGATCGCAGGAAGGCGGCCCGCTCCCCGTCCATGGCGCGCGGCGACACGACGTCGGCGGTGGCCCGGTCGGCGGCGTCCCGCACCACCTGGGCGGGGTCGTCGGCCTCGACGGCGCCGGCGAGGTCGTCGGTGAGCTGGTGCAGGCGGTCCAGCCAGGAGCTGCGCAGCCGCGCCCGGGCCCGCAGCTCCATGCCGGCCCCGATGGCCACGGAGGCCACGACCGCGGCCGCCGCGATGGCGATGGCGCCGGCCGAAGAGACCGAGCGGCCGGCCTCGAGGACGATCGCCGCACCCACGCCGACGACGCCGACGAGCCAGCCGACGACCTGGACGAACCGCCCACGGGCGGTGTCCGTACCCTCCCGCATGGTGGCAGCCGTCACAGCGTCGATGGTAGGCCCCCCGCCCCGACCGACGTCCGAGGCCACGGCAGCGCCGGGGGATGGGGATCGGTACGATGCGGCCGATGACCTCCGGGGCGCGGGCGTGAGCGAGCTGTTCCACACGCCGTGGTCGATCGACGTGAGTGCCGTGGACGGCGGGACCCGGCTGACCCTGCGGGGAGAGCTCGACGCCGCGACCGCGGTCGAGCTCGGCCAGCACGTCGCCGCCAGCCCCGGTGGCGACGTGCAGCTCGATCTCGGTGACGTCACGTTCATGGACAGCTCGGGGCTGGCCGCCATCCTCGAGTCCCACCGGCGCCTGGCCGTCCAGGGCCGCCGCCTGGTCCTCACCCACACCTCCACGGCGGTCCAGCGGGTCCTCGAGCTGTCCGGGGTGGCCGCCCACCTCGACCTCAGCGCCGACTGAGAGACCGACGGCGCGCCGAGGTCCGCCCTCTAGATTGCCGAGGATGCTCCTGCGGCCGGCCACCCTCGACGACGCCGAGGCCATCCGGAGCATCTACAACCTCGAGGTGACGACCTCCACCGTCACCTTCGACCTGGTCCCCCGAAGCCTGGAGGACCAGCGCCAGTGGCAGGCGTCGCGCTCCGGCGCCCATGCCGTGCTGGTGGCCGAGGTCGACGGGGAGGTGGCCGGCTTCGGCTCGCTGTCGAAGTGGCGCGACCGGCCGGCGTACTCCACGACGGTCGAGGACTCCATCTACATCCACCGCTCCCACCAGGGGGAAGGCCTCGGCACCGCGCTGCTGGGCGAGCTCGTCGAGACGGCCACCGCCCACGGCTTCCACGCCTGCATGGCCCGCATCGTCGGCGGTCACGAGGCATCGATCGCGCTCCACCGTCGCTGCGGGTTCGAGGTCGTCGGGGTCGAGAAGGAGGTGGGGCGCAAGTTCAACCGCTGGCTCGACGTCGTCCTCATGGAACGGATGCTCTCCTGATGGCAGCCCCCGACTCGTTCCCCCGCCAGAGCGCCCGCACCCAGCGCTTCACGCTGGGCGCGCCCCGAGACGTCAGCGTGGCCGCCGACGGGGCGCTCGTGGCCTTCCTGCGCTCGGCGGGCCCGGAGGACCCGGTGACGGCGCTATGGGTGCTGGACCTGCCGAGCGGCATCGAGCGCTGCGTGGCCGACCCGGCGCAGCTGCTGGCCGCCGGCGATGAGGACGACCTCCCGGCCGCCGAGCGGGCCCGCCGCGAGCGGGCCCGGGAGAGCGCGGCCGGCATCACCGCCTTCGCCCCGGACGCCGGCCACGTGGTGGCGGTGGCCGCACTGGCCGGCCAGCTCGTCGCGGCGGACCTGCGGGCCGGCACCGCCCGGCTCGTCGACGTGCCCGGGCCGGTCGTGGACCCACGCGTCGACCCCACCGGTCGACGCGTGGCGTGGCTTCGCGACGGTGCGCTCTGGGTGGCCGAGCTCGACGACGCCACCTCGGCCCGCCCGCTCGCCGAGGACCACGACCGGAACGTGTCCTGGGGGGCGGCCGAGTTCGTGGCCGCCGAGGAGATGGACCGCCACCGCGGGTTCTGGTGGTCGCCCGACGGCAGGGCGCTGCTGGCGGCCCGGGTCGACGAGACGGCGGTGCCCCGCTGGTGGATCGCTGACCCTGCCCGACCCGACCAGGCGCCCGTCGAGATCGCCTACCCCGCTGCCGGCACCACCGACGCCGACGTCACGGCGTGGATCGTGCAGCTGGACGGCAGCCGCACCGAGGTCACGTGGGATCGGGGCGCGTGGCCGTACCTGGCTGAAGCGGGCTGGGACGAGCACGGCCCGCTGGTCGCCCTGCACCCACGGGACCAGAGCGCCATCGCGGTGCGCGCCGTCGACCCGTCGTCGGGCGCCACCACCGTCGAGTGGGAGGACGCCGACGAGGCGTGGGTGGAGCGGGTGCCCGGCACGCCGGCCCGCCTGGCCGACGGCCGCCTCGTCATGGGGGCGGACCGCGACGGCACCCGGCGGCTGATCGTCGGAGGCCAGGTCGTGAGCGCCGAGGACCTGCACCTGCGGGCGGTGGCCCACGTGGCCGACGACGCCGTGGTCTTCACCGCGAACCCGGTCGGCGACGCCACCGTCCTCGACGTGTGGCGGTGGTCGGCCACCGCGGGCGTCACAAAGCGGTTGACCCGGCGGGCCGGCCACGCCCCTCGCGACGACGAGGGCGGCGCACCGGGCGGGGTCCACGGCGCCGTGGCCGGTGGTGACCTCGTCGCCATCCGACGGGCGTGCCTCGAGCGGTGGGGCTCGACCGTGTCCGTCCACCGCCTCGACGACGAGCTCACCGAGCTGGCCACCATCACCAGCCACGCCGCCCGCCCGGCCCGCCTCCCCGAGGTCTCGATCCGCCACCTCGGCTCCCGCCGGCTGGCGACCGCGCTGCTCCTCCCCGAGGGGGTCGGGCCCGACGTGAAGCTGCCGGTGCTGCTGGATCCCTACGGGGGGCCGCACGCCCAGCGGGTGGTGCGGGCCCAGGCTGCCTACGGCACGTCGCAGTGGTTCGCCGACCAGGGCTACGCCGTGGTGGTCGTCGACGGCCGGGGCACCCCCGGGCGGGGCTCGGCGTGGGAGCGGGCCATCCGCCTCGACCTCGCCACCGCCGTGCTCGAGGACCAGCTGGACGGGCTGGCCGCCCTGGCCGAGGTCGAGCCTCGGCTGGACCTGTCCCGCGTCGCCATCCGGGGGTGGAGCTTCGGCGGCTACCTCGCCGCGCTGGCCGCGCTGCGCCGGCCCGACGTCGTCCACGCGGCGATCGCCGGCGCCCCCGTGACCGACTGGCGGCTCTACGACACCTTCTACACCGAGCGCTACCTCGGGCACCCCGACGAGCACCCGGAGGCCTACAGCGCCTCGTCGCTCCTCGACGAGGCGCCCCTGCTCAGCCGTCCCCTCATGCTCATCCACGGTCTGGCCGACGACAACGTCGTGTCGGCCCACACCCTCCAGCTGTCGTCCCGCCTCCTGGCCGCCGGCCGGCCCCACGAGGTCCTGCCCCTCACCGGTGTCACCCACATGGCATCGCAGGAGGACGTGGCCGAGAACCTCCTGCTCCTCCAGCTCGACTTCCTCCGCCGCACCATCGGCTGACCCCCCTCACCCCGACGAACCAGCGGTCATTGTTGCGCCAGTACCGATAAGAACGACCGCGGGTTCGGAACCGGGGTGGGACGCGGCGACGCCCCGCCGGGGCGGGGCGTCATCCTGGTGGGCCGGGAAGGATTTGAACCTCCGTAGGCAATGCCGACTGGTTTACAGCCAGTTCCCTTTGGCCACTCGGGCACCGACCCAGAGGTCTCGACGATAGCGGTCCCGGCGTGAGGGGCGGCAATCGCCCGCACTACCGTCGTGCCATGCCGAGCTTCGACGTCGTCTCCGAGATCGACCAGCAGGAGATCCGCAACGCGGTGGACCAGGCGCAGCGCGAGGTGGGCACCCGGTTCGACTTCAAGAACACGAACAGCACGATCGAGCTGTCCGACACCGACATCAAGCTGCACTCCTCGAGCGAGGACCGGCTGGTGGCCCTGCGCCAGGTGCTCGAGGAGAAGCTGGTGAAGCGCAAGGTGTCCCTCAAGGCGCTCGACTACCAGAAGGTGGAGGAGGCGTCGGGGGCCACCGCCCGCCAGCAGGTGAAGCTGGTGGCCGGCATCTCCAAGGAGAAGGCCACCGAGCTCAACAAGCACATCAAGTCGCTCAACCTGAAGGGCGTGCAGTCCCAGGTGCAGGGCGATCAGCTCCGCGTCACCGGGAAGAAGCGCGACGACCTGCAGGCCGTGATCGCCGCGCTGCGGGAGCACGACTTCGGCATCCCCCTCCAGTTCAACAACTTCCGCGACTAGGGGGAGGCGGGCTGGGTCCAGTCGATGCCGGCGACGAGGTCGTCGACCGCCAGCTGCAGGAGGCCACGGCTGCCGGCCAGCGGGCTGGCGACGGCTGTGTAGAGCACTCCGCCCGGGAGGTGCGTGCCGCCGGCGGCAAAGGCCCGCAGCGCGGCCCGGTGGAACATCGGCCGGAGCAACGTGGAGGCGGGCGCGGTCGACGGGAGCGGCGCGGCCGCCGCCGCCGCCGGGCGGGCCTGCTCGACCGCCGCAATCACCGACGGCACCCGGTCGAGCGCCTCCTGTAGGAACCCGTCGAGGATGGGCTTGGGGTCGACCGGCGGACCGCCCTTGGGGTAGACGCCGAGGTGCAGGTGGGGGGCGCCGCCCTTGGCGTTGCCGGAGTCGCCGACGTAGCCGACGATGTCGCCGGTGCTCACGGGCATCCCGTCCGTGAAGCCCTCTACGAGGCCCGAGAGGTGGGCCAGGTAGAAGTAGGTGCCGTCGGGCATGACGACCTTGACCGTGAGGCCCCCCAGCCCGCCGTTGGCGCTGCGGGCCACACCGTCGACGGGAGCCCGGACGGGGGTGCCGTAGGCGGCGAACACGTCGGTCCCGAGGTGGAAGCGGAAGCCCGGACCGTAGCGGGGGAAGAGCCAGTCGTGGCTGTAGTGCGCCTCACCGGCGATGGGGAAGCGCCCCAGACCGATCCGGTACACCTCGTCGCGCGGGACCCCCAGTGCCTCGACCTGGGCCAGCGCCTGGAGAAGCGCGTCCGTCGAGCTGGGACCGCTGCGGGGCACCGAGTCGATGATGCGCTGCGCCTCGGGCGGCACGGCGATGCCGCCGGACCAGGCGGCGGGCCCGTCCCCACCGCTGTCCTGCGCTCCGGCGGGGGCGGGGGCGGAGCCGCTGGCCAGGTCGTCACCCGACGGACCGGGTGCGGCGGGCTCGGAGGCCGGTGACGGCGGTGGGGCTGTCGTCGTGGTGGTCGGGTCCAGCACGGGCGGGACCTGGCCCTGGGCCGGGGCGGGGAGGAGGACGGCCACCGCGGTGGCCAGCGAGGCGGCGGCCCCCACTCCCACGGCGGCGGCCCGCCGCCACGAGCGTCGAGGGACCTGCTGCTCAGCCATCTCCCCCCGTTCGATCCCCCCGGCGGGATCTCCTGCCGATCCAGACATCCGGCACCCACGGCGGTTTCGGGCAGACTGCGCAGATGGGCGTCCCCCCGCGGCCGACGATCGTCTACGCCGAGGACGAGCCGGCGGTGCAGCGGTTGGTCCAGTTCTGGCTGGAGGACGCGGGCTACGACGTGCTGCTGGCGGGGGACGGCGCGGAGGGGCTGGCCCTGACGCACGCCCACCGCCCGGACCTCGTGATCACCGACGCCCTCATGCCCAACCTGACGGGCGACGAGCTCGTCGAGCTGCTCCAGGCCGACCCTGATCTCCGCCACATCCCCATCGTCATGGCCACCGCGGCGGCCAGCCCCGTGCGTGTCCGCAAGATGCTGGGGCTCGGCTGCCGGGCGGTGGTGGCCAAGCCGCTCGACGAGGAGACCTTCCTCGCCGCCGTGCGGGACGCCCTCCTCCCCTAGCGCCGGGGGGCTGGCCTCACTCCTCCGAGGGGGCCTCCGCCGCTCGCTTCTTGATCTCCTCGACGACACCGGGGTCAGCCAGGGTGGTCGTGTCGCCCATGGCCCGGCCCTCGGCGACGTCGCGCAGCAGCCGGCGCATGATCTTGCCCGAGCGGGTCTTCGGGAGCTCGTCGGTGAAGATCACCATCTTGGGGCGGGCGATCGGCCCGAGCTTCTGGCTGACGTGCTGGCGGACCTCCTCCCCCAGCTCCGGGGTGGGGTCGGCCGTGCCGCGCGGGATGACGTACGCCATGATCGCCTGACCGGTGACGGGGTCGTTGGCGCCGACGACGGCGGCCTCGGCCACCGCGGGGTGGTCGACGAGGGCGGACTCCACCTCGGTGGTGGAGATCCGGTGGCCGGAGATGTTCATCACGTCGTCGACGCGGCCCAGCAGCCAGAGGTACCCGTCGTCGTCGAGCTTGCAGCCGTCCCCGGCGAAGTAGCGGCCCTCCCAGCGGCTCCAGTAGGTGTCCCGGTAGCGCTCCGGGTCGCCGTAGATGCCCCGCAGCATCGCCGGCCAGGGCCGGGTGAGGGTCAGGTAGCCCCCGCCGCGCTCGACGGGCTGGCCGATGTCGTCGACGACCTCGGCCGAGATGCCCGGCAGGGGGAAGGTGGCCGAGCCCGGCTTCAGGGTGGTGGCCCCCGGGAGGGGGCTGATCATGATGGCGCCGGTCTCGGTCTGCCACCAGGTGTCGACGATTGGGCACCGGCCCCCGCCGATGTGCTCGTGGTACCACATCCAGGCTTCGGGGTTGATGGGCTCGCCCACCGACCCGAGGAGCCGCAGCGAGGAGAGGTCGTGCTTCTCGGGCTCCTGCGTGCCCCACTTCATGAAGGTCCGGATGGCGGTGGGTGCCGTGTAGAGGATCGTCACGCCGTAGCGCTCGGCGATGTCCCACAGCCGGTCCTTGCCCGGCGTGTCCGGCGTGCCCTCGTAGATCACCGAGGTGGCCCCGTTGGTGAGCGGCCCGTACACGATGTAGCTGTGGCCGGTGACCCAGCCGATGTCGGCGGCGCACCAGTACACGTCGGTGTCGGGGTGCAGGTCGAACACGTACTTGTGGGTGAAGGCCACCTGGGTGAGGTAGCCGCCCGTCGTGTGCATGATCCCCTTGGGCTTGGCCGTCGTGCCCGACGTGTACAGCAGGTAGAGCAGGTCCTCGCTGTCCATCGACTCGCACGGGCACTCGGCGTCGGCGGCGGCCATCAGGTCGTGCCACCACCGGTCGCGGCCCTCGGCCATCTCGACGGGCTCGTCCACCCGCTTGACGACGACGACGTGCTCGACGCTCGGCGTGGAGCCGAGGGCGACGTCGACGTTGGGCTTCAGCATCGACGAGGCGCCGCGCCGGTAGCCGCCGTCGGCGGTGATGACGACCTTGCACTCGGCGTCGTTGATCCGGTCGATGAGCGAGTCGGGGCTGAACCCGCCGAACACCACCGAGTGCGGGGCACCGATCCGGGCGCAGGCCAGCATGGCCACCGGCAGCTCGGGGATCATCGGCATGTAGATGCAGACCCGGTCGCCCTTGGCCACGCCGAGGCCCTTCAGGACGTTGGCGAAGCGCTGCACGTCGGCGTGGAGGTCGGCGTAGGTGATCGTCCGGGTGTCCCCGGGCTCACCCTCCCAGTGGTAAGCCACCTTGTCGCCCCGGCCGGCCAGGACGTGCCGGTCCACGGCGTTGTGGCACACGTTGAGCTTGCCGCCCACGAACCACTTGGCGAAGGGGAGCTCCCACTCGAGGATCGTGTGCCAGTCCTCGTCCCAGTCGAGCAGGTCGGCCGCCTGCCGGGCCCAGAACCCCTGGTAGTCCTCGTTCGCCTCGTCGTAGAGGAACGGCGACGCCACCAGCGTGTCCTTCGTGAAGTGGGCCGGCGGCGGGAAGGTGCGGTCCTCGATGAGGTAGTCCTCGATCGCCGCCCCCGGCTGCTGCTCGTTGACCATGGCTGGCGTCCCCCCTGTGGTGCGCTGCGGACGACGGCCACCCTAGGACGTCCGCCGGGGGGCGATCTCCACCGATCCCCGGCGTCGGTTAGCGAGGGCTTAACCACCCGCTGGGGTGGGCTTCAGCCGCCGCTCCGTACGGTCACACTCATGGAACGACGCACCGCCCTTGCCTATGCCGCCGCCACCGCCGGGACCGTCCTCGCCGGAGGCACCGCCCTCGCCGCCACCACCGGGTTCCTGGGGGATGACCACCCCGCCCCGGCCAAGGTCGAGGACATCAGTGCCGTCGAGGACGCCACCACGACGACGTTGCCCGACCCGACGGTGGTGACGATCGTGGTCGAGGACCCCGCCAGCGCGTCCGCCGCGGTGGTTGACGACAACGGCGGCGATCGCCCCGACGGTGTGTCCGACGACAGCCCGGACCTCTCCGACGACAACGGCGGCGAGCGCCCCGCGGGCGTGTCCGACGACGACGCCGACGGGCTCGACGACCATGGCGACGACGACGCCTTCGACGATCACGGTGACGACGGGGTCGAGGTCGAGCAGCACGACGCGGTCGACGACCACGGCGTCGATGACGACTGATCGAGGCCCCTCCGATCCTGACGGGCGACGCCAGCGGTCCCCCCGCCGGCGTCGCTACCAGGCGCCGGCCGCCCGGGCCCTGATCACCGGGGCGGCGCTGAGCGCCACCGGCCTGCTCGTGGCCGGGATGGCAGCGGGCAGCTCCCCGGCGGTGGACCTCGTGCCCTCGGCCCCCGCCCCCACGGTGGCCGCCGCACCCGCTCCGCCGCCGGTGCCGCCCACGACCATCGTCATCATCCACCGAGGGGCCGCCGCCGGGGCAGCCCCCTCTCGCACCACCTCGGCCCCCCGGGCCGCGGTGGCCCCAGCCGCACCGAGTGCCGGGCGGGCATCGCCCGCCCCCCGCCCGGCCTCGGTGCCCTCCCCGGCGGCGACGTCGACCGCGAGCTGAGCATCGTGCGGGCAGCACCGGGAGGCGCAGCAGAGCTCATCGAGGGCGGGCGCACGTGGGCGGCCATGGGGACCACCGTGCGGGCCTGGGTCGCCGGTCCCGATGCCGAGGAGGCCCTCGACGCCGCCGAGGCGCGCGTCGCGGAGCTCGAGGCTCGCTGGAGCCGGTTCCGCGACGGCAGCGACGTCAGCCGCCTCAACGCCGCCGGGGGCCGCGCGGTGGCGGTGCACCCCGAGACGATCGAGCTCGTCGACGCCGCCTGCCGCTGGTGGGCGGCCACCGAGGGGCGCTTCGATCCGACGGTGCTCGCCGCCCTCGAGGCGGCCGGGTACGACCGCGACCGGGCGACCGGGCACGGTCCGATCGGGACGGGAGCCCCCGCTCCGGGGTGCGGGGAGATCGACCTTGACCGGCGGGCCGGCATGGTCCGGCTGCCGCCGCAGGTGCGGATCGACCTCGGGGGCATCGGCAAGGGCTGGACGGCCGACCTGCTGGCCCAGCAGCTGCAGCACCACCGCGGTGGGCTCGTCGACCTCGGGGGCGACCTCCGCGCCTGGGGTCGGCCGCCCCAGGGTGAGGGGTGGCCCATCGCCGTCGACGACCTCCGCGACGGGAGCCAGCTGGCCGTGCTCGGGCTGACCGAGGGCGCGGTGGCGACGTCGAGCACGCTCCGGCGGCGCTGGAGCGACGGGGCGCGCCACGCCCACCACCTGATCGACCCTCGCACCGGACGGCCGACCAGCGGAGAGGTCGTCAGCGTGACCGTGGTAGCAGGACGGGCGGCGCCGGCGGAGGTGCTGGCCAAGGCGGCGCTGGTGACGGGCTCCGTCGCTGAGGCGTGCGACGTGCTGGCTCGGCACGACGTCGACGCGCTGGTGGTGCCGTCGGCGGGGCCGCCGGCCCTGGTCGGAGACGTGGCGGCGCTCTGCTGGGTGCCCCCGATGGAGGTGCGGTGATGGACCCGAAGCTGTGGTGGTACCTCTCTCGGGCCACGGGACTCGTGGCCTGGGGCCTGGCCGTCGCGTCCATCGTCCTCGGGCTGGCCCTGGCCACCCGGGCCCTCGGCCCGCGACCCCGCGCCCCGTGGCTGCTGGCCCTGCACCGGTGGGCCGGCGGGCTCACGGTCGCCTTCACCGCCGGCCACGTGGCCAGCATCGTGGCCGACACCTACGTGCACTTCGGTGTGGCCGACGTGCTCGTGCCCTTCGCGACGTCCTGGCGCCCGACCGCGGTGGCGTGGGGCGTCATCTCCATGTGGCTCCTGCTGGCCATCGAGGTGACCTCGCTCCAGATGCGCCGCCTGCCCAAGCGAGCCTGGCGGACCATCCACCTGTCGAGCTACCTCGTGGCGGTCCTGTCGACCGTCCACGGCTTCACGGCCGGGACCGACACCAGCTCGGGTGCCTTCGCCTGGGTGGCGGTCGCCGCCGTGGGCACCATGATGTTCTTCACCGTCTACCGGTGGCTGGCCCCGGCCAAGGCGGTCCGGCCCGCTCGCATCCCCGCTCGACCGGTCCGCGCCGTCGAGGACACGTCGACCGCCGCCTGACCCGACAAGGCCCGCGGCACGGGCTCGGTCAGGGACCCCACTCGAGCACCCGGAAGGCACCGAGGCCGGCCGGGTCGATCAGCGCCTCGGCCTCGGTGATGCGGCTCCGGGCCCGCACCGCGGCGAGGTCCCCGATGCCGGCCCGCTCGACCCAGGTGCGCCGGCCCTCCTCCACCAGCTCGTCGAGGCCGTGGGCGTGGAGCCACTCGGCCTGCGAGCGATCCCGATCGGGCGAGGGGTCGAGGAGGTCGGTGGCGACCTCGGCCGTGATGTCCTGGGTGCCGAGCGCCTCCAGCGGCGGGCCGCCCCGGGCGTGCTGCCGGTAGGTCCGCAACCAGCCGGTCGTGGGGAGGGCGGCGAGGTCGGCGGCGGGACGGCCGTAGTCGACGACGACGACGCGCCCTCCCGGGCCGGCCAGCGCACGGGCGTCGGCCAGCCAGCGGTTGGCCGCCCGGGGCAGGGGCAGCCGCACCCCGATCGCCGCCGTGGGGGCGACCGCTTCGAGGTGGCCCGCCTGCGCCGTGGCGAGCGGCAGGGGCACCTCGACCAGCCGGTCTCCGTCGAGCCCCACGTGGACCTCGGCCCAGCCGTCGGCGGTGCGCTCGGCGACGCCGATGGGCAGGTTGTCGAGAAGCTCGTTGGCGAGCACCACGCAGGGGCCGTCGAGCCGGGGCAGCTCGGCCAGCGACACGACGATCGGGCCGGGCGGCAACGGGTGCCCGGGGTGGTCGGCGTCGGGATCGGGCGGGGTGGGGAAGGCAGCCACCGCGTCCTCCAGCGGGAGGTGCCCGGCGTGCAGGGCGCGCTGGGCCGGCGACGACTCGACGAGGACGTACCGCAGGGCCGCCCCGCACGCCGGCGCGGCACGCACGACGGAGCGGGCGAGGGTGCCGGGGCCGGCCCCTGCCTCCACGACGACGAAGGTCTCCGGCCGGCCGGCGTCGGTCCACCAGGCGTCCAGGGCGCGAGCGACGACCTCGCCGAAGAGCGGTCCGACCTCGGGGCTGGTGATGAAGTCACCCCGGCGGCCGGCCCGGCCCTCGGTCGTGTAGAAGCCGGCCGCAGGGTCGTAGAGGGCGGCTGCCATGACCTCCTCGAAGGGGATCGGGCCGTGGCGCTCGATGCGGGCCCGCACCGAGACCTCGACGGGCGTCACGCGCCCTCCGCCAGGGCGGGCAGGTCGAGCACGACCCGGGCGCCGCCCCAGTGGCCCCGCTGCACCCGCATCGATCCACCGGCGGCGGCCGCCGCCCGGGCCGCGATGTCGAGCCCGAGGCCGGTTGAGCCGGCCGAGCTCTGGCCCCGCCCGATGGCCTCGGGATCGTCGATGCCCGGCCCGGCGTCCTCCACGGACAGGACGACGCGATCTCCCGCCCGCGACACGGAGACGGCGTAGCGCGTGCCCTCGGGGGTGTGGGCGAACACGTTGCCGAGGAGCGCGTCCACCGCGGCGGCCGCATCGGGCTCGGTGAGGCGCACGCGATGGGGGCCCGGAGGGGTGACGGTGCAGGTCCAGGACCGCCCGTCGTCGTCGGCCAGCGCCCCCCAGAACTCAGCTCGCCGGGTGGCCACCTCAGTGAGGTCGCACACGGCCTGCACGGTCTCGTGCAGGGGGCGCCGAGCGGCCTGGATGAGCTCGGTCACCTCCGACTCCAGCCGGTCGACGTCGGCGATGACGGCCGGTGCGCCGGCGGCCTCGGCGTCCATGCGCAGGGCCGTCAGCGGGGTGCGGAGCCGGTGTGAGAGGTCGGCCACCCGCTCGCGCTCCGCCGCCAGGAGCTCGTGTATGCGATCGGCCAGGAGGTTGAGGGCCGCCCCCACCTCAGCGATCTCGGGTGGGCCGTCGACCTCGGCCCGAGCGGAGGCGTCGCCCTCGGCCAGGGCGCGACCCGTCGCGGCCAGGGCGACGGCCGGTCGTGTGACGCTGCGGGCCAGCCGGTCGCTGCCGATGACGGCGACCGCCAGCAACCCGACGGCCAGCACGGCCAAGATGGCCCAGGCCGTGGCCACGCCGTCGCGCAGGAGCGCGTTCGGGATGTGGACCCGCAGGACGACCACCGCCCCCTCGGCCACCACCACCGGGGTGTAGACGTCGACGCCGTCGTCGTGGGCACGGGAGAAGGCGATCCCCCGATCGCGGGCCAGGGCCAGGTCGTCCGGGTCGGCTCCCCGCTGGTCGCCGATGCGCTGCCCGTCGGGGAGCCAGAGGCCGAGCCGGCCGTCGGTGCCGGCCGCCGTGCGCTCCAGGGCCTCCTCGAGGACCGCTGGCTCCGAGCTGACGGCCAGGAGGGGCACGAGGGAGGACATGTCGCGCTCGGCGTCGGTGATGGCCCGGTCTCGGGCCACGTCTCGCACGAGGATCCCGAGCGGGATGGCGAAGGCGGCTACGAGGAGCGTGGTGACGGCCAGCGTGACGACGAGGAGGCGGCGCCGCACCTCAGGCCTCCGGGGCATCGAGCTTGATGCCGACGCCGCGCACGGTGTGGAGGTAGCGCGGGGACCCGGCGGATTCGCCGAGCTTGCGGCGTAGCCACGACAGGTGGACGTCGATGGTCTTGTCCCCGCCCCCGTGGGGCTGGCGCCAGACCTCGGCCAGCAGCTCCCGCCGGGAGACGACCTCGGGCGATCGCCGCATGAGGTGGGCCAGGAGGTCGAACTCCATGCGGGAGAGGTCGAGCACGGTGCCGGCCAGCGAGGCCACCCGGCGCTGGGTGTCGAGGTGGAGGTCCCCCACCTCGAGCTCGCCCGTGGTGGCCTCGGCGGTGCCGGCCCGGCGGAGGACGGCCCGGATGCGGGCGTCGAGCTGGGAGGCCGAGTAGGGCTTGACGACGTAGTCGTCGGCACCGGCATCGAGCACCCGGACCACCTCGGCATCGTCGTCCCGGGCGGTGGCGACGATCACCGGGACCGTCGACACGCCCCGGAGCATGCGCAGCACGTCGACACCGTCGAGGTCGGGCAGGCCGAGGTCGAGCACCACGACGTCGGGCTTCCAGTCCACCACCGCCGCCAGGCCCTCCGCGCCACGGGCCTCGGCCCGCACGGCGTGGCCCGAGGCGGTGAGGGCGGTGGCCACGACCTCGCGGATGCGCTGGTCGTCCTCGATCACGAGCACGGATGCCACGAGGGGGACGCTACGCCGTGGCCCCTCGCGTGGGCGCGCCGCAGCCCCGGGCTTTACCGAGGCTTAGGACGGTCTTGCCCGCCCCTTCACGGGCGGCGGGGCAGGATGGGACCGTGCGCAGGCCCGGGCTCCTCATCGCGGCGTGGGTGGCCGCGGGGGTGCTGGCCGTGGCGCTGGCCATGGCGGCCGTGAGCCGGGTCGGCAACCAGGTCACCGGCGATCGGCCGGCCCCCCTCAGCGCCGAGCAGGTCCGAGAGGAGCTGGCCGTCGAGACCTCCACGTCCTCCACCCAGCCCACCACCACCCTGGCCCCGGGAGCGACCACCACGACCACGGCCTCCCCGCCCACCACCGCGGCGGTGCCGACCACCGCAGCCAGCCCGACCACCGCCGCAGGCGAAACCCGCACCTACCCGCTGCGGGGCGGCACGGCCACGCTGCGCTTTTCACCGAGCGGCGTCACCGTCGTCGTCGCCAACCCCAACCCCGGTTATTCCGTCGAGGTGGAGCCGTCCCACGGCAACGGGGTCGAGGTGTCCTTCGAGGGCGACGACCACCGCAGCAAGGTCGAGGCGTGGTGGGACGGCGGGCCCCGCGAGCAGGTCGACGAGGAGACCGAGGCCGGCGACTGAGCGCCGCCCCGCCGGGGTCAGGTGGGCAGGAAGCTGGCCAGGTCCCCGAAGCGGGTGGCCAGGTTGCTGACGCCGAAGACGAGGGTGACCACGACGGTCATGGCCAGCGCGGCGCCGATCGAGAACGGGACCCGCACCGCGGTGCGGTCCCCGTCGGGGACCGGCTTCATCCACATCTCCCGGGCGATGTTGGCGTAGTAGTAGAGCGCCACCACCGAGTTGATGCCGACGATGATGGCCAGCGACACGCCGCCGACGGTGAGATCGGGCTGGACGAGCGAGCGGAAGATCACGAACTTGGCCAGCCAGCCGCCGAGCGGGGGGATGCCGGCGAGGCTGAACACGAACACGCTCATGAGCACCGTGAGGCCCGGTGCGTACTCGAAGAGGCCGCCCCAGGTGGAGATCTCCGCGCTGCGGGTCTTGCGGGCCACGGCCAGCACCACGGCGAATGCCCCGAGGTTGGTGGCCGCGTAGATGAGCAGGTAGGTGACGATGGCCCGCAGGGCGCCGTCGGCGTTGGTGCCCATGACCGCCAGCGGGGCCAGCATGTAGCCGGCCTGGGCGATGCCCGAGTAGGCGAGCAGGCGCACGATGTTCGTCTGGCGCAGGGCGATCAGGTTGCCGACGGTCATGGTGAGGACGGCCAGGACCCAGATGAACGGGCCGACGACGTCGTCGCGCCCGGGGAAGGCCACCAGCGCCAGCTGGAGGAGCGCCACGAAGCCAGCCGCCTTGGAGCTGACGGCGAGGAAGGCGGCGATCGGGGTGGGGGCGCCCTCGTAGGTGTCCGGCGCCCAGGTGTGGAAGGGCACGGCCGAGACCTTGAAGGCGAAGCCGATGAGCACGAACAGCACGCCGAGGGTCAGCGCGGGCGACGTCTCGGGGCCGCTGACGGCGGCACCGATGTCGGTGAGCAGCGTGCTCCCGGAGAGCCCGTAGAGCAGCGACATGCCATAGAGCATGATCGCCGAGGCGAAGACGCCCATCAGGTAGTACTTCACGCCCGCCTCGTTGCCCTTGGGGTCACGCTTGCGCCAGCCCGCCAGCATGTAGGCGGGGATGGAGAGCAGCTCGAGGGCCACGAAGATCGAGATCAGGTCGCGCGATGACGCCATGAGCGTCATGCCGAGGACCGACGACAGGAGCAGGAAGTAGTACTCGCCCTCGTGGTAGTCGCCCTCGGCGATGTAGTTCGTCGACAGCAGCACCACGATGTAGCCGGCCACGAGGAAGAGGGCCTTGAGCACGAGGGAGAAGTTGTCCACCGCGTAGGCGCCGCCGAACATCGAGCGGTCGGTGCCGTCGAGGGCGAGGGTGAGCACGGGGACGATGCTGGCCAGCAGGCCGATGCCGGCCACCTGGGGGACGATGCCGCGTGAGCTCTCCGGCGTGAAGAGGTCGACCAGCAGGACCGCCACCAGCGCCCCTACGAGGACGATCTCGGGCGCGAAGGCGTGGAAGTCGACCTCTGGTCGGAGGAAGGGGGTTCCCTGCTGGAGGAGGGCGGCGAGCATCAGGTCCTACTTGCCCAGGGCCGTGAAGACGTCGCCCATGGCGGTCATGGCCGGGTCGGTCACCTGAAAGAGCAGGTGCGGGTAGACGCCGAGCACCAGGATGAGCGCGAGGAGCGGGAGCCAGGCGATCCACTCGGTGGTCGTGACGTCGGGCAGATCGACGTCCTCGAACTCGGCCTTCGTCGTACCGAAGGTCGTGCGCTGGTAGAGCCAGAGGAGGTAGCCGGCGGCCAGCACGGTGCCGACGGCGGCGATCACCATGAAGGTGCGGAAGGTCTCCTCGGGCAGGCCCGGCGCCGGGTTGTAGGCGGCCAGGATGGCCGGCACCTCACCCCAGAAGCCGGCCAGGCCGGGCAGGCCGAGGGAGGCCATCGACACGAAGCCCAGGATCCAGCCCAGCTTCGGCATCTTCAGCAGCATGCCGCCGAGACGCTTGATCTCGAGGGTGTGGTAGCGCTCCTTCACCGAGCCAGCCACGAAGAAGAGCATGCCGGTGATGAGGCCGTGGGCCACCGAGCCGAACACGGCCGCGTTGAGACCGAAGTCGGTGAGGGTGGAGATGCCGAGCATCACGAAGCCCATGTGGGCCACCGATGAGAAGGCGATGAGCCGCTTCATGTCGGTCTGGGCCAGGCAGCCGAGGGCGCCGTAGATGATGCCGATGACGGCGAGGAGGCCGATCCACGGGGCCCACTCGACGGCGGCCTCGGGGAGGATGCCGAGGGCGACCCGGATGAACCCGTAGGTGCCGAGCTTCAGGAGCACGGCGGCCAGGATCACCGAGCCCTGGGTGGGGGCCTGGGTGTGGGCGTCGGGCAGCCAGGTGTGGAAGGGGAACATCGGCACCTTGATGCCAAAGCCGATGAACATGCCTCCGAAGATCAGCACCTGCGTGGACAGCGCGATGTCACCGGCGGCACTGCGTTGAGCCACCTCACCGGCGAGCTCGCTCATGGAGAACGTGTGGGCACCCGTGATGAAGAACAGGGCCACGAAGCTGACGAGCATCAGGGCCGAGCCGAAGAACGTGTAGACGAAGAACTTGATCGAGGCGTACTGGCGCTGCTCGCCGCCCCACACGCCGATCATGAAGTACATCGGCAGCAGCACGACCTCGAAGAAGACGAAGAACAGGATCAGGTCCTGCGCCACGAAGGTGCCGAGCATGCCGGTGTGCAGCACAAGGATGAGGATCAGGAACGCCTTGGGGTTCCGGGGCTCGGGGAAGTGGTGCCAGCTGTAGATGATGACCAGCGGCGTGATGAGCAGCGTGAGGGCGACGAGGGGCAGGGCCAGCCCGTCCATCCCCATCTGGTAGCGGGAGCTGATGACCTCGATCCACGACTTGTCGACGACGAACTGCATCGCGCCGGCCTTGTCGTAGTTGAAGTCCGCCATCATCGCGATGCCGAAGGCGGCCGAGCCCAGTGAGGCGAGGAGGGCGACGACCTTGTGCGTCCCCTCGTCGGCCTTCGGGATCAGCATCATCAGGAGCGCCCCTGCCAGCGGCAGGAACACCATGAGGCTGAGCCCCCAGTCGGTCAGGAATTGGTTGTTGTCCATGGTCCCGTTCTCGGTCCTGGTTCCTTAGATGACGACGATGAAGACGGCGGCCAGGACGGCCGCGCCGGCGAAGAGGAGCGCTGCGTACTGCTGCACCCGCCCGGTCTGGATCTGGCGGAGTCCCTGGCCGCTGCCCTCGGCGGCGGCCCCGCTCCCGTTGACGATGGTGTCGACGATGCCCTGGTCGATGCGCTCGTACACGAAGCGCCCTGTGCCGACGCCCAGCTTGCCGACCCCGTTGACGACGCCGTCGAGCACGTTCTGGTTGACCCAGTTCGCGGCCCGGGCGATCGGGCCCTTGACCGAACCGGCGATGACGTCGGTGTAGAGCCGGTCGAAGTAGTACTTCTCGACCAGGAAGGTGTGGCCGGCTCGGGCCAGGCGGTTGCGCTTCGTGATCCCGTGGGGGCCGAGGCCCTGCCAGTACCAGGCGTAGGCCAGCCCGATGCCGAGCAGCCCGATCACCGTGGAGATCAGGGCGATGCCGATGCTGAAGGTGGGGTGGGTGAAGCTCTCGAGGGCGGCGGGGAAGTACTCGCCCTTGGGCTCGTAGAAGTGCTCGAAGCGCAGGGCCAACGAGTCGGGCACGAACTCGAGCACGCCGGTGTTGGGGAGGTTGGCGAAGCCGGCCACGATGGCCAGCGCCGAGAGGATGTACAGCGGCACGACGATCCGGGGGCCCGACTCGTGGGGCGGGTGGTGGGGGTCGGCGGCGTGGCCGCGGGGCTCACCGTGGAAGGTGAGGTAGATGCAGCGGGTCATGTAGGCGGCGGTCATGAAGGCGCCGATGGACCCCACGACGAGGAAGGCCGTGTAGGCGCCCTCGCCGCCGAGCTGGGAGGCCCCGGCCAGGATCTCGTCCTTTGACCAGAAGCCGGCCAGCGGAAAGAGGCCGATGAGGGCCCCGGTGCAGATCAGGAAGGTGGCGTAGGTCTTCGGCATGAAGCGCTTCATGCCGCCCATGTCCTGCTTCATGTCGAAGGAGTGCACGGAGTGGGCCACCGAGCCGGAGCCGAGGAACAGCCCGGCCTTGAACATGGCGTGGGTGAAGAGGTGGAAGAAGGCCGCCGTCCAGGCCCCGACGCCGAGGGCCATGGCCATGTAGCCCAGCTGCGAGACCGTCGAGTAGGCGAGCACCTTCTTGATGTCGGACTGGACGAAGGCCAGCCCGGCGCCGCCGATCACGGTGACCCCGCCGATGACGGCGAGGAGGTTGACGCTCGAGACGCCGATCGACAGGCCCTGGAAGAACACGCCGTAGAGGCGACCCACCATGAAGATGCCGGCCACGACCATCGTGGCGGCATGGATGAGGGCGGAGACGGGGGTGGGGCCGGCCATGGCGTCGGGCAGCCAGGTGTGGAGGATGAACTGCCCGGACTTCGACATGACGGCGGCGAGCAGGGAGCAGGCACCGACCAGGAGCACGAGGTGGCTGATGTCGCCGGCGACGGCCATCTGGTTGATGGTCAGGATGTCGAAGGTCTCGCCGGCACCGAAGAACAGGATGATGACGCCGCAGATGAGGCCGATGTCGCCGACCCGGTTGGTGAGGAACGCCTTGAGGGCGGCGTCGGAGTTCGGCTTCTCCTCCCACCAGTGCCCGATCAGGGCGAACGAGCAGAGGCCGACCAGCTCCCAGCAGGTGAGCAGCTGGAGCGTGCTCTCGCTCATGACCAGCCCGAGCATCGAGGCCGTGAACAGCGACAGGAAGGCGAAGTAGTGCGTGTAGCGCCGGTCGCCGTTGACGTAGTCCGTGCTGTAGATGTGCACGAGCAGCGAGATCAGCGTGACGACGAAGAGCATCAGCACGCCGGGGCCGTCGAGGAGCATCCCGGCGGTGAAGTCCACGCCGCCGTTCGACCACCACGTCCAGGTCTTGTGGATGGGCTCGACGGAGAACTCCGCGTGCTCGGTCTCCTCGGCCACCTCCGTGCTGGCCGCCGCGACGGGGGCCGCCTGCTCACCGTCGGCGACCCCGGTGGCCGGGGCGAGGCCGTGCTCGGCGTCGGTGCCCTCGCTCTCGGTGCCGTGCTCCTCGGTGGTGGCGTGGGCGGCGTGCTCGGCGTCGTCGACGTGCTGGAACCACTGGATGTTCGTGGCGATGGCGAGGACGAAGCAGATGGCCAGCGCGGCGATGCCGATCTCCGAGCCCTTCCTCGGCATCCGCTTGCCGAAGAACAGGATCAGGAAGAACGACGCGGCGGGGATGAGGGGGATGATCCAGGCGGAGTCGAGCATCGGGGGTCCTCGTCAGCCCTTCATCTGCGCCAGGTCGTCGAGGTCGACGGAGCGGCGGTTGCGGTAGATGAGCAGGACGATGGCGAGGCCGACGCCGACCTCGGCGGCGGCCACGGCGATGATGAACAGCGCGAACACGGCGCCCGCGATGGAGCCGTGGATGGCCCCGAAGGCGAGGAGGTTGATGTTCACCGAGTTGAGGATGAGCTCGATCGACATCAGCACCAGCACCGAGTTGCGGCGGGCGATGACGCCGTAGACGCCGGTGCAGAAGAGCACGGCGCCGAGCAGCAGGAACTGGTTGAGCAGCAGGTCGTCCACGCTCAGTCCTTCCGGGCCAGCACGATGGCGCCCACGAGGGCGGCGAGGAGCAGGACCGAGATCGCTTCGAAGGGCAGCAGGTAGGTGCTGAAGACGGCGTCGCTGACGGTGGCCGTGTTCGAGCCGTTCACGACGCTCAGCCGCGTGTCGGCGGGCAGCGGGTGGTCCGACCAGCCCCACTCGTCGATGAGGGCGTAGGCCATCACGCCGAAGAGGACGAGGGCGGTGACGAGACCCGTCCACCAGTGCTTGTGGGTGAGCTCCTGGTCCTGCCCGATCCGGGTGCGGGTGAGCATGATGCCGAAGAGGAAGAGCACCATCACGGCGCCGATGTAGACGAGCACCTGGGTGGCGGCCACGAACTCGGCGGCCAGCAGGATGTACTGGGCGCTCACCCCGGCCAGCACGGCCACCAGGTAGAGGGCGGCATGCACGACGTTCGTGCTCGTGACGACGCGCACGGCGCTGAACACGATCATCGCCGCGAAGGCGTAGAAGAAGATGTTCTGGGCGACCATCAGCGGGGGACCTTCTTGACCTTGGCCGTGGAGCCTGCCTCGTAGGGCTCGAACTCGGGGACGGTCTCCATCCACTCGTTGAGGCGGGCCTCGTCGTGGAGGAGGTCGGCCAGCCGGGGCTCGGAGTACTCGAACTCGGGGCTCCAGAACAGCGCCTCGAACGGGCAGACCTCGACGCAGATCCCGCAGTACATGCAGAGCGCGTAGTCGATGTCGAAGCGGTCGAGGGCGCTGACGGTGCGCTCCTTGCCGCCGGGCCGACGGGGCGGGGCCTTGGTCTTGTGGCCCTCGATGTAGATGCACCAGTCCGGGCAGCTGCGGGCGCACAGCATGCAGACCGTGCAGTTCTCCGACTTCAGGGCGATGACGCCCCGCGCCCGGGGGGCGGGCATCTCGGGCGGGCTCTTGTGGGGGTACTGCACGGTGACCGCACCGATGGTGGGGGCCGGCAGGAGCGTCTTGATGCCCCGCTTGGGGAACATCGTCTTGAGGAAGATCCCCATCGTGGCCTTGAGGCCGACGAAGAGGCCCTTCAACGGGAGCTTGGGGGTGGGGCGGGGCATCAGAACGCCACCTTCAGGACCATCGTGGCCAGGATGTTGACCAGGGAGATCGGGATGAGCGCCTTCCAGGCGAAGGACTGCAGCTGGTCCTCCCGGAACCGGGGGAAGGTGAAGCGGGCCCAGAAGATCAGGGTGCCGACGATCATCATCTTCACCAGGAGCACGATCGGGCCCACGACGTTCATCGCGTTCTCGTCCAGGTCGACGAACGGCACCGCCCAGCCCCCGAGGAACAGCGTCGAGGCCAGGGCGGCGAAGACCGCGGCGGTGGCGAACTCACCGATGAAGAAGAGCAGGAACCGCATGCCGGAGTACTCCGTCATGTAGCCGGTCACGATCTCGGACTCGGCCACCGGCATGTCGAAGGGCGTCTGGGCCAGCTCGGCTTGGGTGGCGACCATGAACACCACGAAGCCGACGAGCTGGGTGAGGATGAACGGGTTGCCGATCCCGCCCCAGCCGAAGATGTCGCCCTCGTGCTGGGCGGCGACGATCCCCTGGAGGTTGAGCGTGCCGGCCTGGATCACCACGCCCACGACGGCCAGCACCATCGGGAGCTCGTAGGCGATCAGCTGCCCGGCCGCCCGCAGGCCGCCGATGAGGGAGTACTTGTTGGCCGACGCCCAGCCAGCCACGAGGATGCCGAGGACCGAGATGGACGACAGGCCGAGGGCCAGGAAGATGCCGGTGTCGACGTTGACGAAGTAGGCGTCGGGCCCGAAGGGCATGACCACGGCCAGGAGGAACGTCGACGCCAGGACGATGTAGGGCGCCAGCTTGAAGAGCTTGGCGTCGGCCCGGTCGGGGACGAGGTCCTCCTTCTGGAGCCACTTCCCCACCTCGGCCACCAGCTGGAGGGTGCCGTGGGGGCCGGCCTCCATCGGGCCGAGGCGGCTCTGCATGTAGCTCATCATCTTGAAGAGGAAAGCGATGACGAACGTGCCGGCGCCGAGGATGACGAAGATGGCCGCGCCGAGGACGCGGAAGATCGACTGCTGCCAGTAGTTGCCCCAGTCGAGGGCCAGCACCGAGGCAGTCACCGGTCGATGTCCCCGAGGATGAAGTAGAGGCTGCCCAGGATGGCGATGATGTCGGGCACGTAGACGCCCTTCAGCAGCCACGGGACGATGGAGATGTTGTTGAAGCTGGCCGTGCGGATCTTCACGCGGAAGGGCCCGGTGTCGCCCTTCGAGACCACGTAGTAGCCCATCTCGCCGAGGGGGTTCTCGGTGGCGATGTAGGCCTCGCCCTCGGGCACCTTGATGATGCGCGGGACCTTGGCCATGATCGCCCCGCCCGGCAGGCTGTCGCAGAGCTGGTCGATGATCTTGGTGGCCTCGCGGACCTCCTGGAGGCGCACCCACGAGCGGGAGAAGCAGTCGCCGTCGGGGTGGGTCCAGACCTTCCAGTCGACCTGGTCGTAGGCCAGCCCGATGTTGGCGTCGCGGCGCAGGTCCCAGTCGACCCCGGAGCCGCGCAGGTTGGCCCCGGAGAGCCCGTACGAGAGCGCGGTCTGGGCCGGGACGATGCCGATGCCGCGCATGCGCATCTGGAAGATCTCGTTGCCGTAGACGAGGTCGTCCATGAGGTCGCAGAACTCGCGGATGCGGACCATCGCGGCCTTGGTGTCGGCCAGCCAGCCCTTCGGGAGGTCGTCCTTCAGGCCGCCGATGCGGTCGAAGTTCGGGTGGAAGCGCCCGCCCGTGACCGACTCGATCTGGTTGAGGACGAACTCGCGGTCGCGGAAGGCGAGGAAGGCCGGGGTCTGGGCCCCGAGCTGCAGGGCGAGGTCGCCGATGAAGAGGCTGATGTTGGCCAGCCGGGACATCTCGAAGAGGATGGTGCGGATCCACTTGGCCCGGTCAGGGGCCTCGATCTCCATCAGCTGCTCGGCAGCGAGGATGAACGGCACCTCGTTGGCGAAGCTGCCGAGCCAGTCGATCCGGTTCACCAGCGTGGTGACCTGCGGGTAGGAGCGGACCTCGCAGAGCTTCTCGTAGCCGCGGTGCATGTAGCCGCAGGCGACGTCGGCCGACACGACCTGCTCGCCGTCGAGGCGGGCGATGAGCCGCAGCGTGCCGTGGGTGGCGGGGTGCTGGGGACCCATGTTGAGGGTCATGCCGTCGTCGGTCTCGAGCTCGACGTTCACGCGGCCGTCGGCGGCCTGGGCGTTGGCGAAGGCCAGCTGCTGGGCGTCGGTGAGCAGCGTCACGCGTCGCCTCCTTCTTCCGTCTCGCTGTCGTCGGCCTCTTCGCCGGGCATGGGCTCCACGTCGACGATGCCGGGCCAGGGCTTCACGACGCGAGCGAGGAGCGGGAACTCCTTGCGCAGCGGGTGGCCCTCGAACTCGGTGGGGAGGTAGATGTGGCGGAGGTCCGGGTTGCCCTCGAAGGTGATCCCGAACATCTCGTGGGCCTCGCGCTCGTGCCACGCGGCGCCGGCGTAGTTGTGGATCCAGGTGCCGATCCGCGGCTCCTCGTCGGGCAGGTCGGCCTTCAGGAACAGGCGCAGGTCCGTCCCCGGCTTGGCCACGGAGGCCAGCACCTGCAGGCGGGTGTCGCCGCCCGTGTAGCCGGGCACGGCGGCCGAGCGATCGGGCATCGGCGGCGGGAAGGGCACGTCGACCGACGAGTCCTCGTACCGGCCGTAGGGAGAGGGAAGCCAGTCGATGGCGGAGAGGAAGTCGAAGAAGCGCAGGCCGGCCTTGTCCCGAGCGACCAGGCCCGCCTCGGCCCAGGCGTCGGTGGTGACGCGGACCCATAGGCCCAGCCCGGGCTTGATGAGCGAGTCGACGAGGGCGTCGCCCAGGTGCTCGGTGAGCTCCCCCAGCAGCGCCTCCCGGCGGTCGTCGGTGACGACCTCGGGCGCGGCCTCCTCGGTGGTGGTGACGTCGTCAGCCAATGACGATCGGCTCCCCGCGCTCCTCACCCTTCCAGCGGGCGGCCATGTCCTCGTTCTGGATGCGCTCCTGCAGCAGCACGATGCCCTCGATGAGGGCTTCGGGCCGCGGCGGGCAGCCGGGCACGTACACGTCGACGGGGACGATCTGGTCGACGCCCTTGGTCACGGAGTAGCTGTCCCAGTACGGACCGCCGCAGTTGGTGCAGCTGCCCATCGAGATCACGTACTTGGGGTCGGGCATCTGCTCGTAGAGGCGGCGGATGGCGGGGACGATCTTGTCGGTGACCGTGCCGGAGATGATGACGAGGTCGGCCTGGCGGGGGCTGGCCGGGAACGGGATCACGCCGAGGCGCATCACGTCGTAGCGGGGGGACGCGAAGGCCGCTCCCATCTCGATGGCGCAGCAGGCGAGGCCCCACTGGTAGGCCCAGACGGAGTACTTGCGGCTCAGGTTCAGCAGCTTGGTGAGCGGCTTGGGCATCTTGCCGCTCTCGACGAGACCCATCAGGCGCCGTCCACCGGGGTCACACCCATCGCAGCACCTTCTTCTTCCAGGCGTAGACCAGGCCGAGGGCCAGGATCACGATGAACACGGCCATCTCGACGAGACCGAACCACTCGTAGGCATCGACCCGCGTGGCGAAGGGGAAGATGAACACGGCTTCCACGTCGAACATGACGAAGAGCAGGGCGTAGATGTAGTAGCGAACCTGGCTCTGGCCCCACCCGGAGCCGACCGGGTCCACGCCGGACTCGTAGCTGATGTACTTCTCCGCCTGTGGGCGGGTGGGCCGCAGCAGCGACCCGATGCCCATCAGCAGCGCCACCAACCCGGCTCCGACGGCGCCAAAGATGGCGACCGTGAGGTAGTCGCGGAGGAGATCGGACACGGCGAGGGAGCCTAGTGAAGGCGCGAACGAGGGTCCAAGATGGCCGCCGGACGGGCCTCCGGGGCCCGTCAGCGGTGCTCAAGCGGCGGTGAAACGCACCGACTCCGCCGACACCTCGGCGCCGTCGGTCGACGTGTAGGCCACGGTGAGCACCCGCTGGCCCTTGGGGATCCCACCCTTCGGGGTGTAGCCGCAGCGACGGCCCGACGAGCCCTCGAGGGCGGTCAGCCGGGTCCCCGGCGCATCACCACACACGAGGACCTCGCCGTCGTCGAGCCGGATGACCGGGGCGGCGGCGTCCGAGGGGACGACCACCACGAGCTCGTCGCCGGGGGCCACGACGGGGCGACGGCCGCCCTCCGGGACCGGCTCGGGGACCACGACCTCGAGCTCGCCCGCGTAGGCGAAGAGCTCCACCTTGGCCGTGCCGTCCACGATCCGCACGGGGAAGGCATCGGCGCGGGCCACCTCGGGACCCTCCTGCTGGAGGGTCCCGACCAGGGTGACGACGACCAGCTCGCCCTCGCCGCTGGAGGACAGCGGGGTCAGCAGGATGTCGTCGGGATCGGCTGCCGACCAGGCGCCATAGCCCTCCGCCAGACCGGAGCGCTCGGCCGTGAACGCCGACTTCGACCCCCAGTGGGCCTGGGAGGCAGGGCCCAGCGCCGACCACGCCGCGTCGACGTCGCCCTGCCCGAGGGCGTTCACCCACGCCACCACCGCGGCGACGGCCGGCTCGTCGTGCGGGGCGGCCAGCGTGCTGATCGAGCTGGACGCGGCTGGCGCCTCGGAGGTGGTGGTCTCCTCGGGCCCCTCGGCCACCTCGGTGGCGGCGTCGCTCCCGGTCCGGGAGCGCACGAGCGAGGTGCCGGCGACGACGACGGCGATGGCGGCGGCGACGGCGACGGCCGAGAGGACGAGGTTGGAGCGGCGGCGCATCGTCGGGGGGACCGCGCCGGGGGCGGGCACAAGCTCGACGAGGGGCACCGTGGGCGGAGCCGCTCGGCGCGGGGACCGGGCCCGCACCGGCGCGGCTGGCACCGCCGGGGCGTCGGCGTCGGCCGTCAGGCGGAGGGCCTCCTCGACGTCGAGGTCGGTGGCCACCCGATACCAGAAGTCGGGACCGTGGTCGGGCACAGGCAGCAGCTGCAGCGCGGTGCGCACCACGAGATCCGGTTCGACGAGCTCTTCGCTCATCCCACCTCCTCCCCCAGGATGTGGCGGAGCGCGGCCCGGGCGCGGTGCAGGCGGGAGGCCACCGTGCCGGGGGCCACCCCCAGGATCTCGGCCGCCTCCTGGTGGTCGAAGCCCTCGCCGTCGACGAGCACGACGGTCACCCGCTGGTCGACCGGCAGCCGGGCCAGGGCGGCGCGGACGGTCTCCGAGGCGCTCACCACCCGCTCGGGGCCAGGCCGCCCGGACACCGGGTCCGTGGGTTCCTCCGTGGTGACGGGGGCCCGCTTGCGCCGGCGCAGCTCGTCGATGCAGGCGTTGTAGGTGATCCGGTAGAGCCAGGTGCCGAAGTTGCTCCCGGCCCTGAAGCGGGGCAGCGCCCGGTAGGCCTTGACGTAGGCCTCCTGCAGGGCGTCGTCCATGGCGTAGCGATCGGCCAGGAGGCGGAACGCGAGGCCCCGGAGGCGGTCGTCGTGGCGACGCAGGAGCGTGTCGAACGCGCTGCGGTCCCCTGCCCTCGCGAGCTCGACGAGCTCGACGTCGGGAACGGCGGTGGGAGGAGGGGACATCGAGGGGTGGGCGGCGGCCAGCGGAGCAGGGGCGGCCCGGCCGACGGGCTCCGGACGGCCCCACGATGCTACGGGCCGCCCCGCGCGGGGTGCACGTCGACACGGGGCCGACGGGGCCCCGGACCCCGGCGGGCGGACCGGGCTACGCAGCGCCATCAGTGCACGAGCACCGGCGTGCCGACCTCGGCCAGGCCGGACCCCCAGAGGAGGTCCATGGCCGAGTTGGTGACCCGGGCGCAGCCGTGGGACGCGGGGTGGGCGGGGATGCTGCCCGATCCGTGCAGCGCGATCCCGCCGTGGAAGTACTTCGGCCGGTAGAGCGTGCCGAGCGGCGCCTCGCGCAATCCGTCGACTTGCCGGTAGATCGTGAACGAGCCGCGGGGGGTGGTTGCCACGGCGGTGCCGCCCCCAGGGCTGGCGTAGGCCTCGCCGCTGCCCGTGGAGGTGTTGATGGCCCACCGCGTCGCGCCGCCCTCGACGACGAGCAGCAGCTGGCGGTCGAGGTCGATCTCGAGGTGGTTGCCCGATGGATCGACCGGCTCGGGCCGGCCGGCCGGGCCCAGCGCGGCCAGGGTGACGGGCCCGGCGCGGCCGTCGCGGCCCAGCCCGTTGGCCTTCTGGAAGGCCATGACGGCCTGGCGGGTGAGCTGCCCATAGGTGCCGTCGGGCTGGCCCAGCCAGAAGCCGAGCTCGGAGAGCCGGCCCTGGAGCATGGCCACCTCGGGCCCGGACTCGCCCAGCTCGAGGGTGCCGTCGGCGGCTGCGGCGGGCGGGGCCGTGGTGGTCGTCGTGGGCGGCGTGGTGGTGGTGGTCGTCGAGGCGATGGTGGAGGTCGTGGTCGGGGGCGCGGTGGTGGAGCTCGTCGAGGCCTCGGCCTCGCCGCCCCCCTCGGTCCCCACCTCGGTGGAGCTCGTCAGCACCCCGCTCCCGACGAGCAGCCCGGCCCCGACGGCGATCCCGCCGGCCAGCAGCAGGGTGAGCATCGTGGGCAGGGCACGACCAGGGCGCACGGCGGTCCTTCGTGATCGGGACGGCCGGCGAGACCGGCCGGGACGCCCCGAGCGACGTCCGTGCGCCTTCGACGTCCGACGCCGCCGTTCCATTGCATCCACCCTCTCATCGCTCCCCTCTCCGGCGGTGGGCCGGGGTCGGCACGGAGGGTGCCCGATAGCATGCGCCGCGTGGGCACGGGTGGCAACGGGGATCTGCCGGACGCGGCGTTCCGGACCATCGTCGAGACGCTGTCGATCCCCATCCTCGTGATCGCCGACGACGGCACGATCACCTACTTCGGCGGTTCGGCCCAGCGCGACTTCCGGGCCACGAAGGACGAGGTGGTCGGCCGCAACATCGTCGAGTTCCTCCCCCCGGAGCACGTCGAGGAGGCCATCGCCTCGATGGCCGACCTCGTCGCCCACGAGCAGGTGGGGATCGGCGTCCCGCCCGTCTACCCCATCGTCCGCCTCGACGGCACCGTCACGTGGCAGGCCATCGGGGCCGTCCCCCTGCTCTCAGATCCCGACGTGGCCGGGATCGCCATGTACTTCATGCCGTGGGAGGCCCAGCTCCACCTCGACGACTCGCTGGCCTCCCTGCTGGCGGGCGATCCCCTCCCCCAGGTGCTCGGCACCCTCACCCGGGCGGTCGCCGTGTCCTTCGAGTCACCCGGCGCCGCCATCCACCACGGCTTCCGCGACGGCACCTTCGCCGGACAGGCGGCCTGGGGCATGCCCGAGGAGTGCCTAGCCCTGCCCGGCTCCCCCTGGCACGAGGCGGCCATCACGGGCCGGCCCGTCTTCGCCGCGGTCCAGGACCTCGAACAACCGCACCTGAGGTCGGCGGCGACGGCAGCCGGCATCGAGGGCATCTGGGCGTTCCCCATCATCGACGAGGTCCTCGACCCGGCGGTCATGACGGTGTGCCGCGACCGCCCTCAGGTGCCGGTGACCGCGCACGACTCGGTGGCGACCCGCTGCTTGCGCTACGTGCAGCTCACGCTGGTCCGCAGCGCCGAGCACGAGCAGCTGGCCCACCTCGCCAGCCATGACCCCCTCACGGGCACCGGCAACCGCCTCCGCTTCCGGGAGCACCTCGACCGCGCCCTCGAGAGCGGTGGGCCCACCGTCTTGCTGTTCTGCGACATGGACCGCTTCAAGGCGGTGAACGACGAGCTGGGCCACGCCGCCGGCGACGCCGTGCTGGTCGAGCTCGTGGCCCGGCTGCGGACCGTGCTCCGCCCGGGTGACGAGCTGGCCCGCATCGGGGGCGACGAGTTCACGATCCTTCTCCGCGGGGACCTGGACGGCGCCCGCCAGGTCGCCGACCGTCTCACCGAGGTGGCCGGCGCACCGTTCGAGGTCGGCGGCACGACCGTCGAGGTCGGGCTCTCGGTCGGGATCGCGGCCGCCCGCCCGGGCGAGGGCGCCGACGACCTGCTGCGGCGGGCCGACGCCGCCCTCTACGCCGCCAAGCGGCAGCCGGACATCAGCATCGACGTGGCCCCGTAGGGCGAGCCGCCGGCCTCAGGGGGCGGGGAGGGCCTCGGTGGCGGCGGGATCGGCGACGAGCGCCGGGGTGGCGTCGCCGGCGGGGTCGGCGAGGACGCTCGGGAACACCCCCACGACGAGGGTGGCGATCGCGCACACCGCGAGGCCCAGGCCGGCGCTGAACGGGATCGGGATGCGGCGGCGCACGCGGTCGTCCTCGACGGCCTCCATGTACATCGAGACGATGATGCGCAGGTAGAGGAACACCGAGATGACCGAGGCCAGCATTGCGATGACCGCCAGCCAGGTGGAGCCCGCGTCGACGGCGGCGGTGATCACGTAGAACTTGGCGAAGAAGCCCGAGGTCAGCGGGATGCCGCCCTGGGCGAAGAGGAACAGGGCGAACAGCAGGGCCAGGCCGGGACGGTCCTTGGCCAGGCCGCGGTAGTCGTCGAGGTGGTGGCCGATGTCGCCCTTCCGGCCGACGAGGGCCACGACGCCGAAGCTGCCGGCCACCATGAAGGTGTACGACGCCAGGTAGAAGAGGGCGGCCTTGGCGCCCTGCTGCGAGGCGGCCTGCACCCCTACGAGCACGAAGCCGGCGTGGCTGATCGACGAGTAGGCGAGCAGGCGCTTCACGTCCGTCTGCACGACGGCCAGCACCGCACCCACGATGAGGGTGGCCACCGCCAGGCCGTAGACCACGGGCTGCCAGTCGAGGCGGTAGGCGGGGAAGCCGAGGAAGAAGACCCGCATCAGCCCGGCGAAGCCGGCCACCTTCACGCCGCTGGCCATCCACACGACGCTCGGGCTCGGTGCCCCCTGGTACACGTCGGGCGTCCAGAAGTGGAAGGGGACGGCGGCCACCTTGAACCCGAAGCCGACGAGGAGCAGGGCCAGGCCGGCCAGGACGAGGCCGCTGTCGGAGAGGACGTTCTCCGACAGGAAGGCCGAGACGTCGAGGAGGCTGGTCGAGCCGGTGCCGCCGTACACGAGGGCGATGCCGTAGAGCAGGAAGGCCGAGGCGAAGGCCCCGAGCACGAAGTACTTGACGCCCGCCTCCTGGGAGGTCGTGCGGCGCAGGTGCATGGCGGCCAGGACGTAGACGGCCAGCGAGAGGACCTCGAGGCCGAGAAACATCACGATGAGGTCGTTGGCCGACGCCATGACGAGGCCGCCGGAGGCCGACAGCAGCATCAGCACGTAGGGCTCGGCCGTCTCCATGCCCTCTCGGCGCAGCCAGCCGTCGAGCGAGAGCCCGCCGAGGATGACCGCCGCGCAGATCACGATGGTGGCGAAGATCGAGAAGCCGTCGACGCCGAAGGCGCCACCCAGGGTGGAGAAGGGTCCCTCGGCCGGGTCCTGGACCCGGTCCCACAGCGGGAGGGCGAGCAGGATGGCGCCCCCGGAGATCACCGTGGTGACGAGGGCGTAGCTCCCCTTGAGCGGGGTGCGCCGCTTGAGGGCGTCGGCGGCCAGGAGGAGGAGCGCCCCGCCGATCAGCACCAGCAGCGGGGCGATGGCCGACCAGGCCACGTCGACTCGGGCGATCTTCCCGGGGGCATCGTCGATGGGCTGCGAGAGCAGCGCGAGCAGGGCGCCCATCAGCCGGCCTCCTCCTCGTGAGCGTCGTCGGCGGCGTGGTCACCGGTCCTGGTGGACTCGGTGGGACCCCGTTGGGCGACCTCCGGCTCGACGTAGTCCGAGCTGTCCTCGATGTGGGCGACCAGGCGCTGGACGGACGGCTCGATGCGCTCGAGCATCGGCTTGGGGTACACGCCGAGGAAGACGATGAGACCGATGAGGGGCGCCATCACGAGGCCCTCTCGCCAGGTCAGGTCGGCGACGTCGGCGTTGTCCTCGTCCGGCTCGCCGTGGAAGACCCGCTGGTAGGCCCACAGCAGGTAGAGGGCGGCCAGGATCACGCCGGCTGCCGCCACGACGGTCCACCAGCGGCGGGTGAGGAAGGACCCCACGAGGATGAGGAACTCGCCGGCGAAGCCGTTGAGGCCGGGAAGGCCGATCGAGGACAGCATCACCAGCGTGAAGACGCCGGCCAGGATCGGTGCCGACCTCTGCAGGCCCTTCAGGGCGGCGATCTCCCGGGTGTGGCGCCGGTCGTAGATCATGCCAACGAGGAGGAAGAGGGCGCCAGTCGAGATCCCGTGGTTGACCATCTGCATCACGCCGCCCTGGATCCCCTGGGTGGTGAGGGCGAAGGTGCCGAGGGCGATGAAGCCGAGGTGGGCCACCGACGAGTAGGCGACGAGGCGCTTCAGGTCCTTCTGCATCGTGGCGACGATGGCGCCGTAGATGATGCCGATGACCCCGAGCGTCACGAAGGCGGGCGCGAAGAACGTCGTGGCGTCGGGGAACAGGTAGAGCCCGAAGCGCACGAAGCCGTAGGTGCCCAGCTTCAGCAGCACGCCGGCCAGGATCACCGAGCCCGCCGTGGGCGCCTGGGTGTGGGCGTCGGGCAGCCAGGTGTGCAGCGGGAACAACGGCACCTTCACCGCGAAGGCGATGGCGAAGGCCAGGAAGAGCCAGCGGGCGGCGCTCCAGTCGAAGGGGTTGGCGCTCGAGGAGTCGTCCTTGACGTGCTGCGCCTCGGCGATGTGCACCAGGTCGAAGTCGAGCTTCGGGCTGGACAGGGCCTCGACCTTCGCCTGGGCGTCGGCGTTGACGTCGTCGATCTGGCCGGACATCTCGGTGAGGGTCCGCTGGCTGGCCGGGTCGCTCTGGTCGAGGGCTTGGGCCTCGGTGACGATGCTGTTGATCTCGTCCTGGGCCTGGGCCTGGACCTCGGCCACCTTGGCCTGGTTCTCCTCGGCGACGCCGTCGCGGTGGAGGAAGGCCAGGGCGACGATGCCGACGAGCATGAAGGCTGATCCGACCATCGTGAAGATGAAGAACTTGAGGGCGGCGTAGACCCGATCGGCGTAGCCCCAGCCGCCGATGAGGAAGTACATCGGGACGAGGACGATCTCGAAGAACACGAAGAACACGAACAGGTCCAGCGCGCAGAACACCCCGATGCAGCCGCCCTGCAGGACGAGCAGCCACGCGTAGTACGGCTTGGGGTCGTGGTGCGGGGTCACGGCCAGGATGGCGATCGGGAACAGCAGCCCGGACAGCACGACGAGGAACAGCGAGATGCCGTCGATGCCGAGGTGCCAGGAGATGCCGAAGTCGGCGATCCAGGTGCGGTCGACCTCGAACTGGAAGCCGGCGTCGTGCCCGTCGAAGGCGGCCAGCAGCCAGATCGACACCGCCCCCGTCCCGGCGGCGAAGAGCAGCGCCACGAGGCGGTGCAGCTCGGCCCGGGCGGTGGGGATGAGGGCCACGGCGAGCGCCCCGACGAAGGGCAGGGCCACCGCCACGGTGAGCGGGGAGGAGGCGACGGCGTGGCCGCCCTCGGAGGCGAGGATCGTGGTGAGCATCAGAAGGAGACCCGGGTGAGGAAGTAGCCGAGGAGCACGACGACGCCGACCCCCAGGCCGAGGGCGTAGCCCCGGACGTAGCCGGACTGGAAGAAGCGCAGGCCGCGCCCGCCGCCTCGCACGAGGGCGGCCACCCCGTTCACGGCCCCGTCCACGACGTCCTTGTCGAAGTCGGCGGCGCCCTGGAAGCCGGCCCGGCCGGGACCGCCCATGAAGGCCGTGATGGAGGAGTCGTAGTACCAGCCGTTGGCCAGGATCTCGGGCTCGACGGCCTTGACCCGCTTCTGCAGGTAGACGGCGCCGGCGGCGAGGATCCCGGCCAGGCCCACGATGACGGCGATCACGGCGAGGCCGACCTTCGTGCCCGTCTCGACGTCGATGTGGGCCTCGTTGCCGTACAGCACCGGCTCGAGCCAGTGGCCGAGGAGGTGCAGATCGGGCGTGAAGGGCAGGTTGAGGCCGCCGCCCACGATGGCCAGCCCGGCCAGGATCACCAGCGGCGCGGTCATCAGCCAGGGCGACTCGTGGGGATGGGTGCCGTGCCCATGGCCGGCGTGGGCCTCGTCGTGGACCTCGGCGTCGGCGGTGGCGTGCGCCGCCGCGGACTCGTCGGCGGCCTCGGTGTGGCCCTCGGCGATGGCCTGGTCGTAGCGCTCCTCGCCGAAGAAGACGAGGAAGACCTGGCGGCTCATGTAGAACGCGGTGAGCAGCGCCGTCACGAGCCCGAGCGCCCAGAGGGCCGGGTTGGCGTCGAAGGCGTAGAGGAGGATCTCGTCCTTCGACCAGAAGCCGGCGAAGGGGGGGACGCCGGCAATGGCCAGCCAGCCGACGATGAAGGTGGCGGCGGTGATCGGCATGTACTTGCGCAGGTTCCCCATGCGGCGCATGTCCTGCTCGTCGCCCATGCCGTGGATGACCGAGCCGGAGCCGAGGAAGAGCAGCGCCTTGAAGAAGGCGTGGGTGACCATGTGGAAGATGGCCGCCACGTAGGCGCCGGTGCCGACGGCCAGGAACATGTACCCCAGCTGGCTGATGGTGGAGTACGCCAGCACCTTCTTGATGTCGTTCTGGGCCACCGCGATCGTGGCCGCGAACAGCGCGGTGATGACCCCCACCCAGGCGACGACGTCGGGGGCCCAGTCGTAGGCCTGGGCCAGCAGCGGGCTCACCCGGGTCATGAGGAAGACGCCGGAGGTGACCATCGTCGCAGCGTGGATGAGCGCCGACACGGGGGTGGGGCCGGCCATGGCGTCGGGCAGCCAGACGAACAGCGGCAGCTGGGCCGACTTGCCGCAGGCGCCGACGAAGAGCAGCAGCGCGATGGCGGTGGCCGTCACCGGCGCCATCGTGGGCGCCGCCTCGGCGAGCGTGGAGTAGCTGAGCGACCCCACGGTGGCGAAGGCCAGGAACATCGCCACCATGAAGCCCCAGTCGCCCACGCGGTTGGTGACGAAGGCCTTCTTGCCGGCGGAGGCGTTGGCGTCCTTGCCGAACCAGAAGGAGATGAGGAAGTAAGAGCAGGTGCCGACGCCCTCCCAGCCGAGGAAGGTGACGAGCAGGTTGTCGCCCAGGACCAGCATCAGCATCGAGAAGACGAACAGGTTCAGGTACAGGAAGAACTTCGAGAAGCTCGTATCCCCGTGCATGTAGCCGATCGAGTAGAGGTGGATCAGCGAGCCGATCCCGGTGACGAAGAGCGCCATCGTGATCGAGAGCGGATCGGCCAGCAGGGCGAGGTCGACGCTGAAGCCGCCGGCGGGGAGCCACTCGAAGAGGGTGACGACGTGGCTGCGGGCCTCGTGGTCCTCGGCCAGGAGCCCGGCGAAGACCACCACCGTGGTCACGAAGGCGCCGGCCGAGGCGAGGGTGGCGAGCCATCCCGCCCCGGGCTCGCCGAGGCGGCGGCCGGCCACCAGCAGGATGAGGAACCCGGCCAGGGGCAGGGCGGGGATGAGCCAGACGAGATCGAGCATGGGATCGGGTCAGCCCTTCAAGATGTTGAGGTCGTCGGCCGTGGCCGAGGGCTGCTTGCGGAGGAGGGCCACGATGATCCCGAGGCCGACCACGACCTCGGCGGCGGCCACCACGAGCACGAAGACCACGACGGTCTGGCCGTGGACGTCCTCGAGCATGCGGGAGAAGGTGACGAAGGTGAGGGTAACGGCGTTGAGCATCAGCTCGACGCACATGAACATCACCAGCGGGTTGCGGCGGACCATGAGGCCGACGGCCCCGATGGAGAAGAGCAGCGCCCCCAGCACCAGGTACCAGGCCGGGGTGACCTCGGCGACGGCCAGCATCACGCCTCCGCCCCGGCGGGCTCGGGTTCGACGGCGTCGACGTCGACGTCGTCGTCGTCGGGGCGGTGGCGGGCGGCCGCCTTGGCCTCCGCCTCGGCGTGGGCGGCTTCCACGAGGGGGTCCTCCACGAGGTCGGCCCGCCGTACCTTCCGGCTCAGCACCACGGCCGCCACGATGGCCACGACGAGCAGCACCGAGGTGATCTCGAAGGCGAAGAGGTAGTCGGTGAAGAGCGACCGGCCGAGCTGGTCGACGTCGGCGATCCCCTCGGTGAGGCGGTTGGCGGCGCCGGCGGCGGCGCGGGCCCCGGTGGCCTCGCCCGAGGTCGAGAAGATGGCGGTGAGCGACAGGGCCAGCACACCGATGCCCACGATCCCGGCGGCGATCCGCTGGCCGCCGATCGGCTCGATGGAGAGGTCCTCCGCCCGGTCGATGCCGAGCAGCATCAGCACGAACAGGAACAGCACGACGATGGCGCCGGCGTAGACGATGATCTGCACGGCGGCCAGGAAGTTGGCCTCCTGGGCGATGAACAGCACCGCGATGCCGAAGAGCGTGCCCACCAGCGAGAGAGCGGCGTGCACGGGGTTGCGGTTCAGCACGACGCCGAGGGCGCCGGCCAGGCAGCCGGCGCCAGCCAGCACGAAGACCACGAGCTCGACCATCAGTGGTGACCTCCGGCGTGCTCGTCGTCGGCGACGTCGCCCTCGTCGGGCACGGGCTCCGGGGCCACCGGTGCCGTCTGGCCCAGCTCGGGGGCCTTCACCCCGAAGCCGAGCTCGCCGGACCAGCCGACGACGCCCTCGTAGGCGGCCGAGCCCGACGGGGCGGTGGCCCGCACCCAGGCCGAAGACCACGCGGCTACCCGGTCGATGTCGGACCAGTCCTCCCACGGCAGCTGCTGGGGGAGGCCGTCGTCACCGACCACGAGCTCGGCCTTGGTGTAGATGGCGTCGCTGCGGTTGGTGAAGGAGAACTCGAAGAGCTTCGACTCCGTGATGGCCTCGGTGGGGCAGGCCTCCACGCAGAGGTCGCAGTGGATGCAGCGCAGGTAGTTGATCTCGTAGACGAAGCCGTAGCGCTCGCCGGGCGAGACCGGGTCGTCGGGTGGGTTGTCCGCGCCGCGGACGTAGATGCACTTGGCGGGGCAGACACCGGCGCACAGCTCGCAGCCGATGCACTTCTCCATGCCGTCCTCGTACCGGTTGAGGACGTGGCGGCCGTGGAGGCGCTCCGGCTTGGCCCGCTTCGGACCAGAGTCCTTCACGTACGGGACGGTGACCGTGGCCCCGCTGCGGCTGCCCTTGAACATCTTCTTGAACGTGACGGCGAAGCCCTCGAGGTAACCCACTACTGCACCCCCTCCAGCTC
>DASUDP010000072.1:0-2499 GCA_036275535.1 Acidimicrobiales bacterium | reverse complement strand
GATGTCGCCGATCAGCGGCTTGCCGACCGTGCCGGGTCGCTCCAGCCACTCCTCGGGCTTCACCAGGCAGAAGCCGTTGAGCTCGGTGCCGGCGTAGTACTCCCACAGCACCGGGCCCCACCAGTCCATCATCTGCTGCTTCACCTCGACCGGACACGGTGCGGCGGCGTGGACCGCGACCTGCATGGAGGAGACGTCGTGGCGCAGGCGGTCCTCCTCGTCGAGCTTGAGCATGCGCACGAACATGGTCGGCACCCACTGGGAGTGGCTGGCCCGGTGCGACTCGATGAGCTGGAGTGCATCGACCGGGTCGAACTTCTCCATGATCACGGTCGTCCCACCGAGCGACTGCACGCCGAGGTTGAAGCCGATCGGGGCAGAGTGGTACAGCGGCGCAGGGGAGAGGTAGACGGTGTCGGCGTCCATGCCGAACACGCCGCCGAGCAGGGCGGCGATCATCATGCCCTGGTCGATGGTGTTGCCCGACAGCGGTCGCTTGATGCCCTTCGGGCGACCGGTGGTGCCGGAGGAGTACAGCATCATCTCCCCGGCCGGCTCCTCGTCGAGTCGGTGGGTGGGCATGGTCGAGATGGCGTCGACGTAGGGCTCGAACCGCTCGTGGGCGTCGCCGATCAGCAAGGGCAACGTGACGTCAGGGACGTCCCGCAACGCCGCGGCAGCCACGTCCGCCTTGGCGGTGGTGGTGACCAGGGACCGGCTCCCGGAGTCGTCGAGGATGTAGGCCACCTCCTCGGCCGACAGGTAGCTGTTGATGGTGGTGATGTACAGCCCGGAGCGCAGCGCCGCCCACATCACCTCGAGGAACCGGGCGTTGTTCTCGCTGAAGATGGCGACGTGGTCGCCGGGTCCGAGGCCGTGGTCGCGCCAGAGCCTGGCGAGCTGGTTGGACCGCTCGTCGAGCTCTCGGTAGGTGACGACCTCACCGCTGCCGCCCATGATCAGCGCGGGCTTGTCCGGTGTGGTGGCTGCGTGGACTCCTGGATACATGGTTCCCCCGGGGTGGTGGTCTGCGTCAGTCGTCGGCGGGCCGGAACACCGGGAGGCGACGGCCGTCGGAGAGCTCCACGGACCAGTCCACCGCCACACGCTGGTCGCAGCGCAGCGAGCTCGGATCGGCACCGACGATGTTGGTGGTCATCCGGATGCCCTCGTCGAGGTCGACCAGGCCCACGACGTAGGGCACCTCGTCTCCCATCATCGGGTTCCCGGGCTTGCGCATCACGTTGAACGTGTAGATCGTGCCGGTGCCGGCCAGCGGCTCCCAGCCCAGGTCCGCTGACAGGCAGTGCGGACAGGCTTCGCGCGGGTACCAGACGAAGCCGTCGCACGATCCGCAGCGCTGGGCGACGAGCTCCTCGCGGCGGGTGGCCTCCCAGTAGGGCTCGGCCAGGGGCGTGACGGGGGGTTCGATGCGTGGCATCGGGTCTCCTATCGGGTGGCTTCGGTGCCGAGGACGATGGTGGACGTGCACGACAGGACGCCGCCACAGCCGTTGGCCACGGCGATCTCGGCCCCCTCGACCTGGCGATCGCCGCACTCGCCTCGGAGCTGGCGGACCGCCTCGACGAGGACGAACATGCCGTACATGCCGGGGTGGGTGTAGGCGAGTCCGCCGCCGTTGGTGTTGGTGGGCAGCGACCCTCCCGGGCCCAGCCGCCCGTCGGCGACGAAGCGCCCTCCCTCGCCCTTGGGGCAGAAGCCGAGGTCCTCGAGGGTCATGAGGGCGGTGATCGTGAAGCTGTCGTACAGCTCGACCACGTCGACGTCGTCGGGCGTGATGCCGGCCATGGCCATGGCCTGGGGGCCGGACACCGCGGCCCCGGTGGTGGTCACGTCCCCCATCTGGGAGATCGACATGCCGTGGGTGTGGGCGGTGCCGGCGCCGAGCACGTACACGGGCGGGCGGGCCAGGTCACGGGCCCGATCGCCCGAGGTCACCACGAGCGCCCCGGCGCCGTCGGTGACGAGGCAGCAGTCGAGCTTGTGCAGGGGCTCGGCCACCATCGGTGAGGCCAGCACGTCGTCGATGGTGATCGGGTCCTGGTGGTACGCGTTGGGGTTCTTCACCGCCCACTCCCGGAACGACACCGCGATCTGGGCGAGCTGCTCGGACGTGGTGCCGAAGTCGTGCATGTGCCGCTGGGCGGCGAGGCTGTAGCTGGCGGCGGGCAGCCCGAGCCCGTAGGGCAGGTCCCACTGGAACAGCGCCGAGTCCTGGGCTCCGATGCCCGGGCCGCCGCCGGCGAAGGGGTTCTTCCCGCCCCGCGGCGTCGCCGCGTACACGATCACCGCCACCTCGCACAGCCCGGCGGCGATGGCCGCGGCGGCGTGCTCGACGTGCACCTCGAAGCTCGAGCCGCCCGTCATCGTCGAGTCCGTGAACCGGCCACGCACGCCGAGGCGCTCGCCGAGCTCGAGCGAGCCCATCAGGCCGTTGGTGGTCATCAGGCAGTCGACGTCGGCGATGGACAGGCCGGC
>DASUDP010000071.1:0-15711 GCA_036275535.1 Acidimicrobiales bacterium | reverse complement strand
CCAGCGGTGGGGCTGGCTCCACGCGCCGCTGGGCGACGACGGCGTCCTCGAGATCGTGACCGCCACGGCCGCCGGCCCCTCCTGCGCCGCCTCCCTCCCCTCGCCCTGGTGCAGCTGCGCCTGGCCGGAGCGCCGGACTGGCCGGCCAACCCGGCGCTGGCCCCCCCTCGCTTCCGCACCCAGCTCCGGCCGGACGGGTTCACCGTCAGGAGCACGATCCGGGGACGGCGCCTCGAGGTCACGGTCGAGCTCCTCGAGGCGGCGAGCGTCGCGATGCACTACGTCGATCCCGACGGCGAGACGGCCACCCGCACGACCAGCGAGCGCGCCACCGCCACCGTCACGCTGTACGACCGGACCGGTGGGGAGCAGCGGTGGGTCGTCGACGGGCGGGCCCACGCCGAGGTCGGCACCCGCCCCGCCGCTCCCCGGTCGAGCTGACCGGCCCCGTCCCGGCGGCCCCGCCACCCTCCTAACCTCCGGGCATGACGGACGTCCCCACCGGCCAGCTCTTCCTCGGCGAGCGCATCGACGGCGACCACCAGCGCACCGGCGAGCGGGTGCTGCTGAAGGCGGCCGATCTGACGACCCACGGCGTCATCGTCGGCATGACCGGCTCCGGCAAGACCGGGCTCGGCGTCGACCTCCTGGAGGAGGCGCTCCTGCAGGGGATCCCCACGCTCGTGCTCGACCCCAAGGGCGACCTCGGCAACCTCCTCCTCACCTTCCCCGATCTCGCCCCCGAGTCGTTCGCGCCCTGGGTGGAGGGGGCCGATCCCGCCACCGTGACGACGACCTGGCGTGAGGGCTTGGCCTCCTGGGGCATCGACGGCGCCCGGATCCAGGCGCTGCGGGACGCGGCCGACTTCACGATCTACACGCCGGGCTCCACCGCCGGCGCCCCCCTCAACGTGGTCGGCAGCCTCCAGCGCCCACCCGAGGGGACCGACGAGGAGACGATCGGCGACGAGGTGCAGGGCTACGTCTCCGGGCTGCTCGACCTCGTCGGCATCGAGGCCGACCCGCTGGCCAGCCGGGAGCACATCCTGGTGTCCAACCTCGTCCGCCAAGCATGGGCCCAGGGCCACGACCTCGACCTGGCCGGCTTGGTGGCCCAGGTGCAGTCCCCGCCGCTGCGCAAGCTGGGCGTGTTCGAGCTCGACGAGTTCTTCCCCCCCGACGACCGGACCAAGCTGGCGATGCGCCTCAACGGGCTCCTGGCGTCCCCCGCGTTCGCGGCGTGGGGCCAGGGCGACCCGCTCGACATCGCCGCGCTGCTCCGCCCGGGGGGCCGCCCTGGCTGCGCCATCGTCTCGCTGGCCCACCTCTCCGACGAGGAGCGGCAGTTCGTCGTCACCCTCGTGCTCGGCAAGCTGGTCACCTGGATGCGCGGCCAGCCCGGCACCGATGCCCTGCGGGTCCTCGTCTACTTCGACGAGGTCATGGGCTTCGTACCCCCCAGCGCCGCCCCCCCGGCCAAGGCGCCGATCCTCACGATCCTGAAGCAGGCCCGGGCCTTCGGCGTGGGGCTCGTGCTGAGCACCCAGAACCCCGTCGACGTGGACTACAAGGCGCTGTCCAACGCCGGCACCTGGATGATCGGCCGCCTCCAGACGGAGCAGGACAAGGCCCGCCTCCTCGACGGCCTCGCCGCCGCCGCCGGAGGCGTCGACACCGCCGCGGTGGGCGACACCATCGCCGGGCTGGGCAAGCGGGAGTTCGTGCTCCGCCAGGCGGGCAAGGACGCGCCCGTGACCTTCACCAGCCGGTGGGCCATGTCGTACCTGCGCGGCCCCCTCACCCGCGAGCAGATCGCCACGCTCATGGCCGCCCGGCGGTCGGGCACGGCGGGCGCGGCAAGCGGCGCCACGCCCCCCGGGACGACGGTGGCGGCAGGAGCCACCTCCTCCCCTGGTGCCCCGGGGGCCGAGGTCCCCCTCGGGGCAGGCCCGGCGGGCACCAGCGCGGCGGCCTCGGACGCCACCGGGTTCGATCCGCAGCGGCCCGCCCCGGCCACAACGACCCCGGGTCAGGGCCCCTCAGCCACGAGCCCGGTCGCCGGCGCCGAACCCCCGGCCGCCCCCGACGCCCCCTCCGCTCCCGCCGCGGAGGTGCCCGCTACACCGCCGGCGACGGCGGGCCGCGGCGACGATGTCACACCCGTGATGCCAGCCGTCGCCGACGGGGTCGCGGTGCGCTGGCTCGACCCCGCGGCGCCCTGGGCGGGGACCGTCGGCGCCCGGCCGGGCGGCACCACCCACGAGGCCGCCATCGTGGCCACCGCCGAGCTGCTCTTCGACGACACCAAGGGCGACCTGCGCCACACCGAGACCTTTGAGTGCGTCCTCTTCCCGCTGGCCGACCCGCCCGACGTCGCCTCGCTGGTGGCCGTCGACCACGACCGGCGCGACCTGCGGGCCGGGCCGCCGGCCGGCGCGGCCTACCGAATCCCGGCCGCCCCAGTGAAGGCCAAGGCCCTCTTCACCGACCTCGAGCGGGCCCTCGTCGACCACCTTCTGGCCACCCGCACCGTCTCCCTCTTCCGCAACCCGGCCCTGAAGCTGGTCAGCCGCCCGGGCGAGACCGAGGACGAGTTCCGGGCCCGCTGCGACGCCGCCGCCGACGTCGACGCGGACAAGCAGGCCACCGCCATGGCCAAGCGCTTCGAGGCCCGCGTGCAGCGCGCCCGTGAGGCGCTGGCCGCTGCGCAGGACCGCGTCGAGCAGGCCGAGGCGGCCAAGGAGAGCCGACGCAACGACGAGCTGCTGAGCGGCGCCGGCGACCTCCTCGGCGCGGTGTTCGGGGGTCGTCGCAGCGCCCGCAGCATCGCGGGGAAAGTGGGCAGCATCACCCGCCGGCGGGGCCGGGCCAGCGAAGCGGCCAAGCGGGTCGAGACCGCGGCCAACCGGGTCGAGGAGAAGACGCAGGCCCTGGCCGACCTCGAAGCGGACATGGCTGACGAGCTGGCTGGCATCGCCGACGAGTGGGACGCCAAGGCGGCCGAGGTGGAGCCCCTCGACGTGCCGCTCGAGCGCTCCGACGTCCGCGTCAGCGCCCTCACCCTCGTGTGGGTCCCCACCGCGTGACCCCCGCCCCCTAACCTCGGCCCATGGCTGGTGGAGGACACGGGACGAAGGCGGTCATCGCGGCGCTGCTCGCCAACATGGGCATCGCGGTGGCCAAGTTCGTCGGGTTCGCCCTCACCGGGTCCGCCTCGATGCTGGCTGAGTCGATCCACTCGGTGGCCGACTCCGGCAACCAGGGCCTGCTCCTGCTCGGCGGCCGTAGGGCCAAGCGCGACGCCGACGAGCAGCACCCCTTCGGCTACGGCCGCGAGCGGTACTTCTGGGCCTTCATCGTGGCCCTCGTCCTGTTCAGTCTCGGCGGCGCCTTCGCCATGTTCGAGGGCGTGGAGAAGATCCGGCACCCCCACGAGGTGGAGTCCCCGGAGATCGCCATCGCCATCCTGGGCGTCGCCGTCCTCCTCGAAGGGCTCTCCTTCCGGACCGCCGTCAAGGAGGCGGGCCACCTCCGCGGCGACGCCGGCTGGTGGCAGTTCATCCGGCGCTCCCGGAACCCGGAGCTGCCGGTCGTCCTCCTCGAGGACCTCGGCGCGCTGACCGGCCTCGTCATCGCGATGGCCGCCGTCGTCACGACACTGGCCACCGACGATCCCCTCTGGGACGGCATCGGCACGCTGTCCATCGGCGTCCTGCTCACCGTCATCGCCATCGTCCTGGCCGTGGAGATGAAGAGCCTCCTCATCGGGGAGTCGGCCGACCGCCGGGTACGGGAGTCGATCCGCTCCGCCATCGAGATCGAGCCCTCGGTGGAGCACCTGATCCACATGCGCACGCAGCACCTCGGTCCCGAGGAGGTGCTCGTCGGGGCCAAGGTGTCGTTCCTCGACGACCTGTCGGTGGCCGAGGTGGCTGCGGCCGTGAACCGGTTGGAGACGAACGTCCGCCGGGCCGTGCCGGCGGCCCGCATCATCTACATCGAGCCCGATGTCATGGCCACCGACATCCCCGAGGGCGCCGTCGCGCCCAACGACGTGGTGGGGGGCCTGCCTCGCGAGATCTCCGACGTGCGCCCCGCCCACCTGGCCAAGACCGGACCCGCCACCGACGCCCCCGCCTGGGGCGAGGAGGACGGCACCAGCACCGGCGGGCCGCACGGTGAGCGCTGACCGCGGCCCCCGGCAGCAGCTGGAGGCCCTCGGCGCGCTCATCCGCTCCCAACGCCAGCAGGCGCAGCTGACGCTGCGGGAGCTGGCCGCCCGCACGAACGTCTCCAACCCCTACCTGTCACAGATCGAGCGGGGCCTCCACGAGCCCTCGGTGCGGGTGGTCAAGGCCATCGCCGCCGCCCTGAACCTCTCGGCCGAGTCGCTCCTCCAGCAGGCGGGCATCCTCGACGGCACCGATGCCGACGAGCCCCCGCCGCCGCCCACCGTCGAAGACGCCATCAGCCACGACGGGCGGCTCTCCAAGGACCAGAAGGCGGCGCTGCTCAGCGTCTACCGGAGCTTCGTCGACGAGTCCTGACCCCTGACGCGACGGAGCGGCGCTCCGGGGGAAGAGCGCCGCTCGAGGTCGTAGTCCTCGTGGGACCAGCACGGCGGGTGGGGACCCCCCGCGGGCTCAGGCCGCCTTGGCGGTCTTGGTGGCCTTCTTGGGCTTGGCGTAGCCGGCTACGGGGGCCACGGTCTCGAGGACCGCGGTGACGAGGGCGGCGTTGGCGTCGATCAGCTTCTTGCTGAACCGGGTCTGGGAGGCGACGACCTCGGGGGGGGTCGGGAGGCTCTTGGGGTAGGTGACCTCCGGCAGGCGGCCGTCGACGAGCTGGACGCCCTTGGCCACGTACTCGACGACCGGGCCCTTGGCCTTGCCGACGAGCTCGAGCAGCCGGTCCTCGTAGGACTCGATGGTGTCGAGGATGGTGGTCATGGCGACTCCTTGCCGGATGGCGTGTGGGGGGCTTCGCTGGTGCTAACTATAGCAAGCAGTCTGCTTGACACTCAACGTGACATCGGGCACGTCGCCTGGTGGCGACCTAAAGTCGACCTGGCTTGTCGGATTTTGGGGCCAGGGCGCTAGGGTCGGGCCACACACCGATCTAGCAGGAGGAACCGCCATGGCCGTTCGCCTCGGGGACGAAGCCCCGGACTTCACCGCCGACAGCACCGAAGGCCCCATCCACTTCCACGACTGGAAGGGCGACAGCTGGGCCGTGCTCTTCTCCCATCCGAAGGACTTCACGCCGGTTTGCACCACCGAGCTCGGCCGCGTCGCCGCCCTGAAGCCCGAGTTCGACAAGCGCAACGTCAAGGTGCTCGGCCTCTCCGTCGACGGCGTCGCGGAGCACAACGCCTGGAGCCAGGACATCGAGGACGTCACCGGCTCCAAGCTGAACTTCCCGCTGCTGGCCGATCCGGACCACAAGGTCTCGGACCTCTACGACATGATCCACCCGAACGCCAACGACACCCTCACCGTGCGCTCGGTCTTCGTCGTGGGCCCGGACAACAAGGTGAAGCTGACCCTCACCTACCCGGCGTCGACCGGCCGCAACTTCGACGAGCTGCTGCGGGTCATCGACTCCCTGCAGCTGACCTCCGCCCACCGCGTGGCCACCCCGGCGGATTGGAAGCAGGGCGAGGACGTGATCATCACCGGCGCCGTGTCCGACGAGGAGGCGGCCCAGGTGTTCCCGGGCTACGAGACGAAGAAGCCCTACCTCCGCACCACCAAGCAGCCCGGCTGAGCCACCTCGGCCGGCCCCGGCCCCGCTACGTGGTAGGGCGGAGGCCGAGCCCGAGGCTGAGGCTGAACGCGGTGCGCCAGCCGGCGCCGGTGAGGCCGATCTCGGCCAGCCGCCGCTCCGCCTCGGCCATCCGACCCGCGGCGTCGGTCCGTCCCAGGGCCGACGCCGCGGTCGCGTCCGCCAACCGCACCAGGGCCTGCGAGACGCGGTCCTCGGTGGCGTCGGCCGCCGCCCGCAGCTGGTCGAAGGCCGCCGTACAGGCCGCCTCGTCGTGCCGGCGGGCGTGGGCCAGGGCCCGAGCCGTCCCGGCGGTGAGGCGATCGAGGTAGGTGGCCCGGGGCGAGGCGTCGACCTCGTCGGCGTCGGCCATGGCCTGCTCCAGCGTGCCGGCGGCCAGGTGGGCCAGCGCGGTGGCGGCGTGGAGGTTCGGATCGAGGACTGTCTGCTGGGCGTCGACCGCCTCGAGGAGCCGCACGGCACCGGGGGCGTCGCCGACCTGCAAGCGGTGGAGCCCAAGCGTGGCGGACAGCTCGGTGCGTCCAGCGCCCGCTCCCTCGAGGGCACCGTCGCCGTCCGTGGCGTGTCCGACGAGGGCATCCACGGCGTCGTCGATGCCCGCGGGGATGCTGGCCAGCGTGCGCGTGCTGCGCTCGACGTCGCCGACCTGCACCGTCGACGCCAGCAGCGCCATCCCGGCGAGGGTCACGTCCCAGGGCGAGGCCGAGTCGGCCACATGGACCGACCCGGCGACCCGAAGGCCATCCTCGAGGTGGCCGGCCAGCACGAGGGCCCGGCCGAGCACGGCCGAGGATTGCACGAGCCCGAAAGTGTCCTCGATGTCCTCGAAGAGGGCGTGGGACGCCTCCAGCCGCTCGATGGCGAGGCGCGTGCGCCCGGACCACAGCTGCGACCCGGCCAGCAGGAGCATCCCACGAACGGGTGCGGGAGCTCGGCCTGCTGCGCGCCGTGGGCATGGACAAGCGGCAGCTCCGCTCCGCCGTGCGCTGGGAGGCGATGCTCATCTCGGTGCTGGGCGCCCTCGTCGGCATCGCGCTGGGCGGGTTCCTCAGCTACGCCATCGTCACGTCGCTCGAGGGCTTCGGGCTCGGCCGCTTCGCCATCCCCGTGGCGCCACTCGTGGTCATCGTCGTGCTGGCCACCGTGCTCGGCACCCTCGCCTCGATCCGGCCCGCCCGCCGGGCCGCCCGCCTGCCGCTGCTGGAGGCCATCGCCACCGAGTGACGGCCGCTGGTCGCTGGGACGCTGCTCGCTGGCCGACGAACAGGTGTTCGTGTAGCCTGGCGACATGGCGGCGACCCTCGACGGCCACCTCTCCTGGCAGCCCTCCCTTCTGGCAGCGGGCGACGAGGCCGACGTCGACCTGTCCCTCGACGGGGCCCGCCGCCGGTTCCTCGGCCAGGGCGCCTGGGTGGACCACGTCCCGGGGTGGGTGCAAGGGGCCGACGCCCTGTTCGACACCATCCTCAGCACCGCCCCCTGGGGGCCCGAGGAGCAGCGCCCGATGTACGACCGCATCGTCGACGTGCCCCGCCTCACCACCGGCGGGTGGCACGAGGGGCGCCCCCGCCTGCTCGACCGCATGGCCCGCTGCCTGGGCCGCCACTACGGCACCCGGCTCCCCTCGATCTCCGCCAACCTCTACCGCGACGGCAACGACTCGGTGGCCTGGCACGGCGACCGCGTCGGGCGGCACCGGGTGACCACCATCGTCGCCATCGTCTCGCTCGGCTCCCCCCGCAAGCTGCTGCTGCGGCCCGAGGGCGACGGCCCGTCGATCGGCTACACGCTGCACTCGGGCGACCTGCTCGTCCAGGGCGGCACCTGCCAGAAGACCCACCAGCACTGCGTCCCCAAGCGGGCCCACGCCGGGCCCCGCATCAGCGTCATGTTCCGCGAGCTCCACGGCAACTGACCCCCACCAACCAACGTCTGTGGACGCTGGTGCACGCATGGCGTGCGCTGACGTCCACAGACGTCGTGGATCAGGGGGCAGGTGGGGGCTGGCAGAGGGGGCACCAGTAGGTGCTGCGGGCCTGGTCGCCGTGGCGGGCCATGCGGATGGGGGTGCCGCAGCGGTGGCAGGCCTGGCCCCGGCGGCCGTAGACGGCCAGACCGCCGGGGTGGGTGCGCCGCTCAGCATGGCCGAGGTTGGCCTGGAGCTGGCGGGCGGCGGTGGCCCAGACCCGGCGCCGGTCCTCCGGAGGCACCGCGGCCAGCGGCGTCCCCGGGTCGAGGCCGACGGCCCAGCAGGCCTCGGACTTGTAGACGTTGCCGATGCCGGCCGCGATGCGCTGGTCCAGCAGGGCCTCCCCGAGGGTGGTCCCGGGGGCTGGGATGGCGGCGGCCCGCTCCAGCACCGCGTCGAGCACGTCGTCCTCCAGCGACTCGGGCCGACAGAGGTCGGGACCGAGGCTGGCCAGCGCATCCGGCTCCGGGCCAGCGCGGTGGTAGGTCTCCACGACCGGGGCCTGGAAGCACACCGCCACCCAACCGCTGTCCACCCCCACCACCGCCCGGGCCAGGTGGGCGCCCTTCTGCCACCGCTCGCCGTCCCGGTAGAGGTGCCAGGACCCCGTCATCCGGAGGTGGGTGCGCAGCGTGACACCGTCCCCGAAGTGAACGAGCAGGTGCTTGCCACGGGCCTCGACGCCCTCGACCGTCGTCCCGGCGCGGGGCCGGTCGCCCACCAGGCGGGGCGCTTCGAACCGCGTCAGCACGTGCCCGACGAGCGCCGGCCGCAGCCGGGCCGCCGCCTTGAACAGGGTGTCGCCTTCGGGCACCGGCACAGTGTGCCGGGAACCCGACCCCACCCGAACCCGCGGTCAAAGCTTGCGATTCTCCAGCAAGAACAGCCGCAGGTTCCTCGGGGGTGCGAACCCGCGGTCGGAGTTGACGGTCCTCCAGCAAGAACGACCGCGGGTTCGGGGGGGTGGGGGGGGTGGGGTCACGGGGGGGTGGGGGGGTCACGGGTGGGGTCAGGGGTGGAGGCCGGCGGCGGCGGCGAGGAGGCGGAAGGACTCTCGGCGGTCGTCGTGGCCGTGGACCATCGTGGTGACCATGAGCTCGTCGGCGCCGGTGCGGGCGACCAGCGCCGCCAGCTCGGTGTGCACGGCCTCGGGGTCGCCGACGATCCGGGACGACGTCCACGCCTCGATGGCGGCTCGCTCGGCCGGGGTGGGGGTGAAGTCGGCTGCCGCTTCGGGGGTGGGGTAGGGCGCCGGGCGGCCCTGGCGCAGGCGCAGGAAGGCGAGGTCCGCCGGCTTGGCCAGCCACCGGGCGCGCTCGTCGGACTCGGCGCAGGTGACCGCCACGCCGAGCATGAGGTACGGCGCATCGAGGACGGCCGACGGTCGGAAGGACGAGCGGTAGGCCTCGATGGCCGGCATGGTGTTGGCAGCCGAGAAGTGGTGGGCGAAGGAGAAGGGCAGGCCGAGGAGGCCGGCCAGCTGTGCGCTGTAGTCGCTCGATCCCAGCAGCCAGATGGCGGGCTGGTACCCGAGGGCAGGGACGGCGGTGATGCTGCGGTAGGGGTGGTCCTCGGGGAAGGTGCCGTTGAAGAAGCAGAGCAGCTCGCCCAGGAGGTTGGGCAGGTCGGGTTCCCGGGCCCCGCCCAGGGTGCGCCGCAGGGCCGCCGCGGTGAGCTGGTCGGTGCCGGGGGCGCGGCCGATGCCGAGGTCGATCCGCCCGGGGTGGAGCGCCTCCAGCATCCCGAACTGCTCGGCGATCACGAGGGGCGCGTGGTTGGGCAGCATCACGCCGCCTGACCCGAGCCGGATCCGCTCCGTCACCGAGGCGAGGTGGGCCAGCAGCACGGCCGGCGCCGACGAGGCGATCCCGGGCATGTTGTGGTGCTCGGCCACCCAGTAGCGGTGGTACCCGAGGCGCTCGGCTTCCTGGACGAGGCGGAGCGACGCCCGCAGCGCGTCGGCGGGGGTCGTGCCCTCGCCGACGGGGGCCAGATCGAGCACGGACAGCGGGACGTCGAGGGGAGCGCTCACGGGATGCCCAACGCCGCCGACCGGCGACCTCTTCCCGACGGCCCGGCACGGCGGTCCGCCGACGCTGTTGGATGGAGGGATGCCGGCTCCCCTCGACAGCACCCGGGTCGACAAGTGGGTGTGGGCCATCCGGCTCTACAAGACGAGAGCGGACGCCACCGACGCCTGCCGGGGCGGGCACGTGAAGGTGAACGGCACGAGCGCCAAGCCGGCGACGGTGGTGAAGGTGGGCGATCGGGTCGAGGTGCGGGTCCATGGCGCCGACCGCATCGTCGAGGTGGCCACGGTGATCGACAAGCGGGTCGGCGCGCCGATTGCGGCGACGTGCTTCGTCGACCACACCCCGCCGCCGCCCGCCGCGGACCTGGTCCGCGTCGCCGAGCGCGAGCGCGGCGCCGGCCGCCCCACCAAACGGGACCGCCGCCGCCTCGACGACTGGCGCCGCCGCTGAGCCGGGCGTGCCAACCTGCTCGGGTGTCGCACCCGCTGGAGCTGACCTTCATGACCTCGGCCGACCGCCTCGACCGGCTGCCCGACAGCCCCGCGGAGGTGGCGGTGGTCGGGCGCTCCAACGTCGGGAAGTCGTCGCTCATCAACGCCCTGGCCAAGCGGAACGGCCTGGCCAACACCTCCAAGACCCCCGGCCGGACCCAGCTCCTCAACTGCTTCGCCCTGCCCGACGGGACGACCCTCGTGGACTGCCCCGGCTACGGGTACGCCAAGGTGTCCAAGGCCAAGCGCGCCCAGTGGGGGGAGATGATCGAGCAGTACCTCCTCGGGCGCGACCAGCTGCAGATGGTGATGGTGCTCGTGGACGGGGAGATCGGGCCCACCAACCTCGACCAGTCGATCCTGGAGTGGCTCCGCGAGGAGTCGCTCCCCCACCAGGTCATCGCCACCAAGCACGACAAGGTGAAGGCCAAGCTCCGGGAGAAGCGCAAGAAGGACCTGGCCGCCGGCTGCGACCTCCTGCCCGGCGACGTCGTGTGGGTGAGCGCCGAGAAGAACGTGGGCATCGACCGACTGCGGGACCTCGTGCGCCTCTGGCTCAGCCCGGGGGCCACCGCCCCGTGACGGCCGAGGGCCGCGGGGACGCGGCACGGACGCACACCTAGGCTCCCGCTCGGGACCAGCGGTGGTCTCTCGCCGGGTCGCGCCGGGCTGACGAGCGCGGGGGTTGGGCTGATGACCGGTGCAACGACATCGACCGAGGTGGCGACGTACTGCCCGCTGTGCGTGTCCCGGTGCGGCGCTCGGGCGACCGTCACGGACGGGACGTTCGCCCTGAACCGCGACCCGTCCCACCCGACCGGCAAGGTGCTGTGCATCAAGGGCAAGGAGGCCCCGGCCATCACCGCCCACGCGGATCGGCTGCAGCACCCGATGGTCCGCACCACCCCCAAGGGCTCGGCCGATCCCGGCTGGCGGCCCATCAGCTGGGACGAGGCCCTCGACACCGTCGCCGACCGCCTCCGCGGCCTCGTGCGCGACCACGGCCCGGAGTCGCTGGTGTTCAGCTCTGTGTCGCCGTCGACGTCGGCCATCGTCGACTGCATCGACTGGATCCAGCGGCTGCAGCGGGCCGTCGGCAGCCCCAACTTCCTGGGGTCGATGGAGCTCTGTGGCTGGGGCCGCTACCTCGCCTCCCTGTACACCTTCGGCGCTCCGGTGCCGGGGCAGTACATGCCGGACCTCGACCGGGCCGAGTGCATCCTCTTCTGGGGCTACAACCCCGCCATCTCCCGGTTGGCCCACGCCACGGCGACGCGCGCGGCGCTGAACCGGGGGGCGAAGCTGGTCGTGGTCGACCCGAGACGAGCGGGCCTCGCCGCCAAGGCGGACCCGTGGTTGCGGGTGCGTCCGGGGACCGACGCCGCGCTGGCGCTCGCCATCACCAACGTCATGATCGAGCGCGGTTGGTACGACGACGCGTTCGTGCGCCGCTGGACCAACGGCCCGTTCCTGGTCCGCGGCGACACCGGCCGGTTCCTGCGAGCCAGCGACCTGGGTGACGGAGGCGAGGACCGCTACGTCGCCTGGGACCAGGCGGCCGAGCAGCCGGTCGTCGTCGATCCCGTCGAGGGCGGCCGCGACGTCGAGGACCACTCGCGCCTCGCGCTGGTCGGGACGGTGGAGGTGGCCACGGCGGAGGGCACGGTGACGTGCCGGCCCGCCTTCGACCTCCTCGCCGAGCAGTGCCGCACCGTCCCTCCGACGGACGTGGAGGAGGTCACCGGGGTGCCCGCCACCGAGGTCGAGCGCGCCGCGCAGGTGCTGTGGGACCACCGCCCGGTCGCCTTCTACACCTGGAGCGGCCTCGAGCAGCACAGCGGCACCACCCAGGTGATCCGGGCCATCAACGTCCTGTACGCGCTGACCGGCTGCCTCGACGCCCCCGGCGGCAACGTGCTGTTCACGCCCGTGCCCACCAACCCGATCGACGGGGCCGAGCTGCTCGACCCGGCCCAGGAGGCGAAGGCGATCGGCCTCACGGAGCGCCCCCTCGGCCCCGCCCGCTTCGGGTACATCACCGGCGAGGACTTCTATACCGCCGCGCTGGAGGGGCGTCCGTACCGGCCGCGCGGGCTGGTGAGCTTCGGATCGAACCTCCTGATGGCCCACGGCGACAGCGCCCGCGGCCGAGCGGCGCTGCAGGCGCTCGACTTCCACGTCCACTTTGACCTGTTCATGAGCCCGACGGCCGAACAGGCCGACGTCGTGCTGCCCGTCACGGGCGCCTTCGAGGCCGAGGGCCTGAACGTCGGCTTCGAGATCTCCCAGGAGGCGCAGTCGCTCGTGCAGCTGCGCAGGCCGCTCGTGCTGCCCGTGGGCGAGGCCCGCCCGGACATCGAGGTCATCTTCGACCTCGCCACCCGGCTGGGTGTGGGTGAGCACTTCTTCGGCGGCGACGTCGACGCCGCGTGGGCGCACCAGCTCGCCCCGAGCGGCGTCACCCTCGACCAGCTCCGGGCCGAGCCCGCCGGCGTCCGACTGCCCCTCGAGACCCGCCACTGGAAGTTCGCCACGGTCGGCGCCGATGGGAGGCCGGTCGGTTTCGCCACCCCCACGAGACGCATCGAGCTGTACGTGGAGGCCTTCCTCGACGTCGGCCAGCCACCGGTGCCGACGTTCACCGAACCGGCCTTGAGCCCCCGATCACGCCCCGATCTGGCGTCGGAGTTCCCGCTGGTGCTCACCTGCGCGAAGGCGCTGCACTTCTGCGAGACGCAGCACCGCCAGGTCGCCGGCCTGCGCCGCCACGTCCCCGATCCGCAGGTCGAGCTGCACCCGGACACCGGGGCGGCACGTGGCATCGCCGAGGGCGACTGGGTCGAGATTCGCACACCCCTGGGTGTGGTCCGGGCGCGGGCGTCGTGGAACGAAACCCTGGCGCCGGACGTCGTCAGCGGGCAGCACGGCTGGTTCGAGCCGTGCGAGGAGCTCGGCCTGCCCGGCTTCCCGCCCTTCGGCCCGGGCAGCGCCAACCTCAACCTGGTGCTGAGCCAGACCCCGAGCGACCCCATCAGCGGCAGCTCGCCCCTCCGGGCCCAGGTCTGCGACGTGACTCCACTCGCCAATCAGCGAGCGGACGGGATGGCGTAGGTGACGGTGGCGTGGGCGACGGGCTGGGCCGGATCGCCCCCCTCGCTCCACAGGCGCACCTCGCTGACGGACTGGCGGCGCCCGAGCCGCAGCAGCGTGCCGTGGGCCAGCAGGTCGGCCGGGCCGGGTTTGGACAGGAACGCGATGTTCAGGCTGCTCGTGACAGCCAGGGCCACCGGGCCGATCTGCGACATGGTGACGAGCCAGGCGGCGGCGTCGGCGAGGGCCATCATCGTCGGCCCCGAGAGAGTGCCGCCGGGCCGGAGCTGGCTCACGTCATAGGGCATCCGCATGCGGATGCCCTCGGCGTCGACGTGCTCCACCCGGTGCAGCCGGGGTGAGTCGGGGAACGCGCCGGCCAGGAACTCGTTCAGGTCCTGGGCCGTCATCACCGGGTCGTCCATGCCCGCCGAACCTACGGCGTCCCCGCGGGCCTGACGCAAGTCTCCGAGACGGGGGTCATCGCATCGCTCGCGTGTCGCCAACCAGGACCACGACGAGGGGAACCACCTGGCAGCCGGCATCGAGGGGAAGCCGATCATCGTCACGGGCGGCGCTCGTGGCATCGGGGACGCCGCCGTGCGGACCTTCGTCGCCGAGGGGGCCGCGGTCGTGTCGCTGGACGTGCTCGACGACGCCGGCCAAGCAGGTGGCCGGGACGCGACCGCGGCCGGCCCGGGGACCGCCACCTACCAGCACCTCGACATCTCCCGACGCAGTGACGTCTTCGCTGCCGTCGACGAGGCGGCCGCCCGGCTCGGGGGCCTCGACGCCCTCTGCAACATCGCCGGCATCGAGTACAACGCCACCCTCGACGACATCACCGAGCACGAGATGGTGACGTCGGCGATGGTGCCCCTGGGGGATGCTGGGCGAACCCATGGCGGACCTGGCCCCCGTCCTGGTGTTCCTGACCTCCGACGCGTCGAAGTCCATGACCGGCCAGATCATCTCGGTCAACGGCGGCATCGGCCAGGTCCGCTGACCGGCCGAGTCGATCAGCGGCCTACCGGCGCTCCTCGGCCTCGTGGCCGGGGTCGATGTCGGTGGCGTCGCTGAGGCGCAGGAAGGGACCGGGCCGGTCCTGGGCGAACGCCTCCACGACGTCGAGGACGTAGAGCCGGTGGTCGCCGAGGTCGGGGACCACCTCCTCGATGCGCCCGACGAAGCGGTTGGGCAGACGGGACAGGAGCGGGACGCCGCCCGGCCCCTGCGCCCAGTCCAGGCCGGCCAGCTTGTCGACCTCGTCGCCGCTCTGGCCGCCGAAGCGCTCGGCCAGGTCCTCGTCGTCCGCGGTGAGGAGGTGGACGGCCATGTGGCTGGCGTGGCGGGCCAGCTCCGCGGTGCGGTTGGCCACCGACAGCCAGACGGCGTGCCGGCGGGGCTCGATGCTGCACTGGCAGTGGAAGCCGACGAGGCAGCCGTTGCGCTCCCCGTCGGCCGCCGTGGTGACGACGACCATGGCGCCATCCATCGCCTCGACGAGGCGGTCGAAGGCAGGACCAGCAGGGTCGGTCGAGGTCGTCACGCCCCCGATCCTGCCAGGCCCGTCAGGTGCCCCGCGAGCGACGGGTCCAGCCCTTGAAGGCGAGCTGGAAGCCGGCCTGCTCGAGGGCCTGTCGCACCTCGCCGGGCGCCTCGTGGGCGCTGGTCCCGTCGATCGTGCGCAGCTCGAGGCTGCGGAAGCGGCCCTGGTCCACGAGGTCGGCCAGCGCGCCGGCCCAGCGGTGGTCGGCCGCCGCGGCAGGGAAGCGCACGAGGCGATGGCCGCCCCGCTCCAGGTAGGCGAGCACATCGCCGCCGGCCAGCACGACCAGCGCCCCCGCCGTGCGGGCCGGGCGGCCGTCGCTGTCCGGCCACGGGAGGGCGGCCCCGAACGGCTGCGCCGGGTCGGTGGCGGCCAGCACGATGGGTACGTCGGCGTCTCCCGGGTCGCGCTCCGCCCGCAGGCGATCCACGGCACCGGCCACCGCGAACTGGGCCGCCCCGAGGCCAGCCACGAAGTAGCCGCGGCGCACCTGGCCCCGCTCCTCCAGCGCCTTCAGCACCGGGTACACGCCAGCGAAGCCGCCCTCGGCTCCCTCCCCCAGCGCCGCCTCCCGGGTGAGCACGCCGTAGCGCTCGAGGAGCTGGAGGGCGCGGGCGTGGGCCGCCTCGGTGGGCGTGGGGGCCGGCTCCAGCAGCCCGGCCACGAGCGACCAGCGGCCCGCCCCGGCGGGCGGCCCGAGCCGGGCCAGGCGACCGGGGCGGGGACGGCCGCGGGCTCCCCGGCTCGTCGAGCGGGAGGCGGCCCGACGCCCCTGGCCGCCGACGAGGGCCCGCA
>DASUDP010000070.1:0-10140 GCA_036275535.1 Acidimicrobiales bacterium | reverse complement strand
TGCCCGGTCGGTTCGCAGCCCACCACGATCCCCGTGAACCCGGCCTCCGCCGCGATCGGCAGGGCCCAGTCCACGATGTCGTCGATGACCCACGGGTCACCGTCGAACATGCGCCGACCCGACGTGATCGAGTCGTGATCGGTCACGACCGCGGCCTGCTTCGCGGAGGCCAGGTCGATCCCCACGACCGCCAGATCCGGGCGCACGATCGAGCGAAGACGGGTCAGCTTCTCGTTGCGTCGGCGGTCACCGCGCGTGAGCGTTCTACGGTTGGACACAGCATCCTCCTCGGTGGTGGTTGGTCGTCAACCCGAACCATCGCGAGGGGGATGCTGCGCGTGGTGGACCCCGACTCAACCTCTACCGGGACTTACCAGGGGCGCCGGGGGGCTGGGAACCGACTGTCGAGACGCTGAGGAGCGGCCGAGGATCCTCGCAGCGGACTCACAGCGGGCTCACAGGCCCCCGTGCCACACTCGGCCCCGTGGCCGCCCGCCTCCTGCTCGTCGACGACGAGGACAACCTGCGCTCCATGCTCGAGGCGGCCCTGCGCCACTCGGGGTTCGAGGTCGTGCCCGCCACCACCGGGCGCGCCGCGCTGGAGGCCGTCCCCGAGGTGCGACCCGACCTCATCGTGCTCGACGTCATGCTCCCCGACCTCGACGGCTTCGACGTCTGCAAGCGCCTGCGCAGCTCCGGGGACCGAACGCCGGTCCTGTTCCTCACCGCCCGGGACGCCACCGAGGACCGGGTCCGGGGCCTCACGCTCGGGGGCGACGACTACCTCGTCAAGCCGTTCAGCCTGGAGGAGCTGGTGGCCCGCATCACCGCGGTGCTGCGCCGTTCCGGCGTCGACGGGGACGACGGCCGCCTCCACTGCGCCGACCTCGAGATGGACGACGACGCCCACCGGGTCACCCGCGCCGGGACCGACGTGGCCCTCTCCCCGACCGAGTACAACCTCCTGCGCTTCCTGCTCATCAACAAGGGCCGAGTGGTGTCGAAGGCCCAGATCCTCGACCACGTCTGGAACTACGACTTCGGCGGCGACGGCGGCGTCGTGGAGACCTACATCGGCTACCTCCGGCGCAAGCTCGACACCACGGACCCCCGCCTCATCCACACGATCCGCGGGGTGGGCTACACCCTGCGGGAGCCCTCGTCGTGACCGCGGCCGGGGCGGGCTGAGATGTCGCTGCGCGCCCGGCTGCTGCTCGGGATGGCGGCCATCGCCGTGGTGCTGACCGTGTCGGCGGGGGTCATCACGCGCTCGACGCGCGATCATCTCATCCACCAGGTCGACGAGCAGCTGGCGGCGGTCGGGCCCCGGCTCGTCGAGGGGCCCCTCGGCCAGGACCAGGCCGGTGGAACCGGACCGACGCCGAGGTTGAGCGAGCTCTACGTCGGCCACGTCGACGCGGCGGGTCAGCTGACCACGATCCTGGCCCCCGACCTCCAGGACACCGAGGCCCCCACCCCCCATCTCGAGGCCACGGACGTGGTGGCGCTGCGCAACGGCACCATCGTCACCGTCGACAGCGACGGCGACATCCGCTACCGGATGGTGGCGCGGCGGGGCGGGCGCCTCGGCGGCATCACCGTCCTCGGGCTCAGCCTGGAGGATGTCGACGCCACCGTGCAGCGGCTCGTCACGGTCGAGACCGTGGCGGTCGTGAGCATCCTGGCCGTGCTGGGCCTCGTCACCTGGTGGGTGATGCGGCTCGGCGTGCGGCCCCTGCGCCGCATGACCGACGCCGCCACGGCCATCGCCGCCGGCGACCTCTCCCTACGGGTGCCCGAGGCCGCCCCCGGCACCGAGGCGGGCGAGCTGAGCGCCGCCCTCAACGCCATGCTCGGCCACATCGAAGGCGCCTTCGACGAGCGCACCGCGGCCGAGGCTCGGCTGCGGCAGTTCATCGCCGACGCCTCGCACGAGCTGCGCACCCCCGTCACGACGATCCGTGGCTACGCCGAGCTCTATCGGGCCGGCGCCCTCGACGCCGAGGACGAGCTCGGGGAGGCGATGCGGCGCACCGAGCAGGAAGCCATCCGGATGGGGACGCTCGTCGACGACCTCCTGCTGCTGGCCCGCCTCGACCAGGGCCGCCCGCTGGAGACCGCGACGGTGGAGCTCGGGACGCTGGCCCAGGACGCCGTGCGCGACGCGCTGGCCGTCGCCCCCCACCGCGACGTGCGGGCGGTCGTCGACGAGGCCGTCACCGTCACGGGTGACGAGGCCCGGCTCCGCCAGGTCGTGGCCAACCTCGTCGGCAACGCCCTCGTGCACGCCCCCGACGCCGCCGTCGAGGTCCGCGTCCGCTCCGAGGGCGACGCGGCCGTCATCGAGGTGGCCGACCGGGGCCCGGGGATGGAGCCCGCCGATGCGGCCCGCGCCTTCGAGCGCTTCTACCGGGCCGACGCCTCCCGCAGCCGGCACCACGGCGGCTCCGGGCTGGGCCTGTCCATCGTGGAGGCCACCGTCCGCGCCCACGGCGGCACCGCCACCATCACGAGCACCCCCGGCCACGGCACCACCGTCGCCATCACCCTCCCCCGCCCCACCCCCATCGCCTGACCCGCTCCCTCCGCCTGCGAACCCGCGGTCAGAGCTGCCGGCTTCCGCGCAACTTCGACCGCGGGTTCGTCGGGGTCGCCACCCCGTCCCGAACCCGCGGTCAAAGCTTGCGGTTCTGGCACAGCTCTGACCGCGGGTTCGCCGTCGTTGCGGGGTCAGCTGAGGAAGGGGAGGCGGGCGCGGGCTCGTTGCAGGTGCTCGCGCAGGGAGCCGCCGACGCCGCGGGAGGGGCGGATCGGGAGCTTGCCCTGGCGGTCGAGGTAGAGGGCCTTGGCGGCACCGACCAGGGGGGTGGCCACGAGGGCGCCCGGGACGCCGGCGGCGGCACCGCCGATGAGCGCGGCCAGCATCGTCGTCGGGGGGGTGAGGTTCACGGCGCTGCCGACGATGGCGGGGCCGATGACGTTGTTCTCGAACTGCTGGTAGGCGAGGAAGACCACCCCCGCGATCAGGGCGGTCAGTGGGCTCTCGGTGAGGGCGAGGAGGACGAAGAACGAGCCGCCGAGGAAGCCACCGACCTGCGGGATGAAGTTGGTGAGCATCGACCACAGCCCGGCGATGGGGGCCAGCGGCACCCCGAGGGCCAGGCCCAGCGACAGGACCATGAGGCCGTTGAGCACGGCCACGAGCAGCGAGCCGGCGAAGTAGCTGCCGAAGGACTCGTAGACGATCTGGGCCACGCCGTCGGCGGAGGCCTGGCGGGATGGCGGGACGACGGCACGCACGCGGCGCACGACCCGCTCGCCGTCGGTCAGCACTCCGACGGCCGTGACGAGCACCACGACCGTGCTCAGGATGCCGCCCAGCAGCCGCTGGCCGAGCTCGGCCAGCGCCTTGTCGTCGACCCGAGCCGGCAGCTCGTCGATAGCTCGCTGGACGTCACCGGCGGTGTCGGCCTTCTCGAGCCGTGCCCCGACGATCGGCCAGCTGTAGAGGTCGCGGACCGTCTCTGGCAGCTCCGTGCTGAAGTCGCCAGCCTGGGAGACGGCGGCCGGCGCCACCACGAGCACCACGGCGGCGAAGAAGACGGCCAGGCCGCCGGCCACCAGCGTCGCCGCCACGCCCCGGGACGCGCCGCGTCGCTGCACCGCGGCGACGAGCGGTGACAGCGCCACGCCGAGGAGCACCCCGACGGCGACGCGGGTGACCATGTCGGGAGCGATCGTGGCGACGGCCCAGACCGCTGAGGCCAGGGCGGCGGCCCCTGCGAACACCACGCCTGATCGGGGGTCGACATCGACCGTGACGGGCGGCGGGGCTGCCGCCGCGCTCTCGCCACCGTCCCCGGGGGCCGTGCTCACCGTCGTTACGGTAGGGCCCGGTGACAGCGACCCGCGGGACCCCTCCGCACCGGGTGGTCCGCCTCTCCTGGGAAGGCGCGCTCACCATCGTCGGCACGATCGTGGCGCTCATCCTGGCGCGGCGGATCTTCGTGGCCGCCCACCGGCCACTGTCGTGGGCCGTGGCGGCGACGGTGGCCGCCGTGCTCCTCGACCCCATCGTCGACCGTCTCTCCCGCCACATCCGGCGGGGCCCTGCCGTCGCGCTCACCTTCCTCGCCATCGGGGCGGTGGGCTTCGGCAGCACCTACCTCGTGTTCGACGAGGTCCAGCAGGCCCTCGACCGGCTCGAGACGGCCGCCCCGGAGGCGGCCGCCTCCGTCGAGGATCGCCAGGACCGCCTCGGGGAGGTGGCCCGGGACATGAACCTGAGCGCCCGCGTCGACTCGTTCGTGGTGGTGCTGCAGCAGCGGGTCACGGGAGGTGAGGACGTCGTGCGGACGGCCGCTGGCACCGCTCCCACCTACTTCGTGGGCGCCATCCTGACGATCTTCATCATGACCTATGGGCCTCGGATCGCTCAGGGCCTCGTTAACCAGGATCCGGATGAGAGCCGCCGCCAGCGCACCTCCCTGATCGTGAGCGCGGCGGCGGGCCGGGCCCGACGGGCGACGGTGTACACGCTCGTGTCGTGCTTCGCCCTCGGCCTGGTCGGCACCGCCGTCGCCGTCGCCCTCGACCTGCCCGCCCCGTCGGCCATCGGCGTCGCCCTGGGGGTGACGGCGCTGTTGCCCCACGTGGGCGTCGTGGCGGGCTCCGTGCCGCTGCTGCTCCTCACGGTGGGCTTCCGCTCCGCCACGCTGGCGCTCGTGCTCGTCGTCGCGGTGCTGGCCGTCCAGGTCTTCGACTCGCTCGTCGTGCGCCCCTACATCAGCCGCCGCTCGGTGGAGACGGGCCTGCTCGTGCCGTGGATCGTGACGCTGCTCGGCTACGCCATCTACGGGGTGGGGGGCGCCGCCTACGGGGTCGTCCTGGCCGTGTTCGGGCTGGCCCTGCTCGATCGCCTGGAGGCCGCCAACCAGGCCCGGTCGGAGTCCACCGTCGCCGTGTCGGCGCCTGGGTGACATCTGGGCCGGCTCACAGGGCGCTCACAGGTCCGACCCGCATGCTGAGGTCATCCCAACGAGAGGACTCACCATGCAGATCAACCGCAAGCTCGCCGGCGCTGCCGCCTTCGCGTTCGCCCTGGCCGGTGGCGGTGTGGCCGGGGCCGTGCTCAACACCCCGGACGGCTCCAGCGCCACCACCGAGGCGGCCGGCACGGCCACGGCCAGCGCCCTCGCCGACCTCGGTCCCGGCGGCCACGGCGGGGAGATGCTGGCCACCGCCGCCGACGCCCTCGGCATGAGCGAGGCCGACCTCCGCACCGCCCTCGAGGGCGGCCAGTCCATCGCCCAGGTGGCCGAGGCCCAGGGCGTCGACGTGCAGGTCGTCATCGACGCCCTCGTGGCCCAGGCCACCGAGCACCTCAACGAGCTGGAGGCTTCGCTCCCCGACCGGATGACCGCGCTGGTCAACCGCGAGGGCTGGGGCCAGGGTCCCGGCGGTCGGGGTCCAGGACACCACGCCTTCGAGGTCGGGCTCGACGTGGCCGCTGACACCATCGGCATCAGCGAGGCCGACCTGATGACGGCCCTGCGGTCCGGTGACACCATCGCCGAAGTGGCCCAGGCCAACGGCGTGGAGCCCCAGGCCGTGATCGACGCCCTCGTGGCCAAGGCCAACGAGCGCATCGACGCCGCCGTCGCCGCCGGCGACCTCGACGCCGCCCGGGCCGAGGAGCTGAAGAGCACCCTCACCGACCGCATCACCCAGCGGGTCAACGAGGGCGGCCCGATGGACGGCCCCATGGGTGGCCCCGGGCACCACCGCGGTGGCCCCTTCCATGAGGGCGCCTCGTCCGACGCCGCCGCCTGACCCACCGGCCCACCCGCACCGAGGGGCGCCCGCCAGGGCGCCCCTCGGGCGCGTCCGAGCTCGGCTGACGGGCGCTAGGACAGCAGGTCGAGCACGTCGGCCACGATCAGCCACACGAGCATGGCGATGATGACCGAGGCGAGGGCCGTGTAGTGCCAGCGGTACCGGTGGTCGGCGGCCCAGAACCGTCGGATCGAGGCGAGGTTGGCCACGATGGCCACGGTGCCCACGAGGACGCCGATGACGGGGGCCACGCCGAGGCCCACGCCGATCAGCGGGGCGATGAAGGGCAGCACGATGTAGGTCAGCAGGCAGCGGACCATCGAGATCAGCAGTGAGCGCTCCACGAGCGAGCGGGCCGAGGCCTCGCTGGCCTTCGGGGCGTCGACGGGCAGGCCGAGCAGCCGGCGCATGCAGAGGTCGGCGGGCGTCCAGTGCGAGGTGTCCGGCGCAGCCACCGGGGCGGCGGGCACGGTGGCGAGGTCGGGCTCCACGACACCCGACGCTAGTGCCCGACCATGGGGCGTCCCCAGTCAGGCGGTGGCGGTGCGGCAGACGCCCTCGGCCACGGCGGTCTCGGCGACGTACTCGGCGACCAGCGGCCCCACCCGGGTGTCGAACACGGACGGGACGATGTAGTCGGGCCGCACGTCCTCACCCACCACCTCGGCGATGGCCCGGGCGGCGGCCAGCTTCATGCGCTCGGTGATGGAGGTGGCGGCGACGTCGAGGGCACCCCGGAAGATGCCCGGGAAGGCCAGGACGTTGTTGATCTGGTTCGGATAGTCGCTGCGGCCGGTGGCGACGACGGCCGCGAGGCCGTCAGCCTCCTCGGGCCGGATCTCGGGATCCGGGTTGGCCATGGCGAACACGATCGGGTCCTTGGCCATCTTCCGCAGGTCGGAGGCGGTGAGCAGACCGGGGCCCGACACGCCGATGAACAGGTCGGCGCCCGGGATGACCTCGGAGAGGGTGCCCTCCCGGCGCTCAGGGTTCGTGTGCTCGGCGAACCACTGCTTGGCCACGTTGAGGTCGTCCCGCCCCTCCCAGATGGCGCCCTTGCGATCGACGCCGATGACCTCGGCCACCCCCGCCTCGAGGAGGATCTTGCTGCAGGCCACGCCGGCGGCACCGACGCCGGCCACCACGACGCGCAGCGAGCTCATCGGCTTGTCGACGATCCGCAGCGCGTTCTCGAGGGCGGCCAGGGCGACGACGGCGGTGCCGTGCTGGTCGTCGTGGAACACCGGGATGTCGAGGAGCTCCTTGAGGCGGTCCTCGATCTCGAAGCAGGCAGGGGCGGCGATGTCCTCGAGGTTGATGCCACCGAACACGGGAGCGATCCGCACGACCGTCTCGATGATCTCCTCGGGGCTCGACACGTCGAGGCAGATGGGGAAGGCGTCAACGCCGGCGAAGCTCTTGAACAGCAGCGCCTTGCCCTCCATGACGGGAAGGGCGCCGGCGGGGCCGATGTCGCCCAGGCCGAGCACCGCGGTGCCGTCGGTGACGATGGCCACGGTGTTCTTCTTGATCGTCAGCTCGTGGGCCAGCGCCGGCTGCTTCTCGATGGCGGTGCAGACCCGCGCCACGCCTGGGGTGTAGGCCATCGAGAGGTCGTCGCGGTCGGTGATGGGCAGCCGGGCCAGGACCTCGATCTTCCCGCCGGCGTGCATCTCGAAGGTGCGGTCGGCCGCCTCGATGATCTCGACGCCCTCGATGGCCCGGACGGCGTCGGTCACCCTGACGATGTGCTCCTCGGAGGAGCAGTTGACGATCAGGTCCTCGTCGAGGTGACTGCCCCGCACGTCGAAGCCCCCCAGCGCCGTGATGTTCCCGCCGGCCTCACCAATGGCCGTGGCCAGGCGCCCGAGCGTGCCGGGACGGTTGTCGAGCCGGACCCGGAGCCGGATCGAGAACGCAGCGGTGGGGGTGGCCATGGGAGCACCGATCTCGAAGGGAGCGGACAGCAGCTCGACCACCGGTCGAGCCAAGCGGCGACGGTACCGCGCCGACCTTCCCGCGGGACAACGCGCCCCCGGGAGCGGGTAGGCCCCTGGCCTTGTGGCCAGGAGCCCCCCATCAGACCTAGATCCGCGAGTTGGCTCGGCCGATCTAGGTCAGAGGCCCCCACACCTTGATCGTTCCTGGTGGAGCCGTAGCCATCCTGCGATGCCTGGCACCCGAGGAGCGGGGTCATCGGCTTCCCCGTTGGCGGGCGGGTCGCCACCTCCGCCGGCCTTACCAGCGGTTCACACAAGTTCAGCCCTGCAGCCATCGCCTCCGCCCCCTCCGCACCCCCTGTCACCAGGACGCACTGGGCATCAGCTACCGAACTTCAACGACCAACGCTCGGGAAGGACTCGCACCTCCTGACTGACGAAACTGCCAGGCGTACCGCGAACGGGAGCGCCCCGAAGGGCGCTCCCGTCACCGATCAGGGTCGTGGAGCTCAGCTGGGCTCGTGCGACATCTCCTCGAGGCAGCGGCGGATCTCCGATGCCTTGAACCGACGGTGCCCGCCGAGCGTCCGGATGGCCGTGAGCTTCCCGGAGCGCGCCCAGCGGGTCACCGTCTTGGGGTTCACTCGAAACAGCGCCGCCACCTCGCTCGGGGTGAGCAAGGCCTCAGGTGCGTCGAAGTCGTCGTGCTGCGCCATGGTGTTCCTTGTGGTGTGGTTCTGGCGGCCACGCTCGAACGTGGCGGCATGTCCGTTTCGCCCATGAACGTACGGCTGGCCGGTCGTCGCGCCCATGGCCCGATCGGGTCATTTCGGACGAGTCGACTGACTAGTCACCGCAGGGCGCTGCACACGCCCGGTTGCGGGAACGAGCGCCCGGGTACCGTCGGACCCGCATGGCTGCTCCCACACCGATGTCGCTCATGGTCGCCGAGGGGTTCGAGGAGGTGGCCTACGGGCACGACGCCCCCACCGGGCTGCGTGCCATCGTCGCCGTCCACTCGACCGTGCTCGGCCCGGCCCTCGGGGGCACGCGGTTCTACCCGTACCCCGACGAGGGGGCGGCCCTCGTCGACGCCTGTCGCCTGGCCAAGGGCATGACCTACAAGCACGCGGCGGCCGGGCTCGACCAGGGCGGCGGCAAGGCCGTCATCCTGGGCGACCCGAGCGTGCTTCGCACCGACGAGCTGATCCTCGCCTACGCCCGCTTCGTGGACGGCCTGGCCGGCCGCTACATCACCGCCGAGGACGTCGGCACCACCCAGGCCGACATGGACCTCGTGCGCACGGTCACGCCGCACGTCACCGGGGTGAGCGAGTCGCTCGGCGGCTCCGGCGACCCGTCTCCGGCCACCGCCTCGGGCGTGCGGTGGGCGATGCGGGCGGTGGCCCAGCGGCTCTGGGGCACGGACTCGCTCGAGGGGCGCCACGTCTGCATCAGCGGGGTGGGCAAGGTGGGGGCCGCGCTGGCCGACCACCTGCACGCCGAGGGCGCCCGACTGACCGTGGCGGACGTCCGGGCCGAAGCGGTCGACGCGGCGGTGGCCCGCACCGGGGCGTCCGTCGTGGCCGCCGACGCCGCCCACACCGTGCCCTGCGACATCTTCGCCCCCTGCGCCCTCGGGGCGGTGTTCGACGCCACCACCATCCCCCAGCTGGCCTGCCAGGCGGTGGTCGGGTCGGCCAACAACCAGCTGGCCACCGACGAGGACGACAACCGCCTCCAGGCGGCCGGGATCCTCTACGCCCCGGACTACGTCGTGAACGCCGGCGGCGTCATCAACATCGCCGAGGAACACGGCGGCTACGACCACGACCGGGCCGAGCAGCACGTCGAGCGCATCTACGCCACCACCCTCGAGATCTTCCAGCTGGCCGACCGCGACGGGATCACGACCGCCGAGGCCGCCGACCGCTACGCCGAGCAGCGCATCGAGGCGGCGCGCGCCTCGGGTCAGGCCTCGTAGCGGTCAGCCCTCGTAGTCGAAGCCGAGGTCGGGCGCCGTCACGAGGGCCCGCAGGGGCAGACCGAGCTCGGCCGCCATGGCCTCGACGGTGCCGCCCCGGTCCACCACGGGGAGCAGCAGCACCGGCTCGGCGCCGGCGGCGCGCACGACCTCGGCCGCCTCCAGCATCGAGACGCCGCGGGTGACGGCGTCCTCGGTGATGACGACCTTGTCCCCCGGCTCCAGCGCGCCGGCGATGCGGCCGCCTCCCCCGTGGTCCTTCTCCTCCTTGCGCACGCTGAAGCTGCGCAGCGAGCGGCCCCGGGTGGCGGCGATGGCGGCCACCCCGAAGGCCACCGCGTCGGCCCCCATCGTCAGGCCGCCGATGGCGGTGACGTCGTC
>DASUDP010000069.1:0-33671 GCA_036275535.1 Acidimicrobiales bacterium | reverse complement strand
GGTGTTGCCGCCGCCCCAGAAGATGAGCGACAGGACGAGGTTGAGGACCACCACGGACACGATCGAGAGCCGGATGGCCCGGCCGACGGCCACGCCCACCCCCGCCGGTCCCCCGGTGGCGTGGTACCCGTAGTAGCAGTGGATCAGGGCCACCACGATGGCGAAGATCGCGGCCTTCACCAGGCTGAACACGACGTCGATCACCGGCAGGTACAGCCGGAAGTAGTAGTCGTAGGCGCCGTTGGACAGCCCGAAGAACTGGGTGGTCACCAGCTTGGTGGCGAAGAAGCTGGCGAACAGCGAGATGAGATAGAGCGGGATGATGGCCAGGAGGGCGGCCACCACCCGGGTGGCCACGAGGTAGGCCTTGGAGGGGACCGACATCACCTCGAGGGCGTCGATCTCCTCGGAGATGCGCATTGCCCCGAGCTCGGCCGTGAAGCCCGCTCCCACCTGGGCGGCGAAGGCCACCCCCGCGATGAGGGGCGTGACCTCACGGGTGTTGGCGAAGCTCCCGATGAGCCCGGTGAAGGCCTCGGCGCCGATCTGCTCGAGGCCCTTGAAGCCCTGCAGGCCGACCTCGGTGCCGGTGAAGAACGACATCGAGAAGATCACGAAGATCATCCCGCCGCCCACGATGAGGGCCCCCGCCCCGATCGTGATGTCGGACACCAGGTTGAAGATGACGTTGCGGTACTTCAGCCGCAGGATGATCTGGGTGACGATCTCGTAGAAGACCTCGCCGTAGAACTGCAGCTGCTTGCCGATGTCGCTGAAGACGTCGCCGACGGCACGACCGGTCTGGCGCACGGGACGGGGGAGGCGGGTGACGGCGGTCATCAGAACTTCTGCGGCACGAGCGCGAAGTAGAGGGACGTCATGACGAAGTTGGCGAAGAAGATGAGGATGAAGGTGATGACGACGGCCTGGTTCACGGCGTCGCCCACGCCCTTCGGGCCGCCCTTGGCGTAGATGCCCTTGTAGCAAGCGACCATGGCGGCGATGAACCCGAAGACCCACGCCTTGGCCAACGAGGAGTAGAGGTCGGGGAGCTGTACGAGCGAGGTGAAGCCCTGGAAGTAGGCGCCGGGGGTCACCTTCTGGATCACCACGTTGAAGAAGTAGCCCCCGGCGATGCCGGCCACGGACACCAGGGACACGAGGAACAGCCCCACCGTGCTGGCCGCCCACAGGCGGGGGGTGACGAGCCGGTGGACCGGGTTGACCGACATGACCTCCATGGCCGCCAGCTCGTCGCGGATCTTGCGGGCCCCGAGGTCGGCCGTCATGGCCGAGCCGCCGGCGCCGGCGATGAGGAGGGCGGTGGCCACCGGGGCTGCCTCGCGGACGATGGCCAGCACCATCGCCGCACCGGTGGTGGACTCGGCCCCGAGCTGTCGGGAGAAGGCACCGACGTGCAGGGCGATGACCGCACCGAAGGGGATCGAGATCAGCACGACGGGGATGCTCGTCACCTTGGCGATGAACCAGCACTGGCGGAGGTACTCCTTCCACCACATGCGCACGTCGGGCGTCTTGCGCAGGCCCTCGAGCGAGATCGCGAAGAGGTTCCCCGTCTCGCGCAGGAGGAACTGGACCTTGCCGATCATCAGTCTGCGGTCGTCGTCGGAACGACCATCAGACGGTGAGGATCTCCGTCCCCGCGGTCTCGCCCATCCGGGCGACCTCGCGAGCGACGAGGTCCTTCTCGATGTCGCTCTGCTCGGTAGCCAGCTCGTCCATGCCGATGGGGCCGAGGGCCCGGCCGGCCAGGAACTGCCGGATGATCGGGTGATCGGTGGTGCGCATCACCTTCTTGGAGGCGAACTTCACCAGCCCCGCTCGGTAGAGCACGGCGATGTAGTCGGACGTGCGCATCACCGAGGCGATGTTGTGCGTGATGATGACGAAGGTGGCGCCCGTCTCCTCCTGGATCTTCTTCACCAGCTCGTCGAGGTAGGAGACGCGGACGGGGTCGAGGCCGGAGTCCGGTTCGTCGAAGAGGATGATCTCGGGGTCCATGGCCAGGGCTCGGGCCAGGCCGGCCCGCTTCTTCATGCCGCCGGAGACCTCACCGGGGTACTTCTTGAGGTGGTCGAGCATGCCCACCATGTCGGCCTTGGAGAGGACGATCTCGCGGATCTCCTTCTCCGACTTCCGGGTGTGCTCCCGAAGGGGGAAGGCCATGTTGTCGTAGATGTTCATCGACCCGAAGAGGGCGCCGTCCTGGAAGAGGACCCCGAACTTCCGGCGGACGCGGTAGAGGTCCCGCTCCCCCATATGGACGGTCTCCTCGCCCTCCACCCAGATCTCGCCCTCGTCGGGGCGCAGGAGGCCGATGATGTTCTTCAGGAGCACCGACTTGCCGGTGCCCGAGGGCCCCATCACCGCGGTGATCTGGCCCCGCGGGATGTCGAAGCTGATGTCCTTCAGCACCGTGTGGGACCCGAACGTCTTGGTGACGCCCCTCAGCGAGATGACAGCGTCCAGGGGATCCTCCTCGGTGTGGCGTAGCAAGGGTGCGACTGACGGGTGTTCGGCGCCAGCGCACCGGGGACCTTCCCGTGTGACGGGCGACACGAACCTACTTCGTCATCCTTGCGTCGAGGATTGACCCCCCCAAACCGCCGCGTGTCGGCGGGGACGGAGGCGGCGGCAGCGGCTGGCGTCAGCAGACGCCGGAGAGCCGGGGGTACGGGTTGATGGCGGCGCCCGCGCCGGGGTGGACCTCGAAGTGGATGTGGGGCGGGCCGCCGGCGGCGTTGCCCGTGTTGCCCACGGTGCCCACCACGTCGCCGGCGGCCACCCGCCCGCTCTTCCCGAAGCTGTCGAGGTGCGTGTAGTAGTAGGCGACGCCGTCGTCGCCGGTCAGCTTGACCTGGTTGCCGCCGAGCTTGCCGACCACCTGGGTGGCCGTGCCGCTCACGACGGCGACGGCCGGCGTGCCACGGGGGGAGAAGAGGTCGTTGCCCTCGTGGAAGCGGCCGCCCGAGCGGGGGAAGCCCCAGTCGTTCATCATCTTGGCGCCACCCTGCACCGGGCAGCGCAGGCCGGCGCTGCCGCCTCCCGTGGACGGGATGGTGAGCTTCTGCCCGACCCGCACCTGGTTCGGGTTGGCGAGGCCGTTGGCGGCCACGATGGCGCCGATGGTGGTGCCGTAGCGCTGGGCGATGCTGGAGAGGGTCTGCCCGGCCGTCACGGTGTGGGTGGTGCCGCCGGCGGCCGGGGCGCTGGTCGCGGCGTTGGTCGCCACGAGGCTGAGGCGCTGACCGGCGTAGATGGCGCCGTTGGTGAGGCCGTTGGCGTCGATCAGCTGCTGCTGCGGTATGGCGTAGCGCCGGGCGATGCCGGCGATCGTGTCCCCGGGGCGCACGAGGTGGGTGGTGGCGCCACCGGCCGGCGTGACGGAGGCCAGGGCGGTGCTGCCGGCGGCAGGGGCGGCGGCCCCGGCGGGCACGGTGAGCCTTTGGCCCAAGCGGATCAGGTTGGGGTTCTTGATGCCGTTGGCGGCGACGAGGGCCGAGATCGTGGTGCCGTGGCGCGAGGCGATGCTCCCGAGCGTGTCGCCCCGGGCGACCGTGTAGGTGCCCGACGCGGGAGCCGCCGCTGATCCCGCGGGCACCACCAGCTCCGTGCCGACGTAGATGCGGTTGGGGTTGACGATCCCGTTGGCCTTGGCCAGCGCCGTGGCGGTGGTGCCGTGGCGCGCCGCGATCCCGGCGAGGGTCTCGCCCCGCTGGACGGTGTGGGTGCCGGTGCCGAGGAGTGACAGGAAGGCCAGTGTCACGACGGCGGCGGCGGCGATCGGGCGGTGGGCGCGCATGGGAGATCCTCCGGGGTGCTCCGCCCGCCGTGAACGCCAGGGAACCTACCGTTGCCCCACCAGCCACACAACCCCCAGCCTCCCCCTCTGCACCACCAGCAACACCCACCGCGTTCACCCCGGACGAACCCGCGGCTGTTGTTGCCGCAGAACCGCAAGCTCTGACCGCGGGTTCGGCTCTGGTCAGCGGGTCTGGCGGCGGGCTTCGGCGCGGCGCTCGGCGTCGAGGCGCTCGAGACTGGGCTCGGGCGAGTGGTCGACGAAGCGCATCGCCTCGGCCACCGCCTTGTGCCCGGCCTGCTCGGCGATGAGCCGGTGCATGTCCTGGCCCACGACGCGGTAGGCGGGGTGGCCCTGGGGGGTCGTGCGCAGCTCCAGGAGGTGCATCGCCTCCCGGGCGTTGAGGTGAAGGAAGAAGCGGATCTTGTAGGCCAGCGCCACGGCGTAGGGCGCTTGGGCGGGGAAGCGCTCCCGGAGCGCGTGGTGCAACCCGGCCGAGCGCTCCATGGCCTCGTCGAAGCGCCCGGCGCAGCCGGCGAGGTCGACCGCCTCGGGCCGGGTGAAGCCGTGGCGAGGGCTCAGCTGCTGCCACTCGATCGACAGCATCCGGTGGCGCTGCAGGTCGCGGAAGGCGCCGTAGTCGGCCAGGACATCGAAGCGGTACGACAGCCGCTCGAAGGCCCGCCCGGGCTTGTGGCGGCGGTTGGACCGGTCGCCGACGTAGGCCCGGATGACCTCGAGGCGCTCCTCGGTGGTCATGGCCCGCACCCGCTGCTCGATGGTGGCCTCGCTCACCGAGGCGTGCGAGTAGAGGATGGAGGTGACGAGGCGCACCTCGCCGTCCGGGTCCCACTGGACGAGGCTGACGGCGGGCAGGGCGGGGTCGTCGACGGCGTCCGTCAGCAGGCGGCCGGCGATGTCGTCGACGGCGGAGCGGGTGGTGGCCAGGTAGGCGCTCCAGGCCACCCCGCGGTCGTCGAGGTCGACGCGCTTCAGGAAGCTCGGGATGACCTTGCGCAGCTCGGTGAGCATGAGGTCGGCGTAGGCGCGGGCCTCGGGCAGCGGGTGCGACCGCATCCGCAGGAGCAGGGCCTCGTACCCCTGGCCGGTGCCGTAGATGCCGACGTTGGAGATCGAGGCGGCGGGCAGCACGCCCCGCACCGCGTCGAAGGCCTTCGCTCGCACGGCCTGGCGGTACACGAAGTCGGAGTCGGCCGGGTCCTTGGGGAAGCGCTCCCGGAAGAAGTCGGCCATGAGGGGGACGAGCTCGGCGTAGGAGTCGAAGAGCCGGTCCATGTCGCCGATGTAGCGCAGGCCGAGGTTGGAGCCGAGCACCTCGGGATCGCGGTAGTAGCGGTACCGGCCGCCGATGCGGGTGTCGTAGGCGATGTAGCGAGTCGACTGCTCGAGGTACGACATGAGCCGCCCCCACTCGAGCACCTTGGTGAGCAGGTTGGAGGCCTGCTCGCAGGCCAGGTGCACGCCGCCCAGCTGGGCCACGGAGTCGTCGCCGTACTCGAAGAAGACGCGGTCGTAGAGCTCCTCGGCCCGGCGCAGGCCGATGGTGGCGTCGATGGTGGTGTCGCCCGTGATGTCGAGGTCGCCCACGAACTCGTCGAGGAAGAGCCGCCGCAGGCTCTTGGAGCTGCGCGAGTAGCGGGCGAAGAGGGCGCCCTTCACCACCTCAGGCAGGTTCACGAGCGCGAAGACCGGGCCGTCGAGGTTGGTGAAGTAGCGGCGGAGGATGTCCGCCTCGTCCGGCGTGAAGTCCTCGGCGATGTAGACGGTCATGCGGGCGTCCCTGGGGCGGCGGGACCCCGAGCGTACGCCCGGGTCACCTGGCGGTCGCGGATCGCTGCGCCTCGACGCCCACCCGCTCGATCGTGGCCGCGAACTCGGACCGGACGGCGTCGAGCAGGCCCTCCGACGCCCACAGGTCGGCGATGGTCCAGGCCAGGGCCAGGGCCCCGTCGAGCACGGCGCGGTCACCCTGCGGGCCGGCGGCGGCGGTGGCGAACTCGGGGGTGTGGATGGGTACGCCGTCGTCAGCCGCCTGGATCATCGGGTGGATGGCGGGGACGGCGTAGCTCACGTTGCCCATGTCGGTGCTCCCGACCACCACCCGGTCGGGGGTGGGCTCCTCGGCTCGGCGGCCGAGGGCGGCCAGGTTGGCGGTGTAGCCGGCCACCAGCGCCTCGTTGTCGAGCATGTCGGCGTACACGACGTCCTTCCACTCGATGCCCACCTCGCAGCCGGTGGCCGCCGCGCCGGCCCGCAGCGCGGCCTCCACCCGCTCCTTGAGCGGGCCGAGGGTGGTGATGCTGTCCGAGCGCACCATCCACTCGGTGCGGGCCCGGCTGGGGACGATGTTGGGCTTCTCGCCGCCGTCCGTGATGATTCCGTGGACCCGCTCGGTGGGGCGGATGTGCTGGCGCAGCGCCGCCACCGCGCTGTAGCCCAGGACGGCGGCGTCGAGCGCGTTACGGCCCTCGTGGGGGAAGGCGGCGGCGTGGGCGGCCCGCCCGTGGTAGGTGGCGAACACCTCCTGCACGGCGATGGTCACCATCCGGGTGAGCTCGGCACCGGCCGGGTGGACCATCAGCGCGGCGTCGACCCCGTCGAGCGCGCCGGCCCGGATCATCTGGATCTTGCCGCCCCCGCCCTCCTCGGCGGGCGTGCCGAGCACCACGACCCGGCCGCCCGCCTCCTCGGCCAGGCGGGCGGCCGCCAGCCCGGCCCCGAGGCCGGCCGCCGCGATGATGTTGTGCCCACAGGCGTGGCCGAGGCCGGGAAGGGCGTCGTACTCGCAGAGCACGGCCACGGCCGGACCGGCCGTGCCCGCGGTGGCCACGAAGGCGGTGGCCACCCCGAAGGCGTGGCGCTCCACCGCGAGCCCTTCGGCCTCCAGCCGGTCGGCCAGCAGGTCGTGGGCGAAGCGCTCCTCGTAGTTCGTCTCCGGATGGGCGTGGATGTCATGGGAGGCCGCCAGCAGCACGTCGCGCCGGGCCTCCACCTCGGCTCGGAGTCTGTCCTTCAGCTCGAGCAGGTCCACCTCGCGACCCTACTGGTGCCGGAGCACGATCTTCCCCAGCTGGGCGCCGGCCTCCAGCCGGTGGAGGGCCCTGGGGTACTCGTCGAGGCCGAGCACTTCGTCGACGCTCACCTGGAGGCCCTGGCCCATCAGCGCGGTGACGTCGGCGAACTCCTCGTAGCTGCCCATCGTCGAGCCGATCACCTCGATCTGCTTGAAGAACAGCTTGGGCAGGTCGAGCTGCACGTGCTGGCCGGAGGTGCCCCCGCACACGACGAGCCGGCCCCCCGGGACGAGGGCGGCCACCGATCGATCCCAGGTGGCCGGGCCCACGCTCTCGACGACGACCTCCGCCCTCACCGGCCAGTCGGCCGAGGAGTCGTGGGCGGCCACCGCGCCGAGGGCCAGGGCGGCCTCGCGCTTGGCGCCGTCGCGGGAGGTGACGTGGACCTCCGCCCCCATCCGCAGGGCCAGGTGCAGGGCGGCCATGCTGACGCCGCCGCCGATGCCGACGATGAGGCACCGCTCCCCCGCCGCCAGCCGGGCCCGCCGCAGCATGCGCCACGCCGTGAGGGTGGCCAGCGGGTAGGCGGCGCACTCCTCCCAGCTCCGCCCCACCGGCCGGGGCACGACGTTGCGGGAGGGGACCACGACGAGCTCACCGTGGCCGCCCCAGCGCTGCTCGCCGAGGATCTGGAAGCCGCGCCCCATCGGGGCGTCGTTGCCGAGGGCCACGACGGCCTCGATCGGGGACACCGCCGGGTTGACGACGACCTCGGCTCCCGCCTCGGTGCCGGTCACGGACGACCCGACCGCTGCCACCACGCCGGCCACGTCGCACCCCGGGACGTGGGGCAGCGGCGGGCGGGGCCGGCCTCGGGTGAGCCACAGGTCCATGTGGTTGAGGGCGCTGGCGACGGGTGCGACGGCGACGTCGTCGGCGCCCACCTCCGGGTCGGCCACCGTCCCCCAGCGGTAGGCGCCGGGCGATTCGTCCAGGATCCACGCTTCCATGGCCCCAACCTAGGGGCCCGTCGCGGGGCGCTCGGCCGGTCGTTTGTCAGACCACGCAGGTGAGGGCGTCCGGCTCGACCCGCAGGCTGAGGGTCCTGCCGTCCCCCACCAGCTCGCCGTCGAGGTAGATGGGGGTGGGGCGGTCGAGCTCGATCTGGACGGCGCTCACCCGGCGCTCCTCGATGCGCGGGTGGGGCACGTGGGTGCCCGAGCGCAGGCGGGGGCGGGCGAGGAGGCGCTGGCCGAGGGGCAGGTTCCCGTCGAGCACGTCGAGGCGGCCGTCGTTGGGGTGGCTCTTCGGGGCCACGTCCCACGAGCCGATGTACTGGGCGTTCATGGCCACCACGGCCCGACCCCGCAGCCAGCTCCGCCGGGCCACGAGGTGGGCCACGAACCAGTGCAGTCGGCCGTCGATCAGCACGGCGCCGAGGTCCACCGGCAGCTGCACGGCGTCGTCGGAGCGGAGGCGGGCCTCGTCCCCCGTGCCCCCGAGCGTCTTGCAGAGGTCGCCTCCCAGCAACCCGAGCGGCGGGATGGGCTCCCCCGCCCGCCGGGCGGCGGCGACGAGGTGGCGAGCCTCCCGGTCGGTCCGCGCCACCACCCCATGGCGGGGTAGCGGTCCGGGCTGGCCCCAGGGCTCTCCCTTGCGGATGGTCACCTGGGCTCCTGCCTGTCCTCAGGACGCGGCCCGAGGGGGTGCGGCAGGGCCGGGTCGTGCTCGCCCCCGCTGCCGCCTTCGGGTTGCGCGTCGACCTCGAGGGAGGAGGTGGCCGTCACGACGCCCCGCTGGACGGCGTCGGCGGCCTGACGGGCCCGGGCCGCGGTGGCCGGCACCGGTGCGACGTCGGCGATGCCGCGGAGCAGATCGACGAGCTGCTTGACGTTGCGCACGAAGTCCCCGCCCGAGAGCTCCTCGTCCTCGAGGACCGCGGCCAGGCCGCCGCCGCTGGCCCAGGCATGGGCCAGGTGCACGAAGCCGGCATCCGGAGGGCGGGTCAACGGCAGCCCGGCGGCGTCCTCGTCTGCGTTGAGGTCCCGGGCCAGCCGTTCGAGCTCGAGGAACCGCTCACGCACCGTCGACGAGGGGACCGGCGGAGGCGGGGGGCGCTCCCGACCGCGGTGCTCGTAGGTGAGGCACGACACCAGGGCGGCGAGCGAGGCCACGTCGAGGTCGTCGAGGAGCCCGGAGGTCATCGCCTCGGCCACCAGCAGGTCCGCCTCGTGGTAGGTGCGGGCCAGGACCTGACCGGCCTCGGTGAGGGCCCAGTCGTCGAGGTACCCCCAGGCCTCCAGGAGGCGCAGGACCCGGTCGAACCGCCGGGCCAGGGACTCCGTGCGCCCCCGCACCTGCCGGCGCAGGTCGGTCAGGTCCTTGGCCACCCGCTCGGCCTGCACGGCGGAGCGGACGTGGGCGTCGCGGTCGGGACAGTCGGCGACGGGGTGGGCCGCCACGGCCAGGAAGGCGGCATCGACGCCGTCCGCCGCTGGCTCCTCCGCCTCGCCCCGGCGGGGTTGCAGCCGGGCCCGTCGCAGGGCCTCCCCCACCTGGTGCTGGAAGCTCCGGTTGTTCGGGGTGTAGGGCACCGGCAGCTCGACGCTGCCCTGGGCCCGCGGCGGCTCGTCGAGCTCATCGACCCCGAGCGTCCGCGGCGTGGACCGCTCGTCGACGAGGTGCAGGCGCGGGTTGCCCTTCCGGAAGGCCACGCTGAGGACGGCGAAGCGGGTGCCGTCGAGCACGATGACCTCCCCGGGGCTCAGGCGGGTGAAGGCGGCGTGGACCCGGTCGAGGCTCCGCGGGGGCCGCTCCCCTCCCCGCTCCGATCCCCGTCCGGTGGCGGTCGACCGCAGCCGGCGGTACTCCTCGACGTCGCCTCGCTCGCAGATGGCCTCCTCCCGGAGGCGGGCCAGGCGGCGCTCCTGGCGCTCGATGCGTGACTCGAGCCGCACCACGGCCCGGTCCGCCTGGTACTGGGCGAACGACAGGTTGAGGAGGTGGTGGGCCTCGCTCGGCTCGTACCGTCGGACGAGGTTGGCGGCCATGTTGTAGGTCGGCCGGAAGGCCGAGCGCAGGGCATAGGTGCGGCTGGAGGCGAGGGCGGCGACCTGCTCGAAGGGCACGAAGGGCGACCAGAGGACCACCGCGAAGCCGACCTCGTCAATGCCCCGCCGCCCGGCTCGCCCCGTGAGCTGCGTGTACTCCCCCGGGGTCAGCAGCTCGCGGCGCTCACCGGAGAACTTGGTGAGGCGCTCGATCACCACCGAGCGGGCCGGCATGTTCACGCCGAGGGCCAGGGTCTCGGTGGCGAACACGGCCTTGGTGAGCCCCTCGGTGAAGCACGCCTCCACGGCCTCCTTGAACGGGGGCACCATCCCGGCGTGGTGGGCGGCCACGCCGGCTTCGAGGCCGGCCAGGAACCGGTCGAAGCCGAGCACGTCGAGGTCGGAGTCGGCGAGGCTGCCCGTCCGCTCGTCGACGATGGCCCGGATGCGGGCCCGCTCGTCGGCCGTCGTCAGGCGCAGGCCGGCGTCGAGGCAGGCGTCGCGAGCCTCGTCGCAGGCCCGCCGGCTGAAGATGAAGGTGATCGTGGGGAGCATCCCGGCGTCCTGGAGCAGCTCGATCACCTCGATCCGCCGCGGCGTGAAGAACCGTCGTCGCGGCCGGCCCCGCTGGGGGGTCCTCCCGTGGAGCGCCTCGTCGTCGAGCCGCTCGGCCTCGGGGTTGGGGCGCCCGTCGACGAGGGTCGGCAGCAGGTGCAGGTCCTCGCTCGTCTTGTCGCCCACGCAGTACAGGTTCTGGAGCTCGACGGGTCGGCGCTCCTCGATGACGGCGTCGGTGGGCCCTCGCACGGTGCTGATCCACTCGGCCAGCTCCTCGGCGTTCGACACGGTGGCGGACAGGCACACGAGCTGCACGGTGGGCTGCAGGTGGATGATCACCTCCTCCCACACCGGTCCCCGGTAGGCGTCCTGCAGGTAGTGCACCTCGTCGAGGACGACGAACTGCAGCCCCTCGAGCGCCGGTGAGCCCGCGTAGACCATGTTGCGGAGCACCTCGGTGGTCATGACCACCACCGGGGCGTCGCCGTTGATCGAGTTGTCGCCCGTCAGCAGCCCCACCCGGTCGGTGCCGTGCCGGCGGGCCAGGTCGGTGTACTTCTGGTTGGACAGGGCCTTGATCGGGGCGGTGTAGAAGGCCTTGCCCCCCTCGGCCAGGGCCCGGGCCACGGCGTACTCAGCGACGACCGTCTTGCCCGATCCGGTGGGGGCCGCCACCAGGACGGAGCGCCCCCCGTCGAGGGCGTCGATGGCCTGGACCTGGAAGGGGTCGAGGGCGAAGTCGTAGTCGCCCAGGAGGGTCGCCCGGTCGGCCATCAGGCGAGCTCGGACCGAGCCCGCCGCCGTTCGAGGATGCGGCCGACGATGATCGAGGCCTCGTAGAACAGGACCATCGGCACCGAGAGCATCAGCATGCTGATCGGGTCGCCGGAGGGCGTGATCACCGCCACCAGCACGCAGATCCCGACGATGGCGTACCGGCGGGCCTGGCGCAGATTGCCGACGCTCAGGATCCCCGCCATCTGCAGGAAGATGAGCAGGATCGGGAACTCGAAGCCGATCCCGAAGGCCAGCATCATGTAGGTGATGAGGGTGAAGTACTTGCCCGGCGCGAAGGCCGTGACGAGCTCGTCGCCGCCGATCGACACCAGGAACTGCAGGGCCCGAGGCAGCGTGTAGTACGCCAGGCCGGCCCCGAGGAGGAACAGCACGAGGGCACTCACCACGAAGGGGACCGCGTAGCGGCGCTCGTGCGGGTAGAGCCCGGGGGTCACGAACTGCCAGATCTGCCAGAGGATGACGGGCATGGCCAGCGCGATGCCGCCGTAGGCGGCCAGGCGCATGCGCACCCCGAAGCCCTCGAGCGGGTCGAGGATCAGCAGCTTGCCGTCGCCCAGCGTGTTCCCCTCCCTGGCGATCTCCTTGTAGGGCGCCAGCAGGAAGTCGAAGATCTGGGGGTAGAGCACGAAGGCGATCACCATGCCGAGCACGACGGCGATGGCGATCTTGATCAGTCGGTCGCGCAGCTCCGTGAGGTGCTCCACGAGGGACATGCGGCTGTCATCGTCCACCACTGCCGTAACGACGCTCATCGACCCTTGGTACGGGGCTGAGGGCCGTCCGGGACGGGATCGGCCTTCAGGGGGGCCCGGCGGCGAGGTCGACCGGTGGCACCGCCGGAACCCTCGCCGGTCCCGTTCGCGCTCGTCGCCCCGCTCCCCGAGGGGGTGCCGGCGTCGGGACCGGCGGCGCTCGTCGTCTCGTCGAAGCCGGCGGCCAGCACGTCGCGCGGCGGGGCCGTGGGGCGCTGGTGCTCGGTCTCTTCGAAGGCGGTCTTCAGCTCGTTCTGGAAGCCCGACGACAGGCGCCGGAGCTCGCCCATCGCCTTGCCGACCTGGCGAGCCGCATCAGGCAGGCGCTGGGGGCCGAGCACGATCAGCGCGATCAGGGCGATGACCAGGAACTCGCCACCGCCGACGTTGAACATGCGGGCGAGTGTACTTGGGGGTCAGTTCAGCGGTGCCGCAGGCCCTGCGCCGTGCCGCGGGCGGCGGCCGCCTCGGCCCGCACGGTCGAGACGGCGACCCGCACCTCGTCGAGACGGCGGAGCTGGAGGCCGAGCTCGGCGGCGGCGTCGCCCATCGCCCGGAGCTGCACCAGCAGCAGCACGGTGGCCACCGCGACGGCGACCGGGGGGACGGCCCAGAGGAGCTCCATGGCCGGAGGGTACCCGCGGTCCTACCGGGTGGTCCCATCGGCCACGAGGGCCTCGTACCAGTCGTCGGTCTGGAGCAGCCGGTGGAAGTCGATCAGGTCGTCGTGGGTGATCGGGCGGCCGACGTGGGCCTCGAAGAGCTCGGCCGGCAGCTCCCACTGCTCCAGCCGGACACCGGAGGCGACGAGGAGGTCGACGATGCGACGCTCGGCCGGCTTCACGACCGACATCTGGCAGGCCGGGCATCGGAACACGTAGCTCCCTTGCTCGCCCTCGGCGCAGACCCTCACCCGGACGTCGCTGACGCCCAGCTCCACATCTCCGCAGTCTTGGCAGCTCGCCTTGATGACTGTCGCCATGATCGCCCGGCCCTCCCAGGTGCCTGTCCTGTCTGCCTAGATCTTCGGCCCACCCAGCCTGCGCCTTGAGCGAGGTCTGCCACAATGGGCCGTCGTGCCCACTCGGCTTCCCTCCCTGCGCCAGCCGCCCATCGGCTTCGCCCACCGGGGAGCACGAGCCCACGCCCCGGAGAACACGCTCGAGGCCTTCCAGCTGGCCCTGCGCCTGGGCGCCACCGGGCTGGAGAGCGACGTGTGGCTCACCGCCGACGGCGAGGCCGTGCTCGACCACGACGGCGTCGTCCGCCAGGGGCTGCGCAAGCGCCCCATCGCCGAGCTGGCGCGCACTGACCTCCCCGCCCACATCCCGACCCTCGGCGAGCTGTACGAGGCCGTGGGCGTGGTGGAGCTCTCCCTCGACGTGAAGGACGCGGCCGCCTTTGGGGCGGTCCTCGCGGTAGCCGAGGCCGCCGGCCCCGGTGCCCTCGAGCGGCTCTGGCTGTGCCACCACGACTGGCGCCTCGTGGCCGGGTGGCGCCAGCGCTGCACGACCGTGCACCTCGTCGACTCGACCTACCTCGGCTACATGCCCGAGGGCCCGGAGCGCCGGGCGGCGGAGCTGGCCGACGCTGGCATCGACGCCGTCAACCTCCACCACAGCGAGTGGACAGGCGGCCTCACCACGCTCTTCCACCGCTTCGGCGTCCACTGCTTCGGGTGGGACGCGCAGCACGACCGGATCCTCGACGGGTTGCTCGACGCCGGCATCGACGGCGTCTACAGCGACCACGTCGACCGCATGACCGACGCCCTGGCCCGGATCGTCGCCGGCGACCGCTGAGACCTACAGGCTGAGATCTACAGGCCGCCGACGTCGGGCAGGGGCCAGACCAGGACGAAGGCTCGACCGACGATCGTGTCGATGGGGATGGGGCCGCGGTCCGAGTACCGGCTGTCGTGGGAGTTGGCGCGGTTGTCCCCCATCACGAAGACCGACCCCTCGGGCACCGTCTGCCGGGTGATGGCCGGGTTGTTGCCCTGGGCGGGGTCGCCGGTGACCGTCCCGTCGGCCAGGTAGGGCTCCTCGAGGCGCCGGTCGTTGATGTACACCTCGCCCTCGCGGGTCTCGATGACATCGCCGGGCAGCCCGATGACGCGCTTGATCAGGTCCTTGATCCCGTCGGCGCCGACCTCGTCGGCGGGCAGCTCGAAGACCACGACGTCGCCGCGGTGCACGTCGTGGAGGTCGTAGCTGAGCTTGTTGACGAGGACCCGGTCACCCTTCTCGAGGGTCGGTTCCATCGACGCCGAGGGGATGTAGAAGGCCTGGAACAGGAAGGTCTTCACCACGAGCGCGACGACCAGCGCCCCGACGACGACCGCCACCCACTCGACGGCGGAGCGGACCCGCTCGTGGCGGCGGGCCTCGCGGCGCTCCTCCTCGGCGGCCTCCGTGGCGCGCCCGTCGTCCGCGCCCTCCTCGGGAGCCACGGTGCCCACCTCGGTGGGGGCGACCTCCTCCCCGGTCCGCAGGGGCGTGGTGGGGGGATCGAAGGCGTCCGTCACAGCCCGGTCAACGGTAGCGGGCCAGGATGCGGGCGGCGGCGCGCCGGCCGGCCTCGCGCAGCGCCTCGGGCGCCTCGCGGACCTCGGCCTGCGGGCCCAGGTTCACGAGCAGGCGGGCCAGCCACGGCTCGGCGGCGATGGCGAGGGTCACGTCGAGGCGGCCGTCGGGAAGCTCCACCACCTCTTCGACCGGGTAGGTCTCCACCACCCAACGGGCCTCCGGGGCGAGGCGCAGCGTCACCCGCGGGTCGTCGTCGTCGGGCTGGAACCCCGTCGCCGACCCCTCGGTACGGCGGGGCCCGGCCCGCTCGTCGAGCAGCTGGGCCGAGGCGATGCGGTCGACCCGGAAGCGTCGCTCGGCCCCGGCCTGGTGACAGTGGCCAAGGAGGTAGAGGGCGCCGTCCTCGGCGTGGATCAGGTAGGGATCCACGTCGCGCTCGGTGCGGGTGTCGCGGCCGTAGGAGTAGTAGTCGAGGTGGACGCGGCGGCCCTCCCGCACGGCCTGGCGCAGCAGCTCGAGGGTCTGCGGGTCGGCGCCCCCGAGGTCGATGTCGAGCACCTGGTCGGCGTCGACGCCGAGCACGGACGCCAGCTTGGCCACGCCCCGGCCCAGCGCGCCATCGGGGTCGGTCCCGGGCAGGGCCAGGACCGACGCTCCGGCCGAGAGCAGCGCGACGGCCTGGTCCGGGGTGAGGCGCTGGGGGTTGGCGAAGACGTCGGCGAAGTGGATCCAGACGCGGTCCCCCTCTTGCACCACCTCGATGAGTGCGTCCGGCGTGTAGGGGGGAAGACCCACCAGCCAGACGACGTCGAGGTCGGCGGCCAGCTGGTCCCGCGTGATTGCGAAGCGGGTGCAGACGTCCTCCAGGGTGGGGCCGTCCTGGGCCGCGATCCACGGCACCATGGCCAGGAGCCGCTGGAGCCGGAGCCCGGACGTCTCGGCGCTGCTCACGCGATCGGCTCCAGCCACCGCACGACCTCCTCCCGGAGCTCGGGCGGGTCGAGGACCTCGGCGTGGTCGAGGAAGGAGAGCACGAAGGACCGGAAGGCAGCCCGGTTGGTGACGGGCAGCTCGACGACGACGGCCCCGTCCTCCTCCGACCGCACGTGGTCGGGGCCGAGGTGCTGCACCGCCCAGCGCGCTTGGGGACCCTCGATCTTCAGCGTCGCCCGCACCGGCTCCTCCGCTCCCAGCTCCCAGGCGCCGAGGGCGCGGCCGGGGACGGCGGTGCTCGGCGGCGTGAAGGACGGGCCGCCGGTCAGCTCGACGTCGCCCTCGATGCGATCGAGCCGGTAGTTGCGCTCGTCCTCCCGCCGGTGGTCGTAGCCGGTCAGGTACCAGCGGCCCCGCTGGAACTCGAGGCGATAGGGGTCGACGGTGCGGGTCTCGCCGCGGTAGGTCAGCGTGACGGGGGTGCGCCCGGCGACGGCGCCGAACAGGCGGGCCAGGTTGGGGTCGGCGGGCAGCGGGGCGACGTGCACGCCGAGATCGAGGCTCCCGTCCGAGACGAGGCCGCCGAGCTTGAGGAGCCCGGCCGTCGCCGGCATCCCCTCGACCTGCACCGCCGACGCGGCCAGGTGGAGGGCAGCCAGCTCCCCCACCTCCAGGCCGGGGTCGCGCAGGGCGTACTCGTCGCGCGGGATGCGGTACCCGTCGACGGCGGGCATCGTGCCCGGGACCTTCACCACCTGCAGCGGGATGCCCATGGCCCGCAGCTCGTCCTTGTCGCGCTCGAAGGCCCGGCGGAAGGCCGCCTGCTCGCTCGGGTAGACCTCCAGCTGCTGGCGGATCTGGTCGGCGCTGAGCGGGCGCGGCGTGTCGAGCAGCAGGGCGGTGAGGTTGAGGAGCCGCTCCAGCTTCGACGCCGACATCGGGGCGACCCTACCCAGCGGGGGGTGCGACGATGAGCGAGGCGGCCAGCGTGCCGGCCGCGGCCGCCGCCTCGAAGAAGAGCGGGTCCGCCTCGGGTCCGCGGCCCATCGTCGTGACCCGGAGACCGGCGTCCTCGAGCAGCCCCGCGATCGCCGGCGGCTCCACCACGCGCAGGTCGTGCCGGGCGTCCTCGTAGGACCCGGTGGCGGGCACGGCCACCAGCACCCTGCTGCGGGTCAGGCCGAGGGCGGTGCGGCTGTGGTGGCTCACGCCGCGGTGGCGCTGGCGGGCGTCCCCGCTCGACATCCGGAGCGCCGCCACCGATGTGGCGCCCAGGGCCGCGGCGGCGTCGAGCACCCCGGCCACCTCGACGGAGGTGGTTCCGAGGGCGGTGCCCGTGCCCACCACGCCCGGCCCCATGGCCACGATCACCACGTCGGCCTCGACCACGTGACGGGCCAGGGCCAGGGCGGAGGGCACGGAGACGGCCTCGAGGTCCCCGCCGAACGCGTGGCCGGCGGTGATGCTGGCCGCCAGCACCCCGCGCTCGACCATGGTGGCGACGAGGTCGGACAGGGCCAGCGGGAGGGCGGCGCCGTCGGTCATCACGTAGGCGATCCGTGCGGTCGGATCGGCCGCCAGCACGGCGACGGCCACCGGTGCGATCTGGCTGTGGAGCCCGCAGGCCACGACGGGCATCCCCCCGAGATGGGTGGGGAGGTCCGGGTGGCGCTCCTCCGCGGCGCCGGCGTCCACCTGGAGGCTCGTGTAGCGAAGCTTCATGATGTGCCCCGGCCCCGCCTCGCTCCACGCCTCGCGGGCCAGGTTCCAGTGGACGACGTGCCAGCCGCCGGTGCCGAGCCCGAGGTCGACCGCGGTGGTGTTCAGGACGACCCGGTCCCCGACCGCCACCGACCCGGTCAGCTGGGTGAGGACGTAGGCCCGGCCGGCGTCGGTGTCGATACGCTGCAGGCCGGGACGCTCGGTGAGCACGGCGGCCACCGTGGCGGTGCGGTAGGCGGGCATCGTCGCTCAGAGCGAGGCGATGAGCTTCTCGACGCGCTCGTCCCGCGACCGGAACGGGTCCTTGCAGAGGACCGTCCGCTGCGCCTGGTCGTTGAGCTTCAGGTGCACCCAGTCGACCGTGTAGTCCCGCTTGCGCTCCTTGGCCCGCCGGATGAACTCGCCCCGCAGCCGAGCCCGGGTGGTCTGCGGAGGGGTCTCCACGGCCTCGTCGATGTCGACGTCCGTGCAGGTCCGCTCCACCAGCCCGGCGTCCTGGAGCTTGTAGAACACGCCACGGTCGCGGCTGATGTCGTGGTACTGCAGGTCGAGCAGAGCGACCTTGGGGTGCGTCAGCGGCAGGTCGTGCTTGGCCCGGTACCCCTCGATGAGCTTGTGCTTGATCACCCAGTCGACCTCGCGGTCGAGCTCCAGCGGATCCCGTTCGATGGTGGACACGCAGTGCTCCCACATGTCGAGGGCCTGCTTCTCCTGGGGGCTCAGCCCCTTCGTCTCCGCGTACTTGAGCGCCTTGGCGAGGTACTCGCTCTGGATGTCGAGGGCCGACAGCTCCCGGCCGTTGGCGAGGCGCACCTTGCGGCGGCAGGTCGGGTCGTGGCTGATCTCCCGGATCGCCCGGATGGGGTTCTCGAGGGTGAGGTCGCGCAGCACCTGGCTCGGGTCCTCGAGCATTCGCAGGAGGATCGAGGTGGCCCCCACCTTCAGGAAGGTGGAGTACTCGCTCATGTTCGAGTCGCCGACGATCACGTGGAGCCGGCGGTACTTCTCCGCATCGGCGTGCGGCTCGTCACGCGTGTTGATGATCGGGCGGCTGCGGGTGGTGGCCGAGCTGACGCCCTCCCAGATGTGCTCGGCCCGCTGCGCGATGCAGTACATCGCCCCCCGCGCCGTCTGCAGCACCTTCCCGGCGCCGGCGTAGATCTGGCGGGACACGAAGAACGGGATGAGCACCTCGGCGTAGTGGCCGAAGTCGTCCCGCCGCGAGGTCAGGTAGTTCTCGTGGCAGCCGTAGCTGTTCCCGGCGGAGTCGGTGTTGTTCTTGAAGAGGTAGATGACCCCGCGGATCCCCTCCTCGCGCAGGCGGGCTTCGGCGGACACGAGGAGCTGCTCGAGGATCCGCTCCCCTGCCTTGTCGTGCGTGACGAGGTCGAGGATCGAGTCGCACTCCGGGGTGGCGTACTCCGGGTGGGAGCCGACATCGAGGTAGAGCCGGGCGCCGTTGGCCAGGAACACGTTGCTGCTCCGGCCCCAGGACACCACCCGGCGGAACAGGTAGCGGGCGACCTCGTCGGGGCTCAGGCGCCGCTGACCCCGGAGGGTGCAGGTGACCCCGTACTCGTTCTCGAGTCCGAAGATCCGGCGCTCCATACGTGCAACCTATCCCCGGGGACCGGTCTGGCCGACGACCTTCGCCGCCGTCTCCCCCAGCAGCTGGACCCGTCCGGGCACGTGGCCGTTGAAGGGAGCGTTGAGGGTGAACCCGTCGACCCCGACAGCGAGGTCAGCGGCCAGCTGCTCACCCACCGTGTCCGGGTCGCCCACGATGGCTCCCATCGTGATGGCGCGCTGCTGCTCCTCGGGCATCCCGGCGACGTCGACCCCGCGGCGGGCCAGCCCGGCGGCCACGTCGGCCTGCGCCTCTTCCATGGTGGGGGCGATGCACACCGTGCGCTGCCAGGAGACGGTCAGCTCGCGACGGTCGCGACCGAGGCGCTCGCAGTGGCCGGCCAGCGCCTCGAGCTTGTGGGGCAGGTCGGTGCGAGGCGCGATCAGGTTCGACTCGTCGGCGTACTGGGCCACCATGCGCAGCGTCTTGCGCTCACCCCCGCCCCCGATCATCACCGGGATGCGCCCGACGGGGGGCGGCGAGTTGACCGCGCCCCGCACCTGGTAGTGCCGCCCGTCGAAGCTGACCTCCTCGCCCCGCAGCATCGGCAGGATGATCTGCAGGGCCTCCTCGAGCTTTTCGAACCGGTCCGTGAAGGTGCCGAAGTCGATCCCGAAGGCCTGGTGCTCGAGCTCGAACCAGCCGGCCCCGATGCCTAGCTGGGCCCGCCCACCGGAGACGACGTCGAGGGTGGTCACCGTCTTGGCGAGGATGGCCGGGTTCCGGTACGTGTTCCCGGTGACGAGCGCGCCGAGGCGCACCGACGAGGTCGCCCCGGCCAGTCCGGCCAGCAGCGTGTAGCACTCGAGCATCGGCGCCTCGGGCGGCCCGAGCATCGGCAGCTGGAAGAAGTGATCCATGACCAGCACCGTGTCGAAGCCACCGGCCTCCGCCTCGGCCGCCTGGCGGGCGACGGTGCCGAAGAGGGAGCCGGGGTCGGTGTCCGGGTAGCTGAAGTTCGGGATCTGGTAGCCGAGGCGGGTCATGGGCCGATCCGATCACATCCGGACGCCCCGCGCACGCGGGCCCGCTCAGGCGCCGGGTTCGGGGGGAGGCCCGGGCGCCGCCGGGGCAGCCGCCGCCGGGGCCTCGCTGAGGAGGACGGCCAGCTCGTCGTCGTCGATGCGGCGGAAGGCGCGCCGGCCGTTGCCTCGGGCCAGCACCGCCACCTCGAGGTCGGCGGGGGCGAGCGTGCGGTCCGGCCCGGACAGCGCGGAGACGGCTGCCCGCAGCGCCCCGCCGATGTCGAGACCGGGCTGGAAGGCCTCCTCGAGCCGGGCCCCGATGGCCTCCGGGTCGCCGCCGATGACGCTGTAGCGGTCCTCGTCGACGACCGAGCCGTCGTAGAGGATGTGGAAGATCTGGTCGTCGCCCGGCGTGGCGCCGACCTCGGCGACGAGGATCTCGACCTCCATGGGCTTCATCTCGTGCGTGAAGATCTGGCCGAGCATCTGGGCGTAGGCGTTGGCCAGGCTGCGGGCGTCGACGTCCTCCCGGCTGTAGCTGTAGCCCTTGAGGTCGGCGTGGCGGACGCCGGCGATGCGGAGCTGATCGAACTCGTTGTACTTGCCGACCCCGGCGAAGGCGATGCGGTCGTAGATCTCGCTGACCTTGCGGAGGGTGGCGCTCGTGTTCTCGGCCGCGATGAGGATCCCGTCGGCGTAGATGACCGCCACGGCGCTGCGGCCCCGGGCGATGCCCTTGCGGGCGTAGTCGGCCCGGTCCTTCATCACCTGCTCGGGGGCGACGTAGAAGGGCATGCTCATCGGGCCACCTCCCCGGCGACGATCGCTTCCACACGGGTACGCAGCTCGTCGTCGCTGACGCGCTCGTACCCGGCGACCGTGATCGTGGCCACGACGGGGAAGATCCCCCGCATGAGGTCGGGCCCACCGGTGGCGGAGTCCTCCTCGGCCGCCCGGTACAGGGCGTTCACGACGAGGTCGATGGCCTCGTCGCGGGGCAGGTCCTCCCGCCAGCCGAGCTTGACGACGGTCCCGGCGTGGAGGCTGCCCGACCCGGACGCGATGTGGTCGAGCTCCTCGTAGCGGCCACCGGTGACGTCGTACTCGAAGAGGCGACCAGTGCCCCGGCGCAGGTCGTACCCGGCGAAGATCGGCACCACCGCCATGCCCTGCATGGCCGCCGGGAGGTGCCCTCGCACCATGGCGCTCAGCTGGTTGGCCTTGCCCTCGAGGCTGAGGACCTGGCCCTCGACCTTCTCGTAGTGCTCGAGCTGGAGCTGGAACAGCTTCACCATCTCCATGGCGGCCCCCGCCGCGCCGGCGATGGCGACGCCGCTGAAGCGATCGGCCGGGAACACCTTCTCCATCGTCTTGTGGGCGATGATGTTGCCCGCCGTGGCCCGGCGGTCACCGGCCATGACGACCCCGTCGGCGTAGCGCACGCCGAGCACGGTCGTACCGTGGGTGATCACCAGCGGCTCACCGGCGGCATGGCCGGGAGCGGGGGCCGGGGGACGAACACGGTGCAGCAGCTCAGCGAAGGAGGGCCCCGGGTCGTCGGAGGCCGAGAAGGTCGGAAGGGTCATACGCCGGCGAGGCTATCGACCCCACCGAGGCGCAGGCGCCGCGCCGGGCGAGCTCGCTGAAACGGGGCTCAGAAGCGCTCGCGGCGCACGGTCGGGCGCCGCCCCTTGATCGTCGTGCCCTTGAGGGCCGCGATCACCTCGTCCGCGGCGGCCTCGGGGACCTCCACGAGGGAGAACCGGTCGGCGATCTCGATGGCCCCGATCTCGCGCCCCGTCACGCCGGACTCGCCGGCGATGGCGCCCACGAGGTCCTTGGGGCGGATGCCGGCGGCCCGCCCGGCCCCCACGAAGAGTCGAGTCATCCCGGCCGACCCGCCGGGCGGGCGCCTGGTGGGCTTGCCCCCCGTCGCCGGCCGGGGGCGGCGATCGCCCCCGTCGCCCTCTGGTCGCAGCGCCGCCTCGGGGATCTCGTCCTCGTCGGCCGCCGCGCCGGTGGCCTCGTGGGCCAGCTTCACCGCCGCCATGGCGACGTCCATGAGGTCGAACTCCTCGCTCAGGGTCTCGACCACGACCCGGAAGTGCTCGAGGTCGTCCTCCACGAGGCTCTCGTGGAGGCTGGCTCGAGTGAGCTCGAGGCGTCGGGCCCGGAGGTCGGCCACGGTCGGGAGCTGCTCGACCGTGATCTTCTGCTTCGTGACGCGCTCGATGGCCTGCACGAGCCGGTGCTCGCGGGGCTCGATCAGCGTGATGGCGACGCCCTCGCGCCCGGCCCGCCCCACCCGCCCGATACGGTGCACGTACGAGTCCGGGGCGGAGGGGACGTCGTAGTTCACGACGTGGGTCAGCTGGTCGATGTCGAGGCCGCGCGCCGCGACGTCCGTGGCCAGCAGGAGCTCGGCCTGCCCGCTGCGAAGCCGCCCCATCACCCGGTCGCGCTGGGCCTGGTCCATCCCGCCGTGGAGCGCCTCGGCCCGGTGGCCGCGCCCGTTGAGGCTGTCGGTCAGCTGGTCGACCTCGGCCCGGGTGCGACAGAAGACCACCGCCGCGGTGGGCGACTCCACATCGAGGATCCGGCCGAGGGCGGCTGCCTTGTGGCCCCGGGGCACGATGTAGCCCGTCTGGCGCACCGGCGACGTCCCGCCGGGTGAGGACGCCTGGCGACCGAGCGCGATCCGGACGGGCTCGCGCAGGTGACGACGGGCCATGCCGTCGATCCGGGGCGGCATCGTGGCCGAGAACAGGACGGTCTGGCGCTCCTGCGGGGCGGCGCCCAGGATCGCCTCGATGTCGTCGGCGAAGCCCATGTCGAGCATCTCGTCGGCCTCATCGAGCACGACGGTGGCCAGGCCGTCCATGCGCAGCGTCCCCCGGGCGATGTGGTCCAGGGCCCGGCCGGGGGTGGCGACGACGACGTCGACGCCCCGGTCGAGGACGTGCAGCTGCCGTCCGATGGGCTGCCCGCCGTAGATGGGCACGACCCGGGCGCCGAGCCGGCGGCCGTACTTGTGGAGCGCCTCGGAGACCTGCACGGCCAGCTCCCGCGTGGGGACCAGCACGAGGGCCACCGGGTCGCGACCCCGGTCCCCCTCGAGGAGGCGCTGGAGGATCGGCAGGGCGAACGCGGCTGTCTTCCCGGTGCCCGTGGGCGCCTGTCCGAGCAGGTCGCGCCCTTCCACGAGCGGGGGCACCGCCTGCCGCTGGATCGGCGTCGGCTCCTCGTAGCCGAGCTCGGCCAGGGCCTCGAGCAGGTCGGGCCGGAGCCCCAGATCAGCGAAGCTCGAGGAGTCGTCCATCCCCCATGATCCCGCCGGGCGCCCCGCGAGGGCGATTCGGCGGTGCGGTAGGCGCTGGCGCCTACTCGCCGCCCTTCTGGACGTAGCTCTTCACGAAGTCCTCGGCGTTGGACTCGAGCACCTCGTCGATCTCGTCGAGGAGATCATCGAGCTCGGCCTTGATCTTCTCGCCCTGCTCGGACTTGGCCGGCACCTCTTCCACGGCCTCGTCGGACTTGGTCGGCGCTTGCCTCTTCTTCTGCTCACGTTCGGCCATGGTCGTCCCTCGCTCTATTGCCCCAGCTTCCGGAGCAGATCGGCGGCGCTCTCGCACCCGTCGATGAGGCTACCCACGTGGGCGCGCGTTCCACGCAACGGCTCCATCATGGGGACGCGGCGGAGCGGATCGCCGCCCACGTCGAACACGAGCGAATCCCAGTTGGCGGCCACGATGCTCGACGGCCAGCGCTGCAGGCAGGTGCCGCGGAAGTAGGCGCGGGTGTCGGGGGGCGGCTCGGTCATCCCCGCCTCGGCCTCGGCCAGGCTGACGATCTGCTCGAGCCCCACGCGGGCGGCCAGGGACTTCTCGGGGCGCAGGTCGTGGTACTGGAGGTCCATGGCGGCGAGGCGGGCGTCGTCCCAGCGCAGCCCGTGCCGCTGCCGGTAGCCGTCGATCAGGCGGTGCTTGGCCACCCAGTCGAGCTGGGTGGCCAGCTGGTCCGGGTCGGTCTCGAGGGCACCGAGCACGGCCTCCCACCGGCGCAGCACCTCCTCCCCCGCCTCGGCGCCGCCGACGCAGTCGAGGCCCCGCTCGTCGGCGTACTTGCGGGCTCGGCGGAGGAGCTCCCACTGCGCGTCGAGGGCCGTGATGGTCGAGCCGTCGGCCAGCTCGATGGGTCGGGCCAGGGTGAGGTCGTAGGAGACCTGGCGCAGCGCCTGGACGGGTCGGGCCGGCACGAGGTCCCGGGTGAGCCAGTCGTCCTCGATCATCGAGAGCACGACGGCGGTGGTCCCGACCTTCAGGAAGGTGGCCACCTCGGAGAGGTTGGCGTCGCCGACGATGACGTGGAGGCGCCGGTACTTCTGCGGGTCGGCGTGGGGCTCGTCGCGGGTGTTGACGATGGGCCGCTTGAGCGTGGTCTCGAGGCCGACCTCCTCCTCGAAGAAGTCGGCCCGCTGCGTCAGCTGGTACGGCACGTCGGCGCTGGTGAGGCCCGCCGCCTCGGTGCCCACCTTGCCGGCCCCCGTGTAGATCTGCCGCGTGATGAAGTGCGGCATGACGTGGGCCACGATCTTGCCGAAGGGCACCCGGCGGTCCACGAGGTAGTTCTCGTGGCAGCCGTAGCTGTTGCCCTTGCGGTCGGAGTTGTTCTTGTAGACGACGATCTCCTGGCCTTCGGGCAGGAGCGTCGTGGCGGCCCGCATCGAGCGCTGCAGGATCAGCTCGGCCGAGCGGTCGAACACGACGATGGAGCGGGGGTCGGCGCACTCCGGGGTCGACAGCTCCGGGTGGGCGTGGTCGACGTAGTACCGGGCGCCGTTGGTGAGCACGGCGTTGACCAGGTGCGTCTCCACCTCGGGCGGTGAGGACCCGGCGGCGCTGAAGCCACGGGCGTCGTTGCCGGGGTGCTCGTCTTCGAAGTCCCAGCCGACGCGTGTGGACCCGGTGCTGGCCCCCATCCGGGCCAGCTCCTGCACGTAGGCGTTGATGAGCACCGAGGAGGCCGCGATGGGGTTCGACTCGCCGCCTCGGATGAGGATGCCGTACTCGGTCTCGATGCCGAGGACCTTGGGGATCGCCATGGCGCTGCGGCCCTAGAGGTACTGGCCGGTGGCTACCCGTTCGATCGAGCGGCCTCCCTGCGGCTCGGCGTCGGTCTCCTTCTGGACGATCGTCCGCACGTACACGATCCGTTCGCCCTTCTTGCCCGAGATCTTGGCCCAGTCGTCGGGGTTGGTCGTGTTTGGGAGGTCCTCGTGCTCCTTGTACTCCTGGTGGATCGACTCGATGAGGTCGTCCACCCGGATGCCCTTCGTGCCGCCCTGGAGGAGCCGCTTGATGGCCAGCTTCTTGGCCCGGCGCACGATGTTCTCGATCATGGCCCCGGACGAGAAGTCCTTGAAGTACATGATCTCCTTGTCGCCGTTCTGGTACGTCACCTCGAGGAACTGGTTGGCCTCGTCGGTGCGGTACATCTCGGCCGCCGTGACCTCGATCATCGCCTGCACGGCCTTGGCGGGATCGCCGCCGCCGAGGGAGGCGACGGCGTCGGCGTCGAGGGGCAGGTCGGGAGTGAGGTACCGGGCGAAGATCTGAGCCGCCGCCTCCTCGGTGGGGCGCTCGATCTTGATCTTCACGTCGAGTCGGCCCGGCCGGAGGATGGCGGGGTCGATCAAGTCCTCACGGTTGGAGGCGCCGATGATGATGACGTTCTTCAGGGTCTCGACGCCGTCGATCTCGACGAGCAGCTGCGGGACGATCGTGCTCTCCATGTCGGAGCTGATGCCGGTGCCCCGGGTGCGGAACATCGAGTCCATCTCGTCGAAGAAGACGATGACCGGCCAGCCCTCCTCGGACTTCTCCCGAGCCCGCTGGAACACCAGGCGGATCTGGCGCTCCGTCTCGCCGACGTACTTGTTCAGCAGCTCGGGGCCCTTGATGTTGAAGAAGTAGCTCTTGGCGGTGCTGCTGCCGCTGGCTGCCGCCACCTTCTTGGCCAGGCTGTTGGCCACCGCCTTGGCAATGAGCGTCTTGCCGCAGCCAGGAGGCCCGTAGAGCAGGATCCCCTTGGGGGCCGGCAGCTGGTGCTCGGCGAAGAGGTCCTGGTGGAGGAAGGGCAGCTCGACGGCGTCGGCGATCATCTCGATCTGCTCGTCGAGGCCACCGATGTCCTCGTAGGCGATGTCGGGCACCTCTTCGAGGGCGAGGTCCTCCACCTCCGGGCGGGGCAGCTTCTCCAGCACGAGGCCCGACCGCGGGTCCAGCAGGAGGGTGTCGCCGTTGCGGAGGCGGGCGTCGCGCATCGTGTCGAGCAGCTCCACGACGCGCTCCTCGTCGGCTCGGCCCACGATGAGGACGCGGGTGTCGTCCAAGCGCTCCTTGAACACGACGACCTCGCCGGTGAGGTCGACCCCCCGGGCCAGCACGACGTTGAGCGACTCGTTGAGCACCACCTCGGCCCCCCGCTCGAGGACGTCGTCGTCGAGCTCGGGGTGCACGGCCACCCGCACCTTGCGGCCGCCGGTGAAGACGTCGACGGTGCCGTCGTCGTTGTGGCCGAGCAGCGTGCCGTAGGCCGACGGCGGCTGGGTGAGCTTGTCCACCTCTTCGCGCAGCGCCGCGATGTGGTCCCGGGCCTCCCGCAGCGTGTAGGTGAGCTTCTCGTTCTGGGACACGGCCTGGGCCAGCTGGCCCTTCGTCTCGAGCAGCCGCTCCTCGAGCGTGCGCACGCGCTTGGGGGCGTCCTGGAGCCGCCGACGCAGCGTGAGCACCTCCTCTTCGAGCGCGCGGGCGTGCTCGTGGAGCTCCGCCAGCTCGGCCCGACCTGCGGCCAGATCCTCGGACTCGTCGACCGGAACCACCTCCTGGAGAGTGCCTGCGCGGACCCTACACCCGGCTCCCCGGAACGCAACGCCGCGGATTCCGCCAGGGTTTCCGCGAGAGTTGCCGGTTCAATTCCCCACGGCGCTAGTGTGAGCGCACACCCGGATCCCAACACGAGGTAGCCCACCATGAAGGTCTGGATCGACCAGGATCTCTGCACCGGCGACGGTCTCTGCGAGGAGATCGCGCCTGCTGTGTTCACCCTCCTCGACGACGGTCTGGCCTACGTGAAGGACGGGGACAAGGTCCTCTCCGACCCGGGTGGGGCTGAGGGCATCGCGCCGGTCCCGGCGGGCCAGGAAGAGGCCACGATCGAGTCCGCCGAGGAGTGCCCCGGCGAGTGCATCTTCATCGAGGTCGACTGACCGCGCCGTCGCACCACCTGAGCGCTGACCGATGGGGCCCGGATGGGCCCCATCGTCGCGTCCGGTAGCGTGCTCGCCGTGCCGAGCCCCTCGACCACCGCTTCCGGACGGCCCCCATGGCCTCCCGCCGCCTCCTGCCGGGTGCTGACGCCCGCCAGGGGCTCGTCGCGCTCGCGCTGAACTCCTCGACCAGCCTCGTCGCCGGCGGGGTGCTGGGATCGCTCACCCACACCTTCGAGCGCTACCCGGGGTTGCTCCTCCTCGTCCCCGCCGCCATCGGGCTGCGGGGCAACGTGTTCGGCTCCCTCGGCAACCGGGTGTCGACCTCCATCCACGCCGGCGAGCTCCAGCTGCGCCTGCGCGGCTCGACCGTGCTCGGCCAGAACGTGATGGCGGCCGGTGCCCTCACCCTCGGGATGTCTGTCGTGCTGGTGGCGGTGGCCGCCCTCGTGTCCACGGGTCTCGGGCTGGGGCCCACCATCGGCCTGGCCGACCTGGCCCTCGTGTCGGTCGGCGGAGGCACCCTGGCGTCGCTGCCCGTGCTCCTCGCCACCCTCGGGCTGGCCGCCGGCGCCGTCCGCTTCGGATGGGACCTCGACAACGTGACGGCCCCCCTCGTGTCCACCCTGGGCGACGTCCTCACCCTGCCCGCACTGTGGCTGGCCACCGGCCTGCTCGGCTTCGGGCTGGTCACGAGCGGGCTGGGGTGGGTCCTGGCGGCGGTCGGGCTCGGCGCGCTGGCCTGGGGCATCGTGGCGCAGCTCCCCCAGCTCCGCCGGATCGTCCGCACGTCGCTGCCCATCCTCGCCGTGGCCGGCATCGTCAGCAGCCTGGCCGGCGTGGCGCTGGAGCGCCGCCTCGACACCTTCAGCGCCCTCCCCGCCCTCCTCATCCTCGTCCCCGCCCACCTCTCGAGCGCCGGCGCCCTCGGGGGGATCCTCTCGGGCCGGCTGTCGAGCAAGCTGCTCCTCGGCCTGGCCCCGCCGACGGCCGTCCCCTCCCGGGCGGCCCGGGACGACCTCGGCTTCGTAGCGGCGCTGAGCCTGCCCGTCTTCGTGGCCAACGGCATCGGCGCCCACGTGGTGGCCGAGCTGCTGGGTGAGGCCTCCCCGGGACTCGTGAAGCTCGTTCTCGCGTCGGTCCTCGGCGGGGCGGCGGCCATGGCTGTCGTCCTGGCCATCGCCTACTACGGCACCATCGCCACGATCCGCACCGACCTGGACCCCGACACCTACGGCATCCCCATGGTGAGCTCCACCGTGGACCTCGTCGGCGCCCTCACGCTCATCGTCGCCATCACGGCGATGGGCCTCACCTAGCCGTCGGGCGCCGGCCCTCGGTGTGATCGCGGGTCAGCGGAGGCAGGCGCCGGTGTCGACCTCCTGGCTGAGCGGGCCGGCGAGGACCGCTTTCAGCTCGGTGATGTCGAGGGCGTAGGCCACATCGGGCTTGTCAGGGGCGATCGCGAAGGCCACGCCCACCACCCGGCCCTGGGGGTCGACCAGGCCGGCGCCGGAGTCGCCGGGGGCCAGCGACGAGGACAGGATCAGGACCTCGCGCTCGGTGCGCTCCTGGTCGTAGATGTCGGTGCCCGTGGCCGTCACCTTGCGGCCCACCGAGAAGGGGGCGACCCGCAGCGGGCCCCCGCCGGGGTGCCCGAACACGGCGCCGGTGCCCCCCACCTCGACCTCGGCCAGGGGCAGGGCGGCCCGGTTCAGGCCGGGCGCCCGCAGGACAGCGATGTCCCGGCGGGGGTCGAAGGCCACCACGGTGGCCGCCACCTCCGAGCCGTCGCTGCGCTGCACCGTGGTCTCGTCCTCCCCTGCCACCACGTGGGCGTTGGTGACGACCAGCTCGGGGGCGGCGACGAAGCCCGACCCGTCCTGGATGCGCTGGCAGGCCACGCCCTCGACCTTGACCGTGGAGAGCACGACCGCGTCGACGACGGGCTGGGGGATGCCCGCCGCCGTCGGGGGCGGGCCGAGGTCCGGAGCCGGCTGGAGGGCGTCGAAGACCCGCGGGAACTGGTCGCCGCCGACGAGGCGGCGCAGGGTGGCCAGGGCATCCGGGGCGTCGGGAAGGTTCTCGTGGACGAGCTCGGCGATCGTCGAGGTGCGGGCCTGCACGGCCACCCAGCCGCGGACGTCGGCCAGGACCGGCAGGAGCAGCCACAGCGACACCACGACGCCGACCACCCCGGCCCCCGCTCCGGCCGCCCGGTCGGCCGAGCGCACGCTGGCGCCGGGCAGGGCGACGTGCATCCGGCCCCCGATCCAGAGGCCGAGGGCCTGCCCGATGAAGGCGCAGCCGAGCAGCACGCCGAGGGTGACGAAGAGCAGCTGCTGGTCCGAGCCGTCCTCGACGGCCCGCAGGATCGGCGGCAAGACCCGGGCGCCGATGACGAAGCCCACCCCCATGCCGATCCAGGAGGTGACGCGAGCCAGCAGCCCGAGGCGGTACCCGCCGACGGCGGCGCCCACCGCGCTGGCCGTGATCAAGAGGTCGAGGGTGTTCAGCCGAGCCTCCCCAGGGCTCCGCCGTGGGCCCCGGCAGGCCCGACGGGGGTCATGCGGTGGTGGTGGGCGGTCCGAGAAGGCGGGCGTGCGTGAGGAAGCCGGTGTGGGCGACCATCCGGTGGTCGGGCCGCACCGACTGGCCCTCGATGTGCCAGCCCCGGTGGAGCACCTCGATCGTCTCGGCCATGCCGAAGGCGCTGGCCTCGAGGGTCTCGCGGAGCTGGGCGGCCTGGGTGATCTGGGGCGTGTAGGCGAGGAGGATCCCGCCCGGGTGCAGGGCCCGCTCGGCGTGCTTCACGACCTGCCACGGCTCGGGCAGATCGAGCACGACGCGGTCGAGCCCGGTCTCCTCGATGCCCTCGTAGCAGTCCCGGATCTCGACCCGGTAGCGCGGGAGTACCTCCTCGCCGAGGAACCCGGTCACGTTCTTGACAGCCCGGGCGGCGAAGTCCTCGCGGAGCTCGTAGCCCACGATGTCGGCCCCCGCCCGCAGCATCCCCATCGACAGCGCACCCGAGCCGACGCCGGACTCCAGGACCCGGGCGCCCGGGAAGATGTCGGCCTGCAGCAGGATCGGGCCGATGTCCTTGGGGTAGATCACCTGCGCGCCGCGGGGCATCTTCAGGATGAACTCCGACAGCGTCGGGCGGATCACCGTGTAGTGCATCCCGTGGGTGGAGCGGAAGGTGGTGCCCTCGTCCGAGCCGATGACGGCGTCGTGGGGCACGATCCCCGAGTGAGAGTGGAACTCCTTCCCGGCGGTGAGGGTGATCAGGTAGCGGCGCTTCTTGCTGTCGATGAGCAGCACCTGCTCACCGTCGCGGAAGGGGCGGCTCACGATCGCCGGCCGAGCGACACGGACACGGGCTCGGCGCCCCGGGCGCGGTCGACGAGCTTGCAGAAGGCGCACACCTCGCCGGGGGTGGGCGCCCCGCAGCGCGTGCACGGCTGCAGCTGGTTCTGCTCGGCCTCGGCCTCGGGGGTGAAGCGGGCCGAGGCCCGGGCCAGGAACCCGTGGTAGAAGTCGTGCTTGCTCCCGGGCGAGGCAGCCTCGATGGCGTTGAGGGCTTCCTTGTACCCGAGGTGCTTGTTGCCGGCGGCCATCGGGCACTCCTCGACGATGTAGTCGATCCCGCGGATGACGCAGTAGGCGGCCATCTCCCGCTCGGTCAGCCGTACGAGCGGCTTCACCTTCCGGGGGAAGCCGTGGCGGGCGGGCAGCACCGGCAGCTGGCGGCCGAGGTAGTCGGTCTGCCACCGGAGAACGTTGCCGAAGAGGACGGCGGCCTCGTCGTCGAGGTTGTGGCCGGTGACGACCACGTCGTACCCGCCGGTGCGCGCCGCCTCGTCGAAGAGGTGGCGCTTCGAGAGCCCGCAGGCCGAGCACGGCACCCGCTTGGCCGCCTTGGAGCCGGTGGGGATGTCGAAGCCGTGGTCGGCGGGGAGGTCCACCTCGACGAGGTGGAGGTCGCGTTCGGCCGCGAACCGTCGGGCCGCTTGGCCCGAGGCATCGCTGTACTCCCCGATGCCGAGCCCGATGTAGAGCCCGTCGGCCTGGTAGCCCAGCTCGAGGAGCAGGTCCCACACGGCGAGTGAGTCCTTCCCGCCGCTGACGGCCACGAGCACCCGCTCGTCCGGCTCCACCATCGAGAAGTCCTTGATGGCCTTGGCCACCTGGTCCCGGCAGAGGCGCAGGAAGTGCTCGGCGCAGAAGTTGGCGTTGTGGCGCCGGACGTCGATGATCGCCGGGCCCTTGCAGACGGTGCACTTCACCAGGCACCCCCGGAGATGACGGGACGGATCTCGACGACGTCGTCGTCCTCGAGCAGGACGTCGCCCGGGACGAGGGTGTCGCCTCGGATGACGAGGACCGACTCCCGGTTCAGGTCGAGGCGGTCGAGCAGCACGTGGACGCGCATCGGCCCGGCCAACTCGAGCTGGCGCTTGGGGTTGCGCAGGTGCACCTTCACGATCGCTCCCCGGCGCCTCAGCCGCGCGGCTGGGTGGTGTGGGTGATGAGGAGGGACTCGCCGGGGCGGAGCTCCTCCCGCAGCGAGACGGTGTCCCGCTGCTGGCGGCGCTGGTAGGTGCGGACCAGGAAGGCGGCCAGGCCGACCGCCGTCCAGATCCCGCTGGCGCCGGGGCGCCGGCGTCGGGCGGCCAGGAGCTCGAGGGCGCGCAGCAGCATCAGATCCGGCGAACCTCGACGATGGTCGTGCGCTTCTTGCCCTTGCGACGACCGGTGAGGAAGGCGATCGCGATCACGACGACGAGGGCCACGGCAGCCACGGTGACGAGGGTGGTCTGGGCCGACTCCTTCGTCTCGTCCACCTCGCCCTGGAGCTGACGGAACTTGGACTCGAGGTCGTCGCGGGTGATCGGCCGCTGGGGGGCGCTCTGTGCGCTCATGCTCCTGGTCCCTTCCGGTTGTTGACCCGCCCGACCGCCAGCGCGATGAGGACGGCGCCGACGACGACGGCGATGAGGTAGGGCGCCCACGAGAGGTTCCCGGTGAAGGTGCTCCCGGTCTCCGTCTGGAGGGCCCGCAGCCCGGACAGCAGGATGAGCGACACGCCGATGCCGAGGGCGATGGCGCCGCCGAGGCCGAAGCCCACGAAGCGGCCGAGGCCCTTCAACGGATCGATCGTCTCCTGCTTGGCGTAGTCCACGCCGAGCTGCCAGAGCTCCGAGGCGACCTCGGGGATGCTCTTGGCGTCGCGGGAGGCCGGCGAGGCGGCGTGGGGGTCGGTGCGGGAGGTCACGGGACGGTGACCCTACTACCCCGCCTCCCTGCGCTCAGAGCCCGGGCGGGCCCTGGGCGCCCCCGGCCAGGCGGGCCGCCAGCACCTCCAGCGCGTCGTCCAGGAGCTGTGCGAGCTGGCGCAACCGGTCCTCGGGCGCGTCGGCGGCCAGGAGCCGGTGCCGGTCGAAGACGGAGATGGGGGCCAGCGCCACGGCCTGGTAGCCGGCCAGCACCGGATCGTCGACGAGCTCGACGGTGGCCGGCGCCGCCGCGTCCCCCGCCTCGGCGGCGAGGGCCAGGGACCGGCGGAGCTTGGCCACCGCGTCGGCGAGGAGATCGGCGTGATCCGGACCGGGCTCGGGGTCCGGCCAGTCGTCCACCTCGGCGACCGGGTACGGGTCGTCGGGGAGCCACGAGCGCACCACGATGCGGCGCACCCCGATGGTGCCCAGGGCGAACCGTCCGTCGGGCAGCTCGGCCGCCTCGACGATGCGGGCCACGGTGCCGACGACCGTCCGCACGTCGCCGCCGCCCACCTCGCTCCCCCGCTCGATCAGGGCCACGCCGAACTCCGGCACCGCAGCCAGGCAGTCCCGCACGAGCTGCCGGTAGCGGGGCTCGAAGACGTGGAGGGGCAGCAGCCCGCTGGGCACGAGCACCGTGCCCAGCGGGAACATGGGCAGGACGGCCATCACCGGACCGTAGCGGCCCCGGTAGGGGGCCCGGCCGCCAGGGTCTCAGCGGCGGCGCCATCCGTGCGGACCAGTCGCTGTACCGATCCGCGCCGATCGGGAGATCGGTACGCGCTGCGTCGGTCGCAGCCGGACGGGCGCTCCGACACCGAACGGCACATCCGTTTGGCTGAGGTTGAGGGCATGGTGGTGCCCATTGCGGCATCGGGATGCCCGATCCTGAGGTTGAGGGCATACGAGTACCGGTCTGGGACCTGGGCGCCCCGAACCTCGGCGGCGCGCATAGTGCCGGATCTGGAATGGCGCCGCTGGAACTTCACACCCGCCGGCGCACACACCGAAGACCTGCTCGTGCAGTCCTCCGGCACGCTCCCCGTACCGGCGTCCCAACCTGGCGCTATGAGCCTTGCGGCTCCGTGAGCGGCCGAACGTGCTCCCGGCGGGGTGCGCCCGACACCGGGACGCGATCGGCGACGTCGGCCTCTGAGGGCTCTGAGAGGCGGCCCCTTTGCAGGAAGGCGCTTGTGCCACGAACGTGTGTTCGCTATGGTGTGTGGATCGACCCGGTCCCTCGGGCTGGCTCGAGCTTCCCCTTCGGGACCGTCAGGTCCCCGTCCTGTGAGCGATGGCGCGCCCGAAGGAGGAACCCATGGCCGAGCCCG
>DASUDP010000068.1:0-45862 GCA_036275535.1 Acidimicrobiales bacterium | reverse complement strand
AGGTTCGCACGCCGGCCCTGCCGAGCAAACGTGCCGTCGTGACCGCTCGCCCCAGCTCACGCAGCCGGAGGTGGGTGATCTCGCTCGGAACCAGACGTTCGATCCGCACAGCCTTCTCCTCATCGCGATACAGTGGCGTCTTATCGTTGCACGCGACAGCTCCAGGCACCGCATCAGGCGAAAAGGTGGGGTTCTGTGAACGCCATGACCGAGACGATTCCCGAGCTCCCGTCAGAGGCACGGCCTCGCATCGAGCCCTTCGAGGTTCGCATCGACCTCGGCGGCGTACACCCCCGGGACGCCGCCCGGCTGCTGGAGATCGCCTCCACACTCGTGCGCAACGGGGCTGTCGTGGCCGTGCGCCGGGGACCCTTCATCGCCCTGCGGCTGCGCCGCCGCGCACCACGCGCCCTCGCCGTGGCGCTGCGCCGCAGCTTCGTCGACCTCGGCCCCACGTTCGTCAAGTTCGGCCAGCTCATCGCGTCGAGCCCGGGACTGTTCCCCGACGCGGCCGCCACGGAGTTCCGCAGCCTGCTCGACGAGGTCCCCACCATCCCGGCCCGGGAGGTGCACCGCATCGTCGAGCGCGCGCTGGGCCGTCCCGTCGGGCTGGCCTTCGCCTCCTTCGAAGACGAGCCACTCGCCGCCGCGTCCATTGCCCAGGTGCACCGGGCCCGTCTCGCCGACGGCACCGACGTGGTCGTCAAGGTGCGCCGCCCCGGGCTGCGACAGAAGGTGGAGCGCGACACCCGGATCCTGCGGATGCTGGCGTCGGTGCTCGGCCGAGCGGGCGGCCTCGGTCACATGATGAACCCGGCGGCGATCGTCGAGGACTTCGCCGAGACCTTGCGCTACGAGCTCGACTTCCGCAACGAGGCCCGCTGGATGGTCGAGTTCCGGTCCAACCTGGGGACCTTCGGCGACAACCGCAGCGTGACCACGCCGGTGCCGATCGCGCCCCTGTGCAACGAGCGCGTGCTGGTGATGACCTACGTGGAGGGCCACCCGATCGACCGCCTCGACCTCATGGCCGACTCCGGCCACGACTTCGAGGAGCTCCTTCGGCTCGGCGTGCGAGCGTGGCTGGAATCAGCCTTCGAGCACGGCCTCTTCCACGGCGACGTCCACGCCGGCAACCTCTTCCTCACGCCCGACGGCAAGCTCGCGCTGCTCGACTTCGGGATCATGGGGCACCTCGAACCAACGGTCCGGACCGCGCTGCGCGATGCGCTGCCCGGTTTGCTGCTCGCCGAGGATCCGCGTGGAGTGGTCGAGGCGTTCTTCGCCCTCGGCGCCGTCACGGGCCCCATCGATATGGACCGGGCCAGCGAGGACGTGCGCCGGCTCGTTGCGCCGCTGGCGGCGAAGCCGCTGTCGGAGATCAGCTACGGCGAGCTGTTGTCAGATGTGTTGCAGGTGGCCGGCCGCCACCGCGTTCGCCTCCCCCGGGAGCTCGTGCTGGTGATCAAGCAGATCCTCTACTTCGAGCGATACGCCAAGCAGCTCGCCCCCGGCTACCAGATCCTGTCTGACCCGCGCCTGCTTACCTACCTCCTGCCTCAGTACGAGGTGCCGGTGCAGCGGCCGGTGCTCACCACCCGGCCCCGCACGCAGCCGCTGGGCGGGGATCCCGAGGCCGGCCTGCAGGTCGAATCCGTGCGCGACGACCACTTCAGCTGGGAGTACGAGGCACAGCGCCCCGAGCTGCGCAAGCTCTACGCCAAGGCCAAGGACAAGCAGTGGAACGCCTCGGTCGACATCGACTGGTCGATCGAGGTCGACCGCGAGGACCCGGGCGGGCTCTCGGAGTACCTGCCGGTGATGGCGGCCGACGCCTTCCGCTCCTTCACCGACGCCCAGAAGCGCGACGCCGGACACGTGTTCAACACCTGGCTCACCTCGCAGTTCCTGCACGGCGAGCAGGGAGCGCTGCTGGCCACCTCGAAGCTCGTTGCCCAGGTCCCCGATGTGGACGCCAAGTTCTACGGCGCCACCCAGGTGATGGACGAGGCCCGTCATGTCGAGGTCTACGGCCGCTACCTCAACGAGAAGCTGGGGGAGATCTACCCGATCAACCCCAACCTGCAGCAGCTGCTCGAGATCATCGTGGCCGATCCGCGGTGGGACGTGACCTACCTCGGCATGCAGATCATCGTCGAGGGCTTGGCCCTGGCCGCGTTCGGGCTGATCCACCAGTTCTCGACCGAGCCCCTCATCAAGCAGATCACCCGGTACGTGATGGCCGACGAGGCCCGGCACGTGGCCTTCGGCGCCTTGGCGCTGAGCGGGTTCTACGGCGAGCTGACCTCCGCGGAACGGCTCGAGCGGCAGGACTTCGTCCTCGAGGCATCGTGGCTTATGCGAGACCGGTTCCTCGCCACCGAGGTGTGGGAGCGCCTCGGAATCCCACCGTCCGACGGCCTCCTCGACGCCAGGCGCTCTCCGATGATGCAGATGTTCCAGCAGGTGCTCTTCGCCAAGATCACGCCGAACCTCATCAAGATCGGGCTGATGGACGAGAAGCTGCGCGACCGCCTGGTGGCCATCGGCGCCATCCCGACATCATGATCTGGCCCCGGATCATCAGGTCGGTGCAGGACGATGCGCGACAATGGCGCCCATGACCGCACCCTCGCCCCTCACGGTGATCGGTCTCCCGCCCGTTCCCCCCGCGGTCCTCGATCCCTACCTCGATGCCGCGGCCCTCTGCTTCGCCCGCCACGGGCTCCGCCGGACACGGGTGACCGACATCGCCGAAGCGGTCGGGGTCTCCCGCGTGACCGTCTACCGCCAGCTCGGCACCACAGAAGAAGCCGCCCGGCTCCTGCTGGCCCGGGAGCTCGACCGCCTCGTGAGCTCGCTGCTGCCCGCCTTGGTGGCCGCTGACGACGTCGACGGGATCGTCGCCGTCATCGCCTCCGCGGTGGACTTCGCCGTCACCCACCCAGTGATGCGCAAGGTGCTGCACGACGAGGCGGATCTCGTCGGGGCCTTCGTGATGAACGAGTTCCGCACCGTGATCGACCGCCTGCTGCTGCTGGCCGAGCCGGTCGTCCAACGCCTGGAGCAGATCGCCGGTGGGCGCGACATCAACGTGCCGGTGGTCGCCGAATGGGTGGCCCGGGTGGTGCTCACGATGGTGGTCGCGCCCCCGACCGCGCCACCAGAGGTGTTCCTGGGCGGGGTGCTGCGCCCCCTGTTGGCGGTCACGGGCGGTCAGGACTGAGCGGCTGTCCCTGCGGCCTCGACGTGCCAGCGGTGGCCGGGTCGGAGCCGGTAGGGGCGAGAGCGGGGCCGGTCCAGGGAGCGACCGATGGTGCCGGGGGCGAGCATGTCGTCGATGGTGCCCCGAGCTCGGGCGTCGATAGCGCCGCCGAGGGGGCCCTCGAGCAGGCCGGCGAGCATCGCCGGAAGGCTGTCGGGGTCCTCGAGCATCCAGGAGTGCCCGGCGCCGTCGACAGTGACCAGCGTGGCGCCGGCGGCCGCAGCAGCACCGCGGGCGAAGGGGTACCAGATGGCCAGATCCCGGTTGCTGTGGACGACGATGACCGGCACGCCGGCCGCGTGCAGCGCCCGCAGCCGGTCGTCGGAGCCCTGGTCGCCGATGGTGGCGACGAAGGCGGCGGGCAGCGACGGCAGCGCGCGGAGGCGGTCGCCCAGAGACGGCGCCGCGAGCCGTGCGAACACGCCGGCGTCGCGGCGGGTCCGCACCATCGTGGATGCGATGTCGATGCCGAGCAGTCCGATGCCCACGGGCAGCAGCCCGGGCACGTACCGCCCGAGGCGGGTGAAGCGGTCGAACCCACCACCGATCGCGGCGTTGATGGGAATCACGGCCAGCACCCGGTCGACCTCTGCCGCCGCGACGTCCACCACGATCCGCCCCCCCATCGAGTGGCCGAGGAGCACGGCCTGCTCGATGCCGAGGTGATCGAGCACCCGGCGGTGGAGGTCGACGTAGGATCGCCACCGGAACCCGCCCACGCCGAGCGGAGCGGTCCGGCCGTGTCCGGCGCTGTCCACGGCGATGACCTGGAAGCCGAGGCCGGCGATGCGCCGGAGGGTGCGCGCGTAGAGCATGCCCTCGGCCATGATGCCGTGCACCACGACCAGCGGAACTCCCTCGCCGCACACGGACAGGCCGACCCGGTGCCCGTCAGCGAGGACGATCGAGCGGCGCCGAAGGCGCGGCGGCTTCGTGTCGACGAGGTCGGTGATCTCCCGCATCTGCTCGCGCACGCTGGACGACGGACCGGTCGAGTGGGCGGCGATGTTCATGCGCTCACGATACGACATTGTGTCACTGTCGCACCTTCTCGGCGCGACATGTGACGCAGATCGTGCTGCGCCCCGCGAGGCGGTTAGGTTTCCGGTGGCGGAACCAACGAGGGGGGTGCCGGTGGCAGATGTCAGGGTGGAGCACGAGGGTCTGGTAGGGGTGGTGGAGCTGCGGCGGCCGCCGCACAACTTCTTCGACGCCGGTCTGATCGGCGAGATCGCATCCGCCTTCGAGGCGCTCGACGCCGATCCCGATTGCCGGGCGATCGTGCTTGCCGCCGAAGGGCGGTCCTTCTGCGCCGGTGCCGACTTCTCTGGCCAGCGGCCCGACGCCGGCTCCTTCTCGAGCGGCGGAGACCGGCCGGGCAGCATCGGCGCGGGCTCCCTTTACCACGAGGCGCTGCGGCTGTTCGCCATCGCCACGCCCGTGGTGGCGGCCGTGCACGGCCCCGCCGTCGGCGGTGGCCTTGGGCTGGCGCTGGTCGCCGACTTCCGGGTGACCTGCCCGGAGGCCCGGTGGTCGGCCAACTTCGCTCGCCTGGGGTTCCACCCCGGGTTCGCGCTGACGGCCACCCTCCCCGAGCTGATCGGCGGCCAGCACGCGCGACGGCTCTTCTACACCGGGGCCCGGATCGACGGACGCGAGGCGGCTGCCATCGGCCTCGCCGACGAGTGCGTGGACGACCCGTCCGAGGTCCGGCCGCGCAGCCTCGAGCTGGCCGCCGAGATCGCCGGGTCCGCGCCGCTGGTCGTCCAGGCCGTGAAGCGCACCCTGGCCGGCGACCGGCTCGACCGCCTGCGGGCCGCAACCGACCACGAGCTGGCCGAGCAGGTGCGCCTGCTCGCCACCGAGGATGCCCGCGAGGGGATCGCCGCGTATGCCGAGCGACGCCCTCCGGTCTTCAACGCCCGGTAGCGGCTCGGACCAGACCATCAAGAGGAGCTCGACATGGAACAGCTAGAGCAGAAGACCGCGGTCGTGACCGGGGGCGGGAGCGGGATTGGCCGAGCGGTGGCCACCCAGCTCGCCGGCGCCGGCATGCAGGTCGTGGTGGCCGACATCCAGCAGGACGCGCTGGACGCGACGGTCGCCGACCTCGTCGCCGCCGGGCACCAGGCCATCGGCGTGCGCACCGACGTGTCCGACGGCGCGTCCGTGGAGGCCCTCGCCCAGGCCGCGCTCGACGAGTTCGGTGCCGTGCACGTGGTACACAACAACGCCGGCGTTGGTGTGGGCGGGCCGGTCTGGACCCACACCGAGCGCGACTGGCAGTGGGTGCTCGGCGTGAACCTGTGGGGCGTGATCCACGGCATCCGGGTGTTCGTCCCCCTCATGATCGAACAGGGCGTTCCGGCGCACGTGGTGAACACGGCGTCGATGGCCGGGCTCATCTCAGTGCCGTACCTCGGCGGCTACAACGTGTCCAAGCACGGCGTGGTGACCCTCAGCGAGACCCTGCACCGGGACCTCCAGCTCGCCGGCCACGTTGACATCGGCGTGTCGGTGCTCTGCCCCGGCCTCGTGATGACCAACATCTTCGAGTCCCAGCGCAACCGCCCCGACGAGCTCGCCGACGGCGGCGCCCCCCGCGGCCTGTCGGCACTGGTCGACGGCGCTGGCGACGGCGCCGCTACCGAAGAAGCGCTCGGCGCGTTCGGCCAGATCCTGGCCCCCGAGGAGGTCGGGGCCGCCGTCGTCGACGCGGTGCGCAACGACCGCTTCTACATCCTGACCCACCCGGACACCACCGCGGCGCTGGTGCGCACGCGCTGCGACGACATCGTCGAGGGCCGCCACCCGACGCCACTGCGCCGATGAACCGACCGACCGACTCACCCCCACCCATGAGGAACCATCAATGAGAACACCGTTGCTGGCGCCGCCGCTGCCGTCGAGCGTCGACGTGACCAGCGAGCAGTTCCGCAAGAACCGCGACGACATGCTGGAGCAGCTCGCCGTCATCGACGAGCTGCTCGCCCAGGCCGAGGCCGGCGGGGGGGAGGCGTCGATCGCCCGCATGCGCTCCCGCGGCAAGATGCCGATCCGGGAGCGCATCGCCAACGTGCTCGACCCCGACAGCCCGTTCCTCGAGATCAGCGCCCTGGCCGGCTACGGCTCCGACTACACCGTCGGCGGGGGCATGGTCGTCGGCATCGGCGTCATCGCCGGCACCGAGTGCGTGATCATGGGCAACGACCCGTCGGTCCTCGGCGGCGCCCTCACGCCGTACGCGGGCAAGAAGTGGTCGCGGGCCATCGAGATCGCCCGCGACAACCACATGCCGTACATCAGCTTCGTCGAGTCGGCGGGCGCGGATCTGCGCATGGGCGGCGCCGGCAGCGACGGGCCGAAGACGCAGACCACCCACTTCGCCGAGTCGGGCCGCCCGTTCTACGAGATGATCGAGCTGTCGAAGCTCGGCATCCCCTCGGTGTGCGTGGTGTTCGGCTCATCGACGGCTGGCGGCGCGTACCAGCCCGGCCTGTCCGACTACGTGATCGTCATCAAGGAGAAGTCCAAGATCTTCCTGGCCGGCCCGCCGCTGGTGAAGATGGCCACCGGCGAGGAGTCCGACGACGAGACCCTGGGTGGCGCCGCCCTGCACGCGGAGGTCTCCGGCCTCGGCGACTACTTCGCCGAGGACGAGATGGACGCCCTGCGCCTGTGCCGCGAGGTGGTCTCGCACCTCCACGTCCCCAAGCCCGGACCGGCGCCGTCCGGCCCCGGCGACCCGCCCATCCACGACCCCGAGGAGCTGCTGGGCCTGGTCAGCCGGGACCTGCGCCAGCCCGTGGACGTGCGCGACGTGATCGCCCGCACCGTCGACGGCTCCCGGTTCGAGGAGTTCAAGCCCCGTTGGGGACCCACGATGATCTGCGGCTGGGCGCAGATCCACGGCTACCCCGTGGGCATCCTCGGCAACAACGGCGTGATCTACCCTGACGCCGCCCAGAAGGCGGCCCACTTCATCCAGCTGTGCAACCAGACGGACACGCCGCTCGTGTTCCTCCAGAACATCACCGGCTTCATGGTCGGCAAGGACTTCGAGGCCGAGGGGATCGTCAAGAAGGGCTCGCAGATGATCAACGCGGTCACCAACTCCACGGTGCCGCACCTGACCGTGATCATCGGCTCCAGCTACGGCGCCGGCACCTACGGCATGTCGGGTCGGGCCTTCGGGAACCGGTTTACCTTCATCTGGCCCACCGCCAAGATCGCGGTGATGGGGCCCAAGCAGATCGCCGGCGTCATGTCCATCGTTCGGCGCGGGCAGGCCGCCCGCAAGGGCGAGCCGTTCGACGAGGAGCAGGACGCGGCCATCGTGGCCATGGTCGAGGACGCCCAGGAGAAGGGCTCGCTCGCGCTGGTGGCCACCGGCGCCATCAGCGACGACGGCATCATCGATCCTCGCGACACCCGCACCGTGCTCGGCCTCACCCTGTCCGCCGTCCGCAACCGAGCCGTCAAGGGCTCTTCGAGCTACGGGGTGTTCCGCCTGTGACCCGTCCCCTCACCTCCGTCCTCGTCGCCAACCGCGGCGAGATCGCCCGGCGGGTGTTCCGCACCGCCCGGGCCATGGGCCTGCGCTGCATCGCGGTGTACGTCGAGGCCGACGCCGCCGCCCCCTTCGTCACCGAGGCCGACGAGGCCATCCGCCTTCCTGACGGCGGCTACCTCGACGCCACCGCGGTGGTGGCCGCGGCCCGCGCCGCAGAGGCCGACGCCGTCCACCCCGGCTACGGCTTCCTGTCCGAGAACGCCGCGTTCGCCCGCGCGGTCATCGACGCCGGGATGGCGTGGGTCGGTCCGACCCCCGAGGTCATCGAGTCGATGGGCGACAAGCTGGCCGCCAAGCACATCGCCATCCAGGCCGGCGTGCCCACGCTGGCGTCCTCGGACGATCCCTCCCGGGCCGACCTCGTCGGCTTCCCGCTGCTGGTCAAGGCCGCGGCGGGCGGCGGCGGCAAGGGAATGCGCGTGGTGGAGCGGCCCGAAGACCTCGCCGAGGCCGTGGCCGCCGCCCAGCGCGAGGCCAAGGGCGCCTTCGGCGACGAGCGCGTGTTCCTCGAGCGCTACGTGCCCCGCTCCCGGCACATCGAGATCCAGATCCTGGGCGACGAGCACGGCAACCTCATCCACCTCGGCGAGCGCGAGTGCTCGATCCAGCGCCGCCACCAGAAGGTGATCGAGGAGTCGCCGTCCCCGGTGATCGACGCCGCCCGCCGGGCCGCGATGGGCGAGTCCGCCCTGGTGCTCGCCCGGACCCTCGGGTACCGCTCGGCCGGAACGGTCGAGTTCCTCTACGACGAGGACCGCGGCGAGTTCTCCTTCCTCGAGGTCAACACCCGGCTCCAGGTCGAGCACCCCGTCACCGAGGAGGTCACCGGCATCGACCTGGTGCGCGAGCAGCTGCGCATCGCCGCCGGGGAGCCCCTTTCCTACGACCAGGCCTCGGTGACCTTCACCGGGCACGCCGTCGAAGCTCGGCTCTACGCCGAGGACCCCGCGGGCGGGTTCCTGCCCGCCATCGGCCGCCTCGTGGCCTACGAGGAGCCGGCCGAGCCGGCGATCCGCTGGGACAGCGGCGTCGCCGCCGGTTCCGTGGTCGGCGTCGACTTCGACCCGATGCTGGCCAAGGTCGTCGCCCACGGCCCCACCCGTGCCGAGGCGGCCAGCCGCCTGGCGCTCGCGCTCGAGCGGCTCCACCTCGGCGGGGTCGTCACCAACCGGGCCTTCCTGGCCGCGACCCTGCGCACCCCGGAGTTCCTGGCCGGCGACACCACCACCGACTTCATCGACCGGGTCGACCCCCCCCGCTCCCTGGTGCTCGACGAGGAGGGGCTGCGGCGAGCCGCCGTGTCCGCCGCGCTGTGGCTGCAGGGCCACAACCGGGCGCACGCACGGGTGCTGGCCGACCTGCCGTCGGGGTGGCGGAGCTCGCCGATGCCACCCGAGCGGGTCGTGCTCCGTCACGGGTCCGACGAGGTCGTGGTCGCCTACCAGTCCCGTCGGGATGGCACCTTCGCGGTGGGGGAGGGCCACGCCCGCGTGCATCTGTGGTCCCCCGACGAGATCGACGTCGAGCTCGACGGGCGCCGCACGCGGTCCCGGGTCACCGCCGCCGGCGCCAGCATCCACGTGCAGGTGCCGAACGGCACGGTGTCGTTCGAGATCGTGCCCCGGTTCGTGCCGCCGGGCAGCGACCGCGCCGGCGGCGGCCTCCATGCCCCCATGCCCGGCGCGGTGCTCGAGGTCCGCTGCGCGGTCGGCGCCGCGGTCGAGGCCGGGCAGGTCCTGGTCGTCCTCGAGGCCATGAAGATGGAGCACCATGTCCGGGCCCCCGTGGCCGGCGTGGTCACCGAGATCCGGGTCACCGCCGGTGACCAGGTCGACAACGGCGCGACGCTGCTCGTCATCGACGACGGCTCCGAAGAGGGAGAGGGCACATGACCGAGCCGATCCGCATCGCCAACTGCTCCGGGTTCTACGGCGACCGCCTCGCCGCCGCCCGCGAGATGGTCGAGGGCGGGCCCATCGACGTGCTCACCGGCGACTGGCTGGCCGAGCTCACCATGCTCATCCTCCAGCGCACCCGGGCCAAGCGACCCCGTGGCGGCTTCGCCCGCACCTTCGTGACCCAGATGGAGCAGGTGATGGGCACCTGCCTCGACCAGGGCATCAAGGTGGTGGCCAACGCCGGTGGGCTCGACCCCGACGGCTGCGCCGACGCGGTCGCCGAGGTGGCCGAGAAGCTCGGCCTGTCGCCCACCATCGCCTACGTCAACGGTGACGACATCCTCGGCCGTCTCGATGAGCTGGTGGCGGCCGGCATCGACCTGTCCCACTTCGACACCGGCGAGCCCATCGGTGACACGTCGCGGTTCATCACCGCCAACGCCTACCTGGGCTGCTGGGGGATCGTGGAGGCGCTCAACGCCGGGGCCGACATCGTCGTCACCGGGCGCACGACGGACGCCGCGGTGGTGTGCGGGCCGGCGGCCTGGCACCACGGCTGGGCCCGCGACGATTGGGACGCCCTCGCCGGCGCGGTGGTCGCCGGCCACGTCATCGAGTGCGGCACGCAGGCCACCGGCGGCAACTACTCGTTCTTCACCGAGGTCAAGGGCCTCACCCACACCGGCTTCCCGTGGGCCGAGATCGCTGCCGACGGGTCCACGGTGATCGGCAAGCACGAGGGCACCGGCGGCGAGGTCTCCGTGGGCACGGTGACCTCGCAGCTGCTGTACGAGATCGCGTCCCCCGCCTACCTCGGCCCCGACGTCACGGCCCGCTTCGACACCATCGAGCTGGAGCAGGTGGGCCCGGACCGGGTGCGCATCAGCGGCACCAAGGGCGAGCCGCCGCCGTCGACGCTGAAGGTGGCGATGAACGAGCTCGGCGGGTTCCGCAACGAGGTCGGCGTCGGCCTCGTCGGGCTCGACATCGAGGCGAAGGCGGCGCTGGTGGAGGCGGCGTTCTGGGCGGCGCTGCCGTACTCGCCCGAGGACTACGCCTCGGTGAGCACCCGCCTCGTCCGCACCGACAAGCCGGATCCGGAGACCAACGAGGAGGCGATGGCCCAGTGGCGGCTGTCGTTGAAGGACCCCGACGAGCGCAAGGTCGGCCGGGTCGTCTTCGACGCCACGGTGGAGCTGGGCCTGGCCACCATCCCGGGCTTCACCGGACTGGGCGGGGGCGGCCAGCAGGCCCGCCCCTACGGCGTGTACCGGCCGGCGGTCGTGCCCGCCGACCTCGTGCCCCAGCACGTCGCCGTCCTGGGCGGCGCCCAGACCGTGGTGGAGTCCACGGCCCCACCCGGCGACGTGACGGTGGAGCCCGCACCTGGGCCGACCGCCCCGGCACCGGGCGGCGAGACCGTCCGGGCGCCGCTCGGCACCATCATCGGCAGCCGCTCCGGGGACAAGGGCGGCAACGCCAACCTCGGGGTCTTCGCCCGCACCGACGAGGCGTGGGCGTGGCTCGACGGCTACCTCACCACTGAGCGGCTGCGCGAGCTGCTGCCCGAGAGCGCGCCTCTGCGCGTCGACCGGCACCGGCTGGCCTCGATCCGATCGCTCAACTTCGTGATCCACGGCCTACTCGAGGAGGGCGTGGCCGCGTCGACGCGCAAGGACCCGCAGGCCAAGAGCCTCGGGGAGTGGCTCCGGGCCCGCGTCGTCGACATCCCCACCTCACTTCTGGAAGGACGCTGATCGCGATGGACTTCGACATGCCCCCCGAGGACGACCCGCGCCGCCTGGCGGTGCGGGCCTGGCTGGACGAGCACCCGGACGCGTCGATGGCCGAGGTAGCCGAGGCCGGCTACGTGGTGCCCCACTGGCCGGCGCCGTGGGGCCTCGACGCCGATCCCATGCACCAGCTCATCATCGACGAGGAGCTGCACCACGCGGGGATCCGCCGGCCCGCCGGCATCGGCATCGGCTGGGCGGCGCCCACGATCCTTCTGGCCGGAACGGAGGAGCAGAAGCAACGCTACCTCCCGCCGATCCTGAGCGGCGAGGACCAGTGGTGCCAGCTCTTCAGCGAGCCCGACGCCGGGTCCGACCTCGCCTCGCTGCGCACCCGCGCCGTGCGCGACGGCGACAGCTACATCGTGAACGGGTCCAAGATCTGGACCAGCGGCGGCCACCACAGCCGCTACGGCATCCTCATCGCCCGCACCGACCCCGAGGCCCCCAAGCACCGGGGCATTAGCTACTTCATCTGCCCGATGGACCTGCCGGGCATGACGCTCGAGCCGATCATCGACATGACCACGGCGCACTCGTTCAACCAGGTGTTCTTCGAGGACGTCCGCCTGCCGGCGGAGAACCTCGTGGGACAGGAGAACGACGGCTGGCGGCTCACCAAGGTCACCCTGTCCAACGAGCGGGTGATGCTGTCGTCCGCAGGGTCGCTGTGGGGCGCCGGGCCGTCGGCAGCCGACCTGATCGACCTCGTGCGCCGCGGCGGCGGCGAGACCCACCCGCTGCTGCGCCAGCGACTCGCCGGGCTGCACTGCGAGGCCGAGGTGCTGCGCCTCAACCGGCTCCGCACCCTGTCGGCCCGGCTGAAGGGCCGCACGCCGGGACCGGAGGCCTCCATCCAGAAGGCCATGGCCGACGAGCACGGCCAGCACGTCATGGAGCTGGCCAAGGACCTGGCCGGCGCCGCCGGCGTGCTCGAGGGCTCGGGGCCGCCCGGTCCGGTGCCCGAGGACGCCCGCAGCGGTGCCACCGAGATCAACCTCAACGCCCAGTTCCCCGACGTCCACCCCATCTGGCACTACGGCTTCCTGTTCTCCCCGGCGCTCACCGTCGGCGGGGGCACGTTCGCCATCCAGCGCAACATCATCGGCGAGCTCGTCCTCGGCCTGCCCCGGGAACCACGGGTCGACCGATGAGCGCTGCCCGAACCCCGGAGGGAACCCCATGACCGACCTCGCATCGATCACCGCCGACCTGGCGGCCGAGCAGCAGTCCCTCGACGACGTCGTCGCCAACCTGACCCCCGAGCAGTGGGACACGCCGACGCCGAGCCCGGGGTGGGCGGTGCGCGACCAGATCGGCCATCTCACCTACTTCGACGGCACGGCGACGCTGGCCGCCACCGACCCGGACGCGTTCCAGGCGTCGCTCGAGGAGCTGATGGGCGCCGGCGAGCGAATGGAGCAGCTCACCTTGTTCCGCGGCCTGCCGCCCGAGGAGCTGCTGGGCCGCTGGCGGGAGAACCGGTCCGGGCTCCTGGCAGCGGCTGCCGAGCTCCAGGACGGCCAGCGGCTGCCGTGGTACGGCCCGTCCATGAGCGCCAAGTCGTTCCTCACCGCCCGGCTCATGGAGTGCTGGGCGCACGGCACCGACGTGGTCGACGCGGTCCACGGCAACCGGCCGCCCACCGACCGCCTCCGCCACGTCGCCCAGATCGGCTTCATCACCCGCGGCTGGACCTACGCCAACCGTGGTGAGGAGGTGCCGGCCGGGGACGTGCGGGTCGAGCTCACCTCGCCGTCGCGGGCGGACGTGTGGACCTTCGGGCCCGAGGGCGCCGAGGCCACGGTCCGGGGCCCGGCCGAGCACTTCTGCCAGGTGGTCACGCAGCGGCGCCACCTCGACGACACCGACCTGGTCGTGGAGGGCGACGTCGCCGTCGACTGGATGGCCAAGGCGCAGGCCTACGCTGGCCCGCCTACCGAAGGCCCGGCCCCGAGGGGGGAGCGCTGATGTCCGTCGTCCGCTCCGAGACCCGCGAGGGGGTCTGCACCGTCACGCTGTGCGACACCGAGCACCGCAACGCCCTGGGCCGAGCGCTGATCGGTGAGATGGTTGCCGCGTTCGAGGCGGCCGAGGCCGACGACGACGTGCGGGTCATCGTGCTCACCAACGAGGGCTCTGCCTTCTGCGCCGGCGCCAACCTGTCGGAGCGATCCTCCGGGAGCGCCGACGATGTGCCGGCTGCGGTGACCAGCCCCATGCACCTGTTCGGCCGCTTCGCCCGGTCACCGAAGCCGTACGTGGGTCGCATCGCCGGGCACTGCGTGGCCGGGGGCATGGGCCTGGCGGCGGCCATGGACATCTCCGTGGCCGTGGAGGACGCCAAGTTCGGCTTCACCGAGGTGCGCATCGGCGTGGCGCCCGCCGTGATCTCGGTGGTGTGCCTGCCGAAGCTTCGCACCGCGGATGCGCGGGCCACGTTCCTGCGGGGCCAGCGGTTCAGCGCGGTGGAGGCGGCGGAGATGGGGCTGATCAACGCGGCCGTGCCCGCCGACCGCCTCGACGCCGAGGTCGATGCCGTCGTCGACGACCTCCTCGCCGCCGCCCCCGGTGGCCTCGCCGCCGCCAAGGAGCTCCTGGCTCGAGTGCCCCAGCTCGGCACCGCGGAGGCCTTCGAGTGGACCTCGAAGATGTCGGCGCAGCTGTTCACCACCGACGAGGCTCGCGAGGGCATGACGGCCTTCCTGGAGAAGCGCCCGCCGTCGTTCTCCCGACGCCGCGGCGCTGAGCCCGGCCGATGACGGCACGTCGATCCGTGACATGTGCCGCGATTCGCACCATGTCGCACCGGGTGGTCTAAGGTCCGACCATGCGCGTTCACGTGGATCAGGAGAAGTGCCAGGGCCACAACCGCTGCGTCGTTCTCGCCCCCGACCTGTTCGAGGTCGACGAGCTCGGCATGGCTTGGGTCAAGGGGGATGGCGTCGTAGCGCCGGGGCAGGAGGAGGCGGCGCAGCTCGCCGTCGACAACTGCCCGGAGTACGCCGTCACCATCACCGACGACTGATTCCCCGCTCGGCATTCGGCTCTCCTGAAGGCGCCGCCGCAGGCCTGCGGCGGCGCCTTGTCGCGCCGGTTCGGTCAGGCGCACGACACAAGACAGATCTTGTCGCACGGCTGCCAATCGGGTAGAATATCCGAAATAGCCGATTCTCGAAGGGGAGTGCCGGATGACCGACACCACGGATGCCCATCTGCACGTGCGGGCGAACGACGAGGCCGGGTTCGGCCCGGTGCAGGATTGGGCGACGGACTTCGACATGTTCGAAGCCGGCTACGTCGCCGACCCGACCTCGCGGTGGGCCGAGCAGCGCGAGCAGTGCCCGATCGCGTTCACGGAGCGCCGGCAGCGCACCTGGCTGCCGGTGCGGTACGAGGATCTCGCGGCGATCGCCCACGACGTGGAGCGGTTCTCCTCGCGGGACATCGCCGTGGTGTCGCCGCTCGACGTGCCGATGAACGATGTGCTCCCGGTCCCGCCGATCAGCTCGGACCCGCCCTTGCACACCTGGGCCCGCCGGCTGCTGCTGCCCGCCTTCGGTCCGTCGGCGATCGACCGGATGACACCGATCACCCGGGCGCTGGCCGAGAGCCTCATCGACGAGCACTTCACCGATGGCACGGGGGATGTCGCCACCGACTACGCCCAGCACATCCCGGTCCGGGTGATCGCCCAGATGATCGGCATCCCGCTGGAGGACGAGCCCAAGTTCACCGGTTGGGTCGTGCGGACCCTGCAGGAGGGCCTGCAGAACCTGGCGAACCTCCCCGAGGTCTTCCAGGAGATGACGGCCTACTTCGTGGAGCACGTCGCCGAGCGGCGGGCCATGGCGCCCGGCACCCGGCCAGACGACATCCTCACCATGCTGCTGGAGGCCGAGACCGACCAACCGATGACCGACGAGCACCTGCTCGGGACGTGCTTCCTGCTGCTCATCGCCGGCATCGACACCACGTGGAGCAACATCGGCTCCGCCTTGCTGCACCTCGCGTCGCATCCCGAGGACCAGCAGCGCCTCCGCGACGAGCCCGAGCTCCTCCCGGTGGCCGTGGAGGAGTTTCTGCGCTTCTACAGCCCGGTGACCATGGCCCGGTACGTCACTGAGGACACCGAGTTCAACGGCTGCCCGATGAAGGAGGGCGACAAGGTCCTCATGGCGTTCCCGGCCGGCAACCACGACCCGGCCATGTTCGAGGACGCGGATCGGTTCATCATCGATCGGGCCAAGAACCGGCACTTCGCGTTCGGGTCGGGCATCCACCGCTGTCTTGGGTCGAACCTGGCCCGCATGGAGATCAGGGTGGCGGTCGAGGTGTTCCTCGAGCGGATCCCCACATTCGAGCTCGCCGACGCCGATGCCGTGTTCTGGAACGGCGGACAGGTTCGCGGGCCGCGCCGCGTACCGATCCGCTTCTGAGGGTCGGACCTCGCGCTCTCGGCCCGGGCGGGCGTGAACCAGCGTCGCCCGGGCCGGCGGCGTTCTGACGGACCCGTGCCCGTCAGGGCACGGGCGGTGGGAACGGCGCCCCGTCAGCGACGAGGGCCTGCCACGGTCCCAGCCGTGCCGGCCAGCCGACGCACAGGGCGGCCACGGTGGCCCCCTCGCGCCCGTACGCCGCCACCCAACGGCCGTCCTCCACCGCGCCTTCGACGATCTGGAAGTCGTCGTCGTGGCCGCAGGTGCCGACGAACTGCAGCTTCTGGCCGAACTGGTCGGACCAGAAGTAGGGCACGGGCCCGAACGGGCCGGCCACTTCGGGGCCATGCAGCAGCACCTTGGCCACATGGGCCGCCTGCTCTCCGGCGTTTGTCCAGTGCTCGATGCGGCTGGAGCCGTAGCGGGGGTGCTCCCAGCGCGCCACGTCTCCGACGGCCGCGACCCGGCCATCGCCCCCCAGAGCCAGGCAGGTTTCGTCGCACACGACCCCGTCGGCCAGCTCGAGGCCCGACCCGTCCAGCCAGCCGGTGTTGGGCACGACACCGATGCCGACCACGACCACGTCGGCATCGAGCGTAGTGCCGTCGGCCAGGCGCACACCGGTGACCGACGTGTCCCCCTCGAACCCGGCCACGCCCGTGCCGAGGCGGAGGTGGACCCCGTGGGCCTCGTGCAGGCCCCGCACGACCTCTCCGGCCCTGGCGCCGAGTGGCGCCAGCGGCAGGAGCATCAGGTCCACGATGGTGACGTCGAGGCCGAGCGACCGGCAGGAGCTGGCCACCTCGCAACCGATGAAGCCGGCTCCCACGACCACGATCTTGTCGGCCCTCTCCAGATCGGCGCGCAGCGCGAGGCTGTCGTCGATGGTGCGCAGCACGTGGATGCCACCGAGGCCATCGGTGCCGGGGATGCGACGCGGCGTAGCCCCGGTTGCCACCACGAGACCGCCGTACGGGAGCTCTTCGCCATCGTCGAGCATCACGGCGCGCTCGGCCAGGTCGACCCGCACGGCGCGCCGGCCGATGCGCACCTGGGCCCCGAGGTCGTCGGGCACCCGCAACCGCACGCGCTCGGGGTCGAGGGCCCCCACGAGGACCTGCTTGGACAGCGGTGGACGATCGAAGGGCGGCCAGTGCGCTTCCTCCGACACGATCGTCAGGGCCCCGGTGTGACCCTCACGGCGCAAGGCCTGCGCGGTGCGCAGCCCGGCCAGTGATCCCCCGACGACGACTACAGGTTCGTTGTGCAACATACCGGACAGCGTGACACACGTCGCTTGGTGCTCCACGAGATGGTCGGCGTAAGGTGTCTCATCGTTTCACCACGAGGGGATCGCCACCAATGACCGACACCACGCCGACCGCCGGCCTCCAGTTTCGCTCCGACGTGCAAGAGGACTACGGCCCCGTCACCGATTGGGCCACCGACTTCGACCTGATGGACCCGGACTACGTGGTCCACCCCGAGCAGCGGTGGAGCGAGCAGCGCGACCGGTGCCCCATCGCCTTCACCGAGCGCCGCCAGCGCACCTGGCTGCCGGTGAGCTACGAGGACCTGTCGCAGATCGCGCATGACGTCGATCGGTTCTCCTCCCGAGACATCGTCGTCGTGTCGCCGTTCGAGCAGCCCATCAACGACCTGCTGCCGGTGCCCCCGATCAGCTCCGATCCGCCCGTGCACACCTGGGCCCGTCGCCTCCTGCTCCCGGCCTTCGGCCCGACGGCCATCGAGAACATGACGCCCATCACTCGGGCATTGGCGAACAACCTGATCGACGAGCACTTCAGCGATGGCCACGGCGATGCCGCCGCCGACTACGCGCGGCACATCCCGGTGCGAATCATCGCCCAGATGCTGGGCGTGCCTGTCGAGGACGAGGAGAAGTTCACCGGCTGGGTCGTCCGCACCCTGCAGAACGGCTTCCAGAACATCGATGGCGCGATGGACGCTCTCGGCGAGATGACCATGTACTTCATGGGCGCCGTCGCCGAGCGGCGGTCCATGGAGCCGGGGACTCGACCCGACGACATCATCACCATGCTGATCGAGGCCGAAACCGAGGAGCCCATCTCCGACCAGCACCTGCTGGGCACCTGCTTCCTGCTGCTCGTCGCCGGCATCGACACCACCTGGAGCAACATCGGTTCGGCCCTGTGGCACCTGGCGACCCATCCGGAGGACCAGCAGCGCCTCCGAGACGAACCGGACCTGATGCCCATGGCCGTGGAGGAGTTCCTCCGCTTCTACAGCCCCGTCACCATGGCCCGCTACGTGACCGAGAACACCGAGTTCAACGGCTGCCCGATGCAGGAGGGCGACAAGATCCTGATGGCGTTCCCCGCTGGTAACCGAGACCCGAAGATGTTCGAGGACGCCGACCGGTTCATCATCGACCGCAAGCGGAACCGTCACTTCGCGTTCGGCTCGGGGATCCACCGCTGCCTCGGGTCGAACCTGGCCCGCATGGAGATCCAGGTCGCCCTGGAGATCTTCCTCGAGCGGGTGCCGACGTTCCGGGTCGCAGATCCCGACGCCGTGACCTGGACGGGTGGCCAGGTGCGGGGCCCGCGCTGCGTACCGATCACCTTCTGACCCGAGGTTCGGTCGCCGCCCGTGGCACGAGGGATGAATGTCCCCCGCAGCTCGGCGATCGGCAATGGCTTGTCGGCAGCGCGCTACCTTCTCCACTGCTACATCTACACCGGGGGTTCAACACGTGAAGACTGCCGTCGCCGACATGCTCGGCGTGGAGTATCCGATCCTGGCGTTCAGCCACTGCCGCGACGTCGTCGCCGCCGTGACCAATGCCGGAGGCTTTGGCGTGCTGGGCGCCGTCGCCCACACGCCCAAGCAGCTCGAGGTCGATCTGGCCTGGATCGATGAGCACGTCGGCGGCAAGCCGTACGGCGTCGATCTGCTGCTGCCCCAGAAGTACGAGGGTGCCGACCAGGGCGGCCTCGACCGCGATGCCTTGCGTCAGCTGCTGCCGGCCGAGCAGCAGGCGTTCGTCGACGACATCATGGCGAGATACCAGGTTCCCGAGCTCGACGACGAGCAGCGCGAGGCGGTCGCGCGGCTGGGCGGCATGAACGTGTCCCCGAAGGGCTACGAGCCGCTCCTCGCGGTGGCCTTCGACCATCCCATCAAGCTCATCGCCAGTGCCCTCGGCCCGCCTCCGGCAAGCCTGATCGACCGCGCCCACGCCGCCGGCGTGCTCGTCGCCGCGCTCGCCGGCACCAAGGAGCACGCGCTCCGGCACAAGGAGATCGGCGTTGACATCGTGGTCGCCCAGGGCACCGAAGGCGGCGGTCACACCGGGGAGGTCGCCACGATGGTGCTGGTGCCCGAGGTCGTCGATGCCGTGGCCCCGACGCCCGTGCTCGCTGCTGGCGGGATCGGCAACGGGCGCCAGGTCGCGGCCGCGATGGCCTTGGGGGCCCAGGGCGTGTGGTGCGGGTCGGTGTGGCTCACCACGGAGGAAGCCGAGACCTCACCGGTGATCAAGGAGAAGTACCTGGCCGCCAGGTCCAAGGATACCGTGCGGTCGCGCTCCATCACCGGCAAGCCGGCGCGCATGCTCAAGACCAAGTGGACCGAGGAGTGGGAGCGCTCCGACGGGCCCGGCCCGCTCGGCATGCCCCTGCAGCCCTTGCTCGTCTCCGAGGCGCAGGCGCGGATCAACCGATCGGCCAACACGCCGGGGTCCGGCGCCCACGAGCTGGCAACCTACTTCGTCGGCCAGGTCGTCGGGCAGATGAACGTGACCAAGAAGGCAGGCCAGGTCGTCCTCGACATGGTCAACGAGTACGCCGACGTGGTGGTGCGCTTCGCAGAGGAAGCGGCCGACACGATCTGAGACTCCGGATCACCCCACCCGGAACCGCTCCCAGTCGATGGTGATGAACACCGACGAGGCGCGCACGAAGATGGTCCCGTCGGCGGTGCCGGTGCAGCCCAGGTGCAGCTTGCGCCCGTCCCGCCGGTCGACCCATGCCCGGAAGGTTGGATGACGCAACCAAGTATGCGCGCATGCCGAGCGCGGGCGCCGACGTGACGATCGCGACGATCGAGGACTCGGTGGTGACGATCGTGCGGGAGGCGACGCTTTCGAGCGTCCAGGAGCGCTTTGTCGAGCAGGCTGGCGTGGCGGTGGAGCGGGCCGACTACGACGTGTTGCGGGGCGTGGCGGAGCACGGGCCGGTGCGCGTGACCGATTTGGCTCGCCAGTTGGGTGTCGATCCGTCGACGGCCAGCCGTCAGGTCAAGACCCTCGAGCGCCAAGGCATGCTTGCCCGCGACGGCGATCCGCGCGACGGGCGAGTGGCCCACCTCGCGCTCACCCCCGCGGGTGGCAAGGCATGGCGAGCTCGTTCAGGCGGGCTCGCGTTTGGTGGCCCAGCGTCGCAGCCCTGCCTTGGTGGTCGTCCGCATGGCCCGCAGGGCGCGATGGGCCCGCCACCCGCGTGGGGCCTCGACGTGTACCCAGACCTCCGCCGTGTCGTCCGAGGCCGACGGGTCCGCGGGTGGGATGGGCAGCACGGTGAGATGCCCGCTGAGGACCGGTCCACCGGCGTCGACGGCGAACCGCACACCTTCCCCGGGCATGAGCTCGTCGGAGAGAACACGCAGGTGGATCTGGCGGTGTCGGCCGACGAGGACTTCGGTGGTGCCGTCGTCGCGAAGGCTGCGGGTGGTCGGGAACACCGCGGCGGTGGCGAGGTGGCCGACCTGGGCCACCGCCTCGGCCCAGGGGCATTCCAAGATGATCCGCTCGTCCCAGCCGTGCGGTCGGGGTCGGTGGAACGTGTCGTTGCCCCGTAGGAGTCGCTGCGCCTCGATCTCGGCGAGGGCGAGGTCGCCCACGGCGATGGCGGTGGCAAAGGACCGTGCCGCCCGGTGGCGCAGCCACCCACGCGCCCGCCGTCGCCCCGCCGCCGGGACCCCGTCCCCCCGGAGGGTCCACACGGCCACGACCCCGACCGCGGTCACCGCCGCAACGGCCGCCACGGTCAGGAGCACGCCGCCGCCGATGACCTCGACGGCGCGGGTCCAGTCCCAGACCAGCGACGGCGCGCGCGGTCCCACCGGGCTCACCTCGATCCCGATCGCCCTGAGGTGTCCGCGCCCGGCGAGCGTCGGGATCGGCCGGGGCCGGGCCGGGCCGGGGTCGATGCTGGGGTGGTGGGCGCGTCGCTGCGGCCGTTTCCGCTGATCGGATCGGCCGCAGTGCGGGCGCCGCTGGCGGTGGCACCTTCGTCGTCGAGGATGGCCCGCACGATCGGGTCGGACACGTCGACAGCGAGGTGGGGGAGCCGCCGGTCGAGCCAGCGCGGCAGCCACCAGTTGGCCGGGCCGATCAGCTCCATGACCGAGGGGACCAGGACCATCCGCACGATGGTGGCGTCGATGAGGATGGCGCTGGCCAAGCCGAGGCCGAACAGCTTGACGATCCGTTCGTCGCCGAGCACGAACGACAAGAAGACGGCGACCATGATGGCCGCCGCGGCGGTGATGACCCGGGCGGTGGCGGCCAGCCCGTCAGCCACGGCGAGGGCGTTGTCGCCGGTGCGGTCCCACTCCTCGCGGATGCGGGACATCAAGAACACCTCGTAGTCCATCGACAGGCCGAACAGCACGGCGAAGAGCATCATGGGCACGAACGACTCGATCGGCCCGGTCTTGGCCACCCCGAAGAGGTCCTTGCCCCAACCCCACTGGAACACCGCCACGATGACCCCGTAGGCGGCGCCGATGGAGAGCAGGTTCATGATGGCCGCCTTGACCGGCACGACCACGGACCTGAACACCGCCATCAACAACAGGCACGACAAGACGATGACGGTCCCGATGAACAGCGGGAGCCGGGCGGCGAGGGTCTCGCCGACGTCGATGAAGATGGCCGTTATCCCGCCGACCTTCACCTCGACACCGGTATCGGCGACGGCATCGGGGAGCACCTCGTCGCGCAGGCGGTGCACCAGCGCCTCGGTGCGTTCGTCCTGGGGGGAGGTGGACGGGAACACCGTCATCACCGCGGCGTCACCCGCCGGGTTCAAGCGCGGCGCGCTGACCGCCGCCACCCCGTCGACGTCGGTCACCGCGGCCCGGATCCGGTCCAGCGCGGCGGTGTCGCCGGCGACGGCCAGCTCCGCGCCGAGCAGGAGCGGGCCGTTGAACCCGGGACCGAACCCGTCGGTGAGCAGGTCATAGGCCCGGCGGGTCGTCTTGGAGGTCGGGTCGTTGCCGGTGTCCGACGATCCCAGGCGGATCGACAGCACCGGCGCGGCCAGCACCAACAGCACGGTGAGGCCGGCGAGGAACAGGGGCCAGGGCCGGCGCTGCACGAACCGGCTCCACCGGAACCACCGCGACCCACGGTGGGCGCTCTCATCGCGCCGCAACCCGGGGATGTGGAACCGGTCGATGCCGTGGCCGGCAAAGCCCAGAACCGCCGGGAGCAGGGACAGGGAGGCGACCATGACCAGCAGCACCGCCACCACCGCGGCGACAGCCAGGCCCCGGACGAAGGTCAACCCCATGAGGAACATCCCCAGCAGCGAGATGACCACCGTGGTGCCGGCGAAGAGCACGGCCCGGCCCGAGGTGTCGATGGCCGCTGCGATGGCGTCGTCCGGCTCGGCGCCAGCATGGAGCCCCTGCCGGTAGCGGGTCACGATGAACAGGGCGTAGTCGATCCCGACCCCGAGGCCGATCATCGTGGCCAGCTGCGGCGCGAACTGGGGCACGTCGATCACGTGGGCGCCCAGCGCCACCAGCGACAGGCCGATCCCGAGACCGAACAAGGCGGTCAGCACCGGGAGCCCCATGGCGATCACCGACCCGAAGGTGACCAACAACACGACGATGGCAGCGAGCAACCCGATCCCCTCGGTCCCCCCCGGACCGTCACTGTCGGCGAAGGACACCAGGCTGCCCCCCAGCTCCACCTGCAACCCCGGACCGTTGGCCGTCGCCGCGAGCGCCATCACGTCACGCACCCGCTGGCGGGGGACATCCGGACCGACCGCGTCGAACTGCACCGACGCGAACGCGATGGTCCCCTCCGGTGACACGGCTTGGACGCCGGGCTCATAGGGCGACTCGACCCCTGAGACGTGCTCGACGGCGGCGATCTCGGCGAACAGGGCCTCCATCGCCGCCCGGACCTCCGGATCGGTGACTCCCTGGTCAGCCCGGAACACGAGCTGCGCGGCATCGCCGGCCCGAGCCGGGAACCGCTCCTCGAGCAGGTCCAACACCTTCTGGGACTCCGAGCCAGGAAGCTCGAAGTTGTTGGCCGACTCCCCGCCGGCCACCGCCGCCAACCCCCCAACGGCGACCAGGGTGATCACCCAGCCGGCCAGAACCAGCCGGCGCCGCCGGGTCGACCACCGGGCCAGTCGTTCGAGCACCGACACTGCACAAGCCTCCCTGCCCCGCACCAGCGGTGTGTTAGGCCTAAACTAACTCGGTGATGGCACGGCATGCGACCCGATCCGCGGCACCGTCGGGCTGGTGGCACGGCCACGACTCCGACGTGGTGGCATCGGCAGCCGACGCCTTCGGTCTCTCGATCGACGCGCTGCGCCTGCTGTCGGGGCTCAAGGCCATCGGCGTGCTGCTTTCCGAACAGGAGGCCGCGGCCTGGGCCGGGGCCGGGCTCACCACCGCCCAGGGCTGGGTGCTCGCCGAACTGGTCCTCATCGGGCCCTGCCCGCAGCACCTCATCGCCACCCGGCTGATGGTGACCCCCTCCAGCGTGAGCCAGGTGTGCACACGGCTCGAACACAAGGGCCTCGTGACGCGTCAGCGCGACCCCGCCGACCACCGGGTTCAGGTGCTCACGGCCACCGAGCAAGCCCACCACCATGTCCGGCTCGTCGTACCGGACATGCGACGAGCCCTGACGGCGGCCGAAGCGGCCCTCGGGTCCGGCGGCGTCCGCGCGCTGATCGACCATCTGACCGTGCTCGCCGATACCCTCTCCGCCTCCGGGCCCGCGTCGCCGGCACCAGAGCCACCCGGCGCGCTCCCGGCGGGGACCGGTGACCTCAGCCGGCGGACGAGCGGCGCTCGTCGAGCGCCGCGACGAGCCGCTCCATGAGCGCTGCCAGATGCTCCTGGTCCTCCGCGAGAAGGTCCCGAGCACGTCGGCCAACATGCCCGTGGCCCGGTTCCGCACTCGTTCCAGCAGCGCCCGACCCGCTCTGGTGGCCTCCACCACCACGCCCCGCGCATCGGCCGGGTCCACCCGCCGGACGACCAGCCCTGCCTCTTCGAGGCGGTCGATCGCCCGCGTCGCGCTCGAGCGGTCGACCCGCAGCATGACTGCGACCTCGCTCTTACGGCACGGGCCATGGGTGACGACGACGTCGAGGGCGTGTGCCTGGCCAAGGTCGAGCACGGCGGAGGGGCCCTACACGCCCGCCCGCACCTCCGGGGTCGAGGCAACCCGCCGCAGCTCGCGCCACGCCGTGCGCACCCGCTCGGCCACCGCCCGATCCGTCGCCACTGGTTGCACCCTAGAAGCATACTGGTTGTAGGGTGCAACGATGACTGACGTGCCAGACACCATTGCTCAACCCCCGGCGTTCACCCACCGGGAAATCCTTACGGTGTTCAGCGGACTGATGGCCGGCATGCTCCTCGCCGCTCTTGACCAGACGATCGTGTCCACGGCGTTGCCCACCATCGTGGGTGAGCTCGGCGGGCTCGACCACCTCTCCTGGGTGGTGACCGCCTACCTGCTCACCACCACAGTCAGCACCCCGCTGTACGGCAAGCTGTCCGACCTCTACGGCCGCAAGCTCATGTTCCAGGCCGCCATCGTCATCTTCCTGCTCGGCTCGGTCCTGTGCGGCGTCGCCCAGAACCTGGGCCAGCTCATCGCCTTCCGGGGGATCCAGGGCATCGGCGGCGGCGGGCTCATGGCCATGGCCTTCGCCATCATCGGCGACGTCGTCTCCCCCCGGGAACGCGGCCGCTACACCGGCTACCTGGGGGCCGTGTTCGCGGTGGCATCGGTGGCCGGGCCGCTGCTCGGCGGCTTCTTCGTTGACAACCTCTCGTGGCGGTGGGTGTTCTACGTCAACGTCCCCATCGGCATCGTCGCCCTCATCGTCACCTCCTCGGTGCTGCAACTCCCCTTCACCCGCCGCGACCACCGCATCGACTTCGAAGGCGCCGCACTCCTCGTCGCCGGCGTCACCGCGCTGCTACTGGCGCTGGTGTGGGGCGGCAATGAGTACGAGTGGGGTTCCACCACCATCATCGGGCTCCTTGCCGCGTCCGCTGCCCTGCTCGCCGTGTTCGTGGCGTGCGAGCAGCGGGCCGAAGAACCGATCCTGCCGCTGCGCCTGTTCCGCGGCCGGGTCTTCACCATCGGGGTCCTGCTGTCGTTCGTGGTCGGCGCCTCGATGTTCGGCGCCATCGTGTTCCTGCCCCTGTTCCTCCAGGCCGTCACCGGCGCCTCGGCGACGAACTCGGGCCTGCTGCTGCTGCCCCTCATGGCCGGGCTCATGACCACCTCAGTCGGGTCGGGACGGCTCATCGCCCGCACCGGCCACTACCGACGCTGGCCCATGGCCGGGATGCTCACCTGCGCCGTCGGGATGGGCCTGCTCTCCACCATGGACTCGGAGACCTCCCGGCTCGAGTCGTCGCTGTACATGGTGGTCCTCGGCCTCGGCATCGGCATGGTCATGCAGGTCCTCGTCCTCGCCATGCAGAACGCCTCCGAACCCCGCGACATGGGCGTCGTGACCTCCTCCGCCAACTTCTTCCGCAGCCTCGGCGGCTCGATGGGCATCTCGGTGTTCGGCGCCATCTTCGCCAGCCTCCTCAGCGACAAGCTCGGCTCCTTCCTCCCCCCAGGCGCGCTCGGCAGGGCCGGGTTCAACCCCGACTCCCTCTCCGCCAGCCCCGAACAGCTCCAAGCCCTCCCCCCCGACCTGCTCGAACCCGTCACCCGGGCACTGTCCGAGGCGATCACCGCCGTGTTCGCCTACAGCGTGCCCGTGCTCGTCATCGGGTTCCTCCTCAGCCTCATCCTCCCCGGCCTCCCCCTGCGCGACACCATCCACCTCAGCGGGTCGCTCGAAGGCGCCGAGATCGCCGTCGCTGAGATCGCTGACGGTGACGTCGCCGACACCGAGGGCATCGTGTCCGGCCCTGCCCCCTCCCGGCCCTGACCGGTGGGCCCTCTGCGCTCGGACGGGAACAGGCGATTGCCGGCCGCGTGGATCGCAGGTCCTCCTGGTTGGTACCACCAACCGACGGTCATGTGCGTTCGCTTCACTCGCCCCGTCGCGCCATGACCCGGCCCCGACCCTTCGCCTTTCACCGAGACGGACGCGACCTTGCCGGACTGGAGTGGGGCGGTGGTGACGACCACCTCGTCCTGCTCCACCCCAACGGGTTCTGCGCCGGTCTGTTCGACCCCCTCGCCCGTCGGCTCGCCCTCGACCACCACGTCGTGGCCATCGACCTCGCCGGTCACGGGCGCAGCGCACCGCTGGCCGGCGACGACCTGACCTTTCCTCGCCTCGCGACCGACGTGATCGCCGTCCTCGACGCACTCGACATCGAATCAGCTGTCGCGGTCGGGCAGTCCCTCGGCGGGGGGATCGCCATCCTCGTCGACCAGGCCCGCCCCGGCCTGTTCCGCCGGCTGCTGCTGTGCGAGCCGGTGGCGTTCCCAATCATCGGCACCGGCCCGAACCCAATGAGCGAGCGCGCCCGGGCCCGCCGCCTCACCTGGGCCGACCGCGACGAGTTCGTCCGCACCGTGGGCAGCAAACCGCCACTGGCGGAACTAGCCCCCGACGCCCTGCACGCCTACGCCCGCTGGGGACTGCTCGACCGGGCCGACGGCGGCGTGCAACTGGCGTGCCTCCCCGACACCGAGGCAGCCGTCTTCGAAGTGTCCGGCACCGCCAACGGCGCGCCCGCCGCCTGGGCTCACCTCCCCTCCCTCCACGCCCCTGCCGTCATCATCGCAGGCGACCGTTCGTTCCTCCCGCTCACCATGTTCGAACAGCAAGCCACCCACGCCGGCCTACCGCTCGAAGTCGTGCCCGGCGGCCACTTCCTGCTCCAGGAGGACAGCGGCCAAGCCGCGAACCTGCTTCGGAGACATGGAGGATTCGAGACACCTTGAACGAGAGCCCCACACCCACCGTGCTCCGAAGCCGCGCCTCGACCCGAGGACAAGGCGCCGACATCGGCTCCACGATGAACGAAGACGTCTGATCCAGCCGAGGGTGCCGGGGTGGACATGGCCCATCAGCGTCTGGTGGTCGAAGTCCACGGCATCAGTCCCGTTGAGGATCCCGATGCCGACGGTTGCCAGATCGTGAAGACAGGCGATGTGGCACCGAACTTCGACGCGCTCACGCACGAGGGCGAGACGGTGCGGCTGGAGGACTTCCTGACCGAGGGGCCGGTGGTGTTGTTCTTCTACCCGCGGGCCATGACCCGCGGGTGCACCGCCGAGAGCTGCCACTCCCGGTCGACCGCCAGGCCGCCTTCGCCGATAAGGAACGCCTCGACTTCCGGTTGCTGTCGGACGCCGACCGCGGCATCGCCAAGGCCTTCGGGGTCAACCGTCCGGGCCCAGTGTTCAACCGGCGACCCACCTTCGTCATCGACACCGACCGCACCGTGCTCGCCGTCATCGCCAGCGAGACGAACAAGCACACCCACGCCGACACCGCGCTGACCATCCTGCGAGCCCGGCCGGGCTGACCAGGCGCGCCGGGCCGCGGCCATGCCGCCTTGTCGGGTTGGGGCGGGGGTGATCACCGCGGGTCCCCGGCCGTGCTGGCCGGGTCGAAGCCCTCGACCCATTCGCTCGCCCAGGCCGACAGGCCAGCGAGGACCGGCCCCAGTGCCTGGCCCTTGTCGGTGAGCTGATAGCGGACGTTGACCGGCGTTGTCGGGACGACGTCGCGGCGCACCAGTCCTGCTGCTTCGAGCTCACGGAGCCGGTCACAGAGCATCCGGTCCGACAGGCCCGGGATGGCGTCACGGACCGCGGAGTAGCGGTCCCGGCCCGACGCCAACGCGATCAGGATCGCGCCGCTCCACCGCCGCCCGATCAGCTCGATCGCGTAGTGGAACCGGGCGCAGTACGCCTCGTGGCCTCCCGTCGCCGCGCTCACGCCACCCATCCTCCCACCCCACCGCCCGGCCCGCACCAGCCTTCACCCAGTGACTATGATCTGATTAGGCACTAAGGTTCGTTCAGTCGATCCCAGGGGGTGTTGGTGAGCGAACGGACACTGAACGAGGCAGCCAAGGACCTGCTGGCTGAGCCGGTGATCGCCAACCTGGCCACCGTCGATGCCGACGATGGCCCACACGTGACCCCGGTGTGGGTCGACATCGAGGGCGGCGACGTGGTGGTCAACACGGCGGAGGGCCGCGCCAAGGTCGGCCACCTGCGCCGCTCACCCAGGGTGGCGCTTTCGGTCGTGGACCCCCAGAACCCGTTCCGGGTCCTGGCCCTGCAGGGCACGGTCATCGACATCACCGACCAGGACGCGGACGCTCACATCGATCGCCTCGCCGCCAAGTACCTCGGTGTCGACACCTACCCGATGCGCCAGCCCGGCGAGCAGCGCCTCAAGATCACCATCCGGCCCGACCGGGTCCTCATGCAACCCGCCGACACCTGACATCCAACGCCCGACACCTGGAGGTCCCATCATGAGCGATGCCGCAGGGTTGATCTTGCTCGTCGGCCGGATCGTCTTCTGCTTCTTCTTCGCCATGGCCGGCTACCGTCACATCATCGGCGGCAAACAGATGACCGACTACGCCGGCGGCGTCGGGTTCCCCGTACCCGCCTTGGCCCCGTGGCCGGCCGGGATCTGGCTCCTGGCCGCCTCGGTGTCGGTCGGGGCCGGGATCTGGGGCGACATTGGTGCCGTCATGCTCATCGTCTTCCTCCTGCCCGCGGCCCTTTGGTTCCACGCCTACTGGAAGGCCCCCGAGGACCAGGTCCAGACTCAGACCCAGCTGTTCTTCCGCAACATCACCTTCATTGGCGCCTGCATCATCCTCTTCGCCGTGTTCGCCGGTGCCGGCGACGGGCTCCGCTACACCGTCACCCACGCCCTGATCGACCTCACCTGAACGTGACGGAGAAAGCGGTGGGGGTGATCGAGCTGGGCCATGTCGTGCTCTACGTCCGCGACGCCGACGCCAGCCGCGCCTTCTACGGCGACGTGCTCGGCTGGCCCGTCGTGGCCACCATCAACGTCGGCGGTGCCCGGGCCGTCGCCTTCTCAGCCGGGCGCACCCACCACGAGCTGCTCCTCATCGAAGTCGGCCCCGACGCCACCCCGCTCCCCACCGGCCGACGCCTCGGCATGTACCACCTCGGGATCAAGATCGGCGACACCGACGACGACCTGCGCGCCATGCTCCACCGCCTCGCCGACCACCACGTCACCATCGTCGGCCACGCCGACCACACCATCACCCACAGCCTCTACGTCCTCGACCCCGACGGCAACGAGATCGAGCTCTACACCGACGTCGCCGACATCGACTGGGCCACCAACCCCGACCTGATCGTCGCACCCATCCGCCCACTGCGCCTCTGATTGCCACCGTTGACGGGCGCCCGGCCCGGTTGTCGCCGCGGCGACAACCGCCATCCGGCCCTGGAGAGGTGGGGGGCGGGTCGGCGGAAGGCCCCGGCGCCACACCGCGCGTCCGTCGTGGCGCGGGGCGGCGACCAGCAAGGAGACGAACGGCACGATCACGGTGTCGACCCCGCGGCGCGCGCAAGAGGGCGGGTCTGCCATGAGCCTTGCCCTCGTCCCTGAGGACCCTGCGTGGCAGCACGCCGTCCTCGGCCTCGCGGCCTCCGAACGGCCAATCGCACGGGTCGAATCACGGTGACGTTCCCCCGCAGGGATGCACCCCACCTGGGCGAGCTCCGCGCCCGATGGGGACTGCAGCAGGTCAGGTGTCGAACTCGGCGGTACCAGAGGTCACGCCGAACCGCTGACGCACCCACCCCGCTGGTGGGACCACATCCTCGGCGCCCGCTCTCTGATGCGTTCCGCGCCCTGATCAGACGGCAATCCGCCCGTCGCCCGTCTCGAGGAGGTGGCGCACCCGGGGGATCACCTCGGTCCCGTAGAGCTCGATGGCCCGCATCGACTGCTCGTGGGGCATCGGCCCGTTGCTGTACTTCAGGTCGAAGCGCTCGATGCCCAGCGTGCGCACGGTGCGCGCGATCTTGCGGGCCACGGTCTCGGGCGAGCCGACGTAGAGGGACCCGTGGGGGCCCGCCTCGCGCTCGAACTCGTGGCGACCCATCGCTGGCCACCCGCGCTCGGCACCGATCCGGTCGCGATTGGCCTTGAAGTGCGGGTAGAGCTCGGCGCGGGCCTGCTCGTCGGTCGGCGCGATGTGGCCGGGCGAGTGCACCCCCACGGGCAGGCGCTCGACGCCGCTCTCGGCGAGCGTCCGGCGGTACAGGTCGACCAGCGGTGCGAAGCGTGCGGGCTCCCCGCCGATGATCGCCAACATGAGCGGGAGCCGGTGGTGGGCCGCTCGCAGGACGGACTGGGGGGAGCCCCCGACGCCGACCCAGGTGGTCAGGGCCCCCGATTCGGTGGCGGGGTGGACCGCTTGGTCGACCAGGGGGGCGCGGGTGGTGCCCCTCCAGGTAACGGGTTCCTCGGTCAGGAGGCGGACGAAGAGGTCGAGCTTCTCCTCGAACAGCACCTCGTAGTCGGCGAGGTCGTAGCCGAACAGCGGGAAGGACTCGATGAACGACCCCCGCCCGAGGGTGAGCTCGGCCCGCCCCGCAGCGATCGCGTCCAGGGTGGAGAAGCGTTCAAACACGCGGACCGGGTCGTCCGAGCTGAGCACGGTCACCGCGGAGCCGAGCAGGATGCGCTCGGTGCGCGCCGCGATGGCGGCCAGCACGACATCGGGGGACGAGACGGCGAAGTCGTCGCGGTGGTGCTCCCCGATGCCGATGGCGTCGACGCCGACCTGGTCGGCCAGCACGCCTTGGTCCACGACGTCGCGGATGACCTGGGCAGGGTGCTTGCGCTCTCCGTCGGGGCCTTCGGTCACGTCGCCGAAGGTGTCGAGTCCGAGGGTGACATCAGGGTGGGTCATCGTGAGTCCTTGCGGTCGGGAAGTGGCGGGGTGGGCTGGTCGGTGACCGCCGTGAGCCAGCGATCGAGGGCCCCGACGGCCAGCGGGCTCAGGCCGTGGCCGCCGGGGTCGCGCCGGGCGACGGTGACGCTGCCGGCGTCACCGTCGAGGTAGGACCAGGTCCGTTCGAGCAGCTCGCGCGGGATGACCACATCGACGTCGCCGTGGACGACGAGCACCGGCAGTCGTTCCAGACGGCCCGCCGTCGTGGGGACCCCGGCGTCGAAGGGGAGCGTGCCGTACAGGAAGGCTGCGCCGGCATACCGCTGCGGGTCGTCGAGGGCGAGCCCGCCGGCGAAGGCGGCGCCGCCGCTGAAGCCGACGACGACGACGGGCCGTCCGTCGGGGGCGACGTCGTCGAGCCGTTCCACGATCGAGCTCGAGCGCAGTCGCACGGCTGCATTCTGACCACGGGGCGGGGCCGTGTCGTGTGACCGAGGTGGGCGAGGTCACCGCGAGAGCGCCGGGCCGCCGTGACCAACCCCCGTCCGACCTAGTCGACGTATCAACCAATCGCCCAGGTAGTGTCGGGTCGTGGGAGACGTCCGATGGCTGAGTGCCCGCGAGGAGCGGGCCTGGCGGGCGCTGCAGTTCATGCAGATGCGCCTCGAAGGTGCCCTGGCCCGGCAGCTGACCAAGGACTCCGGCCTGTCCTACCCGGACTACCTCGTCCTCGTGGCGTTGACGGACCGGCCGGACGGCCGGATGCGCCCGTTCGAGCTGGCCGACGCCCTGGGCTGGGAGAAGAGCCGGCTGTCCCACCACGTGGCCCGCATGGAGGCGCGCGGCCTGGTGGAGAAGGAGCGCTGCGACACCGACCGGCGAGGCGCCTTCGTGGTGATCACCGCGCGTGGCCGTGCCGAGATCGAAGCCGCCGCGCCGGGGCACGTGACCGCCGTGCGCCGTCTGTTCGTCGAGCGGCTCACCCCCCGCCAGCTCGAGGCGATCGGCGAGGCCGCCGAGGCGGTCCTCGCCGGCTTCGACGAACCGCTCGAGCACCAGCGTGACACCGCGAGACCGCCTCGGCGAGAGGAGCAGCGATGACCTCGACCGGCTCGAACCGGTGGCTCGCCATCCCGGTGGCGGACTGGCAGGACACCCGTGACACGTTGCAGCTCTACACCCAGGTGGTGGGCAAGATCCGGCTCGCCAACGAACCGCCCACCAACCACTGGTGGAACGTGCCGCGGTACGTCTCCGCCCCTGGGCTGACCACCTCGCTGATGGCGCACCCCACCGGGCCCGCGTTCCAGATCGACTTCGACTTCGTCGACCACCGCCTCGCGGTCACCATGTGCTTCTCCCGATCTGGGGCTCCGTCGGAGCCGCCAACGACTAGTAGACATGTCATATAATCTCTGACGGCGGCAGGACATTCCGTGAACGGCAGGTGATCGGGACCCGGCCATCGCCTGCGGGGCAGACTTGTGCCCGATGGATGAGACGCGTCCTCTCGGGTCGCCGTCGGGCGATAGCGGAGTCCGGCTGGCTGATCTGGTGGGCGCGTTCTCGCTGGCGACCGACCTCGGTCTCGGCCAGCCGATGGACCACGTGCTGCGGTCCTGGCGCATCGCCGCGGCGCTGGGCCAGCACGTCGGCGTCGAGGCGGACGGGCGGGCTGCCCTCTACTACGTGGTGACGCTGGCCTGGGTGGGGTGTGTCGCCGACACGCCGGAGGTCGCAGCGCTGTTCGGCGACGACATCGCCTTCCGGGCCGACAGCTACGACGTCGACTTCGCCGGGCTCCCGCTCCTCGGGTTCATGCTCCGCCACGTCGCCGCCGGCAGCCCTGCTCTGCGACGGGTCCGGGTCGGCGCCAACCTCGTGCTCACGGGCGGCAAGGCGGTCCAGCGGGGCCTGATGTCCCACTGCATGAACACCTCCCGCATGGCCGAACGGTTCGAGCTCGGCGACGACGTATGCCTGCCGCTGCACCAGGTGTTCGCCCGTTGGGACGGCAAGGGCGTACCCGGCGATGTGGGCGGCGAGGACATCGCGCTGCCGATGCGATTGTTCCACCTCGCGGACACGGTCGAGGTCCACCACCGAGCCCGGGGCGTCGACGCCGCCCTCGACATCGCCCGGGCCAAGCGGGGCAAGCACTTCGACCCTGCCGTGGTCGATGCGTTCTGTGGCCTGGCGGGCGAGATCCTGGGCGAGCCTGACGCCGAGCACGACTGGGCCTCCCTCATCGACGCCGAACCCGCCCTCCAACGTCGGCTCACCGAGGACCAGCTCGACGCCGGGCTCGAAGCGATCGCCGACTTCACCGACCTCCGCTCGGCGAACCGTGCCGGTCACTCCCGCGCGGTCGCCGAGCTGGTGGCGCTCGCCGCCACCGAGCGCGGGTTGCCGGACACGGAGATCCGCTCCGTCCGCCGGGCCGCGCTGGTCCACGACCTCGGCCTGCACGGCATCCCCGCCACCATCCTCGACAAGCCCGGCCCGCTCACGGTGGCGGAGCGGGAGCGGCTGCGGATGCACCCCTACTACGCCGATCGGATGCTGGCCCGACCCGACGGGCTGGCCCGGATCGGCGCCATCGCGTCCCTCACGCACGAGCGGGCCGACGGCTCCGGCTACCACCGTGGCCTCACGGCCAGGGCGATCCCCGTCACGGCTCGCCTGCTGGCTGCCGCCTGTGCCTTCCAGGCCATGACCGAACCTCGTGCGCATCGCCCCGCGCTCAGCGCCAAGCTGGCGGCCGCCGAGCTGCGCAGCGAGGTCCGAACCGGGCGCCTCGATCCCGAGGCCGTCGACGCCGTGCTCGCCGCCGCAGGCCAAGCACGCGGCAAGCGCTCCACCGGCCCGGCCGGGCTCACCCCTCGCGAGATCGAGGTGCTGATCCTGATCGCCCGAGGCGGGTCCACCCGCCAGGTGGCACGAGCGCTGTCCATCACCCCGAAGACGACCGAGACCCACATCGAACGCATCTACACCAAGACCGGCGCCAACACCCGGTCGACCGCGACGCTGTTCGCGCTGCAGCACGGGCTGTTGGGCACCCTCGAGCCGCTCGATCTGTAGGGGAAACCCCCGACGACGCCGCGCCCGGCGATCCGTACACTCCTCCTGAGGAGCGCGGCCGGTGGGGGACCATCGACCGACCGAACAAGGAGACAGCGCACATGCCCGGCAAGGCCGTCATCAGCCTCAGCACTGGACTGGAAGACAGCGAGAAGGTGACCGTCGCCTTCCTCGTGGCTGTCGGGGCGGCCGAATCCGGCCGGCCGACGCTCATGTTCCTCACCAAGGAAGCCGTCCGTCTCGCCGTCGACGGGATCGCCAACGGCGTGGCCTGCGAAGGCTGCCCTTCCATCCCCGACCTGATGAAGCGCTACGAGGCGGCCGGCGGCACGTACTACGTGTGCCCGATCTGCTTCAACGCGAAGCGGCTCGACCCCGACGGGCTCATCGCCGGTGCCGAGATCCAGGGCACTGTGCCCATGTGGAGCTGGATCGGCGACGAGGCCGCCACCACCTTCAGCTACTGAGACAGGGGACAAGCGATGACCAGCATCGACGTCGACGGCCTGCGCGAGAAGGTCAAGGCGATGTACCAGGAGGTGGCCGACGCACCGCACGGCACCTTCCACTTCGAGATGGGCTACGGCCTGGCCGCCCGCCTCGGCTACCCCACCAACGAGCTCGACCAGGTCCCCACCGAAGCCATCGAGTCCTTCGCCGGCGTGGGCTACCACCTCGCCCTCGCCGCGCTGCGACCGGGCGACCGCGTCGTCGATCTCGGGAGCGGCTCCGGGATGGACGCCTTCCTCGCCGCCCGCCAGGTCGGGGCCTCCGGTGAGGTGGTCGGCATCGACATGACCGACGCGCAGCTGTCCAAGTCCCGCCAGCTCGCCGATCGTGATGGCTTCTCCAACACCCGGTTCGACAAGGGGTACATCGAGGATGCACCGGTGGCCGACGGTTCGGCGACGGTCGTCATCTCCAACGGCGTCATCAACCTGTGCAGCGACAAGCCCGCGGTGTTCCGCGAGATCGCCCGCATCCTCGAGCCCGGAGGGCGCCTCGCCATCTCCGACATCGTCACCGAGCGGCAGCTCACGGAGGCGATCGTCTGCGATGTGAGCCTGTGGGCCTCGTGCATCGGCGGAGCCATGCAGCAGGATGACTACCGGGCGGCCATCGAGGGGGCCGGCCTGTCGATCGCCACCGTCCAGGAGAACCCGCAGTACCGGTTCATCTCCGACTCAGCGCAGGGTGCCACCAGCACCTTCGGTGTCAAGAGCATCAGCATCTTCGCCACGAAGCGCTGACCTCCCAGGTGAGGCCGTTCTGACCTTATGGTCAGCAGCACGGCCGATGATCAGCGTCGGCGGCTCGCTCGCCGGATCAGTCCCCCATCCGGCGGCGGTGCGGAGCCGGGCCCAGAGCGGGTGGGGACTTCCTTGACGAGCCGGTCGAGCGCCTGTTGCATGCCCCGCGACGGGGTACATCGCCCCGGACAGGAAGACAGTCGGGAAGACGAGCAGCTGCATCACGCTGTTGAACGTCGGCGCCCCCTTGACGGTCGTGGCCACCATCACGCCCAGCGCGGTGACCGTGAAGGCGATCAGGAGCGGCAGGCCGAAGATGCCGAGGAGCAGCCGCGGGGCATACGGCACGTGCACCAGGCCGGCGGCGCCAGGACCAGCCCTTGGATCATCGCAATGGTCGTGCCGCCCAGGCACTTGCCGACGAGGATCGACGACCGCCGGACCGGGGCGACAGCATCTCCCGAAGAAGATCGAGCCCGCCATCGACGCCGATGCCGTCGTCACCATCCCGCGAGGGATGATCGACCTCGTCATCACCGAGCAACGGGATCGCGCCGCTGGAGGGCAAGACCGTCCACCAGCGGGCGGAGGCCCTCATCGACATCGTGGCCCTCCAGCACCGCCCGGCGCTGGCCGAGGCCGCACGAAAGGTGCAGTCACCATGACCGTCCACACCCGCCGCGGCCGCTACTTCGACGAGCTCGAGGTCGGCGACGTCTTCCTGCACCGGCCCGGCCGCACGGTCTCCGACGCCGAGAACGTGCTCTTCACCACACTCACGGGCAACACGCAGAGCCTCCACCTCGACGCGGTGTTCGCCTCCCAGACGCAGTTCGGCCAGCGCCTCGTGAACAGCCTCTACACGCTGTCCATCGTCGTGGGGCTGAGCGTCAGCGACGTCACCGAGGGCACGACGATTGCCAACCTCGGCTTCGAGGCGGTCGACTTCCCGAAGCCCGTCTTCGACGGCGACACCATCCTCGCCTCGACCGAGGTGATCTCGAAGCGGGTGTCCAAGAGCGACCCGACCCGGGGGATCGTCATGTTCGAGCACCGCGGGACGAACCAGCGCGACGAGGTGGTCTGCACCGCCCGCCGGGCTGCGATGATGCGGATGCGACCAGACGACGCACGAGCCGAGGAGCCGAACGGTGGTTGACTTCCAGGAGTCCGACCTGCACACCGACATCCGTGAGGGTGTGCGACGGATCTGCCGGGACTTCCCGGACAGCTACTGGCGCGACCTCGACGAGCGGCACGAGTTCCCGTGGGACTTCTACAAGGCGCTGGCCGAGGGCGGCTGGGTCGGAATCGCCATCCCCGAGGAGTACGGCGGTGGTGGTCTGGGGATCGCCGAGGCCTCGCTGATCCTGGAGGAGGTGGCGGCCTCGGGGGCGGCCATGAACGGCTGCAGCGCCATCCACCTGTCGATCTTCGGCATGAACCCGATCGTGAAGTTCGGCACCGAGGAGATGCGCCAGCAGTACCTGCCCGCCGTCGCCTCCGGTGACCTCCACGTGGCCTTCGGCGTCACCGAGCCCGACGCCGGCACCGACACGACCAGCATCACCACCCGGGCCGTGCGCGACGGCGACTTCTACGTCGTCCGGGGCCGCAAGGTCTGGATGACCAAGGCCCTCTACTGCCAGAAGACGCTGCTGCTGGTGCGGACGACGCCGCTGGAGGAGGTGAAGAAGCGCACCGACGGCCTCACCCTCCTCTTGGCCGACCTCCAGTCGCCGCAGGTGGAGATCACCCCGATCCCCAAGCTCGGCCGCAACGCCGTCGTCTCGTGCGAGGTGACCTTCGACGACCACGTCGTGCCGGTCACCGACCGCGTCGGTGAGGAGGGCCAGGGCTTCAAGTACCTGCTGCACGGCCTGAACCCCGAGCGGATCCTCGTGGCCTCCGAGGCCATCGGCATCGGCCGGGCGGCCATCGGCCGGGCGGTGGAGTACGCCAACTCGCGTGTCGTGTACGGCGCCCCCATCGGGTCGAACCAGGGCATCGCCTTCCCCCTCGCCGAGGCCTACAGCCGGCTGCACGCCGCCGAGCTGGTGGTGCGGGAGGCGGCGTGGCGCTACGACGCCGGACTGCCCTGCGGCGAGCAGGCCAACATGGCGAAGTGGCTGGCCGCCGACGCCGCCTTCACGGCCGCCGACCAGGCCGTCCAGACCCACGGCGGGTTCGGCTACGCCACCGAGTACGACGTCGAGCGGTACTGGCGCGAGTCTCGGCTCATGCGCCTGGCGCCGATCCCCCAGGAGATGATCCTCAACTACCTCGCCGAGCACGTCCTCGGCCTGCCCCGCTCCTACGGCATCCGGCCCTGAGCCGGCGCCGCCGACGCGGCCCCGGCTTACGTGCGGCCCCGGCTGACGTGCGGGCTCGCCTGACGGATCTGACGACAGGGCCGAGGCGGTGGGGCCGTGGATGGCCGCCTCGCTCGGCAGCTGCACCTCGACCTTGGCCTTGGCCATCACCGCGTCGTCCTGGTTCCGCAGCTCGACGGCGACCACGACCTGGTGCTTGCGCCGGCGCAGGACCTTGGTGTCCAGCCGGCCTTCAGGACGATGCCGGCCACGACGATCTGCTCGAGGCGCCGATCGGGCACGCTGACGATCCGGCTCAGCTTCACGGCGGGACAGGCCCGCCGGGCGACCTCGAGCTCGGCCGGGACAGGTTGGCGCCGCCCGTCTTGACCATCTCGGTGCGCCGGCCACCGACGTGGACCTCGCCGTGCTCGTCCAGATGCCCGGCGTCGCCGGTGTGGAAGAAGCCGTCCTCGTCGAAGCAGTCGGCCGGCTCCTTGCCCAGGTGGCGCAGCATGAGCGTCGGGGCCTTGACGGCCAGCTCACCCTCCTCGTCCACGCCGAGGGCCCGGCCCGTGTCGGGGTCGATCACCCGCAGCTGGTTGCCGGGCAGGAGCCTCCCCCTCGACCGGCGGGTGGCTTGGCGAGTGGCGTCGGACCGGCGCGTGAACACGAAGGCGCAGGTCTCCGACAGCCCGTAGCCCACCGGCATCAGCCCCCCCAGCTCGCCGTGCACGCTCGGATGGCGGGCGAAGGCGGACTTCCCGAACACGCAGCCGAACTTCCCCTGGCCGGACCTCGAGGAGCAGATCGAGACGCACTGCAGCGTGATCTGCGCGGCCCTCTTCACGGGAGCCTGCTCGCTCCGGGCCTCACCCGAACGACAGGCTGATGGCCTTGATCTGGGCGTAGTCGTGGAGGGCCTCGATGCCCTTCTCGCGGCCGTACCCGCTGTTCTTGTAGCCGCCCAGCGGGGTCTCGATGGTGAGGCTCCCGCCGTTCACCGCCACCTGGCCGGCGTCTATGTGCTCGGCCAGGCGCAGGCCCCGACCGACGTCGCCGCTCCACACCGCGGCGAGGAGGCCGTACTCGGTGTCGTTGGCCATGGCCAGGGCCTCCGCCTCGTCGGTGAAGGCCATCGTGACCAGGACCGGGCCGAAGATCTCCTCGCGGGTGATGCGCCACTCGGGCTGCACCCGGGCGTAGACGGTGGGCCGGATGTACATGCCGTGGGCGCCAGGCCCGTCCTCGTAGGCGGCGCCGCCGATGAGCGGCTCGGCCCCCTCGGCCTTGGCGTTGGCGAAGTGCTCGAGGACCTTGTGGTACTGGGCCTCGGTGATGATGGGCCCGAAGTCGACCTCGGGCTTCAGCTGGGCCACCTTCTCCACGACCCGGGCCACGAGCTCGTCGTGCGCCGGCTCCTCGACGAGAAGCCGGGTGGTGGCCGAGCAGACCTGGCCAGCGTTCGACGCCACGACGGCCACGGCCGCGTTCGCGGCCCGCTCGAGGTCGGCGTCGGCGAACACGACGAGGGGTGACTTGCCGCCCAGCTCCAGCGTCATCGGGATGAGCCGCTCGGCGGCGATGCTGCCGAGGTGCCGGCCGGTGGCCACGGAGCCGGTGAAGGCGATGCGCCGCACCTGCGGGTGCTCCGCCAGCGGGCTGCCGACGTCGGGGCCGGTCCCGGTGACCACGTTGAACAGGCCGTTGGGGAGGCCGGCCTCCGAGGCGATGCGGGCCAGGTGGATCGACGCCGTCGAGGTGAACTCCGAGGGCTTCAGGACGACGGCGTTGCCAGCGGCGAGGGCCGGCGCGCCGCCGCGGCAGGCCTGGTTGACGGGGAAGTTCCCGGGGGTGATGACGGCGACGACGCCGTAGGGCTCGTAGCGCGTGTAGGTGTGGTTCCCGTCGCCCTGGTCGATCGTGCGGCCGTGGTGGGCCCGCACGATGCCGGCGTAGTAGCGGAAGTAGGCGGCCGACATGTCGATCTCGAGGCCGGCCTGGCTCTCGATCTTGCCCGTCGATGCCATCTCCAGGTCGATGAGCTCCTGGGCGCGTTCCTCGAGGGCGTCGGCGACGCGGTGGAGCACGGTCGAACGCTCGGCCCCGCTGCGCCGCGCCCACTCCCGCTGGGCCTCGGCGGCGGCGGCGACGGCCGCCTCGACGTCGGTGGGCGAGCCGGCGGCGATCTCGTCGTCGTGCTGCCGGGTGCGGGGGTTGAGCGTCGGCAGGTAGGACCCGCTCGAGGGCGGCGTGGCTCGTCCGTTGATCCAGTGATCGTGGCGCACAGCCATCCTCCACGGCCTCCAGCGGTCGTCTCACCCCGATCCTAGGGGTGGATGCCTTCACGCAATCCTGATATCGTATATTATCATTCAGCTGCGCTTGGCTTTTCTCTGTTCCCGCTGAACGACGAGATCAAGGAGGAGGCCGTCGCCCGCTTCTGCTTGATCGACCTGGCCCTCGGGTGTGCTGTCGACGGCGAGGTGGTGCAGGACGCCCGCACCAGCGTCCTGGCCGGTCCGAACCCCTTGACCTCGGCCGAGCAGAGGTCGACAGTCGAACCCGGGTTGATCACTCGAGGGGGTGCGAGATGTTCGTGCAGATCATCGAAGGCAAGACGCGCGATCCGGAGGCGGTGCACCGCCAGATGGAGGCCTGGCAGCGGGATCTCATGCCGGGGGCCATCGGCTACCTCGGCTCCACCGGAGGGTGCACGTCCTCGGGCGACTGCATCCTGATCGTCCGCTTCGAGAGCGAAGACGCGGCCCGCCGCAACAGCGAGCGGCCCGAGCAGTCGGCCTGGTGGGCCGAGACCGAGACGTGCTTCGACGGTCCCGTCCGCTTCCACGACACGACCGACGTCCAGCTCATGGAGCACGGCGACCTGGACCAGGCCCACTTCATCCAGGTGATGGAGGGCCACGTGACCGATCGCGACCGGGCGGTCGCCCTCGAGCACGAGGCCGACGCCGTCCTGCGGGACATCCGGCCGGACCTGCTCGGTGCCGTCACGGCCTACTTCGGTGACCACGAGTTCGCCGAGGTCGCCTACTTCACCAGCGAGGCGGCGGCCCGGGAGGGCGAGCAGCACGAGGTGCCGGGGGCGGCGGCCGCGCCGATGGCCGAGTGGGAGCGCACCGTGAAGGTCGAGAGGTACCTGGACATCCAGGAGCCCTGGCTCGTCACCGCCTGATGGGCCCGCGGGGTGGGGCGGATGCCCCACCCCGGGTCGGGCTCGGGGTTCTCGCGATGGAGCGGATGGCCGAAGCGCGGCGGGGGCCCGAACCCCGAACATGCGGGCATGACCGAGCTGCGCGACCCAGAGCCCCGGTGGGGGGACTACGACCGTGCGAACCCGTTCCCGGTGTTCGCCGCGCTCCGTGACCAGGGGGCCGTGCAGCGTGTGACGTTGCGCGACGGGCTCCCGGCCTGGGTGGTCCTGCGCTACGACGAGGCGAAGGCGGCGCTCAACGACCCGCGCCTGTCCAAAGACATGCACGCGGCGTTCGCGGCGGGACCCGAGATCGTCGACGAGGGCCTCCCGGGGCCGGCCTTCGCCCGCCACATGCTGGCCGTCGACCCCCCGGACCACACGCGGCTGCGCCAGATCGTGGCGGGACGGTTCTCGCACCACTCGGTGGTCGGGCTCGAGCCCCGCGTGCGGGAGATCATCGCGGCGCTCCTGGACGACATCGCCCAGCAGGGACCGGCGGCCGAGGTGGACCTCATGGCGACCTTCGCCTTCCCGATGCCCTTCACCGTCATCTGCGAGATGCTCGGCATCCCACCCGAGCACCGCGACCCGCTCGGGGCCAGCCTCAACGCGCTGCTGCGGCCGCTGTCGTCGCCGGAGCTGCAGGCCGAGGCCCAGCGGGCGTCGGATGCCCTGGCCGCCACGTTCGCCGAGGTCCTCCGGGCCAAGGAGGCCGCGCCGGCTGACGACCTCATCAGCGACCTGGTCATCGCCTGCGGGCAGGGCCGGCTCGATCGGATCGAGCTGCAGTCCACGGTGTTCAACCTCATCGTGGCCGGCCACGAGACGACGACGAACGTGATCGGCAACACCACGCTGGCCCTCTTCCGGCACCCTGAGCTCCGCGCCGCCCTGACGGCCGACCCCGCCCGCATCCCCGGCGCCATCGAGGAGCTCCTCCGCCACGACGGCCCCGCCCACCACGCCACCTTCCGCTTCGCGGTGGAGGACGTCGAGCTCGGCGGGGTCACCATCCCGGCGGGCGGGCAGGTCCTCGTCTGCCTCGCGGCTGCCAACCGGGACGAGCGCCGCTTCGAGCACCCAGACCGCCTCGACCCCGACCGGGGTGGGCCCCGCCACCTCGGGTTCGGTCACGGCGTCCACCACTGCCTGGGTGCCGGGCTGGCCCGCCTCGAGGCGACGCTGGCCATCGGTGCCCTGCTGGAGCGCTTCCCCGTCCTGCGCCCGGCGACCCGTCTCGAGGACCTGCGGTGGGACCGTGGCGACGGCATCGTGCTCCGCGGGCTGACCTCCCTCCCCGTGCTCCCCGGGCCGGCCGTCTCACCGGGGAGCTGAGTCGGCCCCCAGCCAGCGGAGCAGGCCCCGGGCCGCCGCCACCCCGGTGCTGAAGGCGGCCTGGAGGAGGTAGCCGCCGGTGGGCGCCTCCCAGTCGAGCATCTCCCCGGCCACGAAGGTGCCGGGTCGGGACCGGAGCATGCCGTCGTGGTCGACGGCGTCGAGGGCCACCCCGCCCGCCGTGGAGATGGCCCGCTCGATCGGACGGGTGCGGGTGGGCTCGATCGGCACCGCCCGCAGGAGCGCGAGGAGCTCGGGGACCTCCCGCGGCACCTGGTTGCCCGTGACCTCGCGCAGCAGACCGATGGCCACCGGAGCCAGCCCCGCCCGGCGCAGGCCGGTCGTGGTGGTGTCGCGCCGGCGCCGCCGGGCCAGGCGGTCCCGCACCTCGGCGTCGGTGGCGCCCGGGAACAGGTCGACGAGCACGACCGCCCGCTCGCCCCGTTCGAGGGTGGTCCGTAGCGCGGCGCCGATCGCGTAGACGGGCCCGCCCTCGATGCCGTGGCGCGTGATGACGACGTCGCCTCGGGCCCGCGCCTCGCCGTGGACCAGCGCCACGTCCTTCAGCGGCTGGCCCTCGTAACGGTCGGCGAACACGTCGCTCCAGCCGACCACGAAGCCGCAGTTGGCCGGCCCCAGCGGCACGACCGGCACGTCGAGGGCGTCGAGGATGCCGACCCAGGACCCGTCCGAGCCGGTGCGGGGCCAGCTGGCGCCGCCGAGGGCGAGGACCGTGGCATCGACGGCGAGCGGCGTCGTGATCCCCTCCGGCCCGCGGAGCAGCAGCGCCCCGCTGTCGTCCCAGCCAAGCCAGGTGTGGCGCGTGCGGACCTCCACGCCTGCCGCCGTCAGGCGAGCCAGCCATGCCCGCAGGAGCGCCGTGGCCCGCAGCGCCTCGGGGAACACCCGGCCGCTGGTCCCCACGAAGGTCGGCTGCCCCAGACCGTGGGCCCAGGCCCGCAGGTCCTCCGGCCCGAACGCCCCGATGGCGGCCTCGAGCCAGGGGCGGGCCACCCCGTAGCGATCGAGGAAGGCCTCGATGGGCTCGCTGTGGGTGAGGTTCAGCCCACCCCGGCCGGCCATCTGGAGCTTGCGGCCCACGGTCGGCATGCGCTCGACGACGGTGACCTGCACACCGGCCGTGGCCAGGACCTCGGCCGCCATCAGGCCGGCGGGCCCACCGCCCACCACGGCGACCCGCCAGGGGGAGCTCACCCGGCCGTCGCGGAGGTCCAAGGCACCGCCGGTCATGGTACCGGCCGGGCTGCACGGCCGATCCGGGGGTTAGGTCTGGGCCGGTCGTGGGAAGGCGCGTGGGGTGGCGAGGGCGGCGCCCGGCTCACCGAGCCTCAGCTCACCAGCCTCAGGAGGGAACGAGATGCCCCGAGCATGGAGCGACAAGCGAGAGCGCCAGTACGAGCACATCAAGGAGGGCCTGCAGGACCGCGGCGAGGAGGAGGAGACCGCCGAGGAGATCGCCGCCCGCACCGTCAACAAGGAGCGGGCCCGCGCCGGTGAGGTCAAGGAGTCCAGCCGCAGCTCCACTGAGGACATCTCCTCGGGCCGCCGGGGCGGCCTGCGCTCGCACCGGGGACCGGGCGGCCGCACCCGGGACCAGCTCTACAACGAGGCCCGCCAGAAGGGCATCAAGGGCCGATCCAAGATGAACAAGGCCCAGCTCGAGCGGGCCGTCGGGCGGTAGCCCGCCGCTCAGACCGCGTCGGACAGCTGCTCGGCCAGCCGTCGCCTGGAGGTGGTGTTGGCCCGCTTGGATGAAGGCCCTCGCCAGCGGAGCGGCGAGGCGGTCGACGAGCGGCGTGACGATCCACCGGTACGCGAAGCCGATCGTCGTGCCCCCGCCGGGCCGCTCCGAGAGCGTGCAGGTCCCCTGGCCGCTACGGCCCGCCTTGGCCGCCACGTTGCGCTCGACGATGCGGACCGTCCTGACCGATCTCTCCCTGACGGCATCCCCGCCGACGAAGCTCGCCACTTCGCCCGCCTCGGCCTGGCCGTGACGCGGGGGCTGCTGCTCGACCTCCTCGCCACCGAGGACCGCGAGGGGGTCGACGCGGCCATGGAGGGCGGGGTCGGGCTCAACGCCCCCCGCCGTCGGCGGCGGTCCGCCGGCTAGCGCGGCTGACGGGCCCGACCCTCAGCGGCGCCGCTGGGGCAGCCAGTGGCGTCGTCGGGTCACCAGGTCCCCCAGGCGGGTGCCGTCGGGAGCCCCGTCGACCCGCTGGGCCTCGTAGATGCCTCGTTGCGCCGAGAACACGTAGCTCACCGCGCACCCCGCGGCGAGGTACACGAGGGCACCGGCGCCGAAGAGCTCGATGCCCATGACGGTGCAGGCCAGGGGGGTGTTCGTGGCCCCGGCGAACACGGCGACGAAGCCGACGGCGGCGAGGAGCGCCGGGGGAGCGTCCAACCAGTGGGCCAGGCTGGCGCCGAGGGTGGCGCCGATGACGAAGAGCGGGGTGACCTCGCCGCCCTGGAAGCCGGCGCCGAGGGTGAGGGCCGTGACGACGAGCTTCAGCGCGAACGCGCCGAGCACGACCTGGCCGGCGTAGGAGTCGGCGATCAGCGGCAACGACAGCCCGAGGTAGTCCTGGGTGCCGACGAGGAGGGTGAACGCGATGACGAGCACGCCGCCGATGGCCGGGCGCAGCGGCGGCCAGGCGACGAGTGCCGCGAAGGCCCGCTTGAGCCCGAAGACGAGCTCGCTGAACAGCGCGCTGGCCAGCCCGAAGGCGAGGCCGGCGACGGCCACCTTGACCAGCAGGCCGGCCTCGATGTCCGTCGGGGGGAGGGTGATCCTCGGGGTGATGTCGTGGTGCCAGTCGAGGACGTGCACGACCCGGTCGCCGACGATGGCGGCGGTCAGCGCGGGGATGAGCGCGTCGTGGCGCAGCCGGCCGACGGCCTGCACCTCCAGGGCGAAGAGCGCCCCCGCGAGGGGGACGCCGAACACCGACCCGAACCCGCCCGCGATGGCGGCGATGAGCAGCAGGCGCCGGGTCTCCCCGCGGAGGCCCACGAGGCGGGCCAGACCGTCGGTGAGGCTGCCGCTCATCTGGATGGCGGTGCCCTCCCGCCCGGCGGAGCCGCCGAGGAGGTGGGTCACGAGCGTGCCGAAGAGCACCAGGGGGGCCATCCGGCGCGGCACCCACCGGTGCCGACCCTCGGGCGCCGGTCCCTCGGGCTCGACGCCGTGGACCTCCTCCAGGATGAGGTTGTTGCCCTGCGGGGAGCGCCCGCCGAGGTGGTGGTAGGCGAGCCCCACCACCAGGCCGCCGAGAGGGAGCAGGGCCAGCAGCCACGAGTGCTCCGTGCGGGCCTCGGTGGCCCGGGCCAGGAGCGTCAGGAACGTCGCCGAGCTGACCCCGGCCAGGAGGCCGACGACCGAGCCAAGCACCACCCACGTCGCGATGGAGCGCAAGAGCTCGAGGTGCTCGGCGATGTCGAAGCGCAGCAGCCCGCGGACCAGCTCGTACCCCGCCTCGGCGGGGTGCAGGCGGCGGGAGCCGCCGTCGTCCCGATCGTCCTCGG
>DASUDP010000067.1:0-16194 GCA_036275535.1 Acidimicrobiales bacterium | reverse complement strand
GAAGAAGGAGGCATCGAGGGCGAGACGGGCGGCTCCCTCGGCCCGCTCGACGTCGGCGCGGGAGATCGGCTCGTCGGTCGCCGCGTTCCACGTGTGGTACGCCCAGACCTGGACGAAGAACGGGTACCCGTCGGAGCGGTCGGCGATGGCGTCCGTGGCCTCCGGCGCCCACTGCACCCCGATCTCGGCGGCCGGCTCGGCGACGGCCGCCACCACCTGGTCCGGGGTGAGAGGCCCCAGGGCGCCGACGGTGAACATGCGCTCTGCGTAGGTGGCGGCCTTGGCCACGATGCCCACGAGGTTGGGCAGGCCGGCCAGCAGGCACCACAGCGGCAGGGCGTCCTGGCTGCAGCGGTGGACGCCGGCCAGGATCCGGCGGAGGTCCTGGCGCTCGACCAGCTGGGCCTCGTCGATGGCGACGGCGACCCCCAGGTCGTGGTCGGCGCAGGCCCGGGCGAGGTCCACGACGACGTCGGTGAGGGCGTCACGGTCCGGCGCCGCATCGCTGCGCTCTAGCCGCAGGCCGCTGCCGGCGATCGTGACGGCGACGGCATCGATCGAGCGGAGGGCTCGTGCCACCCGGGGCCCCGAGCCGAGGTCCTCCATGATCCGGCGGGCCTGACGGAGGAACGAGACGACCGTGTCGTCACCGCCCACCGCCTCGACTCGGATCACCCGGAACCGCTCGTGCTCGGCCAGCGCCGACAGCTTCCCGAGCAGCACGGTCTTGCCGACGCCCCGCAGGCCGGTGAGCATCAGGTGCTGGGTCGACCGTCCCTGCCGCAGCCGCCGCAGGCTGACGGTCGCCTCGTCGATGAGGCCGTCGCGCCCGACGAGGGCGGGGGGAGGGGTCCCCGCCCCGGGGGCGTAGGGGTTGGCCACCGGGTCGTAGCGTTCTCCAGGCATGCCTTGAGATTAGCAAAACCTGACAAACTCACGGCAGATCGCGAGAAGCAGTGCGGGGCCTGCTCGCCGGTAGCGTGGCACGCCGTGACTTCCCCCGCAGCACAACCGGCCGCCCTCGACGTCGTGGGGATCGGCAACGCCCTCGTCGACGTCCTCACCCACGAGAGCGAGGACTTCATCGAGGCCAACGGCCTGGTGAAGGGGGCCATGACCCTCATCGACACGGACCGGGCCGAGGAGCTCTACGCCGCCATGGGCTCGGGCATCGAGGTCTCCGGCGGGTCGGCCGCCAACACGATCTCCGGCATCGCCAGCTTCGGTGGGAAGGCCGCCTACATCGGGCGCGTCTTCGACGACCAGCTCGGCGCCGTGTTCGCGCACGACCTGCGTTCGACGGGCGTGGTGTTCCGGGCCGAGCCCGCCACCGACGGCCCGCCCACGGGACGCTGCCTCATCGTCGTCACCCCCGACGCCCAGCGGACGATGAACACCTACCTCGGCTCCTCCGAGTACTTCGGTCCGGAGCACGTCGACGGCGATCTGATCGCCAGCGCCAAGGTCACCTTCTTCGAGGGCTACCTGTTCGATCGGCCCGAGGCCAAGGAGGCCTACTGGAAGGCCAGCCGGATCGCGCACGACGCGGGCCGGGAGGTCGCCCTGACCCTCTCCGACACGTTCTGCGTGGAGCGCCACCGCTCGGAGTGGCGTGACCTCGTCGCCGACCAGGTCGACATCCTCTTCGCCAACGAGCACGAGGCCCTCGCCCTCTACGAGGTCGACACCGTGGACGAGGCCCTCGCCGCCGCTCGGGCCGACGTCGAGGTGGCCATCATCACGCGGGGGCCGGCGGGCTCGATCGTCGCCCGGGGGGACGTCGTCGAGGAGATCGACCCGCATCCCGTCGAGGTCGTCGACACCACGGGGGCCGGTGACCTCTACGCGGCCGGGTTCCTGTTCGGCTACACCCGCGCCCGCTCCATGGCCGAGTGCGGCCAGCTGGGCTCGGTCGCGGCGTCGGCCGTCCTCGGCCACACCGGGGCTCGTCCGGGCGTGAGCCTGGACCAGCTGATCCGCCCGCTCGGGTTCTGAGCCCATGGCCGGCGCCGACCCGTCCCGCCCTGACCCCTGGCGCCTCGCGGCAGAGGCGGGGAGGGTCATCACCGAGCGCACCGGTGTCGCCCGCCACGACACGCTGGTCGTGCTCGGCTCCGGCTGGACGCCGGCCGCGGACCGCTTCGGGCGCCTGGTGGTCGAGCTTTCGATCCAGGACATCCCTGGCTTCGTGCCGCCCGGCGTCGAGGGCCACCGTGGCCGGCTCCGCTCCATCGAGTGCAGCGGCGGTCACCAGGTGCTGGCCCTCATGGGCCGGGTCCACGCCTACGAGGGGCACGGCTTGGCGACCGTCGTCCACGGGGTGAGGGCGGCGGTGGAAGCCGGATGTCGGACCGTCGTGCTGACCAACGCCGCGGGAGGGCTCCGCCGCGGCCTACGGGTCGGCCAGCCGGTGCTCATCGCCGACCACCTCAACCTCACCGGCGCCTCCGCCCTGGTCGGCCCCAACTCACCCCCGGAGCTCGGCCACCCCCGGTTCCCCGACATGACGGAGGTCTATTCCACGCGCCTCCGCGCGATGGCCAAGGAGGTGGACCCCTCGCTCCAGGAGGGGGTCTACGCGGGGATGCTCGGCCCCCAGTACGAGACCCCCGCCGAGATCCGCATGCTGCAGACGCTGGGGGCCGACCTCGTCGGGATGTCCACCGTCCAGGAGGCCATCGCCGCCCGCCACCTGGGCGCCGAGGTGCTCGGCCTCTCCCTCGTCACCAACCTGGCCGCCGGCCTCGGGGGGACGCCCCTCGACCACCACGAGGTCCTGGCTGCCGGCAAGGCCGCCGCCGAGGAGATGGGTGACCTGCTGCACCAGGTGGTCGCTCGCCTGTGAGCGGCGGCGCCACCGCCGACGGCGCCCTGCGGCTGGCGGCCGAGGCCTGGCGCGACGACGATCCCGACCCGGCCACGCGCGCCGAGGTCGACGCCCTCCTGGCGGCGGGCGACCTCGACGGCCTGCGGGACCGCTTCGCCGAGCGCCTCCAGTTCGGCACCGCTGGGCTCCGAGGCCCCCTCGGCGCCGGCCCCAACCGCATGAACCGCGCTCTCGTGCGCCGGGCCACGGCGGGGGTGGCAGCCTGGCTGAGCGATACCGGTCGCACGGGAGCGGTGGTGGTGGGCCGAGACGCCCGCCACGGCAGCGCCGAGTTCGCCGAGGACACCGCCGCCGTCCTGGCCGGGGCCGGGTTCGAGGTGCTCGTGCTGCCCCGCCCGCTGCCCACCCCGGTTGCCGCCTTCGCCGTGCTCCACCACCGGGCGGCGGCGGGGATCGTCATCACGGCCAGCCACAACCCGCCCCAGGACAACGGGTACAAGCTCTACCTCGGCGACGGCGCCCAGATCGTGCCGCCGGTGGACGGCGAGATCTCGGCCCGCATCGACGCCGTCGGATCGTTGCTCGACGTCCCGCTCGGCGAGCGGGGCATCCGCCTGCTCGACGACACCACCCTCGACGCCTACCTCGCCGCCGTCTCCGGTCTGCTCACGGCGGGCGGGCGGCGGGAGGTGACCGCCGTCTACACGGCCATGCACGGGGTGGGGGCGGGGACGGTCCGGCGCGCGTTCGCGGCGGCTGGGTTCCCCGACCTCCACGAGGTGGGCGAGCAGGTCGAGCCCGACCCGGAGTTCCCGACGGTGGCGTTCCCGAACCCGGAGGAGCCCGGCGCCCTCGACCTCGCCCTGGCCCGGGCGCGCGACGTGGGGGCCGACCTCGTGCTCGCCAACGACCCCGACGCCGACCGTCTGGCCGTCGCCATCCCCGACCCCGCCGTCGAGGGGGGCTGGCGAGCCCTCACCGGCGACGAGCTCGGAGCCCTGCTGGCCGACCACCTGCTGCGCCGAGGGGGGCACCAGCCCGACGACACGCTCGTCACCACCGTGGTGTCGTCGCGACTGCTGTCGAAGCTGGCCGCCGCGCACGGCGTCGCCTACGCGGAGGCCCTCACCGGCTTCAAGTGGGTGGTGCGGGCCCCGGCGCCCGGGCACCGCTTCCTCTTCGGCTACGAGGAAGCCCTGGGTTACTGCGTCGGCGAGGTGGTGCGCGACAAGGACGGCATCTCGGCCGCCCTGGTCGTGGCGGAGCTGGCGGCAGAGCGGCGGGCGGCCGGCTCGTCCCTGCGGGAGCGCCTCGAGGACATCTTCCGCACCCACGGCGCCCACGTCACCCGCCAGCGCTCCATCCGCATCGCCGGTGCCGACTGGCTCGACCGCGTCACCGCGGCCATGGCGGTGCTCCGCTCCGATCCGCCAACCGCGGTGGGTGGCCTCGCCGTGCGCCGCGTCGAGGATCTGCTGCCGGGCGAGCGCTTCGCCCCGTCCGACGTCCTCATCTACACCCTCGACGGCGCCCGCCTCGTCGTGCGCCCCAGCGGCACCGAGCCCAAGTGCAAGTGCTACGCCGAGGCCGTGGTCCCGGTCGGCCCCGACGGGGACGTGGCGGCCGCTCGGACCCGGGCCGCCGCCGTCGTCGAGCAGGTGCTCGACGGCGCGGCCGCCGAGCTGGCCGCGCGCGGCCTCTGAGCTGGCCGCGCGCGGCCTCTGAGTCAACGGACGATCGGCCCTACCGGGGCCGCCGCCGCCGGCGCACCATCGAAGGCGGCAACAGGAGGTGCGCCCATGACTGGATTGCTGAAGCGCGAACGGCCCGTACCGGCTCGGTTCGACGTGTTCGAGCGGTTCGACCGGATGTTCGACGACTGGATGACCGCCCGACCCTTCCGCCGGCTGGCGATGCTCGACCGGGACTGGGAGGAGATGGAGGGGATGATCCGTGTGGACGAGTTGCACGACAACGGCACGCTCGTCATCCGGGCCGAGCTCCCGGGCATCGATCCGGACGCCGACGTGGAGCTCACCGTCGAAGACGGGATGCTGCACATGCACGCGGAGCGGCGGGAGGAGGAGGAGACCGAGGAGAAGGGCTACCTGCGCCACGAGCTGCGCACGGGGTCGTTCTCCCGCACCCTCCCGCTCCCGGAGGGCGTGACGGAATCGGACATCACCGCCGAGTACAAGGACGGCATCCTCGAGGTCCGGGTCCCGGCCGGTGAGGTCGCGGTGGCCCCCGCTCCCACCAAGATCCCCATCACCACGAGCTAGCTGATCGGGCCGCTCACGCGGTGCCGAAGAGGCGGTCCCCGGCGTCACCGAGGCCGGGGACGATGTAGGCCTGCTCGTTCAGGCGCTCGTCGATGCTGGCCGTCACGAGGTGGGCCACGAGGCCCGAGGCCTCGAGTTGCGCCACACCCTCGGGTGCGGCCAGCACGCACACCGCCGTCAGCGGGCCCGCGCCGCGCTCGGCCAGGGTCCGGCAGCTGTGGGTCAGCGACCCGCCGGTGGCCAGCATCGGGTCGAGCACGAGCACGGGCCGTCGGTCGAGCTGGTCCGGCACGCTGTTCATGTAGGCCTCGGGCACGTAGGTCTGCTCGTTGCGGGCCAGCCCGATGAAGCCCGTGTCCGTCTCGGGGAGGTAGCGCAGCACTCCGCCCAGCATCCCCAGGCCGGCTCGGAGCACGGGGACGACGAGGGGCGGACGGGCCATGCGCGTGCCGGTCGTGTCCGCCAGGGGGGTGCGCACCGGGTGGGTCTCGACGGGGACGTCGCGCGTCGCCTCGTAGACGAGGATGCCCGACAGGTCGTCCATGGCCCGCCGGAACCCGGCCCGGTCGGTGGTCTCGTCGCGCAGCCGGGTGAGGAGCTGGGCGGCGAGCGGATGGTCGACGACGGTCACCTGCATGGGGGCATGATGGCAGCCGATGGATCGCCCGACGCTCGCCGCCATGATCGACCACACGCTGCTGAAGCCGGAGGCGACGGTCGACGACGTGGTGGCGCTGTGCGAGGAGGCCACCGACCTCGGCGTGGCGGCCGTGTGCGTGTCCCCGTCGATGCTGCCGATCACCGAGGGCCTCGGCGTGGGGATCGACATCTGCACCGTGATCGGCTTCCCGAGCGGTGCCCACCAACCGGCCGTGAAGGCCCACGAGGCGGAGGGGGCCGTCGACGCGGGGGCCACCGAGGTCGACATGGTGATCAACCTCGGGCTGGCGATGGCGGGGGAGTGGCTGGCCCTGCAGGACGACATCGGCGCCGTGCGAGCGGCCGCCGGGTCGGCCCTGCTCAAGGTGATCATCGAGTCGGCCGCCCTCAGCGACGACCAGATCGTGGCGGCCTGCCGGGCCGCCGAGACGGCCGGGGCCGACTACGTGAAGACCTCCACCGGGTTCCATCCCTGTGGCGGGGCCAGCGTCGAGGCGGTGCGGCTCATGGCCCAGACGGTCGGGGACCGGCTGGGCGTGAAGGCCAGCGGCGGCATCCGCGACGCCGCCACGGCCCTCGCCATGGTCGACGCCGGGGCCACCCGGATCGGCTGCTCGGCCAGCCGGGCCATCCTCGAGGGCCTCAGCTGATCCCTGCCCGGGGGATCAGAGCTGGGAGGCCTTGAGCCGGGCGTAGCCGGGCTTGATCTGGTCGTTGATGATGCGCAGGCGCTGGTCGAAGGGCCAGAACGAGCTCTTCATGGCGTTCAGCGTGAACCACTCGAGCTCGTCCCAGCCGTACCCGAAGGCCTCGTGGAGGGCCGCCATCTCCGACGACAGCGACACGCCGCTCATCAGGCGGTTGTCGGTGTTGACGGTGACCCGGAAGCGGAGGCGGGCGAGGAGACCGATCGGGTGCTCGGCGATCGAGTCGCACACGCCGGTGTTGACGTTCGACGTGGGGCACATCTCGAGCGGGACCCGCCGGTCGCGGATGAAGCTGGCCAGGCGACCGAGGTGGGCGCGGCCGTCCTCGTCCACCGTGATGTCGTCGACGATCCGCACGCCGTGGCCGAGCCGCTCCGCGCCGCAGAGCTGCACTGCCTCCCAGATGGACGGGAGCCCGAAGGCCTCGCCGGCGTGGATCGTGATGTGGAAGTTCTCGGCGGCCACGTACTGGAAGGCGTCGAGGTGGCGGGTGGGCGGGTTGCCGGCCTCGCTGCCGGCGATGTCGAAGCCGACGACGCCGGCGTCGCGGTGCCGCACGGCCAGCTCGGCAATGGCGCGGGAGTGGGCGGCGTGGCGCATCGCCGTGACGAGCGTCCCCACGGTGAGGTCGGTGCCGGCGCTGCCGAGGCGGAACCCCTCGAGCACGGCCTCGACGACCTCGTCGAGCGTGAGTCCGGCCTCGAGGTGCAGCTCGGGGGCGAAGCGAACCTCCGCGTAGACGACCCCGTCGGCGGCGAGGTCCTCGGCGCACTCCATCGCGACGCGGATGAGGGCGTCCTTCGTCTGCATCACCCCGACGGTGTGGGCGAAGGTCTCGAGGTACAGCACGAGGTCCTGCCGGGCCGCGCCGGTGGTGAACCAGGAGCTCAGCTCCGCCTCGTCGTAGGTGGGGAGGGCGTCGTAGCCGGTCTCGCCAGCCAGCTCGATCACCGTCGCCGGGCGCAGGCCGCCGTCGAGGTGGTCGTGGAGCAGCACCTTGGGCGCCGTGCGGATCTGCTCGAGCGAGAGGCGGGGCCGCATCGGCTCACGCTACCGCCGGGGTCGGTGGCCCGCTCCGGGTGGATAGCGTCAAGGCATGACCGACGTACCCCCTGCGGCGGACCCCGACGGTGCCGGCCACCAGGAGATCTTGGCCGTGGTGCTCGACAAGCCGACCCGGGCCTCCGAGCTGCTCCTCGCGCTGACGAACCTGGCCAGCGAGGGCAAGCTAGTGCTCCACGACGCGGTGATGGTGGCCAAGGACGCCGAAGGCCGCACCAACATCGTGGAGACCGTCGACGTGACTCCCGTGCGCGGCGCGCTGGCCGGGTCGTGGTGGGGGATGCTGGCCGGGCTCATCATCGGCGGGCCGGTGTTCTTCGGCGCCGCCCTCGGAGGGGCGGCGGCGGGGGCGCTCTACGCCAAGCTCGTCGACAAGGGCCTCGAGGACCAGTGGGTGAAGGACATGGCCGCGTGGATCTCGCCCGGCACCTCCGCGCTGCTGCTCCTCGTCGACACCGGGTTCGATCCCGCTGTCGTCGAGGAGATGCGCCGCTTCGAGGGCATCGGCCGCGTCGCCGTCACGACCCTCCCGGCCGGCGCCAAGGCCGAGATCGAGTCCGCCCTCGGCCAACCCTGACGGCGTCTGTGGACGCCTGCGCACGCATTCCGTGCGCCAGGGTCCACAGAAGTTGGTTGCTAGAGCTGTTGGCGGCCTCGGGCGACGACGGCTTGGCGGCTGGCCTCGATGGCGGCGGGGTCGAGGCCCTGGCCCTGCCAGGCGGCGGCCACCTCGCCCTCGAGGGCCCACGCGCCGGCCCCGTCGCGCAGGGCCCCCTCGTCGTAGGTCTGGAGCATGCGGCGCACGGCCACCGGGTCGATGGTGGCGGTGTCGCGGGCCAGCTGCTGCGTGAAGGGGAGCAGCTCGTCATGGGGGACGACGTGGTTCACGAGGCCCCACGCCAGCGCCGTCTCGGCGTCGAGGAAGTTGCCCGTGGTGGACAGCTCCTTGGCCCGGCGGATCCCGACGGCCTCGGGCAGCAGGACCGTCAGCCCCCAATCGGGCATGATCCCGACGCGGGCGTGGGTGTCGGCGAAGCGGGCCCGCTCGGAGGCCACCAGATAGTCGCAGGCCAGGGCCAGCTCGAAGCCACCCGTGATGGCGGCCCCGTTGACGGCCCCGATGACCGGGGTGTCCATGGCCGGGAAGGGCCCCCGGGTGGAGGTGTCCCGATCGCCCTTCGGGCCGGGAGCGGCCAGCGAGCCGTCGCCCGAGGCGAGCTCCTTGAGGTCGATGCCGGCGCAGAACGCAGGGTCGGCGCCCGTCAGCACGACGGCCCGCACGTCGTCGCGCACATCGAGGTCGCGCAGCGTCGTGTAGATCGCCCGGCGCAGCCCGGTGCTGAGGGCGTTGCGGGCCTCGGGGCGGTTGAGGGTGACGGTGGCGACGAGGTCGTCCACCTCCACCAACACGAGCTCGTCAGGGCGATCGGTCATGTCATCCCTCCTCGTCAGGGGGTAGGAAGTCGAGCTTCAGGTCGCCCAGGCGCACCAGGGTGGACGCGATCCACCCGCCCATGGCGGAGAAGTGGTCGTCGAGGATCGAGCCGTCGGCCAGCGTGGCCTCGTCGAGCTCGTAGCTCCCCTCGTAGCTGACCTCGAGGGCCCAGTCCTGCGCCTCCAGGTCGTTGTCGAAGGAGATCTCGACCGTGGGCGCGGACCGCTCCAGGCGCTCAGCGCCGATGGGAGGGCTGTGCTCGGGCAGGACGGCCAGCACGGGCTTCACGTCCGGCATCGAGGCCAGGCGCTGCAGCCGCATCACGATCTCGATCTCGATGCGCGGGGGCTCGTCCACCGACTCGCCGATGTACCAGGAGCGGTACGCCGTCTGGGCCCAGGTGGGCCAGTCGAAGGTGATGTCCGCCTGCACCCGCGGGGGCAGCCCCTCGCCGGGCAGCCCGTAGGAGGTCTCCCACGTGGTGTCACCCAGGAGCACGTCGACCTGGAAGCGCTCCTCGAAGGCCTGGCGCTCGAGGAAGGCCTTCTCCAGCGCATCGCGCAGCGCACCGATGACGTCGGTGAACACGTGGTCGAGCATCGAGGGGACGCTAGCGCCGGGGGGTGGCCATCAGGCCACGGGCCCCACCTCCGCCGCCCAGCCCTCCGCGATGCCTCGGCAGACCTCGCCGGCGGCGTCCACGAAGGCGTCGAGCAGGGCGGACGGTCGGCGGCCGGCCAGCCAGGCGATGGCGATGAGGCGGGGAGCCAGCGGTGTCGTCACGGGCACGATCGTGGTGGTCGGATCGTCCACGTCGATCGTGAGCATCGGGGTGAGCGCCACCCCCGGCCCGGCCGCCACGCAGCTCTGCACGGTGGTGTTGTCGTCGGAGTGGAACACGAAGCTCGGGTGGCGGTCACCGAACGAGCGCAGCGTCTCGGTGTAGCAGGACGGGTTCCGGTTGCCGATGAGCGGGTGGGTGGCGATCTCGTCGAGCGTGACCGACGGGCGGTCGGTCCACGGGGGCGTCACCGGGGCGAGGAGGACGAACGGGTCCTCGAGGACGACGCGGCTGGCGAAGGGCCTGTCTCCGACGAGGTCGACGCCGGAGCAGAAGGTGACGTCGAGCTCCTGGGCCTCCACGAGGTCGAGCAGGTCGAGCGGGTTGTGGGCCTCGCGCAGCACGATCTCCACCCCGGGCCGCTCGGCCGCGAAGCGGGTGAGCAGACCCGGGATCGAGCTGCGCGGTGCTCGCTCCCTCCACCCCATCGCCACCCTTCGGGGCGACGTCCTCGGCTCCACCTGCCGGGGCTGCGGCGCCGAGCTGGCCGCGTCGGACAGCCGGGTGCTGCACCGCCCGGCGGCCGACATCGTCGCCTGAGGCCTGTCCCGACCCCCTAGGGCCGGGGCTCGGGCGACATGAGCGCGGTGGCCACCGACATCCCGAGGTCGCGGTGGCGCACGGTGGCGATCCGGCGGCCCTCCTGGACGGCGTCCTTGGCGTCGCCGAGGTGCTCGCCGAGCAGCTCCCGCACGGCGTCGAGGTCGTCGACGGTGATGGCGAGGCCGAAGAAGCCGGGGTCACCCTCCCCCGGCTCCGTCCCGCCGACGAGCTCCAGGATGACCTCGCCCATCCGGAAGAAGACCTGGCGCATCGGAGCGCCGTAGGAGCCGGTCTCGCGCTCGCCGCGGGAGACGAGCCCGATGCCCTCCAGTGCCGCGATGGTGCGGGGCAGGTTCGGGGACAGCAGCACGACGTGGTCGATGTGCCGGGCGCCGTTGGGGTGGACAGCCGGCTCGGCCGGCTCCGCCGCGGACACCGTCGTGGGGAGCCCGTCGAGGCGGCCGTCGGCCAGGCGGGCAGCCGCCGCCCCCCGCAAGGACCACCCGAGGATCCGCTTGCCCCCGTCACGCCCCACGAGCCGGACCCGCACCGTGCCGATGCGGCAGGTGCCGTCGTCGTCGACGGCGAAGCCGGCTGCCTCCCACGCCTCGGGAGGGTCGCCCACGAGGATCTCGTCGATGGTCACGGCCATCTCCGGACACTACCGACGGCCCCTGGGGTCGGAACCAGCCCGCCGCCCCACCTAAGGTCCGGACGTGGTCGATGTCGTCGTCGTCGGAGCCGGACCCAACGGGCTGGCCGCCGCGCTCACCGTGGCCAAGGCGGGGCGCTCGGTCGTCGTCCTCGAGGGGAGCGACACCATCGGCGGCGGGGCCCGCACCGCGGCGCTCACCCTGCCCGGCTTCGCCCATGACGTGTGCTCGGCCATCCACCCCCTGGCCGCCGTGTCGCCCTTCTTCGCCTCCGCCGGCCTGGCCGAGCACGGCCTCGAGCTCCTCCAGACCGAGATCCCCCTCGTGCACCCCCTCGACGGCGCCGGGGCCGCCCTGCTGCACCGCGACGTGGCCGAGACGGCGGCCGGGCTCGGCGCCGATGCCGCCGCCTGGGAGCGCCACGTCGGTTGGGCGGCCCGCCGCTGGGACGCGCTGGCCGAGGCCACCCTCGGCCCCCTGCTGCGGGTGCCCCGCCACCCGCTCACGCTCCTCGGCTTCGGGCTCCGAGGCCTCCCCCCGGCCACGCTGGCCGCGAAGGTCTTCCGCACCGACGAGGCGCGCGCCCTGCTGGCCGGGTGCGCCGCCCACGCCTTCCTCCCCCTCAGCCGGCCGCTCACCACCTCCATGGGCCTCGCCCTGCTGGCCTCGGCCCACGTGGCCGGCTGGCCCGTGGCCAGAGGCGGCTCGCAGGCCATTGTCGACGCCATGGCCGCCCAGCTCCGCTCTCTCGGCGGCACGATCGAGACCGGGCACATGGTGCGGTCGCTGACCGACCTGCCGCCCTCGACGGCGGTCCTCTTCGACGTCACGCCCCGCCAGCTCCTCGACATCTGCGGCGACGAGCTGCCCGCCCGCTACCGGCGCCGCCTCGGACGGTTCCGGTACGGCCCGGGGGTCTTCAAGGTCGACTACGCCCTGTCGGGCCCGGTGCCGTGGGCGAACCCCGATGCCCGACGGGCCGGGTGCCTCCACCTCGGCGGCCCGCTGGCCGAGGTGGCGCAGGCCGAGGCGGAGGTGGCGGCGGGGCGCCATCCCGACCGGCCCTTCGTGCTCGTCGGCCAGCAGAGCCTCGTCGACCCCACCCGGGCCCCCGACGGGCAGCACACGCTCTGGACCTACTGCCACGTGCCCGCCGGCTCCACCGTCGACATGACCGACGCCATCGAACGCCAGATCGAGCGCTTCGCGCCGGGCTTCCGGGACGTGGTGCTGGCCCGCCACACCATGGGGAGCGCCCAGTACGAGGCCTACAACCCGAACTGCGTGGGCGGGGACATCGCCGGCGGCTCCCACGGCGGACTCCAGCTGGTGCTGCGCCCCCGGCCGGGGCTGCACCCGTACCGCACGGCCAACCGCCGCTTCTACCTGTGCTCCGCCTCCACGCCGCCGGGAGCGGGGGTGCACGGCATGTGCGGGCTGCACGCCGCCGAAGCCGCCCTGCGGGGCGTGCTGCGCTAGCGGCCGCTGGTCACGCCCTAAGGTCGACCGTCGTGACCATCCGAGTCGCCCTCGCCGAGGACAACACCCTCCTGAGAGAGGGGATCGCCCGCCTGCTCGAGCGGGCGGAGGGCATCGAGCTCGTGGGCACGGCGGCCGATCGGCCCTCGCTCGAGGCCCTCATCGAGGACCAGCAGCCCGACCTCGTCGTCACGGACATCCGGATGCCGCCCACCGGCACCGACGAGGGGATCCAGATCGCCGGCCGCCTGCGCGAGGAGCGGCCCGAGGTCGGTGTGGTGGTGCTGAGCCAGTACGCCGACCCGGCCTACGCCCTGGCCCTGTTGGAGGGCGGCTCCGAGGGGAGGGCCTACCTGCTGAAGGAGCGGGTCAGCGAGGTCGACGAGCTCATCGCTGCCATCCGTGAGGTGGCGGCCGGCGGCTCGGTCATCGACTCCAAGGTCGTCGAGTCCCTCGTGTCCACCAAGCGGCCGGCCCGCTCGGAGGTCGACCGGCTGACCCCCCGCGAGCGGGAGATCCTGAGCGAGATGGCGCAGGGCAAGAGCAACGCCGCCATCGCCGCCAGCCTCGTGCTCTCGACCCGGGCGGTGGAGAAGCACACGAACTCGATCTTCTCGAAGCTCGGCCTCTCGGAGGAGATCGATCTCAACAGGAGGGTCAAAGCGGTCCTCCTGTACCTCGCCGACGCCGGCGGGGGAGGGTAGCCACACCCCGCGGACACCGGGCCCCACCCTGGGCCGGGGACCTCGGTTCGGCGATGATGTCCCTGAGATGGCTGCCCCTGAGGAGGTGACGGTGCTGATCGTGGACGACCAGCTGCCCTTTCGCCTCGCGGCCCGGGCGGTCGTCGGCCGCACGGAGGGCTTCGTCCTGGTGGGCGAGGCGGGCGACGGCGTGGAGGCCGTGGCGCGGGTCAACGAGCTCCGCCCCGACCTCGTCCTGATGGACATCAACATGCCGAACCTCAACGGCATCGAGGCCACCCGCCAGATCCTGGCCGATGCCCCCGATGCGACCGTCTTCCTGTGCTCGACCTACCAGCGCAGTGACCTGCCGCCGGAGGCCGAGACGGCCGGCGCGTCCGCCTACATCAACAAGGAGGAGCTGGCCCCGAGCCTGCTCCTCGAGCTCTGGCGCACTCGCCTCGAGCCCTGAGCGTCACTCGCTGCGGAGCAGCGACGCAGGCGGACCTCAGCGCGGGCGACCGCCAGCAGAGCCGTCATCCGAGCGGGATGGTGCCGAGGATGGCCGCACCCCCACCGGGCGCAGACCGCCACTCGACGGTGCCGCCGATGGCCCCGACGCGGTCGCTCATGTTCACGAACCCGTGGCCGGCGGTCGCCGGGCCGACGTCGAACCCCGGACCGTCGTCGCGCACGCTGAAGGAGAGCGACGCCTCGTCGGCGGCGACGTCGATCACGACCTCGGCCCCGGGGGCGTGCTTCGCCGCGTTCTGGAGGGCCTCGAGGCAGCAGAAGTACACCGCCGCCTCGACCTCCTGGGGGAAGCGCCCGAGCCCGTCGGCGTGGACGCTGACGGCCAGCGGGCTGCGGTTGGCGGCCGCCCGCAGAGCCTCGGGCAGCCCGCTGTCCATGAGCAGCGGCGGGTAGATGCCGTGGGCGAGGTCGCGCAGCTCCTGGATGGTGTCCTTCACGGCGTCGGCCAGGGCGTCGAGCATCTCGGCGGCGGCCGCCGGGTCGTCGGCCAGGATGTCCTTGGTGAGGCGCAGGTTCACGGCCAGCGCCACCAGGTGCTGCTGGGCCCCGTCGTGGAGGTTGCGCTCGATCTTGCGCCGCTCGGCGTCACCGGTGGCCACGATGCGGGCTCGTGAGGCCTGCAGGTCCTCGTTGGCCCGCTGCAGGTTGTCGAGGCTCTCCTGGAGGGCCGAGTCGAGCTGCACGTTGTGGAGGGCCAGGCCGACCTGGCGGGCCAGCTCGGTGAGCACCCGGTCGTCCTCCTCTGTGAAGGCGTCGCCGTCAGCCGGGCGTTCGACGACCAGGAGCCCGAGGAGCGTGCCGCTATGAGCGGCCGGCGCCACCCGCAGCTGCGAGGCCGGGCGGTCGGCCAGCAGGGCGGGGAGCCAGACCTCGAGCCAGGCGTTGCCGGTGACGCCGGCGCGGGTCACGACCGGCTGCTCCTCCGGCTCGAGGAGCAGCGGCTGGGCGCTTCGGTCGGGGACCGACACGGCCAGCTCCAGGCGGTCGGGCGTGCCGGTCCAGATCTCGGCCCGGCGGAGCACCAGCACCTTGCGGAGGGACTCGGCCAGCTGCAGGAGCAGCTCGTCCATCGGGATCGACCGGCTGAGCCGGCTGCCCCAGGTGCGTAGCACCTCGTCGGGCGGGTGGCGCTCGCCGTAGACCAGCCGGTTGGCGCTCTCGGCCAGCCGCTCCCGGGCCGGCACGTAGGCGATGGCGGCCACGGCGGCGGCGACCATCGACAGGACGAGCAGCGCCCGCTCCTCGTCGGCGGGGGCCCGGCCCAGCCCGATCACCACGACGACGTAGACGGCGACGACGACGGCGGTGAGCCCGGTGGCGGACACGGTGTGCACGAGCACCCGGTCGACGTTGCGGGAGATCTTCGTGCTCCGCCCGGCGGCGATGGCGATCGGTACGAGGGCGGTGGTGGCGGCGGCCACCTCGCCGGCGTGGGACGGCCAGTCGACGAGGACCCGCAGGGCGGCCACGACGATGGCCACCTCGACGATCACCGCGGTGGCGCAGCCGACGAGCTGCAGCCGCTGGCGCACCAGCCCGGCCGAGCTGCGGTACCGGTGGTGGGCGATGGGCAGCCCCACCAGCAGCGCCGCCACGATGGCGGTGGCCACCGCGGGCACGGCGGGGACGTGGTCGGTGGCGCCGAGGGCCACTCCGGTGGCGATCGCCATCACGTAGCCGGCGATGACCAAGGTGCGATGGGACGGCTTCAGGAGCGTGCCGTCCGGGATGACGACCTCGAGGTGCAGGGCCACGGCCGGGGTCAGCGAGGCGACCAGCATGTGGACGAGCGCGAGGTCGCCGTCGTTGGCCGTCGCCGCGCAGGCACCCCCGACGAGGGCGGCCAGCGCCGCCACGCCGCCGAGGCGCAGGGCGCCCTTGGCGGCCAGCACCCCCGCGGTCACGGCCCAGGTGGCCACGAGGGCCGCCCGCACCCACGAGCCGGCCACGGCGCCGTGACCCAGGCCGGCCGCGCCGAGCCCGGCGCCGGCCAGGGCGGCGGTCACGACGGCGAGGCGCGGCAGGCCGGTCGATCTCGGGAGGTCGACCGGCCGGTCGATCGCGGTCGGGAGGGAGGTCACGGGAGCATCGATCCGCCGGCGCCGGTGGAGCTCAGCCCGCCGAGCTGGCCAGCGGGGCGCGGCCGGCCGCGGTGCCCTGGTCGACGACCTTGCCGTCCTTCATCCGGGCGATGCGCCCAGCGGCGGCGGCGACGTCGTCGTCGTGGGTGACCATGAGGATCGTCTGCCCGCCCTGGTGGAGGCGGCGGAACAGCTCGATGACCTCCTGGCCGCCCTCGGAGTCGAGGGCGCCGGTGGGCTCGTCGGCGAGGAGGAGGGTGGGCTCGTTGGCCAGGGCCCGGGCGATGGCGAGCCGCTGGCGCTGCCCGCCGGACAGCGACCCGGGCGCGGCCTTGGCCTTGTCGGGCAGGCCGAGGAGGTCGAGCAGGTCACGGGCTCGGGTCTCGGCGGGCTTGCGCTTGAGGCCG
>DASUDP010000066.1:0-3070 GCA_036275535.1 Acidimicrobiales bacterium | reverse complement strand
CGACACGCTGATCAACGAGGAGGGGGACAACATCAGCGCCGGGCAGAAGCAGCTGCTCACGATCGCCCGGGCCTTCCTCGCCGACCCCTCGATCCTCATCCTCGACGAGGCCACCAGCTCGGTGGACACCCGCACCGAGGTGCTGATCCAGGAAGCGATGACCGCGCTGCGCAGCAGCCGCACGAGCTTCGTGATCGCCCACCGGCTCTCCACCATCCGGGGCGCGGACGTCATTCTCGTGATGGAGGCGGGGCGCATCGTGGAGCAGGGCACCCACAACGAGCTGCTCTCTCACGACGGCCCCTACAGTCGCCTCTACAACAGCCAGTTCGTGGGCGCCATGCTCGACGTCGACGCCGCCACCAGCTGACTCCGCGGCGGCTCAGCTGCGAGCGGCGGCCCGCTCCTTCATCTGCTCCACGGCGTCGTCTCGCAGGGCCTTGCCCCGCTCGAGGGCATCGTCCCTCAGCGCCTTGCCCCGCTCGACCGCGGCCTCGACGCGAGGCGTCATCTCGGCCTCGACCTCCTTGAGCCGGGCCTTGGCTGCCTTGCGGCCCTTGGCCGCCGCCTTGCGGCCCCGCTCCGCCTCCTTGCGAGCCCGATCGGCGGCCACCGCGGCCTCCTTCTGGGCGCGCTCGGCGGCCTTCCGGCTGGCCTTGCCGGCCTGCTTGGCCGCGGCGCGACCCCGACGACCCGCCTCGCGGGCCTGCTCCTCGACGACGGGCTGCACGCCCTCGACGAGGTCGCCCAGCCGATCGAGCACGCTCCGGGCCTCTTTCACCGTGCGCTTCTTGCGCCGGCCCTTGGCCTTGGCCGCCCGCTTGGCCTCGTGCAACGAGGTCAGCTCGGCGGCCCGAACCCGCTTCTCGGCCGCCTTGATCCGCTCGTCCGCGTCGGCCCGGGCCACATGCTCGCGGGCCAGCTCCGCCTCGGCACGCTGCCGGCCGGCCTCGGCCCGGCGGAGCTTCTCCTTCTTGGAGCGGAAGGGCACCACCCCGAGGGTGGTGATGGACAAGGTCTTGCGGATGAGCCCCACGGGCAGCCTCCTGCGTTCGACGTGAGCCCCATCCTTACCCCGCCCGGGTGACCTGCCAACCGGCCCGCCCGCGGCGCTTGCGCCAGGTACCCTAGGGGGGTACTGTACCGGCAGCGTCTGACCAGGGAGAACCCCCACATGACCACCACCACCTACCGCGTCGACGGCATGACCTGCGGGCACTGCGTGAGCGCCGTCACCCAGGAGCTCTCGAAGCTCCCCACCGTCACGAACGTGGACGTCGAGCTGGAGACCGGAGAGGTCACCGTCGCCAGCGATGCCCCCCTCGAGCTCGACGACGTGCGGGCCGCGGTCGACGATGCGGGCTACGAGCTGGCCTCGTGATCCGGCGGGCGCTCGGGCTGAGGGCACCCGCAGGTGAGGTCCAAGGGCTCTAGCCCCGCACGCCCCACCACTCCACGCTGAGGGCGTGACGATCGAGCCGAGCACCGCCGCGAGCCCGGCGGCCGACGTGAGCCCGACGCCCGGACCCCACCCCGGGCACCGCCCCGGCGTGCCGACCATGGTGCAGCTGGAGGGCGTGTCGCGCCGATACCAGGTGGGCCAGAGCGAGGTGTACGCGCTGCGCGAGGTCGACCTCGAGGTAGACCAAGGCGAGTTCGCGGTCGTGCTCGGCCCGTCGGGCAGCGGCAAGTCGACCCTGCTCAACATCATCGGGGCGCTGGACACGCCCACGGCGGGGCGGGCCACGGTGGCCGGGCGGGAGATCACCGGGCTGAGCCGTGCCCAGCTGTTCGCCTTCCGGCGCCAGGTCGTGTCGTTCATCTTCCAGACGTTCAACCTGTTCCCCACGCTCACCGCCCTCGAGAACGTGCAGTGCGGCGCGGAGATCGCCGGGACGGTCCGGGAGGCGCGACGGCGGGCGGCGGAGGTCCTCGGCCAGGTGGGGCTGGGCGACCGGCTCCAGCACTACCCCAGCGAGCTCTCGGGAGGCGAGCAGCAGCGCGTCGCCATCTCCCGGGCGCTGGCCACCGGCAACGAGCTGATCGTGGCCGACGAGCCGACGGGCGATCTCGACTTTCGCACCGGCGTCCAGATCCTCCAGCTCCTCCGCGAGCAGGCGGAGCAGGGCAGGACCGTCCTCGTCGTCACCCACAACCGCGAGATCTCCCGCATCGCCGACCGCGTCATCGAGCTCTCGAGCGGGCGCATCGCCAGCGATGGTCCGCCCCCCGGCGGTCGGGCCCCGATCAGCGATCTGCACTGGTAGGCGGCCGTGATGGGTCCGGTCTTCACCCTCCGGTGGGCGGCTCGGGACCTGCGCCGACGCTGGCCGATGGTGGTCGCCATCGCCCTCGTCATCGCCATCGGCACCGGCGCGTACTCGGCCCTCGGCAGCACGTCGACGTGGCGCACCGAGTCCAACGACGCCTCCTTCGAGCAGCTCGGCATGTACGACCTGCGGGTGAAGGCGGCGGAGGGGGTCGACGCTCCCACCGGGGGGATGCTGGCCGTGCTCGCCACGCTCCCTGACCCATCGATCGTCGACGTGGCCGAGGAGCGGCTCGTCGCCTCCACCCAGGTCGACGCCTCGACGGACGAGGAGACGATCCTGGTGCCCGGCCGGATCATCGGCATGGACCTGGCCGACGGCGGCCCGCACGTGAACGGCATCGACGTCCGCGAGGGCGACGGCCGCCCGCTCGCGGCGGCCGACGCCGGGCAGCCCGTCGTCCTGCTGGAGCGGAACTTCGCCGACTTCTACGGCCTGGCGCCCGAGCGCACCATCCGCGTGGCCGGGGACCGCGACGTGCGCACCGCCGGCCTCGCCATGCAGCCCGAGTACTTCTTCGTGATGACCGAAGAAGGCGGGTTCTTCGCAGAGGCCAACTTCGCCGCCCTGTTCACCTCGCTGGAGACCGCGCAGGACCTCGCTGGCCGCCCCGGTCGGGTCAACGACCTCGTCCTGCGGCTGCGCCCGGGCGTCGACCCGCCCGACGCCCAGGCCGTCGTCGAGGCGGCCTTCGCCGACTCGGACGCAGGGCTCGGCGCCACGGTCATGCGCACCGAGGA
>DASUDP010000065.1:0-48891 GCA_036275535.1 Acidimicrobiales bacterium | reverse complement strand
GCCGAGGGACGGCTCCACCGGCGTCCCCCCGAGCAGGTGCACTTCCACGAGGTCGGCGGCCTCGATGCCATCGTCGACATCGTCGGCACCTGTGCCGCCCTGGAGGTGCTCGACATCGACGAGGTGCGGGCTTCCACCGTCGTCACCGGGACGGGCATGGTGCGGGCCGCGCACGGCCTGCTGCCCAACCCCGCCCCCGCCGTCGTCTCGCTCCTGGCCTCGGTCAGCGCCCCGACGGCCGGCCTCGACGTCGGCGTCGAGCTCACCACCCCGACGGGCGCGGCGCTGCTCGCCGCGCTGGCCAGCGGGTTCGGCCCCCTGCCCGCGATGGCCGTGGAGGCCTCCGGCTTCGGGGCCGGGAGCCGCGAGCTCGACGGCCGACCCAACGCCACGCAGGTGGTCCTCGGCACCACCGCCGACGCCCTGGGTGCCGGGCAGCCCGTGGTGCTGCTCGAGGCCAACGTCGACGACGCCACCGGCGAGGTGCTGTCCCACGCCGTCTCGGCCCTCCTCGAGGCCGGCGCCCACGACGCCTGGGTCAGCCCCATCGTGATGAAGAAGGGCCGTCCCGCCCACACCGTGTCGGCGCTGGCCGACGTGGCCCTCGTGGCCCAGGTGGCGCGCGCCCTCACCGCCGAGACCGGCTCGCTCGGGGTGCGGGGGACCACGCTCGAGCGCTGGCCGTCGTCCCGGCTCGAGGGGTCGGTCGAGGTGGACGGCATGCCGATCCGGGTGAAGGTGAGCCCCGGCCGCGTGAAGGTGGAGCACGACGACGCCGCCCGGGTGGCCCGCGTCCGGGGCCTGCCGCTGCGCGAGGTGCTGGCACGAGCGGAGGCCGCTGGCCTGGCGGCCGGCGCGGCCCCCTCGCCATCGCAGCCCGACGGGGGGCGCTACGACCAGCCGATCCGCGTGGTCCCCGGCGACGGTCACGGCCACCCGCACCCGCACCCGCACGACCATCCCGACCCCGCGTAGGGCCCTTGTGCGCTGTACTGGCGCGGTGGCCGTCGCCCCGGAGACCTGTGCGGAGTGCGGCTTCGACGGCACTCGGTGGGACCTCCCCGACATCCTCGGGACGCTGCCGGTGCTCGGGGCGCTGTGGCGGGAGGCCGCGGAGGGCATCGACGAGGACGTCCTGCGGGCCCGGCCGGCGCCCGACGTCTGGTCGGCGGCCGAGTACGCCGACCACAGCGCCGACATCGTGCGCATCGACGGCCTCGGGCTGGCCATCCTCTTGGCCGGCGAGGACATGGCCATCGAGGCGGACGACGTCGACGTCCCGACCCCCTCTCGCGACGCGCGCTTCGAGGACTCCGTCGATCGGCTCGACGCGGAGCTCGCCACCCTGCACCGGCTCGTCGCCGGGGCCCCCGGTGCCGCTCCCGGGTGGAGCAGCACCCTGACGACGCCCGAGGGCTCGGTCGACGCCGGCTGGCTGCTCCGTCACGTCGTGCACGACGTGACCCACCACCTCCTGGACATCGGGCGGGGCCTGCAGCGCCTCGGCGCCGGGGCCCCGACCCAGGCCGGCCGCGTCGCCCAGCTCAACGTCAGCGACGGCGGCGTCCCCAAGACGCCGGTGACCGCCGTGGAGGTCGACTACCGGGGTGCGGCCGGCGATCGCCAGGCGACCCGTCGGCACCACGGTCGGCCCTTCCAGGCGCTGTGCCTCTGGTCCGCCGAGGTGATCGAGGGCCTCCAGGCCGAGGGCCACCCGATCGCGGCCGGCGCGGCGGGCGAGAACGTCACGCTGGCCGGCATCGACTGGGCGACGCTGCGCCCGGGCACCCGGATCCGGATCGGCGAGGTGCTGGCCGAGCTGTCGGCCTGGTCGACCCCGTGCCAGCAGAACGCCCGCTGGTTCGCAGACCGCGACTTCCGTCGTATCGACCACGAGCGCCATCCCGGCTGGAGCCGGGTCTACGCCTGGGTGCGGGAGCCCGGTCGCATCCGCACCGGCGACGCGGCCGTCGTCGAACCGTAGCCCGCCTCCGCTAGGAGGGACGGGACGACAGGGCCCGCCAGAGGGCCCGGTAGCTGGGGTAGGTGAGCTCGGGCGTGACGTAGCCGGCCGCCTCGAGCTCGGCGTGCAGGCGGGGCAGGTTGCGCCACGGGACGCCCATGTCGACGTGGTGGGCGAGGTGCCACCCGGTGTTGAGCGGCACGATGAGGAAGCGGGCCACCCATGACTGGCGCACGTGGTGGGTGGTCTGGCGCCGGTCCTTGGACTGCTGCATCCCGCCGTGCTCGGCGATCGACCGGAGCCGGTTGATGACCCGCCAGCTCGTCATCCAGGGCAGCAGCCACAGCAGCGGGTACAGCCACCAGCGCCCGACGGCGATCGCCGCGGCGAGCAGCACGACCTGGGCGCCGAGGATCCGCAGCACCACCGGACGGGCCATGTCGCTGCGCAGAGCCCCGAGGAGGCCCTTCAGGTTCTTCCACCCCGAGGTGCCGCGGGCGTCGCGCCACAGCTTGCGCCGCAGGCTGGCGGGGGTGATGGGGTAGCCGACGTAGAGGTTCATGTCCGGCTCGTTCGGGCCGAACTCCTCCTTGTGGTGGGCGAAGTGGCTGCGCCGGTAGGCCTCGAGGGGGACGAACGCGGGGTAGGCGACCAGCCACCGCCCCACCCCGTCGTTCAGCCGCTTGTTCGTGAAGAGGAGCTTGTGGGCGGCCTCATGCCCGATGATGGCGAACCGGGCGAAGGCGGAGCCCATGAGGACCACGGCCACGAGGTAGGCGAGCGGGTGGCCGATCCACACGGCGAGGGCGATCGTGCCGAGGGCCTGGGCCCAGGCCAGGACGATCTGGCCGGCGTTGCGGACGTCGGCGATCTGGCGCAGCTCGGCCCGCAGCTCGGGTCGGGGCATGCCCGTCTCGGTCAGCCGGTCGGTCGGCAGGACGTGCGGGAGGGCCTCCTCCGGCGGGACCATCGTCGTCCGCGGTTCTGTCACCATCACCATGCCCGCATCTTACACTTTCGGAACACATGTCGACACGTCGTAATGTCTCCCCCGGCGGGGCGCTGACCGCCCGCTCCGTACTGGCGTCGGTCCTCCTCGGCACCGAGCCGCCGTGGCTGCCCACGCCGCTGCTCGTGCGCACGGCCGCCATGTTCGGGATCTCCGAGGGCAGCACCCGCACCGCGCTGTCGCGCATGGCCGGCGCCGGCGAGGTCGTGGCCGAGGACGGGGGATATCGCCTGGCCGGCCGTCTCGTCGCCCGCCAGGCCCGCCAGGCCAGCAGCCGGCGGGCCGAGGTCCGACCGTGGGACGGCACCTGGGAGCTGGCCACGGTTGACAGCGACACGGCCCGGTCGGCGGCTGATCGCGCCGCGCTGCGCGACGCGCTGCGGACCCTCCGCCTGGCCGAGGTGCGCGAGGGGGTCTGGGCCCGTCCTGACAACCTCGACCCGGGCCGATCACCCGACGCCCGCGCCGTCGCGACGCAGTGGTGCCACTGCTGGAGCGGCGCCGTCCCCACCCCGGCCCCGAACGCCGGGGACCTCTGGGACCTCGACGGCTGGGCCGCGCAGGCACAGCGGCTCCGGGCTGACATGGCCCGACTCGGCCCGAACCTCGACGCCGGTGACGCCGCCCAGCTGGCTCCCGGGTTCGTCACGTCGGCCGCCGTGCTCCGCCACCTGCAGGCCGACCCGCTCCTGCCCGAGGAGCTGGCGCCAGCAGACTGGCCGGGCCAGGCGCTGCGCCGGGACTACGACCGCTACGACGCCGCCTACCGCGCCGTCCTGCGCACCTGGTTCGAAGCCGCCGGCTGACCTCATGCGGATCGGGGCACCAGGGGACCGAAACGGCGCCTCCACGCCCCGAACCTCACCTTGGGGGCCCCAAGGCACCGAATCGGTCCCGCTATGCCCCGAACCTCGTCGCTACGAGAGGGACAGGAGCTCGGTGAGGGTCCGGATGTGGCGGTGGGCGGTCGAGGGGCAGATCGCGTAGGGGTCGAAGTGGAGCGACTGGAGACCGTGCGCGGCGGCGCCGTCGACGTCGTAGACCACGCTGTCACCGACGTGCAGGATCCGCTCGGGAGCCATCCCGAGCCCGTGGACGGTCGCCGCCCACATGTCGGGGTGGGGCTTGCCGACCCCGACGACACCGGAGTCGGTCACGACAGTGACGGGTGCCCCGGGGCCGTCGCCGACCTGCAGCCACTCGTGGCGGCGCAGGTGGTCGGCGATGGTGCCGTCGCTGTTCGAGGTCACCGCCAGCGGGACACCCGCCGCCGCGAGGGCGGCCACGCCGGCGCGCGACCCCGGGATCGGCTGGCACCAGAGGGGCGTGGCGAGCAGGGCGGCCAGCTCGTCGTGGGCCCGGATCCGGTCGGCCTCGGGGACCGACACCGCGGCCAGGAACCCGTGGAGGTAGTCGGTGAAGTCCTCGGGCTCGGAGACCGCGGCGTCGACGGCCGCCATCGCCCGGTAGTGGGCGACCCCGAATTGGGCCCGGTCGAAGGTCGTCCCCAAGCGGGAGAGGGCTGCGGCCAGGAACCCGTGATCGGGGACGACCAGCACCCCGCCCACGTCGAGGCTGACCGCGTCGAAGTCCTGCGCCATAGCCTGCAGAGGATATGAGCGACGACCGCCTCTACTTCCGCCAGCTCCTCGCCGGCCGCGACATCGCCCGCACCGATCCCCTCGCCCGGCAGATGGTGAACTTCGTGTACCTGATCGGAGACCGCCAGACCGGCGAGGCGGTGGCCATCGATCCCGCCTATGACATCCCCGGGCTGCTCGAGGTCCTCGACGCCGACAGCATGCGCCTCACCGGGGCCCTCGCCACCCACTACCACCCCGACCACGTCGGCGGCTCCATGATGGGCTACACGATCGCCGGCGTGCGCGAGCTGCTCGCCGCCTGCCCCGTCCCCGTCCACGTGCAGCGCGCCGAGGCCCCCTGGGTGCTGCGCACCACCGAGCTGTCCGACACCGACCTCGTCACCCACGACAGCGGCGACGTCGTGATGGTCGGCGACATCCCCATCGAGCTCATCCACACGCCGGGGCACACGCCGGGCAGCCAGTGCTTCTACGTGCACGACTGCCTCGTGAGCGGCGACACCCTCTTCCTCGAGGGCTGCGGCCGCACCGACCTCCCCGGCGGCGACGCGGCCCAGCTCTACGAGAGCCTCACCACCAAGCTGGCCAAGGTCCCGGACCACGCCGTCCTCTTCCCCGGCCACCTCTACTCGTCGGAGCCGTCGGCGACCATGGAGGACACCCGGCGCCTGAACTTCGTGTTCATGCCGAAGTCCGAGGCCGAGTGGCTGGCCATGTTCGGCCGCTGATGCCCGCCCGTCGCCCGTGAGCCGCGCCCGCTACGGCCTGCTGGTGGCCGCCCTCGCGGCGGTCGTCGCCGCCGGCTCGTTCCTGCTCGCTCTGCCGGTGCTCGACGACGACGGCCCCGACTCGCCGCCCGATCGAGCCGGCACCGAGCCGGAGGCACCCGCCGTCCCCGACCCGGCCCCGACGACCACCGCGGCGCCGGCGGCGGACCTCACCACGGGCCCGCTCGACACGCCGGCTTGGATCCTCGTCATCGCGTCCGAGGGGGACCAGGCCCAGGCCACCACGACGGCCGCAGACGTGGCGGCGGCCGGCCACCCAGCGGGGGTGCTCCGCTCGGACGACTACCCGTCGATGAAGCCGGGCTTCTGGGTGGCCTTCGCCGGTCCGTACGACGATGCCAAGACGGCCAAGGCCGCCGAGCCCGAGGTGGAGGCGGCCGGGTGGCCGGGGGCCTACGTCCGCTGCGCCGGCACGGTCGACCAGTGCCGCGGGCGCGAGGGCGACGACGAGGACTGAGCGGGCGGACTAGTCCGAGTGCGCACGCGCCAATGACCCATCCGAGGGATGGCGGCGCGTTGACCCCTCGGGCACGATGACGGCCCAGCCGATTAGGCCACGCTTAGCGGCAGCGTGGACGCGCAGCGCGCTGATCTCTCACCACCATGACGACCGACCTCGACCCCCGGACCCGGCATCCGGCCCTCAGCGGGCGGCCCCAGGTGCCCCGTTGGTGGGTCCCCGCCCCGGCGTTCGTGACCGCCGCCAACGTGGCGGCGGTGCTCGCCATCACCGTCGTCCTGGTGGCCTGGCGCCCCGACCTCAGCGAGGGCGACGTCGCCCTCGTCGTCCCCTACGGCCTGGTGGCAGCCGGCCTCGTCGCGCTCGTCACGTGGCGGGTGGCCAGCCGGCAGGAAGCGCTCCAGCGGGCCACCGCCAAGGCGATGGCCCTGGCCCTCGAGCGCGAGGAGCGCCTCGACCTCATCGTCTCCTCCCTGCACGACGGGCTCATCTTCCAGGACCGCCACCTCCGGCTGTGCGAGTTCAACGAGGCCGCCGCCCGGATGCTGGGCCTGACCGAGCTGGCCATCGGCAAGCGCCCGGACGAGCTGGCGCCCTGGGTGCCCGTCCTCGAGGACGGCACCGAGCTGACCTTCGACGAGCACCCGGCCGCCGTCACCCTGCGCACCGGGCAGCCCGCCCTCGGGATGATCCTCGGGGTGCGGCTGCCGGCCCGCGCCATCTGGGTGCGGCTCAACACGGTTCCCGTGTTCGACGAGACCGGCGAACCCGACGGCGTGATCACCACCTTCCACGACATCACCGAGGAGCGCAGCACGCGGGAGACCCTCGCCAGCACCGAGGCGGCCGCCACGGTGGCCGCCGAAGCGCTGTCCTGGCAGGCGCTGCACGACCCGCTCACCGAGCTGCCCAACCGCGCCCACTTCGTCGAGCGCGTCACCGCCGCCCTCGACCACGCCCGCCACTCGGGCGCCACCACCGCCGTCCTCTCGCTCGGCCTGGACCGCTTCAAGCAGATCAACGACACGATGGGCCACGAGGCCGGCGACCACGTGCTCCTCGAGGTCGCCCAGCGGCTGCGCGGCGTGCTGCGGGCCGGCGATGTCGTGGCTCGCCTGGGCGGCGACGAGTTCATCGTGCTGGCAGAGGTCCTGGCCGACCGGAGCGAGGCCACCTTCCTGGCCGAGCGCCTGCGCGACGTCGTCTCCGCGCCGATCTGGCTGCCGCAGGGCAACCTCACCCTCACCGCCTCGGTGGGCATCGCCTTCGACGTCGACCACCGCCCCAGCACCCTGCTGCGCGACGCCGACACCGCCCTCCACAAAGCCAAGGAACACGGGCGCGACCGGTCCGAGATCTTCGACGACTCGCTCCGGGCCGAAGCCATCCGCCGGGCGGCGGCGGAGCAGATCCTGCGCAGCGCCCTCGACGAGGACGGCCTGCGCGTGCTCTACCAGCCCATCGTGGACCTGGCCACGGGCCGGGTCGTCGAGGTGGAGGCGCTGCTGCGCATCGTGGGCCCGCACCGCGAGCTCCTCACGCCGGCCTCGTTCATCACGATCGCCGAGGAGACCGGCCTCATCGTCCCCATCGGGGCTGGGGTGCTCGACGACGCGTGCGCCCAGATGCGGCGGTGGCAGGACGAGCTCGGCGACCAGGCCCCCGGCCGCGTCTCGGTCAACCTGGCCGCCCGCCAGCTCACGCGGCTGTTCCCGGCGGTGGTCGAGGCGTCGCTGGAGCGGCACGGCATCCGGCCCGAAGCGCTCACCTTCGAGCTGACCGAGACCGCCCTGATCGAGGCGGGCCGCGACGCCCTCAGCACGATCGAGCACCTGCACGACCTCGGGGTGCGCTTCGCCATCGACGACTTCGGCACCGGCTACTCGTCGCTCGCCTACCTCAAGCGGTTCCCGGTGGACATCGTCAAGATCGACCGCACGTTCACGAAGGGCCTCGGCACGCAGCAGGACGACACCGAGATCGTCCGGGCCGTCCTGGCCCTGGCCCACTCCCTCGGCCTCACCTGCGTCGCCGAGGGCGTCGAGACGGCCGAGCAGCTCCAGCTCCTCCACGAGCTGGGCTGCGAGCACGCCCAGGGCTACCTGCTGTCGCGCCCGGTGGCCGCCCCCGACCTGCCGAAGACCTTCGCCGGCATCGTCGCCGCCACCCGGTCCGTCGTGCGGCGCCGCCCCGAGCGCAGCTTCCGGGTCGTCGGCGACTGACGCCCGCCGAGCCGGGGCCCCGGCACCGCGCCGATAGCGTGCGCCCATGCGCCCCCTCCAACGCCGCCGGCTCGACGCGGTGCTGCTCGGCGCGGGGGCGCTGGCCACCGGCGGCGCGGCCGTGCTCGGCGGGGTCCTCGGCGACGAGGAGCGGGTCACCGGCATGTGGGTCGGCGCCTCGCTACAGGGCGACGGCCGGGCCGCTGTCACCGAGGTCATCGACTACGACTTCGGCCTTGCACAGGACAAGCACGGCATCTTCCGCACCATCCCGGGCCTGAGCACCGATGCCGTCGTCACCGTCTCCTCGGCCAGCGCCCCGGACGGCATCGCCGACAAGAGCATCGACCTGAGCGGCGACGAGCCGGGCATCGAGCTGAAGATCGGCGACCCGGCCACGACCATCACCGGTCGGCACCGCTACCAGATCGGCTACGAGCACCCGGGGCTGCTCGATGCGGCCGGCACCCTGCGCTGGGATGCCGTGGGCACCGGCTGGACGGTCGCGGTGCAGCAGACCGAGGTGCACGTGGTGGCCCCCTAGGAGCTGACCGACCTCACCTGCTCGACGGGGCGCACGGGCGCCACCGGGGGGTGCGAGCTGAGCCAGCTCGACCCCGGCCACATCGTGGCCACGGTGGGCTCGCTCGACAGCGGCGAGGGCCTCACCATCACGGCGGGACGAGGCGCTCCGCTGTCCGTGGCGCCGCCTCTCCCCGCCCCTCCCCTCGACGCGCCGCCCGACCCGGGGGCGGGCCTGGCCCTCCCGGGGGCCGCCGCGGTGGCGGCCGGCCTGGGCGGGAGCGTGGTCGCCTCCCGCGCCGTCCGCCGTCGCGGCCGGGAGCGCGTGGGCGCGGGGGGCGTGGCCGACGCGGCATGGACGGCCCAGGGCGGCCCGAGCGGTGAGGTGCTGCTCGACCAGGAGGAGCTGGCCGGGATGGCTACGACCGAGTTCGCCCCGCCACGGGAGCTGACCCCGGCCCAGGGCGGGATCCTCCTCACCGAGTCCGTCGAGCCGCACCACAAGGTGGCCTGGCTGATCGAGGCGGCGATCTCGGGGGCCGTCGACCTCGACGAATCAGGCCGCATGGTCACCCTGCGCCGCCACCCCGGCCAGGGCCCGGCGGCGATCCAATCGCCCCTCGACCGGATGTTCGGGTCGCGCTCGGAGCTCTCGCTCGGCAAGTACGACCCGCAGTTCGCGGCGGGCTGGAACGAGGTCGGCACCCAGCTGCACGAGTGGGAGGCCGCCAGCGGGCTGTGGGATCCCCATGGGGACCGACGGCGCCTCGCCGTCCGCCTCCTGGGCGCCCTGGCCGCGGTCGTGGGGATGGTGGCGGTGGCCGTCTTCGGTGCGCTGGCCGCCCGGCACGGGGAGGAGTGGCTACCGGGCGTTGTGGCGGCGGCGGTCGTCGCGGGGGCCGGAGCGGCCGCCGTCATCCGAGGGTGGGAGCTGCGGGTCCGTACCCCGCTCGGCTCGGGTCTCTGGCTGCGGGTCGAGTCGTTCCGGCGCTTCCTGGCCGCCTCCGAGGCCCACCACGCGGAGGAAGCCGCCCAGCGGGGCGTGCTCCGCGAGTACACGGCGTGGGCGGTGGCGGTCGGCGAGATCGACCGGTGGGAGCGAGCCGTGCGCTCCGCCAGCATCATCGACCAGACCGGCCTGGGCTACGCCCACATGGCGCCGCTGCTCGTCGCCAGCACGCGGTCGGCCTCGACGGCCCCGTCCTCGAGCGGGGGCGGTGGGGGCGGCGGCTCGGTGGGCGGTGGAGGCGGCGGCGGCGGAGGCGGCAGCTGGTGACCGGCAGCGCGAGGCTGGGGCGATGAGCGAGCGCAACGTCCTGGGTGACGACCTCGAGCCCTGCGGCACCGATCCCATGACCGGCTTCTACCGCGACGGCTGCTGCAACACCGGGCCGGAGGACGCGGGCAGCCACACGATCTGCGCCGTCGTGACGGCGGAGTTCCTCGACCACCAGCGCAGCATCGGCAACGACCTGTCCACGCCGATGCCGCTGTACCGGTTCCCCGGGCTCGTCCCCGGCGATCGGTGGTGCGTGACGGCGATGAACTGGGCCCGCGCCTACAACGACGGCGTGGCCGCCCCCGTCGTGCTCGCCTCCACCCACGAGGCCGTCCTCGAGATCGTGCCGCTCGCCGCCCTCCAAGAGCACGCCGTCGACGTGCCCGCCGATCCCAGCTCGCTCGAGCCCTAGCGCGGCCCAGGCACACGGTGCGGGATCTGGCGTATCCCGCCCGGCCTCCACGACGATCGCCCGAGCGACGGCCCCGCGCCGACCGAACACCCGCCGTGGCGAGCCGCGCGCGGTCCGGGCGGACGGCGCGGAGGGGCTTCCAACGCGACGGCGGGCGCCGCGTTGGGAGCCTGCCGTCGACGCCTCCGGCTACGGGCAGCCCGGCCCGGTGGGACGGTCGGGGATGGAGGGGTCCACGACCTCGACGTGCACGTGCGGCCACGGGGGCGCGCCGGTGCTGTCCTCGACCTGCGACGGGAACGGGAGCACCCGGGCCCGCGCCGCCAGCGGCGTGACCCCGGCCTCGACCCGCTGGCCGGTGACGAGGGCCAGCCCATCGATGTGGAGGACCTTCACCTCCCAGCCCGGATGGGCGTCCGGTTCGATCACGGCGTACTGGTCGACCTTGTCGCAGTACAGCGTGTAGGTCCCGGACCGGATCACGGTGCCCGTGACCGGCACGCGGACCTCCCGGTCGGGCTCGACGACGATGTCCGCGGCGCCCTGAGGGTCGGTGTCGCGGTCGCGGTCCTCCATCGTGAACCACCGCACCGAGGTGGCGGTGGCCACCTGGTGCAGGGCGCCGTCGTGGCCGGACTGGTGGAACCCGATGGCCTCGACGTGGTCCGAGGGGTGGTGCAGCGTGACCTCCCCCACCGTCGCGTAGGGCACCCACGCCTGGGTGACGACGACGCGCAGCGGGTGCGGGGCGACGGTCGTCTCCGGCGGGGGTGGGGGTGGGGGTGGAGGCGGCGGTTCCGGCGCCGGGGCAGGGGGCGGCGCTGGGGTGGTGGCGGGAGGCGCCGTGGTGGTGCTCGGCTGGGTCGCCACCACCTCGGCCCGGACCATCGGCCGGTCGCTGTCGGCGGTGGCGGTCGGTCCGGTGCTGCAAGCACCGGCCAGCGTCGCCGCCACCGCGAGCAGCCCCGCAGCGGCCTTCCGGCGTCCCCCTCCCCAGATCACCCCACCAGGCTACGGGGCTCGCCCCCTCAGGGCTGGTCGGGCACCCAGCTGCCGTGGAAGCCGGCTGGGACGCGGTTCGGCAGCAGCACCCGGGCCACGGGGCCGGCTGAGGGGTCGGCGGCGGGGAGGACGACCAGCTCGCTGCGATCCGCGTCGGTGTCGTACACGTAGGACATCAGCCAGCCGTCGTCCTCGGCGGAGGCGGCGTGACGCGGGATCATCACCCACTCGCCGCCGAACCGACCGGGGCCGAGGTCGGTGAGGGAGACGTCCCCGGTCTTGCCGTCGATCCGGGCCAGGCGGCCCCCGAAACCGTTGCCCTCGCCGGAGCGGGCCACCTCGGCGCCGTAAGCGAAGCGGTGGGGGCGGCCCACCCGGCGCTCGTCGACGCGCGGGAACTCGAAGGACCGGTCGGAGAGCTGCTCCTCGCGCACGGCGCCCGTCGTCGTGTCGATCGTCCAGCGCCAGAGCAGGGGCGGCGCATCGTCCGGGCCGACGTGGCGACCGACGAACATGCGGTCGTAGCGCACGACGTCGAGCACGACCCGATCCCCGTCGTCATAGGCGTTCAGGGGGTGGAACACGTAGCAGGGAGCCACGTCGAACCAGCGCACCTCGTCCCCCCGGCCGCCCAGCGGGAGCAGGCCGACGCGTGCCGCGTGGGCGTCGTTCCAGCCGTAGGGGAACCGGCCTCCGGACATGGCCACCTCGAGGTCGAAGGTGACGGGCAGGTCGTACACGACCACCCATCGCTCGGTGATCGAGCAGTCGTGCACCATCGGGCCATCCGGCACCTCGACGGGCTCGACCTGGCGCACCGCCCCGTCGGCCCCGATCACGATGTACTGCAGGTGCGGGAGGGCCCAGTGGTAAGCGATGGCGTGGAGGTCGCGGGTCTCCGGGTCGACCTTGGGGTGGGCGGTGTAGCCGTTGGGGAGGGTGCCCCCGAGGTCCGAGTGGGCGACGGTGTCGAGCTCATAGGACAGCTCGACCGGGCGGGCCCCCGCCTCGACGAGGGCGTACGTCCGGCCGGCCAGCCCGACGACGTGCGTGTTCACCGTGTCGACGCCGCCGTGGCGCTCCCCCGGGGCGGGGGGTTCGCCGAGCGCCTCGCTCACCGCCGTCGACCGCACCGAGCGGGCGCGATACCACTCGGCCCGCCCGCCGCGCAGCCGCACGCCGTGCACCATCCCGTCGCCGGTGAACCAGTGGTAGGTGGCCGGGTCGACGGGGGTGACCGGGTTCGGCCCGTTGCGGAGGTACCGGCCCTCGAGCTCGACGGGCAGCTCGCCCTGCACCTCGAGGTCCAGGGCGGTCACATCGCCGGGGATGGGGGCGTACTGGCCCTTGAGGTACTTGCTCATCGCGCTGCCTTCCGATTCGATAACACCGTTCTTTATAACGATGTGATCTAACCTCGTCAACGGTGTCCCACCGATGAGCCCCCGCCGCCCCGACCCTGCCGTCGCCGTCCGCCTCCTCGAGGTGGCCGCTCGCCTGCTCGCCGTCGAGGGACCCGCGGCCGTGTCCGCCCGCCGGGTGGCCACCGAGGCCGGCGCGTCGACGATGGCCGTCTACACGCACTTCGGCAGCATGGACGAGCTGCTGGCCGCCGTGCGGCGGGAGGGCTTCCGCCGGTTCGGCCTCGAGCTCGAGCGCCCGGCGCTGACCGGCGACCCAGTGGCCGACGTGATGGCCCAGGGATGGGCCTATCGCCACTTCGCACTCACCGAGCGCCACCTGTACGACGTGATGTTCCGGGCCCGACCGCCGGGAGTCGTGGAGCACCAGGACGATGCCGAGTCGTCGATGGCCACCTTCCTGTCGCTCGTCCGGCGGATCGAGCGCTGCGGCGAGGTCGGCCCTTGGCTGGTGGCCGACGCCGTCTCCGCCGCCGAGGTCGTGTGGTCGGCCGCCCATGGCCACTGCACGATCGAGCTGTCCGGGTACCACGCCGGGGTGGGGCGCGACCCAGTGGCCTCGTACGGGCGCTGCCTGCTGCACCTCGCCATCGGCTTCGGCCAGGACCCCGCAGCGGCGGCCAAGGCCCTGACCCGCAGCCGGACCCGCGCCCGGCGCAGCGGCCAGCTCGACTGAACCGGTCGCGGCCGACGGCGCGACAGCGGGGCGAACCGGAGCGGCGACGCTCCCCCGACCCGCTGGAGCTCCCGTGCCTGCCACCCGCCGTCCCCTCGCCTTCCTCGCCGGCCTCGCTCTGTCTGCCGCCCCCGTCGCCGGTTGCGGCGACGACTCCCCTGAGCCCGCCGCCAATGGCTCCGCCATCGCGGACGTCGAGCGGTGGTGCGACGTGGTCGGCGAGGTCGACGGCCTCGCCTACCTGGCCGAGATCGCGTCGGACACCCTCGCCGAGCGACAGGCCCGGTACCAGGACATCCAGCGGCTCAGCCGCCAGCTGCAGGACGGCGTGGGCGTGGTCGACGCCGACGTCCGCGACGACGTGGCGGCTGCCATCGGCTGGAGCGTGCGGCTAGCTGACACCGTCGTCGCCGCCCGCACCGAGGCCGAGCTCGCCGCCGCCGTCGAGCCCGTCTATTACGAGGCCCCGGACACGACCAGCGCGCTCCGCTGGGTCGAAGACCGCTGCGGCGTCGTCCTCGACGACTGACGGATCCCCCCACCTCCACCCCCATCCGAACCAGCGGTTGTTCTTGGGCAAGAACCGCAAGGAACGACCGCGGGTTCGGGTGGGGGGGTGTCGTAGGTTCTGGCGTCGTGGTGGAGCTGCGAGCGGTGTGCGTGTTCTCTGGGTCCTCGAGCGGGGGCGACGACCGCTACGCCGCCGTGGCAGAGGCCCTGGGGAGGCTGCTCGCCGAGCGGGGGCTGACCCTCGTCTACGGCGGGGCCGAGGTCGGCCTCATGGGCACCCTCGCCGATGCCGCCCTCGCCGCCGGGGGCGAGGTCGTCGGGGTGATCCCCCGGGGGCTCTTCACCCGGGAGATCGCCCACCGCGGCCTCACCGAGCTGGTCGAGGTGCGCTCGATGCACGAGCGCAAGGCGCACATGTACGACCGCTCCGACGCCTTCATCGCCCTCCCGGGCGGCTTCGGCACCCTCGACGAGCTCTTCGAGGCGGTGACGTGGAGCCAGCTCGGCATCCACGCCAAGCCGTCGGTACTGCTGGACGTCGACGGGTTCTGGGACCCGCTGGTGACGCAGCTCGACGCGATGGCGGCCGCCGGCTTCCTGCGCCCCGAGAACCGGCAGCTCCTCCAGGTGCGCGGATCGCCGGAGGCGGCTCTGGCCCACCTGGAGGGAGCCGGTCCGGGGGCCCCGGAGCCGTGGATCACCGCCGAGGAGCGGTGATCGGCGGGTTCAGGCCAGCCCGAGCCGGAGGGCCAGGTCGATGGCGGCGGAGACAGCGCCGGCCTGTCGATCAGCCCCCGCCCGAAGCCGGCGGACTCGTCAGTCGGGACAGGTCTCCCCGATCTCGGCCATCTTCTTGGCCGCCTCCCCGGTGCGCTCCTCGCGGGGCTCGCGCTGCGCCGAGCCGTCCAGGACGGTGGCGTCGTCCTCCTCCAGCAGGTGGGCCCAGCACGGCGCGTCGCCCCCTTCGTCGTCGGGGCCGGTGGGAGCCGATCCCCCGGTCATGGGACGAGGGCCGTGGCGTAGACGACGATCGCCACCGACGAAGCCAGGCCGGCGATGGCGAGGGGGCGGGCCGAGCTCGGCCGGCGGCTGGCGATGATGCCGTGGACGGCGGCCAGGACCACGGAGAGGGTCACGAGCACCATCTTGATGGAGAAGAGCCGGCCGTAGCCGGCCCGGCCCAGGATCTCCCAGCTGAGGTGGCGGTGGGCGGCCAGGGCGAGGCCGGTGACGAGCGACGTCGGCAGCAGGATCGTGTTGGCGACCAGCCCGTAGCGCTTGGCCGCCTTGCGGACGAGGGGGCCGCGGGTGGCCGGGTCGAGCTCGGCCCGCAGGACCGGGAGCACGATGCCGCTCAAGACCAGCTGGCCCCCCACCCACCCCATGGCGGCCAAGACGTGCAGGAAGCGCACGAGGCTCCAGCCGGTGATGGTCATCGTCCGCACCGTAGCCACGTTCTTCTACCCGACGCTAGAGAATCCAGCGCAGCCGTCACGGCGACGGGAGGTGCCGGAGGGAGTCGTCCAGCCCCCCGGGCCGGCTCTCCGCCGCCCACGCGGCCCGCTGGTGCGCTACGGCCTCCGCCAGGTCGTCCCGAAGGTCGTCGCCGGTCGGCCCCGGCAGGCCGGCCCGGGCGGCCAGCCGCCACGCCCCCTGCCGGGCCAGGAGGCCGCCGTCCTCCGCCGGCGCGTCGTAGCGCCAGACCGCGGCGGTGACCCCCTCGGCGGGGAGCCTCGACACGAGGTCCGGGCGGCGGCGCAGGACGTCGCCCCAGAACACGACGTGGTGGCCCTCGGCGACGAGGGGGAGGACGAGCCGGTCGAGGTGCTCGAGGTAGACCTCGGCCCGGCCCCGCTCGGCCACCGCGGCCGCGCTGGCGCCCTGGCCGAGCTCGAAGGGCTCGTCGGCGCCGATGTTGACCAGGCGGCTCGACACCTGCGCCGCCATCTCGCGCACCAGGCCCAGCGCGAACTCAGCCGTCGCCGGCGTGGGGGCCAGGGTGGTCGGCGGCGTCGTCTGGCCCGTGAACGGGCTCACCGCGCCTTCGGGGCACTCCGCCAGCGGCCGGTAGCGGTCATGGCGCAGCCAGCGCTCCATGTGGCCGAAGGTGTTCCGGTTGGGCACCAGCTCGATGCCGTGCGCCAGGCATTCCGGGTCGAGCCAGCGGAGGTCCTCCGGGCCGAGGGGCGAGCCGTGGCGCCACACGACCTCGTGGCCGGCGTGCGCGTAGGTGTGCTCCACGTAGAGCTCGAGGTGGTTGTAGCGCAGCTCGGCCAACGTGCGGACCAGCCAGCGCAGCGTGTCGTTCGTCGGGACCCGGTCGCGCGAGATGTCGAGCACGTACCCGCGGCGCCGGTGGTCCGGGTGGTCGACGATCGACAGGGCCGGCAGCGAGCCGGCGTCGGCCAGCTGGGAGAGGGTCTGCTGGGCGTAGCGGAGGCCGGCGGCGTCGGCGTGGCGGATCGTCGTCCCGGGCCGCCCGCACGTCCAGCTCGTAGCCCTGCTCCGGGACGCCCGAGTCGACCACGACCTCACCGAGGGCGGCCGACCCGGTCCGTCCGATCACCGAGACCTGGCGGGGACGGGGGAACAGATCGGGAACAGCCGCCGAGGTCACGCCGCACGGTACCCACCCACAAAACGAACCTGCGGTCGTTCTTGCGGGAGAACCGCAACGAACGACCGCAGGTTCGCATCAGGGCCAGGGGTCTCCGGCCCGGACAGGGGTCAGCGCGTCAGTCGAGCTTGTCGCGGACCTTGTCGGCCAGGTCGCCGAGCTTGTCGCGGGCCCCGTCGACGGCGTCCTTGACCTTGCCCTCGGCGCGATCGGCCTTGCCCTCGCGCTCGAGGCGCTCATTGTCGGTGAGGTCGCCAGCGGCTTCCTTCACCCGGCCCTTGAGATCGTCGGTGTTGCTCATGGGTTCCTCCTGGTGGGGGTCTCCTCATGCCTTCCCGTTCCGGTGCCCGCCGAAACGACGGCGCCGGATCGCGCCCACCCAAGCCAAGATGCGGGCGTGCCGATCACACCCGACGACAAGGACTGGACCTGGGTGCTCGAGCGCCTCTGCCCCGAGTGCGGGTTCGACGCCTCCACGTTCCCCGCGTCGAGCGTCGGGGCGGTGGTGCGGGAGAACGCCGTGACGTGGCGCGCCCTGCTGGCCCACCACGCCGTCGACGAGCGTCCGAGCCCCGACCGTTGGTCGGCGCTCGAGTACGCCTGCCACGTGCGCGACGTCTTCCTCCGCTACCACCAGCGCCTCGCGCTGATGCTCACCGACGACGACCCCACCTTCCCCAACTGGGACCAAGACGCCTCCGCGACGCAGGACCGCTACCTCGACCAGGATCCGTCGCAGGTGGCCGACGAGCTCGACCGAGCGGCGGCGCGGCTGGCCGATGCCTTCGACGCCGTCGAAGGCGAACAGTGGCGCCGCACCGGCTCCCGCAGCGACGGCGCCCGCTTCACCGTGGACTCCTTCGCCCGCTACTTCGTCCACGACCCCATCCACCACGTGTGGGACGTCGAAGCGGGCTACGCCGCCCTGGACCGAGAGACCTGACGAGCGCTCATCCAGCCGACGGGCGGCGACCGATGGCGATCACCGAGAGGCCCGCCGGCAGGTCGACGCGCCGGAGCAGCCTCCGTTCGAGCTGCGCCAGGCGAGGCAGGAGGCCTCCCAGGCCCCCCTCGTTCCGGTCGATGTCGCTGGCCACCTGGCCGCGCTCGATGACCGCCTTCACGGCGGCCGGCGGGACCAGGAAGGAGTACGCCGCGGTGGAGCGGACCGGCTCGAGCCCGGCGCCCGCCACCAAGGTGGCCAGGTCCTTGCGGGAGAAGCGGCGGGCGCTGTGCGTGACGCGGTCGTGGGCCCGGCGCAGCCGGCGCACCCCCGGCTCCATCAGACCGACGAAGCCCCCGGGCCGGGTGACGCGGGCCAGCTCGCGCACGGTGGCGGCCGGATCCGGGACGAGCTCGTGGCAGAGCACGGTCACGCACAAGGTGGCGTCGAACGAGCCGTCGGCGAAGGGGAGGACGGACACGTCGGCGAGGGCCACACCGTCGATCTCAGGATGGTCCCGGCGGGCCAGCTGCAGGGCCAGGGCCTCCACGTCGGCCACCACCACCGCCCCGGAGGCGCCCATCCAGGTGCCCGTCGCGCCGGTGCCGCCGCCGGCGTCGAGGAAGCGGCCGCCGGCCGCCAGGTGCGGGCCGAGGAGGTCCTGCAGGAGGGCACGCGTCGTGCCGTACCACCAGTGGGCCGTCTCGGCCGTGGCCATGCGCTCGTACTCGTCCAGCTCCATCGGGCTCCCGTCGTCAGTCGAGGATGAACACGCTGTAGCGCCCGTCGCCGGAGACGACCTCGGCCGGTCCGGCCGCGCTCGCGAGGCGTGCCTCCAGGTCGGCCGCTCGGTCGACGTAGCCGGCCCGGTCGACGACCACCGCCCGGTACCCCTCGGCCTGCAGGGCGGCCACCAGCTCGGCCCCCGGCTTCAGGTCGAAGTCCGGCGTGGGGTCGGGCACCCGGCCCTTCATCCCCCCATAGCTCCACCGGAGCTCCGGCGCGTGCACGTACCCCATGGCCTGGCTGTAGGCGTCGGTGCCCAGCTGGGGCTCCACCTCGGGGAACTCCATCACGGGGAGCTCGAACACCGGGCTGCCCTCCGGCAGGCGACGGGCCACCTCCCGGAAGAAGGCTCGCTGCGTGTTCCAGGTGGCCTCGCTCACCTCCCGGCCACGGCTGTCGGCGGGGCTCGTCTGGTCGAGCAGGCCGACGACGAGCAGCACACCGAGCCCGGCGACAGCCCAGGCCCGACGGCCCGAGCGCTCGACGCGCTCGACGATCTCGCTGGCGACGAGCGCCACCGCCACCAAGGTCAGGGCGGCGATCACGATCGAGATCCGGTTCCACGCGCGGATGTCCCGGGCCCCCGCCGACGAGAGGATGTAGGAGAACCCGCCCGCCGCCGCCGTCAACAGGCAGACGATGAGGAGAAAGCCGGCATCGACGACCAGGCGACCCCGGCCGACGGTCCACCAGCGGCTCGCCGGGCCGCGATCCAGAAGTCGCCACGCCGCCACGCACAGCAAGACGGCGAACCCGGTCGCCGCGACGAGCCCGAGGTTCTGGCCCGCCTCGCTCACGATGGGGCCACCGCGGGCGCGCTCGGCCATGCGAGCGAAGAGGGCGAAGCGGTGGTCCGGGCGCGGCACCAGGAGCTGTGAGATCCGGAGGCCGAACACCTCGGTCTCGCTCGGGTAGCGGTGCGCGACGCGGGGGTTGCTGCCCTCCCGCATCCAATACAGGACGCTCGGCGAGATGTTGGCCACGAACACGGCCCCGATGAGGGCGACGTGGGTCACCGCCGACACGAGCGGACGCCAGGTCCGGCGTGCGGCAGCCGCGCCGACGCCCCCCAGGCCGATCAGCAGCAGGGCGAAGAACGCGTAGTACGCCCCCGTGGAGGCCAGGACGACGCAGCCCACGATCGTCCACGCGTCGCGGCGCGACCAACGGGGTCGCCATCGGCGCCAACCGGCGAGCGGCGGATCGTCCGACAGGACGGCCAAGGCGAGCAGCACCGCCACCGGGACGGAGACGTAGGAGGACAGGAGCACGTGCCCGGTGCTCCGGAGCAGGTGGTACGGCGCCACGGCGAAGAGCACGCTCACCACCGCGGCCACCGCGCGGTGGGCACCGAGCCGCCGGAGGACCAGGTGCATGCTGGCGCCGGCGAGGAAGAACCCGGCCAGGTAGAAGAGGTTGAGGGCGAGGCCGGGCTGCCCGGTGATGGCCGCCAGCCGCAGCAGCAGCAGGTTGAGGTTGTCGGCCCCGTGGGGGAGATCGTGGAGGTCCTGGCCCGACGGGTAGCCGAGGTTCGGGTTGGTCAGGTACTGCCCGTTCTCCCCCAGGGCCCGGGTCAGCATCAGGTAGAAGGCGCCATCGCCGCTGGCGGTGAACGGCGCCCGGAGGCTGGCCCTCCAGACCTGCAGCGCGACGCAGGCGGACACCAGGCTGGCGGTGCCCACGAGGAGCGACTCCACGAGGAGACGGCGGGTGGGCACGGCTCGGCCGCGCGCCCATGCGTCGTCCGTGGGGGGGTGGGCCGCAGGCACGGGGCAGGAGCGTAGGGGACACCACCCTGGCGCCCGCGCCCCTCCCCCTCGTACCATCCAGCGCCTCTATGGCAGGTGCCCCCGACACCGGTCTCCGGTCGCTCGCGTCCGCCACCTGTGTGGTGACGGGGGGCCTGGGGTTCATCGGCTCGAACCTCGCCCGGCACCTCGCCGGGGCAGGGGCGCGGGTCCGGGTGGTCGACGCCCTGGTCCCGACCCACGGCGGTGACCCCCGCAACCTGGAGGGCGTGGCCGCGGAGGTGGTCGAGTTCGACCTCGGCGATCCCGAGCTGGCCGAGGTGGTCGTGGGGGCCGACGTCGTGTTCAACGTCGCCGGCCAGGTCAGCCACCTGGCGTCGATGACCGACCCCCTGCGCGACCTCGACCTCAACGTCCGGAGCCACCTCGGGTTCCTCGAGACGCTGCGCCGGGCGGCCCCCGGGGTGACGGTCGTGCTGACCAGCACCCGCCAGGTCTACGGCCGGCCCGAGCGCACCCCGGTGGACGAGACCCACCCCACCCGGCCCGTCGACGTCAACGGCATCGACAAGCTGGCCTGCGAGCAGCTCCACCTCCTCTACGGCTCCGTGCACGGACTGCGGACCAGCGCGCTCCGCCTCACCAACGTGTACGGGCCTCGGCAGTGCCTCCTGCAGGACGACCTCGGCTTCCTCCCGGTGTTCGTCCGCCGGGCGCTGGAGGGCGGAGCGATCACCCTCTACGGCGACGGCGCGCAGCGGCGGGACTGCCTCCACGTCGACGACGTCTGCCGGGCCCTGGTCCAGGCGGCCACCACGACGGGCGCCGCCGGCGAGGTGTTCAACATCGGGCACCGCGACGTGCACAGCCTGCGCCAGATCGCCACGATCCTGGTCGAGGCGGCCGACGCCGGCGCCTCCGTGGGGACCATCCCGTGGCCGCCGGATCGGGAGCGCATCGACATCGGCGACTTCAGCACCGACGCCACCAAGGCCCGCACCGTCCTGGGGTGGGAGCCCACCATCGACCTGCGCGATGGCCTGACGGCGACCGTCGAGTTCTACCGGGAGCACCCGTGGTACCTGTCGTCGACCTGAGCCGGCGGGCCGCCGCCCTGCGCACCCCGTTCCTCGCGGCGGTCGACGCCATCTTGGGCTCCGGTCAGGTGCTGCTCGGCCCGAACCTGGCCGCCTTCGAGCGCGAGTACGCCGCCTGGACCGGACAGGCCCGGGCGGTCGGGGTCTCCTCCGGGGCAGCCGCCCTCCAGCTCGGGCTCCAGGCGATGGGGGTGGGCGCCGGCGACGAGGTCATCGTCCCGGCCTTCACCGCGGTGCCGACCGCGTCGGCGGTCGCCGCGCTTGGTGCGGTCCCGGTGCCGGTCGACGTCCTCGCCGACACGGCGGCGCTCGACCCGGCGAAGATCGAGGCGGCCACCACCGAGTGGACCGCGGCGGTCGTGCTCGTGCACCTCTACGGTCGTCCAGCCGAGGTGCCCGACACCCCGGTCCCCGTGCTGGAGGACGCCGCCCAGGCCCACGGTGCCCTCGGCGCAGGGCGGCGGGGGCAGGCAGTGGCCTACAGCTTCTACCCGACCAAGAACCTCGGCGGGATGGGCGACGGGGGGGCGGTGGTCACCGAGGACGAGGAGCTGGCGGCGCGGGTGGCGAGGCTCCGCAGCCACGGGATGGCCGAGCAGTACGTGCACGTCGAGGTGTCGCAGAACTTCCGCATGTCGGAGATGGAGGCGGCGTGGCTGCGCCTGGCCCTCCCGGGGCTCGACGCCGCCAACGACCGGCGGCGGGCCATCGCCGCCGCCTACCGGGGGGCGGCCCCGCAGCTGCGCTGGCAGCTCGACCATCCGAACCACGTCCACCACGCGGCCGTGTTCCGCACCGAGAAGCGCCAGCAGGTGCGGGACGAGCTGGCCGGACACGACGTCGCCACCGCCGTGCACTACCCCCTCGCCCTCACCCAGCAGCCGGCCTATCAGGCGCTCACGAGGGAGCCGTGTCCCGAGGCCGAGGCGTGGGCGCGCGAGTGTGTGACGGTGCCCTGCTTCCCCGAGATGACCGACGACGAGGTCGAGGTGGTCGCCGCCGCGCTGGCTTCGCTCCCGGCCCGATGAGCAGCGGACCGACCGGCAACCCGGAGGTGCGCAGCCTCAGCGCGTGCTTCCCCTGCTACAACGACGCCGAGACGATCGGCACCATGGTCGACAGCGTCCACAAGGCGCTCGACCCGCTCGTCGATGACCTCGAGGTGATCGTCGCCAACGACGGCTCCCAGGACGGCTCTGCGGCCGTCCTCGACGAGCTGGCCGCCACCCGGCCCTGGCTGCGCGTCATCCACCACGAGGCCAACCGGGGCTACGGCGGGGCGCTGCTGTCGGCCTTCGGCGCCGCCACCACGGACTGGATCTTCTACACCGACGGCGACGCCCAGTACGACGCCACGGAGGCGGCCGACCTCGTCGCGCTGGTCACGCCCACCGTGGACGTGGTGCAGGGCTGGAAGCTCGAGCGGGGCGACCGCTGGTACCGCAAGGTCATCGGGCGCACCTACCACCACGTGGTGAAGCTCCTGTTCAACCTGCACGTGCGCGACACCGACTGCGACTTCCGCCTCTTCCGCCGGAGCCTGCTGGCCGGCGACCCGCTGCGCTCGACGAGCGGGGTCATCTGCGTCGAGATGATGCGCACCTTTGAACAGCGCGGCGCTCGGTTCGTCGAGGCGCCCGTGCACCACTACCACCGCCCGTCGGGCCGGTCGCAGTTCTTCCGGCTGCCCGCCATCGCCCGATCGGCCCGGCAGCTCCTCGCGCTGTGGTGGGAGCTGATGGTGCTGCGCCGTCCTCGCTGAGCTCGACCGACCCTGGTGCTGGCCGGCGCGCCCTGCTGGCCTATGGCATCGAGGAGCAGAAGCGCGAGCACCTGCCCCGCACCGCTCGGGGCGAGGTCCTCTGGTGCCAGCTCTTCTCCGGACCGGGCGCCGGCTCCGACCTTGCGTCGCTGTCCACGCGGGCCGTGAGCGACGGCGACGTGTACGTCGTCGACGGCCAGAAGGTGTGGTGCAGCGGCGGGCGGGCCCCCGACCGCAGGCCTCCATCGCCTCGTCGCTGCTCAAGCTGGCCATCGCCGACCTGACGGTCACCATCGCCGAGGCGCGCGCCGATCGAGCCGGCATGGCGGCCACGCTGGCCGACCACCCCGCTGCCCAGGGCCTGGTGGCCGCCCCCGGTGCCACGATCGGCGGCGGCACCAGCCAGGTGCAGCGCAACATCATCGGCGAGATGATCCTCGGGCTCCCCAAGGAGCCGAAGCCCTAGTCCGAGCCGAGCGCCTCCAGGGCCTGCGCCTTCAGCAACTTGTGGTCGATCTTGCCGTTCGGCCCGCGAGGGAACGACGGCGCCACGAACACCCGCTTGGGAGCCTTGTAGTGGGCCAGGTGCGCCTTGACGTGGCCGATGAGGGCGGCCTCGTCGAGCTCGGCCCCCGGCTCCAGCTGCACGATGGCGGTGACGGCCTCGCCGAAGCGCTCATCGGGCACGCCAACGACGCCGGCGTCCTGCACGCGGGGGAAGGCCTTGAGCACCTCCTCCACCTCCTCGGGGAAGACCTTCTCCCCGGCCGTGTTGATGCAGGACGAGCCGCGGCCGAGCAGGGTGATGGTGCCGTCCTCGGCCACCTCGGCCCAGTCGCCGGCCACGACGTAGCGGCGACCGGCCAGCTCGACGAAGGTGGCGGCGGTCTTCTCCGGGTCGCCGTAGTAGCCGAGGGGGATGTGCCCGCCGATCGCCAGGCGGCCCTTCTGACCCGAGCCGGGCACGACGTCGCGGCCGTCGTCGTCGATCACCCGGGCGTCGGCGGACAGCCGGAACGACGCGGTGCGAGCGGCATCGTCCCCGGAGGTGATCGACCGGCCGAGCGACCCCGATTCCGACGAGCCGAGCCCGTCGACCACCATGGCGTTGGGGGCGTGGCGCAGGAACCGGCGCTTGCTCTCCTCGCCCAGGATGGCCCCCGACGAGAAGAGGACCCGCAGCCCGGAGAGGTCCCATCGCTCGGGCTCGGCGTCGAGGGCGGCCAGCAGCGGCCGGGCGAAGGCCTCGCCCACGATGCAGAGCCCCTTCACCCGTCGGGCCACCACCGTGTCGAGGAGCTCCACCGGGTCGAGCGACGGATCCGTGAGGGTGACCACCGAGCCGCCGCGCGACAGGATCGGCATGACGAACCAGCACGCCGTCCCGTGCATCAGCGGCGCCGCCGGCAGCGAAGTCACCCCGGGCCGGTCGAGGGCAGCCACGAAGCGGGCGGCGTCAGGGGGTTCGGGGAGCTGCGATCCCTGCGCCACCTCCAGCATCCGGAAGAGGTCGTCCTGGCGCCACATCACGCCCTTCGGCTGCCCCGTGGTGCCGCCCGTGTAGAGCAGGTAGAGGTCGTCACCCGACCGGTCCCAGGCCGGCCGGACGCGGCCGGGGTGGCTGGTGGCCGCCGCCTCGTAGGGCCGCGCCCACGGCGGGCACGCCGCATCGTCACCGACCCGTAGCCAGACCCGCACGGAGGGGAGCTCGGCGTGGAGGCGGTCGGCGACGTCGGTGAACTCGGCGTCGAACACGACGGCTTCGGCGTCGCTGTTCGTCCACAGGTAGCGAAGCTCGTCGTCCCCGTAGCGGTAGTTGGTGTTCACCGGGACGAGCGAGGCCTTGAAGCAGCCGTAGAGCACCTCGAGGTAGGCCGGGCTGTTGCGCTGGTACTGGGCGACCTTCGCCTGGCGGCCGAGGCCGGCGTCGAGCAGCGCTTGGGCGATGCCGTCGGCCCGCTCGTCGAGCTCCCTCCAGGTGCGCACCAGATCGCCGTGGACGAGCGCCTGCTCGTCGCCGAAGCGATCGGCCACCGCCTCCCAGGTGTCCGCGTAGTTCCATCCCGCTGTCATCGCGTCGCTCGTCCTCGTCGTGGTCGGGGGGCCCGGCTCACAATGCCAGCGGTGATGCCCCGGGCTCCAGCCCGGTCAGGCGATCACCCGCTTGGTGAAGTTGCGGATCCCGAGCCACGTGTACAGGACGGGGAAGCCGATCAGGACCGGGTATACCGGCCAGGAGGCTCATGTGGGGCACGGGGGTGAGGGCGGGCCCGGAACCCCTCGCTCAGCAGCACCGGCCACTGCACGTCCATGTGGACCGGCGTGGCCGGCACGACCGTGGCGATGGGGAACACGATGAGCCCCGCGGCGAGGCACTGGAGGCCGCCGGCCACGATCTTGCCTGCGGCCACGAGGGCAACCGGCAGCGGGGCCAGGACCCGGTCCTCGATCTCGCGCCTGTAGCCGAAGTCGTTCACCGGGGGGACGGCCACCGCCTGGATGTCCTGGAACAGGATGGCCGCGCCCACCACCCCGGCCACGAGGACGCTCGAGAACGTCGCCGCCGATCTCGGCCAGACGCCGGTGCCCGGCGTCGGTCAGGGTCACCCGGAGGATGCGCCGATCGGCCTCGTCGCGCCGGCGGCGGATCACGCCCTCGTCCTCCAGGCGCGGCATGTGCCGCACGAGGGCGGGGTCGCCCATGCCTGACTGCGAAGCGCGCCACCTCGGTCTGGCTCACCCCCGGCGGGGGATCGTTCGCTCATAAGACCGTTCATGGGTGAAGGATCGTGTGGGAATACCCCCTGGGGTACCTAGGGTTGGAACCGGTCAGAGTCCCACCTCCAAGGAGCTGTTCCGTCATGTCCACCGTCGCTCTCACCGAATCGACCTTCGGGCCCACCGTCAGCAAGGACGGGATCGTGCTCGTCGACTGGTGGGCCTCCTGGTGCGGCCCCTGCCGCATGTTTGCCCCCATCTTCGAGGAGGCCGCCGAGAAGCACGAGGACATCGTGTTCGGCAAGATCGACACGGAGGCCGAGCGGAACCTCGCCGCGGCCGCGGAGATCATGTCGATCCCCACGCTGATGGCCTTCCGCGACGGCATCCTGGTGTTCTCGCAGCCCGGTGCCCTGCCGGCCGCCGCCCTCGAGGACCTGATCAGCCAGGTGTGGGCCCTCGACATGGAGGAGATCCAGCGCAAGGTCGCTGAGCAACGCCCCGCCTGACGCCCCCGGCCCTACGCTGGGCGGATGGCGGAGGCTGGGGAGCGGCCGGGCGATGAGCTGACGGTCGAGCTCCGGCTGCGTCGCGCCTGGCTCGAGCAGCACGGCACGGCGGTGGTCGTCACGGACCAGCACGGGACCATCCAGTCTTGGAACGCCGCCGCCGAGCACCTCTTCGGGATCCCCGCCGCGGCGGTGCTCCACCGCAGCGTCGTCGAGCTCACCGGCGCGGCGGGCGGCCTCTCCAGCGAGCAGATCCGGCGCGGCTTGACCCGGTCCGAGGCCTTCGCGGGTGAGTTCGAGCTCGTCCGCGACGGTGAGGTCATCCCGATCCACCTCGCCGCCAGCCCCATCCTCGGCGCCGACGGCGAGGTGACCGGCACCGTCTCGGTCATCGTCGACATCGGCGACCGGGTGCGGGCCGAGCAGGCCGCCCACACCCGGACCGCCCAGATGACGGCGGTGGCTGCCGTCGGGGAGCTGGCCGTCGTCCAGACCAGCCTCAGCGCGCTGCTCGACGGTGCGCTCCGCCACGCCGTCCAGGCCCTCGGGGCAGAACTCGGCTCCATCCTCATGCTCGATGGCGACGAGCTCCGCCTCGATGCCGCGGTGGGGCTCCCCGAGGAGCTGCTGGGGGTGCACCGCGTGGCGCTGGGGCCGGCGTCGATGGCCGGGTTCACCCTGGAGCAGGACGACCCCACGACCGTCACGGACCTCGCCGCCGAGGACCGCTTCGTGGCGCCGTCGGTGCTCCTCGAGCTCGGCGTCGTCAGCGGCGCCACGGCCGTCATGCACGTCGAAGGGCAGGCCGAGGGTGTGCTCAGCGTCTACACCCGCACCTCGCGGACCTTCGATGCCGACGACGTGAACGTTCTGCGCTCCATCGCCAACGTGCTGGCCCATGCCATCGAGCGCGAGCGCGTCCACCAGCAGCTCTTCCGCATGGCCATCACCGATGCGCTCACCGGCCTGCCCAACCGGGTGCTCTTCGTCGACCGCCTCGAGCACGCCCTGGCCCACCTCGACGGCGGCTTCGTGAGCGTGGCCTTCGGCGACCTCGACGGGTTCAAGGACGTGAACGACGCGCTGGGCCACGCCGCCGGCGACGCGCTGCTGCGGGCCGCAGCCCGGCGGCTGGCCGACCACGTGCGGGAGGGCGACACGGTGGCCCGCTTCGGCGGAGACGAGTTCGCGGTGCTCTTCGAGGGGGTGTCCGGGCCCGAGGAGGCCACCGCCATCGCCCAGGGCCTGGCCCGCGCCGTGGCCGCCGAGCCGCTCTCGGCCGCCGACCGGGAGGTGCACGTCAGCATCAGCATGGGCGTCGTGGTGGCGGGTCACGACGACGACCCCGCCACCCTGCTGCGCGACGCCGACGCCGCGATGTACCGGGCCAAGTCCGCCGGCCGCGGCCACGTCGAGGTCTTCCACGAGGGCCTGCGGGCGTCCGTCCTCGCCCGGCTCGATATGACGAACGAGCTGATCGAGGGAATCGGCGCCGGGCAGCTCGTCGTGCACTACCAGCCCGAGGTGCGCATCGACGGCGACGACGTGTGGGCCGAGGCCCTCGTGCGCTGGCAGCACCCGACCCGCGGGCTCCTCATGCCCGCCGAGTTCATCGACCTGGCCGAGGAGACCGGCCTCATCGTCCCGCTCGGGGAGCAGGTGCTCGTCGCGGCGGCGGAGCAGATGGCCCGCTGGGCGGAACTCGGGCCCGAGCGCGCCCCCTCGGCGGTGTCGGTCAACCTGTCGGCCCGCCAGCTCGTGGACGGCGACCTCGTGGAGCTGACGAGGGACCTGCTGGCGTCGCTGTCCCTGGCGCCAGGATGCCTTTGGTTCGAGCTCACCGAGACGGCCATCCTCCACGACCCCGACCGCGCCATCACGATCCTGAACGAGCTGAAGGGCCTGGGGGTGGGCCTCGCCATCGACGACTTCGGCACGGGCTACTCGTCGCTGGCCTACGCCCGCATGTTCCCGGTCGACGCCTTCAAGATCGACCGCTCGTTCATCAGCGGCATGACCACCGACCCCCGCGACGAGGGGATCGTGCGGGCCACGATCAGCCTGGCCCGTTCCTTCGGCATCCTCTCCGTGGCCGAGGGCGTGGAGACCGACGACGAGCTGTCGGAGCTGGCTCGCCTCGGCTGCGACCTCGCCCAGGGCTACCTCGTCTGCCGCCCCGGCCCCCCGGACGCCATCGAGGCCTGGGTCCACCGCCGCCACGCCACCGCCCGCCACTGACCCCTTACCTTGCTCGTGAGCTCTGAGCGATGCTGAGGGCTCGGGAAGTCCGGCGGTGTCGGCATGGCTCATTGCCCCCTGTCACGTTGATGGCCTGGGGGGTGTTGCCACCGGCATGGTCGGGTGCGTGAACCTCTGATGGGGACATGCGATTGATCGCTGGTTCGTAAGGTGGATGACGGCGAGCGCACCTGGGACGGCCTTCCCGCCCGTGATGGTTCGAGCGAGAGGAGACCAGGTGGCCGCCCCCGATGAGGTGACCGTGTGGATCGGGTTGGACGTCGGCAAGGAAGAGCACTTCGCCGATGTCCTCGACGACAGCGGTGATCCGTTGTTCGCCCGGTCGATCAGCAACGACGAGGCCGATCTCGAAGCACTGCTGGACCAGGCCGGCGGTCACGGCACGGCGGGTCTCGTGATCGACCAGCCCGGTTCGATCGCGCAGCTCGCCATCGCGGTCGCTGCCCGTAGGGGTGTGCCGGTCGCGTATGTGCCGGGTCTGGTGATGCGCCGCGCTGCCGACCTCTATCCGGGTGAGGCCAAGACCGACCGTCGCGACGCGTTCGTGATCGCCGACACGGCCCGGCTGCGTCGCCGCCAGGTCCACTGGCTCGACACTGGCAGCGACGAGCTGCTCGAGCAGCTTCGGGTGCTCAACGGGTTCGACATCGACCTCGCCGCCGACCTGACCCGGCTCACCAACCGGCTCCGCGACGCCCTGACCAGCGTGTCTCCGGCGCTCGAGCGGGCTGTCGGGTCGCGGCTCGCCCACGCGGGAGTGCGGGATCTGCTCGCGAAGTTCCCGACACCCACCGCGCTGCAAGCCGCGGGCCGGGCCCGGATCACCAAGGCCATCAAGACCCGCTCGCCACGTCTGGCCGCCAAGGTCACCGACACCGTGATCGCTGCGCTCGCTGCGCAGACCATCACCTTGCCGGCAGAGGCGACCTTCGGACGCGTCATCGCCGAGCTCGCCGGGGAGCTCGATCGTGTTCACCGCCGCCGGGATGCGCTCGCCGGCGAGATCGAGGAGGTCTTCCTCGCGCACCCTTTCGGCCATCTCCTGGTCAGCCTCTCGGGGATCGGCCCCCGAACCGGGGCCCGGATCCTCGCTGAGATCGGCGACGGCACCCGCTTCGCCAACGGTTCGAAGCTGGCCAGCTACGCCGGGCTCGCACCCGTCACCCGACAGTCCGGGACCTCGCTCAAGGGCGAGTCCAAGAGCAGACGCGGGAACCACCGGCTCAAGAACGCCATGTTCCTCGCCGCGTTCGCGTCGTTGCGCGATCCCGAGTCGAAGACCTTCTACGACCGCAAACGAGCCGAGGGCAAGAAGCACAACGCCGCGCTCATCTGCCTCGCCCGACGCCGCTGCGACGTCATCCTCGCCATGCTCCGCGATCAACAGCCCTACCTCACCCCCGCCGAACGGGCGGCCCGCCACGCAGCCCAAGCAGCCTGATCAGCCCTTGACAAGAACATGGGGACACCCCCCCGAACCCGCGGTCAACGTTTGCGGTCCTCCGGCAAGAACAGCCGCGGGTTCGCGGGGTTCGCAGACCCCGCCCGAACCCGCGGTCATTGCTTGCGGCTCTCCAGCAAGAACAACCGCGGGTTCGGGCTCGGTCGGCGGGATGGGGTGGCCGGCCCGGGCGGGCCGCCTCGCACGGTGGCCCCCGGCCAGCGGGCCGACCTCCTCCTCCTCGCCGTCCCGATGGCCGTCGCGCTGGAGCGGCTGCAGGCCGAGGACGTGGTGTGGTCCTGCGTCAGCGGGGTGGCCCGGACCTGACCGGCGAGACCCGCAATGCACCTTGACCGCTCGGTCAAGTTACGCTTTCGGTCATGTCGATCGCGATCACCGAAGACCACCGTGCCCTGGCCGAGACGGCCGCCGACTTCTTGGCCAAGCGGGAGGCCCGGGGAGCGGCCCGATCGCTCCTCGAGGCGCCGACCGAGCCGATGCCCGATCTGTGGGGTGAGCTCGTCAGCCTGGGCTGGCTCGGCCTGCACGTGCCGGAGGAGCACGGTGGGTCGGGCTACTCGCTCGAGGAGCTGGTGGTGGTCGTGGAGCAGCTCGGGCGCTTCGTGGCCCCGGGCCCGTTCGTGCCCACCGTCATCGCCAGCGCCCTGCTGAGCGCCGTCGGTGGCGACGCCGCGGCCGCCCGCCTGCCGGGCCTGGTCGACGGGAGCGTCACCGCGGCCGTCGCCCTCGGCGGCGAGCTGACCGTCGAAGGCGGGACGGCCTCTGGCGACGCCGGCAACGCCCTGGGCGGCGGCCTGGCCCAGCTCCTCGTGGCGGTGGCCGGCGACGACGTCGTCCTCGTCGACGTGGGAGATGGCGTCACGATCGACACGCCGCCGAACCTCGACCCGACCAGGCGCAGCTCCCGGGTCACCCTGGCCGGTGCTCCCGTCACCGTGCTCCCCGGCGCGCGCCAGACCCTGGTGGATGTCGCCCGGCTGATCCTCTCGGCCGAGGCCGTCGGCATGGCCCGCGAGTGCACGGAGATGGCCGCCGCCTACGCCAAGGAGCGGATCCAGTTCGGCCGGCCCATCGCCATGTTCCAGGCCGTGAAGCACCACTGCGCCAACATGGTCGTGGCCACCGAGCTGGCCACCAGCGCCGTGTGGGACGCCGCCAAGGCCGCCTCCACCGGCGGCGACGTGTTCTCCTACACCGCGGCGGTGGCCGCCACCCTGGCCGCCCCGGCCGCCGACCTGTGCGCCAACCTCAACACCCAGGTCCACGGCGGCATCGCCATCACCTGGGAGCACGACGCCCACCTGTACATGCGGCGGGCCACCGTGCTGCTCGGCTACCTCCAGCCGGACCAGGCCGCCGCCGACCTGACCGATCTCACCCGACAGGGCGTCACCCGGGGCAAGGCCATCGAGCTCCCCCCGGAGGCCGAGCCCATCCGTGAAGAGGTGCGGGCCTTCGCCGAGAGCCTGCAGGGCCTGTCGGCCGAGGAGCAGCGCGACAAGCTCATCGAGACGGGCTACGTGATGCCGCACTGGCCCAAGCCCTACGGGCGCGAGGCCGGCGCCGTCGAGCAGCTCGTGATCGAGCAGGAGTTCGAACGGGCCGGCATCCAGCGTCCCTCCTACGGCATCACGGCATGGAACATCCTCACGCTCATCCAGTACGCCGACCAGGACCAGCTGGATCGCTGGGTCCTGCCGGCGCTGCGCCAGGACGTCATCTGGTGCCAGCTGTTCTCCGAGCCCGACGCCGGCTCCGACGCCGCCGGCGTCAAGACCCGCGCCACCCGGGTCGACGGCGGCTGGCTGGTCAACGGCCAGAAGGTGTGGACCAGCGGCGCGCACGTCTCGGGGATGGGCTTCGCCACCGTCCGCACCAACCCCGACGTGCCCAAGCACGAGGGCATCACCACGATGGTGATCGACATGCACGCCCCCGGCGTCGAGGTCCGGCCCCTCAAGATGACGACGGGCAACTCGGAGTTCAACGAGGTGTTCTTCAACGACGTGTTCGTCCCCGACGACGACGTCGTGGGCCCGGTCGACGGCGGCTGGACCGTCGCCCGCGCCACTCTCGGCAACGAGAGCGTGAGCATCGGCGGCGGCGGAGGCGGGGGGGGCATGTCGCTGCCCGGGAGCGCCCTCATCGCCCCCTTCGATGCCCACCCGGAGCGCCTCGCCGGCGGCGCCGCCCGCATCGGCCGCTACATCGCCGACCACCAGGCCATGGGGCTGCTCAACCTGCGGGCCGCCAACCGGGCCGTGTCCGGCGCCGGCCCCGGCCCCGAAGGCGCCATGACCAAGCTCGTGCTCTCCGAGATCGGCCACGAGGCGGCCGCCATCCTCACCGAGCTCAACGGCCCCGACGCCGCCTACATGGACGCCAAGGGCGCGATGGCCAACATGCTCGTGCTGATGCACCGCGGCATGTCCATCGCCGGCGGCACCAGCGAGATCAAGCGCAACCAGATCGGCGAGCGGATCCTCGGCCTCCCCCGCGACCCGCTCATCAAGTAGCCCACTCCGTGCCTGCCGCCGGCGGCGACCTCCCGCCCACGCTCGTCGTCGATCCCGCCGCCACGACGGGCCACCACAGCGACCTGCCGTTGGGGAGCTGGTGGCCCCACACGCGGTAGGGGCCGGCCAGGAGCTGGCCCGCCTCGAGCACGCGGATGCCCTCGAGGGGCAGCTTCGGGCGGGCAGGATCTCCGTCACGTCTGACATCGCTCTCTCTCTCAGGTCGGAGCGACGGCGTCGCGCCCCTACGGCAGGGTGGGCGGATCAGCCCCGCCCGGCCACATCGGCCAGCACGGCGCGGGCGAGGCGCACCATCGGCTCGTCGATCATCTGGCCGTCCACGACGGTCACGCCCGCGCCCCGGCTGCTCGATTCCTCGAAGGCGTTGATGATGCGGCGGGCCCGGTCCACCTCGGCCTGCGTGTGGCCGAAGATCTCATTGGCCAGCGGGACCTGCGAGGGGTGGATGCACAGCTTGCCGCGGTACCCGATGGCCCGTCCGTCCTCGGCGTCGGCCCGGAAGGCGGCGTCGTCGTTGAACGCCACCACCACCGTGTCGAGCGACGCGACACCGGCCACCCGGGCGGCCAGCGCCACGCGGGACCGGGCGTAGAGCACCTCCTGCGACGACGCCGTCCGGATGCCGCCCATGTCGGCGATGTAGTCCTCCGCCCCGAAGTACACGGCCTCCACCCCGGCGCCCACGACCTCGTCGACGTGGTGCACGCCGAGGGCCGTCTCGACCCCCGCGATGACCGAGGCATCCTCCCGCCCGGCGGCAGCCAGCGCCCGGCGCACCTGCTGCACCTGCTCGGCGGACTCCAGCTTGGGCACCACCACGCCATCGACCTCCGGGCACAGCGCCTCGGCCACATCGGTCTCGAACCACTCGGTGGTCGGAGCGTTCACGCGCAGCGTGATCAGCGACGCCTCCCCGCACGACGCCCGGAGGGCCGCCGCCGCCGGGGGGACGAGGGCCCGGGTGGCGGCCTTCTCGGCTGTGGGGACACCGTCCTCGAGGTCGATGGCGACCGCGTCCGGGCCGGACCGGGCCGTCTTCGCGACCAGATCGGGGCGGTTGGCCGGGGCAAAGAGGAGGCTGCGCATGAGGTGCATGCCTAGCTAGTTCGCCGGGCCCACGAGGGTGCAGACGGTCAGACGGGGCCGGTCAGGCGAACCGGGGAGGGCGCTTCTCGCGCCTCGCGCGCACGCCCTCCTTGATGTCGGGTCCGCCCTTTCCGTACATCTCGACGGCCACGAGACGACCGGGACGTCGCCGGCGGCCAGGCCGAGGCGGGTGTGTCCGTCGATGATCCGTGCACGATCCCCCGGGTCCCCCGCAGCATCTGCGTGCGGTAGCCGTAGTCCTCGATGGCCCGTTCGAGGAGGTCGAAGCTGCCCCCCGCCGAGAACGTGCCGTTGGCCCCTTGCCTTCGAGACGACCCCGGCATCGTGAGCTCCTCCCTGGTGCCATCCCCCCGGACGGCCGAGCCGGACCCTCGCCCATCTCGACCGCCTCGCCTGACGCGGGTGTCACGTTTTCCCCCGCCGCCGCCGGCGGGCTTCAGCGGCTCGTCGAGGGCCCGCCCAGCTCGATGCTCAGGCGGTCGAAGCTCTCCCGGATGAGTGGAGAGAGAATGGCCGACGGGTCGGCCAGCCACTGCTCGTGGGCGGTGACGGCGGCCGCCAGCGCCACGTGGCCGACGAGCTGCGGGACGAGGGCGTCGACCGGCTGCCCGAGCCGGCGGGCGGCGTGGCGGGCGATCACGGCCCGCCAGTCGGCGTAGCGCAGGGCGCTGTGGGCCTGCAGCGCCGGCGTGTGGAGGATGAGCGACATCCGGAGGCGATGGGCCGGGACGGCCTCGTCGGGGAAGGTGTTGAAGCGGATGACGACGTCGGTGATGGCGGCCAGCAGCGGCCCGTCCCCGCTCCGCTCGAGCCCGCGCTCCATGGCCGCCAGCAAGCGGTCGAAGTCCCCCCACACCACGTCGTTCTTCGAGCCGTAGTACCGGAAGAAGGTGCGCCGCGAGATCCCGGCCGCCGTCGCGATGTCGGCCACGGAGACGTGCTCGAAGCCGCGGGCGGCGAAGAGCTCGAGCGCCGCCACCTCGATGTCCCGGTGCGTGGTGGCCTGCGGGCGGCCCGTCCGGGCTCGCGCCGCCCCCTCGCTCACCGGGCCCCGCCCTTCCCTTTGGCACCGAGTGCAGTTAGTCTTCCGTGACCCACAGTGGGGACCGTAAACGAGGGGAGCTCGAACCATGGCTGATGCCACCATCCAGGCCGCCACCGACGCCGACATCCCGGCCACCGATGAGGGGCAGGACGAGCTGCTCGAGGCCGAGCTGCTGGTGGAGGATGTCTCCATCGACGGCATGTGCGGCGTCTACTGATCGATCGGGCCACCGCTCGATGACCGAGACCACCTCGGTGCTGGACCGGCCCCTCGAGCTCGCCGCTCAGGTGTCCGTCCGCCCGGAGCGCTTCGGCGCCCTCCTCTACCACTTCGGCACCCGGCGCCTGTCCTTCCTGAAGGACCCGCGCCTGCTCGCCGTCGTGCAACGCCTGCCCGAGGTGCCCACCGCCCGCGCCGCCTGCACCGCCTGCGGCGTGGAGCCCGGCTCGCTGCGCAGCTTCGACGCCGCCCTCCGCCGCCTGCTCGACACCGGCATGCTCCAGGAGCGCCCCGCATGACGACCACCGCCATCCCTCTCGTCGACCACTTCGCGCAGGGGCTCGACGCGCCGATCTGCATCACGTGGGAGCTCACCTACGCCTGCAACCTGGCCTGTCACCACTGCCTGTCCAGCTCCGGCCGGCGGGACCCTGACGAGCTGACCACCGCCGAGGCCATGGCCGTCATCGACGAGCTCGCCGAGATGCAGGTGTTCTACGTGAACATCGGCGGCGGCGAGCCCACCATCCGCCCCGACTTCTGGCAGCTGCTCGACCACGCCGCCGCGCGTGGGGTGGGCGTGAAGTTCTCCACCAACGGGAGCCGCATCACGCCGGAGGCGGCCGCCCGCCTCGCCGCCAGCGACTACGTCGACGTGCAGATCTCCGTCGACGGCGCCACGGCGGACGTCAACGACGCCGTCCGTGGCGAGGGCACGTTCGCCACCGCCGTCCAGGCCATGGAGCACCTCGCCGCCGCCGGCTTCGAGGGCTTCAAGCTCTCGGTGGTGTGCACCCGGCAGAACGCCGGGCAGCTCGACGAGCTGAAGGCGCTGGCTGATCGCTACGGCGCCCAGCTGCGCCTCACCCGGCTCCGCCCCTCGGGCCGCGGGGCCGACGTGTGGGACGAGCTCCACCCCGCCGCCGAGCAGCAGCGTGGCATCTACGAGTGGCTCCTCGAGCACGGCGAGGAGGTGCTGACGGGCGACTCGTTCTTCCACCTGGCCGGCTTCGGCGAGCCCCTCCCCGGCCTCAACCTCTGCGGCGCCGGCCGCGTCGTGTGCCTGATCGACCCGGTGGGCGACGTCTACGCCTGCCCCTTCACGATCCACGACGAGTTCCTGGCCGGCAACGTCCGCGCCGAGGGCTTCGCCGCCGTGTGGCGCACCTCCGAGCTGTTCCAGTCGCTGCGCGGCCCCCACTCCGGCGGGGCGTGCGAGTCGTGCTCGGCCTGGGACGCCTGCCGGGGCGGCTGCATGGCGGCCAAGTTCTTCACCGGCATGCCCCTCGACGGCCCCGACCCCGAGTGCGTGAAGGGCCACGGGGAGACCGCCCTGGCCACCATCGACTCGGCGTCGGCCCCCCGCCCGTCGATCGACCACTCCAAGCCCACCCCGACCCCGGTGGTGCTGCGCCGCCGTCCCGACCGCTCGTGCGACGAGAGCCCGCTGGCCGGCCTCGACGTCGCCTCCCTCCCCACCCCTGCAGGAGCAACCTGATGGCCAACCCCTGGTTCGAGAGCGTCGCCGAGGCGCAGCGTCGCGCCCGCAAGCGGCTCCCCCGCCCCGTCTACGGCGCCCTGCTGGCCGGCTCGGAGCGAGGCCAGACGATCGACGAGAACATCGCCGCCTTCACCGAGCTCGGCTTCGCCCCGCTCGTGGCCGACAAGCCGGCCAAGCGGGACCTCGCCACGACCGTGATGGGCCAGCCCCTCTCGTTCCCGGTGATGATCTCGCCCACCGGCGTACAGGCCGTGCACCCCGAGGGCGAGGTGGCGGTCGCCCGTGCCGCAGCCGCCCGCGGCACCGCCATGGGCCTCAGCTCGTTCGCCAGCAAGCCCATCGAGGAGGTCGTGGCGGCCAATCCGCAGACCTTCTTCCAGGTGTACTGGTGCGGCACCCGCGAGCAGATGGTGAAGCGGCTCGACCGGGCCAAGGCAGCCGGCGCGGTGGGCCTCATCGTCACCCTCGACTGGTCCTTCGCCCACGGCCGCGACTGGGGCAGCCCCTTCATCCCCGAGGTCATGGACCTGAAGGCCATGCTCCGCTACGCCCCCGAGGTCGTAGTGAAGCCCCGCTACCTGTCGTCGTGGCACGGCGGGGTGCCGGACCTCCGCGTCCCCAACATGGCCGTCGACGGCGAGAAGCCTCCCACCTTCTTCCAGGCCTACGGCGAGTGGATGCAGACCCCTCCCGCCTCCTGGGAAGACCTGGCCTGGCTCCGCCAGGAGTGGGGCGGCCCGTTCATGATCAAGGGGATCATGCGGGTTGACGACGCCCGCCGCGCCGTCGACATCGGGGCCACGGCCATCTCCGTGTCGAACCACGGCGGCAACAACCTCGACGGCACCCCGGCGGCCGTGCGGGCCCTGCCCGTCGTGGCCGAGGCCGTCGGCACGCAGGTGGACATCGTGATGGACAGCGGCATCCGCCGGGGCAGCGACGTCGTCAAGGCCGTCGCACTCGGCGCCAAGGCCACGATGATCGGCCGGGCCTACCTCTGGGGCCTCGCCGCCAACGGGCAGGCCGGCGTGGAGAACGTCCTCGACGTGCTGCGGGGCGGCATCGACTCAGTGCTGCTCGGCCTCTCCAAGGCCTCCGTGGCCGAGCTGACCCGGGACGACATCGTCATCCCGGAGGGCTTCACCCGCACCCTCGGCACCGACACCCCGTAGGTGCCGGCGGTGGGAGGGCTCCGGCTGGCCGACCTCGCCTGGCCGGCGCTGGCCTCGCGGGCCGGCCAGCTCCTGCTGGTCGTGCCGGTGGGCTCCACCGAGCAGCACGGCCCGCACCTGCCCCTGACCACCGACACCGACCTCGCCGTGGCCCTCGCCGAGGGCCTGGCCGCTGCCCGCGACGACGTCGTGCTGGCCCCGCCCATCGCCTACGGCTCCTCCGGCGAGCATGCCGGGTTCCCCGGCACGCTCTCGATCGGCGGCCCGGCGCTGGAGCTGGTGCTCGTGGAGCTGATCCGCAGCGCCGACGCCTTCGCCGGCGTCGTCCTCGTCTCCGGCCACGGCGGCAACCGCGACGCGGTGGCCGCAGCACGGATGACGGCGACCGCGGAGGGCCGCGGGGTCCTCGCCTGGTCGCCCCAGGTGCCCGGCGGCGACGCCCATGCCGGCCGCACCGAGACCTCGCTGATGCTGCAGGTGCGGCCCGACGCGGTGGTGCCGGGTGCCGCGGAGCCGGGCTGCACGACCGCCCTGTCGACGCTGCTCCCGCAGCTCCGCGAGCGAGGCGTGGCGGCGGTCTCCCCCAACGGCGTCCTCGGCGACCCGACCGGCGCGTCGGCCGCCGACGGGCGGGCGCTCCTCGCCGCCTTGACCGGCGACCTCGCGGCCGCCGTGGCAGCGTGGGCTCCGTGAGCGGGCGCGTGGCCATCGTGACCGGGGCAGCCCGCGGCATCGGTGCCGCCACCGCCCGCCTGCTGGCTGCCCAGGGCTGGCACCTCGTCCTCGTCGACCGCTGTGAGGACGATCCCGTGCTGGGCTACGCGCTGGCCCGCCCCGAGGACCTCGACGCCGTCGTCACCGCGTGCGGCGGACCGGATCGGGCCGTCGGGGTGGTGGGCGACGTTCGCGACCAGGCCGCCCTCGATGCCGCCGCCGCGCTGGCGGTGGAGCACTTCGGGGGCCTCGACGCCGCGGTGGCCGCCGCCGGCTGCGTCACCGGCGGAGACCCGGCGTGGGCCACCGACGAGGCGACGTGGTCCACCATGGTCGAGGTCAACCTCGGAGGCGTGTGGCGCCTGGCCACGGCCGCCGTCCCCGCCCTCCTCCAGCGGCCCCAGCCCCGCACCGGCCGCTTCGTGGCCATCTCCTCGATGGGGGGCTCGGTGGGCCTGCCCCTGCTGGCCGCCTATGTGGCGGCCAAGCACGGCGTCAACGGGCTCGTCCGGAGCCTGGCCGCCGAGCTCGGCCCCGAGGGCATCACGGCCAACGCCGTCGCCCCCGGCTCCACGACCACCGCCATGCTCGACGCCAGCGCCACCGTCTACGGGTTGGCCGACACGACCGACCTCAGCGCCCAGCACCTCCTCGGCCGCCCGCTGCGGGCCGACGAGGTGGCCGAAGCCATCGCCTGGCTCTGCGGCGAGGGCAGCAGCGGCATCACGGGCGTCGTGCTCCCGGTGGACGCCGGCGCCACCTCCCGGTGACGGCACCCCCGGCCGGCCCGGCCCTGCCCGCCGGGTGGGCCATCACCCTCGACCCCCAGGCCCGCCGCACCGACGGCGGCCGGACCCTCATCGGTGGCTTCCCGCTGCGCATCCTGCGCCTCACCCCCACCGGCGCCCGCTGGCTCGACAGCGTGGCCGCCGGCGGTGCCGTGCCGGGCACGCCCGGCACCCGGACCCTGGCCCGCCGCCTGACCGATGGCGGCCTCGCGGTGCCCCACCCGACCGTCTCGACGCAGCACACCGCCGCCGACGTGGCGCTGGTCATCCCCGTCCGGGATGACGCGGCCGGCCTGCGCCGGGCCCTGGCCAGCCGGGGCGAGGTCGGCGAGGTGGTGGTGGTCGACGACGGCTCGCAGGACCCGTCCGCCGTCGAGGCGGCCGCCCTCGCCGCCGGGGCCCGGCTGCTGCGCAATGACACCCCGGCGGGCCCCGGCGCGGCCCGCGAGCGGGGGTGGCGGGCCACGCAGCGGCCTGTCGTCGCCTTCCTCGACGCCGACGTCGAGCTCCCGCCCGACGCCCTGGCCGGGCTCCTCGCCCACCTCGACGACACCACCCTCGCCGCGGTGGCGCCCCGGGTGCGGGCCCGGCGAGGCACCGCCCCGGGATGGCTGGCCCGCTACGAAGAGGTGCGCTTCCCGCTCGACCTGGGCCCGCTGCCGGGACCGGTCCGCCCCGGCTCGCGCGTCTCCTACGTCCCCACCGCGGCGCTGCTCGTGCGCCGGGCGGCGCTGGAGGCGGTGGACGGCTTCGACCCGGCGCTGCACCTCGGGGAGGACGTCGACCTCGTCTGGCGGCTGGTGGCCGCCGGGTGGAGCGTGCGCTACGAGCCCGAGGTCGTGGTCCACCACCCGTGCCGTCCCGATCTCCTCCGCGCGCTCCGCCAGCGCCTCCGCTACGGCACGTCGACGGCCCCCCTGGCCGCCCGCCACGGTCGGGCCGGAGCGCCCCTCGGCATCTCGGGCTGGAGCGCGCTGGCCTGGGGGGCGGTCCTGCTGGGCCATCCCGGGGCCGGCGTCGGCGTGGCCGCCGGGACGACCGCCGCGCTGGTCCCCAAGCTGAGCGGGCTCGACCACCCCATGGCCGAGAGCCTGGCCCTGGCTGGACGAGGGCACCTGTGGGCGGGTCGGGCGGTGGCTGACGCGCTGCGCCGCCCCTGGTGGCCCCTGGCCGCCGTGGTCGGGTGGCGCTGCCGCCGCGCCCGGCCTGCGCTCGTCGCCGCCGCGGTGGTCCCCCCGCTGCTCGAGTGGCGGGAGCAGCGCCCGGCGCTCGACCCGGCCCGCTTCGCCGTCCTCCGACTGCTCGACGACCTCGCCTACGGCACCGGCGTGTGGCTGGGCGGCCTGCAGGCGCGGTCGCTCACCGCCCTCTTCCCCCGGTTCTCCGGCCCGATCAGGCGATGAAGGACCGCAGCAGCTCCACGAGCTCCAGCGGCTGGTCGCTCTGGACGGCGTGGCCGGAGCCGGGCACCGTCTCCACCCGTACCGACGGCAGGCGGCGCCGCAGCTCGGCCTCGTCCTCGTCGAGGACGTACCTCGACTCGCCGCCCCGCACGAGCATCGCGGGGACCGTGATGGCGCTCACGTCGTCCCACAGCGGGGCGAAGTCCATCTGCTGGCGCGCCCCGTCGGGCCACGGGCCGAACAGGTCGTAGCGCCACCGCCAGCGACCGTCGGGCAGGCGGTGGGCGTTGTGCCGGACGCCCCGCCGCACCGCCGACGCCGGGCGGAGGGGGCTGAGCGCGATGGCCGCCTCGGCCATCTCCTCGAACGAGTCGTAGGTCGGCGACCCCTCGACGAGGGCCACCGCGCCGCGGTCGGCCCCCGCCATGGTCCGGACGGCGTCGCTCGACTGCGGCGTGACGTCGACGAGGACCAGGCGGTGGCACAGCTCGGGGCGCGTGGCGGCGAGGTGGATGGCGGACACCCCGCCGAGGGACATCCCGACCACCGTGGCGCCGCCCGGCAGCACCGCGTCCAGGAGCTCGGCCACCGCCTCGGCGTTGGCCCACGGCCAGTAGTCGCGGTCGTCCCGGCGGTCCGAGTGGCCGTGGCCGGGCAGGTCGACGGCGAGCGCCGGGACCCCGAGGGCGAGCAGGACCGTGTCCCAGGTGTGGGCGTTCTGCGCGCCCCCGTGGAGGAAGACCACCTCGGGCTCACCCGAACCCCACCGCAGGTACGAGAGGGCCTGCCCGCTGGCCCGGGTGAAGACGTGCCGGGCCACCGGGGGCAGCTCCGTGACGGCCAGGTCCCACTCGGCCACGTTCTCGTGGAGCAGGGCGAGCTCGTCGTAGCCGTCGTCGCCCGGGGTGTCGACCGAGGACGTCACGTCAGCGCCCCTGCCACACCGGGTCGCGCTTCTCGATGAAGGCGGTGGCCCCCTCCTTGGCGTCCTCGCTGCCGAAGACCTCGGCCTGCAGGATGCTCTGGCGCTCCCAGGCCTGGGCCGGGTCGGTCCGGGCCAGGCGGACGAGCTCCTTGGTGGCCCGGAGCCCGAGGGGGCCGTTGCGGGCGATGCGCTCGGCCATGGCGACCGCCGCATCGAGCACCTCCCCCGGGGGGACGACCTGGTTGACGAGGCCGAGGGCGTAAGCCCGCTCGGCGTCGATGCTGTCGCCGGTCAGCGCCATTTCGAGCGCGACGGCCGGCGGGATCCGGGTGCCGAGGAAGACACCGCCTCCCGCCGCGAAGAGCCCGCGCTTCACCTCGGGCAGGCCGAACTTGGCCTCCGAGGACGCCACCACGACGTCGCAGCCGAGGAGCAGCTCGAACCCACCGGCCACCGCGGTGGCGTTGGCCGCCCCCACGATCGGCACCGCCACGTCGCCCTTCACGAACCGGTCGAAGACCACCAGGCCCTCGCGCTGCTCAGGGGTGGGCTTCTCCCCGGAGGCGAAGGCGGCGAGGTCCATGCCGGCGCAGAAGGCCCGGTCCCCGGTGCCGGTGAGCACGACGGCTCGGATCCCGGGGTCGGCCTCGGCGGCGACGATCCCGGCCCCGAACTGGGCGATGAGCTCCATGTTCAGCGAGTTGCGGGCCTCGGGCCGGTTGAGGCGCAGGACGAGCAGGGCGCCCCGCTGCTCGCGGATGAGGACGGGTTCGGTGTCGGGCATCGAGGTCTCCTTCGGTGGCGGTGGGGTCGCGCGCCCGCGATGGCGGTGGTGTCTAGTCGACACCGACGAGGACGGCGCGGGCACGGTCCCGGTCGGGGGCGGCCTACGCTCCGGAAGGCGACCGGGCGCCGGTCCCGCGGACCGCCAGCGTCCCACGAGAACATGGCGGCGATGACCCTGGAGACACAGCGATGACCGAAGCCACGACGGCCGGCCCGCCCGAGACCCTGCACATCGCGGTAGGTGAGGGGGTGCGCCTGGCGGCCGACGTTGGCGGCCCCGCCGACGGCCCGACGGTCGTGCTGCTCCCCGGCGGCGGGCAGACCCGGCACTCCTGGGCAGGCACGTGGCGGACCCTCGTCGAGGCGGGCTGGCGGGCCTGGTCCGTGGACCTGCGGGGTCACGGCGACAGCGACTGGGCTCCGGACGGGGACTACTCCCTCGACGCCGTCGCCCGTGACGTGCGGGTGCTGGCCACCTCGCTCCCGCACCCCCCGGTGCTGGTGGGCGCGTCCCTCGGCGGACTGTCGTCGCTCGTGGCGGTGACCGACTCCGAGGACCAGACCCGCACGGCCCGCGCCCTCGTCCTGGTCGATGTCGCCCACCGCATGGAGGCGAAGGGTCGGGACCGGATCGGCGCGTTCATGACCGGCAACATCGACGGCTTCGCCTCGCTGGAGGAGGCGGCCGACACCATCGCCGCCTACAACCCGCACCGGCCGAGGCCCACCGACCTCAGTGGCCTCGCGAAGAACCTGCGCCAGCGCGAGGACGGACGCTGGGTGTGGCACTGGGACCCCGCCTTCGTCAACGGCAAGTTCGGGTCTGCCGACGAGACCCGGGCCTCGGTGATCGACCCGGAGCGGCTGGGCCAGGCCGCCGACGCGCTGCGGTTGCCGACGCTGCTCGTGCGGGGTCGTAGCAGCGACCTGCTGAGCGAGGAGGGGGCCCAGGACTTCCTGCGGCGGGTGCCCCACGCCGAGTTCGCCGACGTCGCCGGGGCCGGCCACATGGTGGCGGGGGACCGCAACGAGGTCTTCAACCGCGCCATCCTCGGCTTCCTCGAGCGGCACCGGAGCTGAGCCGCCCCTACGCGGCCGGCTCTCGAGCTCCAACTCCCACCAGCGCTGTAGGCGTCGCCGCGACGGTGCCCCGGCCGGGCCGGCGGGGGCCGCTAGGAGGCGAAGTGGGCGGCCACGTTGGCCACCGACCTCGCCACGTTCGGCTCGTGGCGCTTGGGGAAGCCGAACAGGCGCAGGGCGGGCGGGAAGACGGCGGTGGACAGGTCGAAGGTCTCGGTGACCTTGGTCCGGCCCTCACCGGCGGGCTCGACCTCCCAGCGCCAGCGGTGCTTGCCCGGGTGGCACCACGCGATGCGCCGGTCCTCCTCGAGCTCCACCACCCTGTTGGTGATCCGGTACGGGACGCCGAGCTTCATCTTCATCCCGAACTTGTCGCCCTCGGACAGGCGCTCGGGACCCTGCATGGCGCTCTGCACGCTGTGGTCGCCGGAGATCACCGCGTGGTTGGCGGGGCGGCGGAGGAACTCGAAGATCTCCGCCGGCGACGCGTCGACGACGGCCGACGCGCTGACGGAATCCTTCTGCAGGTCGGTGGTGACACCAGGGGGCAGGTCGCTCGACATGCCCGGCACGCTAACCCCAGACGCCGGCGGGCGCCGGGGGGACTCAGCCGACGCGGTGGAGGGTGTTGCCGTCGGTGTGGGGGAACGGGTCGGCGAACTCGTCCATCCGCAGCGTCGTGTCCTCGGCGTAGGTCCAGGTGCCGTCCGGGTTGGCCGTCACGGTGACCTGGTACGCGGTGGAGCTGGCGTGCTGGGCCAGGTAGGCGTTCTCCGAGATGCCGTAGCCGGCGTCGCCGAGGTTGGCCCTCAGCGTGAAGGACGTCGCGTCGGCGGCGACACCGATAGCACCGGCCAGGACGGTGATGCCGCGGGGGACGACGAAGCCGCGCAGCACCTCACCGGTGGCAGCGTCCCACAGCCAGTACCCGACCTCGGTGTGGAAGGGGTTCTCCTCGTCGCCCCGCCACATGGCCGAGCGGTAGTCGAGCCCGTAGAGGTGCTGCTTGCCGTTGTCGACGGGCCCGAAGGGCTTCATCGTCACCTTCTCGAGGTACGGCGTGGAGAGCACCTCCTCCTTCGAGTGCGAGTAGGCGGAGTCGAGCCCGCCCTCGCCTTCCCACTCGCCGATCAGTGCTTCGAGAGGTCCCCATTCGCCCATGCGCCCAACCTAGCCGTGTGGACGGGGTCCGGCTGGCCGGCGACCTCGTTCCAGGTTTCGACGTCGGAGTCAATGAATTCGCAGGCCGGCGGCTAATCCTGCCCGCCGTGCTCCTCCAGCCCACCTCCGACCAGGAGTTCTTCCGTGACACGACGGCTCACTTCGCTGACCGAGCTTGTGCCGGCGGTAGAGCTGCGCCGGCTCCGGGCCCGTGACCCACCCAGGGAAGGGCGAGGAGAGTCCCTTTTTCGGGGTGCGCCTGCCCGCCTCGGCCATCCTCGGCGACCCGGGGGGGCCGACGCCCGGGTGGAGCGCCAGCTGCAGCTGGCCCTGGTGCCGGGGTTGGGCCCGCCGGGGCCTCGGCAGTACCGTCGCCCGGATGGGCCCCGACACCGCCACGCCCGCCACCGCCGCGCTGCCCGTCACGCACACGAGCGTGGTCACGAAGGACCAGATCGACCACCTCGGGCACATGAACGTGATCTTCTACGCCGTGAACGCCCAGGCCGGGACACGGGCGGTGCTCGACCGCCTCGACTCGTGGGGCGGGCGCCCCTACGTGGTACACGACGTGTACACCCGCCATCACCACGAGCAGATGCTCGGCACCTCGCTGGCGGTGCGAAGCGGGGTGCTCGGCGCCTCGCCGGCGGCGCTGCGCCTCCACCACGAGCTCGTCGCCGTCGACAGCGGTGACCTCGCCGCCACCTTCGTGCACGCGGTGAGCCCCGTCGACGACCTCGGCCGTCGGTTCCCGGTCCCCGCTGAGGTGGTCGAGGCAACCGCGATCCAGGCCATCGACCCGCCCACGTACGCCGCCACCCGAACGGTGTCGCTGGATGCGGACCTGGTGGGCACCGCACCATCCCTCGAGGAGCTGCGCGAGCGGGGGTTGGCCACGCGCCAGGAGCGGCGCATCGCTGCGGACGAGTGCGATGAGCGGGGCGCCTACCGGCTGGAGAAGGCCCCCATGCTGACGTGGGGCGGCGTGGCCGTGGAGGGCGACACCGGTGGCCAACCCCGGGAGACGTCCGACGGTCGCCTCATGGCCTGGGCCTCGATGGAGACCCGCCTGCAGTGCGTCGCCCTGCCCGCGGTCGGCACCCGCATCCAGAGCTTCGGCGCCGGCGTGGCCATCCACGACAAGGTCACCCACCGGGTGCACTGGGCCTACGACCTCGACACGGGCGGGTTGCTCACCGTGTTCGAGATCGTGAGCCTCGCCTTCGACATCCGCGGGCGTCGACCGATGTCGATCCCCGACGACGTCCGCGCCATGGAGATGGCCTGGCTCCAGCCGGATCTGGCCCCTCGCCCGTAGAACGTGGTGCTCGTGTGGCAGTTGCACCCGCGGGCTCCCATGGCACCGCCGTTCGGCGTCCCTACCGGTCCGGGCTGAGGGAGCAACAGGCCGAGCAGACCAAGCGGGCCGTGGTGCAGGTGGCGCAGGAGCTCTTCGTGGCCGACGGGTGGGCCGCCACGGGGATGCGACGCGCGAGCGGCAGCGACGCCACGTGGCGACGGGCCTCGAGCTCATCCTGGACCGCCCGCCGACGGCTCCTGAGCGCGATGGCGTGTGGGCCGTCGTGAGCCCGGAGGTCTACCTCTTGGCCGTCGAGGAGTCCGGCTGGTCACCCGAGCAGTACGAGGCGTGGGCTGCCGCCACGCTCGAGGTCGTCATCCCACGCGCCTGACCCGAGGAGGGACGTCATGGCCACCGCATCCGGCACACCCGCTGGCACCACGACGACGGGCACCGCCGGCGCGACGCTCCGCCGCGCTCTGGGCCCGCACGAGCGAGGGAAGCGGCCACCCCGGCGCGTGCAGCTCGAGAACGACGTGGCCGTCACCGTCGACGCCCGCATCGACGACGTGTGGGAGGTCGTCCGCGACGTGACCCGCGTCGGCGAGTGGAGCCACGAGTGCGTCGGTGCGGCCTGGCTGGGCGACGCCACCAAGGCAACGCCAGGGGCCCGCTTCCGGGGCCGCAACCGGGCCGGGGTGTTCCGGTGGGGACGGGTGTGCGAGATCGTCTCGGCCGAGCCGTACGAGCTCGTGTGGATCACGGTCCCCACCGCCTTCTACCCGGACAGCTCGGAGTGGCGCATCGCCCTCGCCCAGGCAGAGGGCGGCACGAGCAGCTCGCAGCGTTTCCGCGTCCTGCGTGCCCCAAGGCGCTGAGCATCCTCTACGCCCTCGTGATCCCTGCCCGCCGCGACCGCACCGCCGCCCTCATCGAGGATCTGACGGGCCTCAGTGCCGTCGCTGCCCGATCCCGCACGCCCGCCTGAGCAAGACCCTCAGAGCAGCTCGATGCCCGTCCGAGCGCACAGCTCGGCCAGGCGCTGCTCGTCGGGGGCGCCGGGCACCGGCAGGACCCGCTCGGTGGCCGGCTCGCCCATCCCGAGGAAGAACTCCTCGAGACCGTCGGCCGGCTTGCCCGAGCAGATGACGAGCATCCGGGCGGTGTCGGAGAGCACCCGGAAGCAGTGGGCGGCGCCTCGGGCGACGAAGGCGAAGTCGCCGGCCGTGGCGACCACGACGACGCCGTCGACCTCGAGCTCGACCTCGCCGTCGATGACGTAGAAGGCCTCGTCCTCGTGGGCCTGCACGTGCATCGGCGGGTTGGAGGCCGCCGTGACGAGCTGCTCGCTGAGGCTGTAGGCGCCAGCCGTCTCGTCCAGGCTCGCCTTCATCGTCATGAGGGAGTTGAAGAACCAGGTGGCCTGGCCCTCCTCGCTCCCGCGGATGAGCGTGCGGGGGGCGGTGGTCGTCGACATCGTCATCTCCTGTGGTTCCGTAAATACTGCCCTTTGCAGTATCACTTCCGCAGTAGACACTGCCCAGGGCAGCATGTCAACCTCTTGCATGTCCGACACCCCGTCGACCACCTCCCACGCCCTCCTCGGGCTTCTCGCGCTGCAGCGCTGGTCCACCTACGAGCTGGCCAAGCAGGTTCGCCGCTCGCTCGGTTGGTTCTGGCCGCGGGCCGAGCGCAAGCTCTACGACGAGCCAAAGCGGCTGGTCGCCGCCGGGCTGGCCACCGCCAGCTCGGAGATGACCGGCGCCCGGCCCCGGACCGTGTACGCCATCACCGCGCGCGGCCGCACTTCCCTGCGCCGGTGGCTGGACGAGCCCCCGGCGCCGCCCTCACTCGAGTTCGAGGGCCTCGTGAAGGTGTTCTTCGCCGACAGCGGCACCCTCGAGCAGCTCCGGCGCAACCTGACCACCATCGCCGAGACCGCCGACCGCCGGCTGGACGAGCTGGAGGCGAGGGCGGCCGAGAACCGCGGCGGCGACGTGGCGTTCCCGCAACGGCTCCACCTGAACACCATCGCCCTCAAGTACGAGCTGGACCAGGAGCGGGCCACCGCCGCCTGGGCGCGGTGGGCCCTCAGTGAGATCGCGGGATGGCGCTCGACGACCGACCCGGGGGCGTGGGACCACCGCAGGGCCCTGCCGCCCTCCTCGTAGCGGGTCCCTCCGAGCGGGCGGTACGGTCGCGCACTGTGGGAGCGATGGTGGAGCAGGATCTGGTGTGGGCGGCCTCGTCGCCGCTGGCCGTGACCGGCCGGGCGACGTCGACGGCGCCGCCTGAGCGCGTCTTCGCGGTGCTGGCCGACCACGAGCGCTGGCCGGAGTGGTTCGCCGGCGTGAAGAAGGTCGAGGTGCTCGGCCCGGCCGAAGGCGTGGGGGCTCGGCGGCGGGTTTCCATCCCCGGGGCGACGGTCGAGGAGCGGTTCATCGCCTGGGACGTTGGTCAACGCTGGGCCTTCACCGGCACGAGCGCGAGGCCTCGGTTCGTGCGGTCGTTGGTGGAGGACTGCACGCTCGTGCCGCACGGCGACGGCGGCACCGCCATCACCTACACCATGCACCTCGACCCGGCGCCGCTGTTGCGGCCGCTGATGCAGCTGGCCAAGGGCTCGCTCACGAAGAACCTGGACCGTGCGATGGCCGCCCTGGCCCGCCGTGCCGAACAGGGTCCCTGAACCGGGGCCCCGCCTCCCACCGCACCCGGCTCGCTGCGCCCCGCCGCCGGCCCGCTTCGCTGCCACTTGGACTGGCCGGCCGATGCTCCTCAGTACCTTGCCGAGCGATATGTCCACCCGCCCCAAGCCCATGCCCGAGGAGCGCCTCGTGCTGCCCATCGACCAGCTGCTCCGGCACGGCCGACCACACCCCCCTCTGGCGGGGGCGGGGACGCCCAGGGTTCGCCGTCATCGAGAGCGCGGCGGTGAGGGTCGTTGTCGGGTGGGCTCGATGCGGTCTGCGAGACTCACCGGGAGTGGAGGAACAACGTCGCACAACGGTGCTGGCGGGTGCAGCGCGCCCGGATCTAGAGGACACGGACCGGGTTGAGGTGGTGGCTCGGTACTTGGTCGATGCCGGCAAGGTGGCCCCATCGCTGAGCGACGACGGGGGCGGCGCGGCGCGGTCGTGGTGGCTCCCGTTGCCCGGGATCGGCGATCGGGTGCTGCTAGCCGGACTCCTGCGCGACGACTCGATCGAGGACCATGCCCGGGCCGCCGGCGCGCTGGCGGTCGCGGTCGACCGGATCGCCCGGGAGCGACTCGCCCGGGCCGAGGTCCGCCTGGTGGGCCGGCGGCCCGGGCGCCGCACCGTCCCCCATGCCTGGCTCGAATCGCTGACGTCCACCGACCCCGCGATGCCGCCGTCGTTG
>DASUDP010000064.1:0-66514 GCA_036275535.1 Acidimicrobiales bacterium | reverse complement strand
CCGGCGTCTGGGCAGGAGCAGCCGCCGGTCGGGCAGGTGGACATCTCGTTCGAGGTGGGGGACTACAACCCGCGGCTGGATGACTGGGTCATCGACGTGGTGGTGGTGAGCGGGGACCTGGAGGTCGGGGCGGCGTTCACGGTCGAGCTCCGCGGCGGCGGAGGCGAGGTCCTGTGGTCGGCGACGCAGCCGTTCTCGGGCGACCCGACCCGCATCGTCGTGGACCGGCCCGTGGCGGTGGGCGCGCTGACCGACGCCGGGGTGTCGCAGCCGCAGACCGTCGTCGCCGGTGTCCAGATCGAGCGCCCGGAGGTGACGTGGTCAGCGGCGGGCAGCGGGGGCTCCGGCCAGCTGGCCCTGTCCATGGTCCTCGCCATCATCGTGGTGGCCGTCGTGTTCAGGACGCCGCTGCCGTCGGCCTCGACCCAGCGGTGGACCAAGTGAGGCGCCGCCTGGCCATCCTCGGCCTCCTCCTCATCGTGCTGGCCTACCCGACGGCGCCGGCCTTCGCCGCGTCCCCGGTCGAGGTCGAAGCCCGGATCGGGGGGCGGGACGTCGCCACGGCCGACAGCACCGAACCCATCCGCATCGAGCCCCGCCAGCCGGTCCCCCTCGAGGTGACGATCCGCAACCTCGGCGACCAGGTCGAGGAGATCCGCTACGTCCGCCTCGAGGGCAAGGCCCTCGGGCTCACGTTCCTCACCTACGACCTCGGTGTCCGGGCCACCCTGCAGCCCGGTGAGGAGACCACCGTCGAGACGGCGCTCGACTTCTTCGACCTCGACAGCCAGGCCACGGGCTACCTCGGCACCGCGTTGCGGGTCTACGACTCGGACCGGCGCCTCCTCGGCGAGCAGACCTTCGTGGTCGACGTCCGGGGCAAGGCGACGTCGACCCTCGGGCTCTTCGCGGTGGTGGTCGTCGGCATCTCGATCTTCAGCGTCACCGTGCTCGTCCTCAACACGCTGCGCCGCCGCCTGCCGTCGAACCGGTTCGTGCGCGGCCTGCAGTTCGCCATCGCCGGCTCGGCCATCGGCGTGACGCTGGCGCTCGGCGTGTCGATCCTGCGCGTCGCCTTCGCCGACGTAGAGGCGTGGGTGCCGCTCGTGTTCCTCCCGACCGTGATCGGCTTCGCCATCGGCTACGTCGCCCCAGGGCCGCTGTCGCGGAGCATCCGGGACGTGCGGGAAGAGGAGGCGCTCCAGGCTGTCGCCGAGCAGGCAGTAGCCCGGGCCACGGGTGCCCACCTGCCGGCCACATCGGGCGCGTTCATCCCCGGCAGCGGCTTCGCCGAGCGCACACCCGTCGCTGTGGCCTCCGCCGACGACGACGCTTCGACCTAGTCCTCGTCGAACTCCTGCCAGAGGAGCGGGTAGACCACGTGGTCGCCCTCGATGCCCTTGAAGGCGACGACGCGCGGCTCCCCGAAGGCGAGGTCGCCTCGCGCGGCGGCGATCTCCTTGACCAGCGAGGAGACGAGGATCTCACCGCCGTCGGCCAGTCCGCCGACGCGGGCCGCCTGCATCACGTGCTTGCCGAAGATGTCCCCGTCCTCGGAGATGACCTCACCCGTGTGCACCCCGACCCGCACCCGGACCCCCTTGTCGGGGTTGTCCCGGGCGAACTCCTCGAGGTCCCGCTGCACGCCGATCATCGCCCGCAGCGCCCGGCGGGCGCCGCCGAAGGTGAGCATGAAGCCGTCGCCCTGGTTCTTCACGACGGTGCCGTGCCACTTGTCCACGTGGCGCTGGATGATCCCGTTGTGGGCGCCGAGCACCTTCATCCAGGCGGCGTCACCCATCGATGTGGCCCGCTGGGTGGAGGACTCGATGTCGCTGAACACGATCGTGATCGTGCCGCCGTCGGAGTCGATCGACTGCCTCGGCAGGGGAGCCTTCTCGACGGCCCGCGCCACCGCGTCCATCGAGGTCTCCCGGATGCCGGAGGGACCTCCTCCTCCGCCCTTCACCGCCCCGCCGAAGGAGTCACCCCCCGTGACGATCGTCGACCGGCTCCCCCCGGGCGCCGCCGCGGCCACGGGAGCACCGGGCGGCGCCTCGGCGACGAGCTGGACCACGGTGTCGCCGATGCGGATCACCGACCCCGGCATCAGCACCACGGCCGAGGCGATCCGGGTGCCGTCGAGCGTCGTGCCGTTGGTGCTGCCGAGGTCCTCGACGATCACCGAGCCACCGCTGGGTGAGATCGAGGCGTGCCGCCGCGACGCCTGCCCGTCGGTGAGGATGATGCCGTCGCACTCGCGACCGATCTCGATCGGTTCGCGGACCTGCAGGTAGAGGGGCTTGCGGCCCTCCTGCTTCACCACGACCACAGGGTGCGCCACGCCGGGATGGTACCCGCCCCGCCCGCGGAGCGGTCCGGACCGCGCCGGTCAGCGGGGCTGGTGGTCGACGGCGAGCAGCACGGGCGCCGTGGAGCGGCGCGCCCGGAGGCCGGCCTCGACCTCCGCGCCCCGCTCGGCCGGGTCCGATCCCGGGACGACGTGGGTGACCAGCACCCGGCGGGCGCCGGCCTCCACCGCGAGCCGCGCGGCCTGTGCGCCCGAGAGGTGCTGCACGAGGTCCTCCTGGTCCGGCGGCATCGACGCCTCGACGACCAACAGGTCCACGCCGGTGCCGTCCGGGTCGAGCGCTGCCCCGTCGAGGCCCGAGCCGGTGTCGGCGGTGTAGGCGAGCGAGCCGCTCGGGTGGTCGATCCGGACGGCCAGGGTCTCGACCGGGTGGTCGGTGGTGACGAAGCGGAGGCGGAGGTCGCCCAGCCGGCGCTCGTCGCCCCCGGACGCGACATCCCAGGCGAACGTCGGTGAGGCCCCGCCACAGAAGTCGTCCACCAGGCGGCGGGTGCCGGCGGTGGTGACGACGGGGAGCCCCGACACGCCGAGGAGGTACCTCAGCGCGTTGCGCAGCACCGGCAGCTCGCTGCAGTGGTCGGCGTGCTCATGGGTGACGACGATGGCCGTGAGGTCCGTCAGCGCCACGTGGTGCTGGACCCGGGCCAGGGTGCCCGGGCCGGTGTCGATCCAGACCCGTTCAGTCGCCGTGGTGACGAGGTACCCGCTGCAGGCGCCACCGGGGCCGGCGTAGGAGCCGTCGCAGCCGAGGACGTACAGGCTCAGTTCGCCGCTGATCGTGATCGGCTGCGCAGGCAGCTCCCGGATGGCGTGCACGGCACATGTTCGCTCATGCGACGTGGCGGTGCGGGGGAGGATCGATCGACGATCAGCGGCGACCCGCCGGTCAGGGCTGGCGGTCCCAGTGGCGGTGCCAGCCGATAGCGTCGGCCAGCTCCTGGGTGAAGGCCTTGTCGGCGAGCTCACCCGTGACCACGCCCGGACCGTCGAGCGCGAGGGCGTCGAGCACCTGGGTGCCTGCACCCCAGGCGGCGATCGTCTTGTGGTGGCGGAAGGCCTCGCCGAGGTTCACGGCGGCCCAGCGGTCGCTGGCGAGGTCCGCGGCCGAGTCGCCGCCGGCGACGACGAGGGCGTCGTACTCGACCGAGCGGGTGGTGAGCACGGTGCGGTCGGGGGACAGGCCCGCCTTGCCCTTGGTGAGCGGCGCCGCGGTCGGGGCGATGACGTACACCTGGGCTCCGGCCGCGCCGAGCGCCTTGCGCAGCGCGTTCACGCCCTTGGCGTCCACGCCGGGCCCGGCCATGACGCCGACTTGGCGTCCGGCGATGGGCCCGGGGGAGTCGGGCATCTGGGACAGGGCGGGTGACGGGGCGACGTCGGTGGCGATGTCGCCGGCCGGGGGAGCAGCGAGGCCGAGGTGCTCGGCCACCCGTCCGGCCAGCTCGGCGTCGACGTTGGCGAGGTTCGTCACCATCCGCTCGCGGATGGCCGGATCGACGCACTTGGCCAGCTCGAAGGAGAAGGCGCCCACGATGTGGTCCTGCTCCACGGGGCTCATCGACCGCCAGAACAGGGTGGCCTGGCTGTAGTGGTCGTCGAAGGAGGCGGGGCGCTCGCGCACCACGGTCCCCTCGACGGCGCGGGGCACGGCAATGGCGCCGGCTGATCCCACGTGGAACGGGCAGGCCCCGCCGGTGCGGTTGGGCGAGTAGGACGCCACGCCGGCGTGGATGGCCTGCTGGCCGTAGCCGTCGCGCTGGTTGGTGTTGACCGGCGACCGGGGGCGGTTGATCGGCAGCTGGTTGAAGTTGGGGCCGCCGAGCCGGGTGATCTGGGTGTCGAGGTAGGAGAAGTTCCGAGCGGCGAGCAGCGGGTCGTCGGTGAAGTCGATGCCGCGGGGCACGTGCGCCGTGCAGAACGCCACCTGCTCGGTCTCGGCGAAGAAGTTCGTCGGGTTGTGGTCGAGGACCATGCGGCCCACCCGTTGAACGGGCGCCAGCTCCTCGGGGACGAGCTTGGTGGGGTCGAGCAGGTCGATCCCCTCGAACATCTGGTCCTCGGTGTCGGGGAACAGCTGCACGCCGAGCTCCCACTCGGGGAGGTTGCCCGCCTCGATGGCGTCCCAGAGGTCGCGGCGGTGCACGTCGGCGTCGACGCCGCCCAGCATCTGGGCCTCCTCCCACACGAGGGAGTGGATGCCGGCCGCGGGCTTCCAGTGGAACTTCACGAGCGTCGACTCGCCCGCCTCGTTGTAGAAGCGGAAGGTGTGGACGCCGAAGCCCTCCATCGTGCGGAAGGACCGGGGAATGGCCCGGTCGGACATCACCCACATGAGCATGTGGGTCGTCTCGGGCTGGAGCGACGCGAAGTCCCAGAAGGTGTCGTGGGCGCTGGCCGCCTGGGGGATCTCGCGGTCGGGCTCGGGCTTCACGGCATGGACGACGTCGGGGAACTTGATGCCGTCCTGGATGAAGAAGACCGGGATGTTGTTGCCGACGAGGTCCCAGATCCCCTCATCTGTGTAGAACTTCGTGGCGAAGCCGCGCACGTCACGAGCCGTGTCGAGCGAACCCCGGCTGCCGGCCACCGTGGAGAAGCGCACGAAGGTGGGCGTCTCCTTGCCGACCTCGGTGAGGACGCGGGCGCAGGTGACCTCCTCCAGCGACGTCTCGAGGATGAAGCGACCGTGGGCCCCCGCCCCGCGGGCGTGGACCACACGCTCGGGGATGCGCTCGTGGTCGAAGTGCATGATCTTCTCCCGCAGGTGGAAGTCCTGCAGGAGGGCGGGCCCGCGGGCACCGACCCGCTGGGTGTTGTCGGTGTCGTCGACGGGGACGCCGGTATCGGTCGTGATGGTGTCGCCCTGCTGGGCCCACGCCGCGCCGACGGCGACGTCGCGGGCGGGAGCGCCGAGCTTGGCGTCGTCGAGCCCGGCCAGCAGCCGCTCCTTCTCCGGCACGGGAGCCGCCGCCACCGCGTCCTTGGCCTGCTCCTTGGCGGTCGCCTTGTTCGCGTTGGTGGTGCTCGTCCTGCTGGACGCCTTGCGCGGCGTGGCCTTGGCCGGTCGTTGCGCTGCCATGGATCTCCGATCGGTGGTGGGCCCGCTCGCCTCCGAGCCGCCTACCCGTTCGGCTGCCCCCCGATGCCCGGGCTCAGGCCACGACGGGATCGCGCTCACGCTGGGTCTCGATGAGCCCGACCCGGCTCGTCAGCACGAGGGCCACGATGGCGGCGACGAGGCTGGTCGGCAGCAGGGCCACGCCAGCCATGCCGGTGACGACGAGCGTCGACCCGAACGGGGTCTTGGTGACCCCCACGTTGCAGGCCACCATCAGCGCCACGACCGTGACGACGAGGTCCGTGTGCAGCTCGCGACTGGCGATCGTGCCGAGGACCACCCCGAGGAAGAACAGCGGGATGATGAAGCCTCCCCGCCAGCCCGAGGACACCATGGCCGACGAGGCGAGGAGCTTGCACCCGGCCGCCAGCAGCAGCGTCCCGATGCCGAGCTCGGTGGCGAGGATCGTGTTGATCTGGGCCTCTCCGAAGGTGAGGGCGTACGGGCTGAGGAAGGCGAGGCCGCCGAGGATGAGGCCACCGGCGACGGGCCGGGCGAGGGCGGGCAGCTGGTGGATGACCCAGCGCTGGAAGACCGTGACGTAGGTGAAGGCGATGGCCACCGCAGCGCCGGCGACCCCGCCCCCGACGCCGACGAGCAGGTCGCCCGGGTGCAGGCGCGATCCGGCCGGGAAGTCCCAGACGGGGCCCATCCCGGCGTCTCGGACGACGGAGAACACGGCGTAGCCCGAGAGGGCGCCGATGGCCGAGGGCATGAGCGCCTCGTAGTACTGCAGGCCCCGTCGATGGAGGATCTCGAGGGCGAAGATGGCGCCGCCGAGCGGGGTGCCGAACAGCACGGTGAACCCGGCCGCCATGCCGGTGATGGTCAGCACCCGCAGGTCCTCGGTCCCCAGCCCGTGGCGGCGCGCGACCCATGAGCCGATGGACCCGGTCGTCTGCACGAGGGGCGCTTCCGGTCCGATGGCGCTGCCGGCGCCGATGCCGAGGAGGGAGACGGGGATGAGGCTCCGGAGGTCGCGGATGTCCTCTCGGCCGCCGGTGACGTGGATGTTGTCGACGAGGAGCTCGACGTCGCCCGGGCTGCCGAGGAGCAGGGTCAGCCCGCCGATGGCGGCGCCGACGAGGGCTAGCACCACGAGGTGGCCGCCGTTGCTCCAGTGCTCGGCGCCGAGGACGTGGTCCACGAACTGCATGGCCCCGATGTAGGCAGCGCCGATGAGGCCCGACACCACGCCCACGATGACGACCAGCTGCCACATCTTCCGACTCGGATTCATATCCTGTTAGGATACTCTTGGATGACGCGCCAGCGACAACCCAGCGACGCCGAGTACCGGCGGCTCCTCGAGCTGCGCACCGGCCTGCGTCGCTTCCTGAAGTGGAGCGGCGACCGGGCCATCGCAGCTGGTCTCACCCCGGCCCAGCACCAGCTGCTCCTCGCCGTGCGGGGTCACCCGGGCGAGGCCCCGCCCACGATGGGCCAGCTGGCCGAGCACCTGCTCCTCCGCCACCACTCCACGGTCCAGCTCGTCGACCGGGCGGAGGCGGCCGGGCTGCTCACCCGGGCCCGGGACGAGGTCGACCACCGGGTCGTCCACGTCGTGCTCACCGAGGAGGGGGAGCAGGTGCTGGCCTCCTTGGCCACCGAGCACCTCGAGGAGCTGCGCCGGATCGGCGCCTCGTTCGCCGACCTCTGAGCGACGCCGTCAGCCGGCAATGACGCCGATCAGGGTGGCGACCTCGGGCGCATCGGCGATGTCGACGATCTCCCCGTCCGGCTCGGCGATCTCCACCGGCTCGTCGATGGCCTCGACGGCCACGTGGAGCTCGATGGTCAGCTCGTCGCCCTCGGCCAGGTCGAGCTGCTCGCGCTCGTCCGCCGTCGGGGTCTGCACGCCCACGACGTCGAGGGCGACGATGCGGCCCTCGTCGTCGAGCTGCACCTCACCGGTGATCTCGGGGTCAGCAGCCCCGGAGAACGTCAGCGTGCCGGCCAGCTCCTCCTGGACGTCGGCGGGGGACGAGCGCACGGCCTCCTCGAGGTCGATGCCGAAGCGGTAGCTCCCCTCGCCCGTGGCCTCGATGTCCTGGGCGCCGTTGAGCAGGTAGAGGAAGGTGAGGTCCCCGGGGTTGGTGAACCCCGGCGAGGCGAACAGGTCCTCCGCCGGGAGCGTCGCCCAGTCGACCCCGTCCGGCAGTGCCCCCTGCATCTCCTCGCCCTCGCCCCCCACCCAGGCCTGCCCGTCCAGCACGACGAGCCGGATCGCCCCCGCCTGGCCGTCGACCTCGCTGGTGAGCTCCATGGCGCTGCCGTCGAGGACGATCGGCCCGGCGATGGAGGCCGCCTGGGAGCCCAGGGTGGACCCGCCGTCGAAGGCCAGCCGGAGGGTCACCTCCATGCTCTTGGAGCGGCGCGTCCGCTCGATGGCGGCCACGAGGTCGTCCTTGGTGGCATCGCCGGGGTCGTCCCGGGCAGCGGTCGTGCTGCCGCCGGCCGCCACCGTCGTGGTGGTGCCGTCGCTGCTGTCGTCGTCGGAGCAGCCAGCCACCAGCGGCAGGAGGGCGACGAGGGCGAGGGCGGGGAGTCGGCGGGGGGACATCGTCCCTGGCTAGCCGCGCCCGACCCCCTCCCGTCGAATCCGGACCGTCCCGGTTCGGGCGGTTCGTGGGCCGTCGCGGAGCATCCCTGCTCGATGCTCCGCGATGCCACGGCGGCGGAGAGCGTGGGATTCGAACCCACGGTGACCCGAAAGCCACAACGGTTTTCGAGACCGTCCCATTCGTCCGCTCTGGCAGCTCTCCGTCGACCACGTTACCCGGCCGGCCGGACGAGGCCGAACGCCGCTCAGCGCCGCCGGTCGGCGAAGAAGTCGTCGAGGAGGGCCCCTGCGGCGGCCGCCTCGACGCCGGGCACGACCTCCACCTCGTGGTTGAGCCGGGGGTCGGCGCAGAGGTTGTAGAGGGTCCCGCAAGCCCCGTTGTCGCGGTTGGCGGCCCCGAACACGAGCCGGCCCACCCGTGCTCCGACGAGGGCCCCGGCGCACATCGGGCAGGGCTCGAGCGTGACGACGAGAGTCGCGGCGTCGAGGCGCCAGGTGCCGAGGGCGGCCGCGGCCGCCCGCAGCGCGAGGACCTCGGCGTGCGCCGTGGGGTCGCCGCGGGCCTCCCGCTCGTTGCCGGCGCGGGCCACCACCTCCCCGCCCACGAGCACCACCGCACCGACCGGGATGTCCCCCTGCTGGCCCGCGTCCCGGGCCTCGTCCAGGGCGAGGGCCATGGCGGTGAGCTCCTCGGGGCGGGGACCGGTCACGGCTGCACGGTACCGGCAGCAGGAAGGTGCGCTGGTCGGGGCGAACTGACCCACCAGCTGTTCGGACGGCGCTGGGGCCGTCCGGCCAGACCAGCGGGGGTTGGGATGCAGTCTGGGCGATGGACCGCCGCTGCCATCGTCGCCGTCCTGCTGGCTGCGGCGCCCGGCGCCGCCGCGCTCATACCCGCCGAGCGGGGCTTCGATCGGGCGCTCGCGCCGATCGGCCGCTCCGCCGCGCCGGCCCCCGCCGTGCCGCCGCCGGGCGCGGAGGCCGTCGTCCCCCCGACCGAGGACCTGACCGGGGAGCTGGCCCCCGCCGTGCCGGCCCCGCCCGCTTTCACCGGTGAGGGGGAGCCGGGCGAGGTGTTCGCCGTGGTGGCCGGGATCGACGACTACCCCGGGAGCGCCCACGACCTCCGCTGGGCCGGCGCCGACGCGCAGACCGTGGACGCCGCCCTGGCCGGCTTCGGCGTCCCCTCTGGCAACCGCATGGTCCTGCGCGACGGGCAGGCCCGCCGCGCCGGCCTCGAGGCGGCCATCGCGGCGCTCGTGGCCCAGGCACGTCCCGGTGCCACCCTCGTCCTCGCCTTCGCCGGCCACGTCCGCAAGCTCGACGCCGACACGGAGGCTCTCGTCGCCGCCGACGGCGGCCTGATCACCGACGCCGAGCTGGCCGCCCTGCTGGCGCCGGTGCAGTCGGGTCAGCTGTGGGTGCTGCTGGCCGCCTGCTACGCCGGCGGGTTCACGGAGATCCTGGCCCCGGGCCGCATCCTGACCGGCGCCGCCGACGCCGGTTCCCTGGCCTACGAGAGCTCGGACATCGGCGGGTCCTACCTGATCCACCACATGGTGAGGGAGGGCTGGCTCGAGGGGCGGGCCGGCACGACCGTACAAGAGGCCTTCGCCTACGCCGACGCGGCGATGGCGAGCCAGGGCCAGCGCCGTCCGGAGCAGGTCGATCTGGCCGGCGGTCCCGTGCGCCTGGGCCTGCTACCGATCACCGCCGCCCCGGCGCCTCCCGCCCCCTCGTCGCCGGCCTCGCCGCCCACGACCGCTCCGGCGCCTCCGACCCAGGCCGAGCCGACGGCGCCGCCCCCGCCGCCCCCGGGGACGCCCGAGGCGACGGACCCCGACCGGCGCTGCTCCCTGCTCGTGATCTGTCGGCGCTGACGCCGCGCGGCGGGCGGCCGCCGTCGAGCGGCCGCCCGGCGGCGACGTGGCGGAGGGAGTGGGATTTGAACCCACGGTGGGTTGCCCCACACACGATTTCCAGTCGTGCCGATTCGGCCGCTCTCGCACCCCTCCTCGGGCACCCCCCGAAGGTGGCGCCTGGGACCGGTGAGGCTATCGTGTCGCTCGGCCCGCTCTCACATGTGGCGGTCGGGTCCTGTGCAACTGCAGTCCGTGAACCGAGTCAGGGCCGGGAGGCAGCAGCTCTCAGCGGAGCCTGCGGTGTGCCGCAGATCGCCTGACCGTCACATGGGGGAGCGGGCCCTTCCGCGCCCCGCTCGCGGCGTCGCAGCGCCCCGGTAGGGTCGCACCGATGGCTGATCCGTACCAGGCGTTGTACCGCCGCTACCGCTCCAAGCGCTTCAGCGAGCAGCGGGGCCAGGACCACGTGATGCGGGCCCTGCGCACCGCCGTGCAGGAGGACCGGGTCGGGCACGCCTACCTCTTCAGCGGCCCCCGGGGCACCGGCAAGACGTCCACCGCTCGGATCCTGGCCAAGGTCCTCAACTGCGAGGACCCCCAAGACGGCGAGCCCTGCGGTGTGTGCCCCAACTGCGTCGCCGTCGACGACGGCCGCATCGTGGACTGGCTCCTCGAGCTCGACGCCGCCTCCAACAACGGCGTGGCCAACATCCGGGAGCTGATCGAGCGCATCCCCCTGGGCACGTCGGGCAACCGCAAGGTCGTCATCCTCGACGAGGTCCACATGCTCAGCACCGGCGCCTCCAACGCCCTGCTGAAGTCGCTGGAGGAGCCGCCGCCGCACGTGGTGTTCATCCTCGCCACGACGGACCCCCAGAAGGTGCTGCCCACCATCCGCAGCCGCACCCAGCACTTCGAGTTCCACCTGCTGCCGGCCGAGGAGCTGGCCGACCACGTCCGCCACGTGATCGCCGACGCCGGCCTCGACCTCGACGAGGAAGCCGTCGACTACGTCGTCCGACAGGGAGGCGGATCGGCGCGGGACACGCTCTCTGCGCTCGACCAGGTGGCCGCCATGGGGGGCGTCGTGGCGGAGGTCCAGCCGGCCGAGGCCGTGCTCTCGGCCCTCGTCGACCGCGATGCGGGCGCCGCCCTCGTCGCCGTCGCGGAGGCCACCGCCGCCGGTCGGGATCCGCGCACCCTCGGCGAGGTGCTGATGGGTCGCCTCCGCGACGCCTTCCTCGCCGTCATGCAGGCCCCCGACCGGCACCTCCCGGTGGCCGACCAGGAGCGGGCCGCCCGGCTGGGCGCAGCGCTCGGGCCGGCTGGGCTCACCCGCGCCCTGGAGGTACTGGGCGAGGCCCTGGTGGAGCTGGCCAAGAAGCCGGATCCCCGCATCGTCCTCGAGGTGGCCCTCGTGCGGCTGTGCCGGCCCGAGGCCGACCGCTCCCTCGAGGCCGTGCTCGACCGCCTCGAACGGCTTGAGCGCACCGTTGCCTCCGCGGGAGGCGCCGGTGCGCCGGGACCGTCGGACACGGGCGACCGCACCGCCGCCACCGGCGGCCCGGCCGTCCCCGACGTGCTGTCGACGGGGGCCGGCCCGGCCGCCGCGCGCGCCGAGCTGGCCAAGGTCCAGGCGGCGAGCACGGGTACCGTCCCCGGCCCGCCGGGACGAGCTCGCGAACCCGTGCGCAAGGCCACCGCCGCCTCCTCGGCGTCGCCCGCTCCGGCCCGGCCGGACCCGGGCTCGTCGTCCGAGCCGCCGGCGGCCAGCGCTCCGCCCGTCACGTCGGCTCCTGCAGCACCGGCGCCGTCCTCCCCCTCGACCGGGGCCGGGCTGCCGTCGCTCGACGAGCTCGTGGCGGCGTGGCCCGCCATCCTGGCCGGCTTCAAGCCCAGCCTGCAGGCCGTCTACTCCGAGGGTCGGTTCACCGAGGTCGCCGCCGGGCACGCCACGTTCAGCATGTCCAGCGGGCACGTCATCGCCGGGGAGCCCCGACGGGCCGAGCTCGAGGCAGCTCTCGGCCGCCACTTCGGCCGCCCGGTGCCCATGCGCCTGCAGGCGGCGGCGGATGCGGCCCCCGATCCGGGTCAGCGCCGGAGCTCCCCACCGGATCCCGCCGGTCCTCCTGTCGAGGACGAGGACGTCGGCGACGTCCACGACCTCGAGGACGCCCCCACGGCGGTCACCGGCGTGGCCCGGCTCACGGAGGCCTTCCCCGGTGCCGAGCTCGTCGAGGAGCCGTAAGCGCCCGGAGCAGGCCCTACGCTGCGAGGCGTGACCGACGCCGGCGACGAGACCCCTGCAGCCCCTGCCCTGCCCGACCTATCCGCCCTGGGGGATGCCTTCGGCGGTGGCGGGGCCTTCGGGGACCTGCTCGAACAGGCCCAGCAGATGATGGCCAAGCAGGCCGAGGCGGGCGAGCAGGAGGTCGAGGGCGTGGCCGGTGGGGGCGCGGTGCGGATCCGTGCCACCGGGACCGGTCAGGTGCTGAGCGTGTCGATCTCCCCCGAGGCCGTCGATCCCGACGACGTGCCGATGCTGGAGGATCTCGTCCTCGCCGCCCTCCACGACGTGAACGCGCAGCTGGCAGAGGTGCAGCGGGCGGCCATGGGCCCCCTCGGCGACCTCTTCGGCGCCGGCTGAACCCGGCGATGGCGAACGTCTACGCCGCCCCCGTCCAAGACCTGATCGACGAGCTGGGCCGGCTGCCCGGCATCGGCCCGAAGTCGGCCCAGCGCATCGCCTTCCACCTGCTCAAGCAGGAGAAGATCGACGCCCTGCGCCTGGCGACGGCCATCACCCAGGCGAAGGACCGGGTGAGCTTCTGCCAGCGCTGCTTCAACATCGCCGAGGGCGATGCCTGTGAGCTCTGCACCGACGAGCGCCGGGACCCCAGCATCCTGTGCGTCGTCGAGGAGCCGCGGGACATCGTCGCCGTGGAGAAGACCCAGGAGTTCCATGGGCTCTACCACGTGCTCCAGGGCGCCATCAGCCCCATCGACGGGGTCACCCCCGACCAGCTCCGCATCCGGGAGCTCTGCGCCCGGATCGTGGCCGAGGGCGTGTCCGAGGTGATCCTCTGCACGAACCCCAACCTGGAGGGGGAGGCCACCGCCATGTACCTGGGCCGCCTCCTGAAGGACCTGGACGTGAAGGTCACCCGCATCGCCAGCGGCCTGCCCGTCGGGGGCGACCTCGAGTACGCCGACGAGCTCACGCTGGGCCGGGCCCTCGAGGGCCGTCGCGAGGTCGCGGACTGATCTCGAGCCGACCGAACGTGCCGGAAAACGCCCGAGGCACCGGCGCTTCGTCGGGGCGGGCGGACAGACCGACGAAACTACCGGTGCCTCAGAGGGTGCCGTCATCTCGGGGGATGACGTTGCGGTCACGTTACATCGTTTGCGATCCGATTACAAGCATCGTGACCAGATCGCTCATCGGAGACGGCGAACCGAACCCGACGGACGCCTGCCTACCCACCCCGCGGGGGCCTAAACGTCGAACACGAGATTTTCTTCCTCGACGTCAGCGATCGACGACGAGGGTGAGGACGGTGCCGCCCGGCACCGCCTCGTACCCCACCCGGTCGACGAGCGACCGCATGATCGGGATGCCGAGGCCCCGCTCGTGGCGCAGGCGGTGCGGGTCGGTGGCGGCGGGGGCGGCCTCGACCTCCCCGGGCTCGAAGCCGCCGGCCTGATCCGAGATCGTCACCGTCACGGCGTCGTCGTCCACGACCACCCGTAGGGTGATCGGCGCCTCGGTGCCCGCGGCGGCTTGGGCGTCGAGGGCGTTCGTGCAGCCCTCCGACACGGCCAGGCGGAGATCGTCGATCCGGGTCTCGGGGAGCGCCCCGGTGAGGCTGGCGGTGCTCTCGACGACGAGGCGGGCCAGCGCGAGGTGGTCGCGCCGAGGAGGGATCTCGAGCTCGATCACCCGCCGCACGGCCTAGGCCACCCCGGGCCGGGCCGCGGCGAGGGCGTCCTCCACGGTGGCCGCCAGCGGCACCCCGTGCGCCAGGCCGGTGAGCTCGAAGGTGCGCTGCAGGTGGGGGCGGCGCCCGACGAGGCGCACGTCGCCACCGTTCGTGCGGGCTCGACGGACCGCGCCGATCAGGACACCAAGCCCCAGGGAGTCGAGGAAGTCCACCCCCTCGAGGTCGATGACGAGCCGGACCCGCCCCTGGGTGATGAGATCGACCAGCTGGTTGCGGAGGCGGGGGGCGGTGGCCATGTCGAGGTCCCCGCGCACCTGCACCACGGTCCAGCCATCGCGCTCGACGGTCGTGCAGGTCAGGTCCACCCGCCGGAGCCTACGGGAGCGGCCGCCCACCGACCGTGTGACATGGATGGAACTACAGCCCTGTCATCCTGCCCGGCTGCGGATCTACGATCACCGGGACCGCATGGCCCTGCACACCGCCCACCCGCCCGAGGTCGCCGGCGCCGCCGTCGTCGCCGACCTCCTGGTCGACCTGGCTGCCGCGCGCGACGCCACGCTCGACGACGCCTCCGGCCACGTCCGCCACGACGAGGCGACGCCGGACCCCGCGCCGGGGCGGCTCGTGCACCTCAGCCACCTGGCGCCCCGCCCGGCCCGCTGGGGAGAGCTGAGCCGCCCCCTGCCGCCGCCGGTCGCCGCCCGGGCCCCGGGGCCGCTGTGGTCGCACCAGGCCGAGGCCATCGACCTCGCCCGGCAGGGGAGGTCCGTGGTGGTGGCCACCGGCACCGCCTCGGGCAAGTCGCTCTGCTACCAGCTCCCCATCGGGGAGGCCACGTCAGCGCCCGTGCGCTCCGGCACGGCGCTCGTGCTCTTCCCCACCAAGGCCCTCGCCCACGACCAGCTGCGAGCCCTGACCGCGCTCGAGCTGCCCGGGGTGGTGGCGGGTGCCTACGACGGGGACGCCAGCCCTGAGGAGCGCACCTGGATCCGCAAGAGCGCCTCTGTCGTGCTCACGAACCCCGAGATGCTCCACGCCGGGATCCTCCCCCACCACGAGCGGTGGGCCACGTTCCTGGGCCGGCTGCGCTACGTCGTCGTCGACGAGCTGCACGCCTTCCGCGGCATCTTCGGCTCCCACGTGGCCCAGGTGCTGCGTCGCTTGCGCCGCCTCGCTGTCCACCACGGCGGGAACCCGACGTTCATCTGCTGCTCGGCCACCATCGGCGAACCGGCCCGCCTGGCCGCCGCCATCACCGGGACGCCGACCGTGGCGGTGACCGACGACGGCTCCCCCCGGGGCGCCCGCACCGTGGCCCTGTGGCAACCGCCCGTCCTCGACGCCGTCACGGGGGCCCGGGCGTCGGCCCATGGCGAGGCGGCGGCCGTGGCCGCGGGCCTCATCGACGGCGGGCACACCACCTTGACGTTCACCCGGAGCCGTCGCTCGGCCGAGCTGGTGGCGGCGGACGTGCGTCGCCGCCTGCCCCGCCCGCTGGCTCGGCGCATCCGTGCCTACCGGGGCGGCTACCTGGCCGAGGAGCGCCGGAGCATCGAGGAAGAGCTGTTCCAGGGGCACCTGGCGGGCATCGTCGCCACCTCCGCCCTCGAGCTCGGCATCGACGTCGGCGGTCTCGACGCGGTCGTCCTCGACGGCTTCCCCGGCACCATCGCCTCCTTCTGGCAGCAGGCCGGCCGGGCCGGGCGCGCCGGGGGCCAGGCGGCGGCCGTGCTCGTGGCCGGGGACGACCAGCTCGACCAGTGGCTCGTGCGCCATCCCGACGAGCTGCTGCACCGCTCGCCGGAGCCCGCCGTGGCCAACCCCGGCAACCCCTTCGTGCTCGATCCGCACTTGCGCTGCGCCGCCCACGAGCTCCCCCTCTCCCACGCCGACCAGCGCTGGTGGCCCGGTGTCCTCGATGACGGTGTGCGCCGCCTCGTCCAGGCCGACGAGCTGGTGGTGCGCCAGCGGGGCCGCCGCCAGGAGCCCATGGCGGTCTGGAACGGGGCCGGCTGGCCCTCCCACGGGGTGGGGCTGCGCAACGCCGGCGGCCCGCCGATCCGCATCCGCACGGCGGACGGGGAGCGCCCGGTAGGGGACGTGGATCGGGCCCGAGCCCCGGGGCAGGTCCACGCCGGGGCGTCGTACCTGCACCAGGGGGAGCAGTGGCGGGTGGTGTCGCTCGACCTCGCTGCCGGGCTGGCCCTCGTCGAGCCCGACGACGGTCTCACCTACACCGTGGCCCGCCGCGACACGGCCACCCGGCTCCTGGACGAGGACGCCCGACGATCCGTCGGACGGGCGAGCGTCGTCCTCGGCGCCGTCGAGGTGGAGGATCGGGTCGTCGGCTACAAGCGCAAGGAGAGCGGCACCGGGAGGCTGGTGGCCACCGAGCGCCTGGACCTCCCGCCCTCCACGCTCGTCACGCGCGCCGTGTGGTACCTGATCGACCCGGCGGTGGCGGAGGCGGCGGTCGTGGACCGCGCCCGGCTGCCTGCCGCCCTCCACGCGGCGGAGCACGCGGCCATCGGGATGCTGCCCCTCTTCGCCATCTGCGACCGCTGGGACGTCGGCGGCGTGTCGATCGCCCGCCACCCCGACACGGGCCTCCCCACGATCGTCGTCTACGACGCCATGCCCGGCGGCGCGGGGGTGGCCGAGCTGGGCTTCGAGGCGGCCGACGACCACCTGCGGGCCACCCTGGAGGCGGTCGAGGCCTGCGGCTGCCTCGACGGCTGCCCGTCCTGCGTGCAGTCCCCCAAGTGCGGCAACGCCAACGAGCACCTCGACAAGGCCGCCGCCGTCGCCCTGCTCCGGGCCGTGCTGGCGGACTGACCGGGCGCTACGCCGGCCGGGCGGCCCGGGCCAGGACCCGGAGGTGGAACGCCCACACGGCGAGGACCAGCGCGGTGGCGATCGGGATGGCCATGCCGCGCCCGGGCCCCTCGCTCGTCACGATCGACGCCATCTCGTCGTCGGGGAGGACGGGGTCCTCCTCGCCCGCCTCGTAGGGGAGCGTCTCGTCGAAGCCGTCGTCGATCGTGGTGGTGGTCGGACCGGCCACGGTCGGGACCTTGGGCTGCAGGAGCGGTGGCAGGAAGGCGCCCGTGAGCCCGATGCGGGGGGCCGCCACCCGCTGGCCGGGCCGGCCGGCGGCGCCGCCACCGCTGCTCGTCGCGCCACCACCGGCGCCCCCCGTGCCGGCGTCTCCGGTGGTCGCGTCGCCGGTGCTCCCGCTGCCGGTGCCGGTGGATCCGGTCGGGCTCGGCGCGACCTCCGCGGTGGCGGGGGCGCCCCCGGAGGACGTCACCTCCCCGTCGGGTCCGGCCCGCCGGCTCAGCACCCGGTAGGTGACGGCCCCGCCCGAAGCGGGAGGGGCGTCGTCGGTGAAGGAGGTGGGGGCGCTGGGTGCGTCCAGGGTGGCGATCGTGGCCCAGGTGCCCTTGGAGCTCTGCCGCTGGACGCGGTAGCCGAGGAAGTCGGGAGGGAGTCCGGCGGGCTCGTCCCAGCTCACCACCACGGTCCGCCCGTCGACGACCTTGGTGCGGGCGTCGACGTCCGGAGGAGGGGCGCTCACGGCCAAGGAGCCCGTGAGCTCGTAGGTGTCCACGGTCCGGTAGTCGCTGCAGATGGACTGGAAGCACGAGCGGTTCTGGAGGGCGGCAGAGATGGTGAGGCCGTACGTGCCGTTGCAGGGGATGGTGAGCACGGCTTGGGTCAGGAACCGGCTGCCGTCCCACGCCACGTCAGTGGGGGGCGTCGAGGTGTCCAGCTCGCAGCCCGAGGGCTGACCGCTCGGCGCGGAGACCGTCGTCCGGACGAGGAGCCGCGGGTTCTCGCCCCAGCTCGTGCGGCTGAAGGCCGCCCGAATGGCGGTCGAGGCCGTCGACGAGGAAGTCGTGACGATCGCCGACCCCGCCCAGTCCTCGGGAGCGGCGGATGCGGCGGGAGCGGAGGCGAGCAGGAGGCCGAGGACCGCCACCGCAGCGGCCAGCCCCGCCCTGATCGAGCGGGTCGGCGTCACGCCGGCTGCCCCTCGAGCTCGCTGCGCACGAGGGTCGCCTTCACGATGAGGCGCTGGCGGGCGCTGCCCTTCGGATGGCAGGTGGTGAGGGTCAGCGTCGCCTCGTCGGGGGTGTTGGCGACCACCTCTGTCTGGTTCGGTGAGACGGGGAACGGTTCCTGCGTCACCTGGTAGGTGCAGCTGCCGATCGGTGTCTGCAGGGTGATCTCGCTCCCCGGCTTCAGGAGGTCGAGGTTGTGGAACGGACGGCCGTAGGTCGTGCGGTGGCCGGCGATGCCGACGTTGCCGATCTCGCAGGGCAGTGGCGTGTTCGGGTAGTGCCCGGCCCCGGCCCGCAGGGCGCTGGCCGTGGTCCCCTCGACGACCACGACGTCCACGTCGATGTCGGGGATCACGATCCGGGTGAGGCTGTCGCCGACGGCGACGTTGCGGTCGAGGTAGGCCTGCCGGAGCTCGGGGCTGGCGATCTGGCGGTCCAGCCGGGACTGCAGCCGGTCCTGCAGCAGGTTCGTGTAGAAGGGGTAGCCGACGGTGGCCACGGCGCCCACGAGCAGGCCGACCGACAGCGTCGTGAGGGCCATCCGGGCCCAGCGGCGGGTCCGCAGGACACCCACCAACCGGCTCAGCGGATCGCGCCCGAGCTCGGGCAGGGGGATGGGGGGCTCGGGCTCCGGCGGCGCGAGGTGGGCCGGCTTCGGCGGCCGGGCCATCGGTGCGTAGACCGAGAGCGCGGCCACCATGAGGACGATGGCGGCGGTGGCGACGAGCTGCAACATGGCGGGAAGGGGGGTGGGCCGCCCCGGTGACCCGAGCAGGCGCTCAGGTCACCGGGGCACGGCGGGTCAGACGGTGTGGCTACGGCGCACGAGCGCGCCGCCGAGGGCGGCCACCGCGAGCAGGGCCACGGCCAGCGGCAGGCCGGACTCGCCACCCGTGCGGGGCAGCGGGCCCTCGGCCGGGGCGGCCGGAGCGGCGGGGGCCGCCGGCGCAGCAGGAGCGGAGGCCGCGGCGGCGCTGGCGCCCCCGACCCGCAGGCCGAGCACCGGCGAGTCGCCGGCGGCGCTGAGCAGCGCCAGGCCGAGCACCTGGGCCTGGATGCCCTTGGTGGTCGGGCCGAAGTCGTAGCCGAGGGCCTTGGCCGCCGCGGCGTCGAGCTGGCGGACGCCGCCGGCCGTGAAGCACAGCACCGGGGTCAGCGGGTTGGCGTCCCCGCAGGCCAGCTGGTCGACGACCACGTTGACGTTGGCCTCGATCTGCGTGTCGAGCGCGCTGACCAGCGTCGTGACGCCATCGAGCACGGGGCCGAGGATCGAGCCAGACACCGCACCGGTGACCTCGGGCGGGATCGGCAGGGCCTCGATCAGGGTCTGCACGTCAGCCACGAGGGCATCCACCAGGGCTTGGAGGCCGGCGAGGTCGACGGTGAGGAAGGCCGCCTTGCCGTCGGTCACGACCTGGCCGGTGGCGGCGTCGTAGGTGGCCTGGGCGAAGGCATCGCCGACGGTGAGCACGGCCAGGTCCGGCAGGTCGGCACCGTCGAGGGTCAGGTCCGGCAGCAGCGTGATGGGGCCGACGCCCTTGGCCTCGCCGCGGCCGGTGATCTTGCTGGCGTCGCTCGAGCTGGGGGCCAGCTGGATGGTGGCCAGCGTGGTGCCGCCGTCGAGGTTGGCCAGGACGTCGTCGACCAGGGCGGCCACCGTGGCGGTGGGGTCGATCTGGGTGAGGACGGGCTGGAGCCCGGCCAAGATCTGGTCCAGCACGGGGGCCAGGGCGTCGGTGACCTGCTGGACGGCATCGGCGGAGGTGACCGTGAGTCCGAGCTCCTTCGAGACCGAGTGGCCCGTGGGCCCGGCGTCGGTCGTCATGTCGACGCAGGCCAGCTCGATGCCGGCCAGGTTGATGGGCGGCGGGAGGGCCTCATCGGCCACGCAGCTCTGGGCGGTGGGGGTGGTCCCCGGGGTGGCGGCCGAGGTGAGGTCCTCGCTGGCGCCGGTGATCAGCGCGGCGGCGCCGTTGGCGGCGGCCTTGGCCGGCTCACCGGTGACGGCGGCTCCGGTGACGGAGAACGCGGCCTGGAACTGGTCGAGCAGCGAGATCTGCAGGGCCGTGGCCTGCGCACCCGCGCCATAGGTGGGGGCCCCCGGGTCCTGCGCTCCGGCCTGGGGCACGAAGCCCAAGGCCAGCGCACCCGTGGTGGCCAGGATTGCGGTCGTCCGCCTCAACATGTTCGGTTCCTCCCCAGGGAGCCCAGAGCTCCGGCTGTGCGTGGTGTTCGGTGAGAGCTGCGTGCGAGTTCAGAGCGTGAGCTGGCAGAGGAGGCCCGAGGGCGCCCGCTCGTTGCATTCGTTCGCCACCAGCAGCCCCAGATCCTTCCACGTCAACGGGCTGCTCGCGGAGTCCTTCGGTCGAACCGGCCGAAGTCCTCCCAGGGGCATCGGTACGAGCGGGGCCGGAGTGAAGGGGCGGTTCAGGAGCCTTCGACCCGCATCGTCACCGATGCGGTGATCGTGCGGTCCCCCAGGAGGGATCCGACGAGTGGGACGTCGGTGGGGGAGCGGTAGGTCACGGTCACCCGGACCCGGCTGCCGGGGCCCTCGCGCCCCGATACGGCCACGCGGAGCCGGTCGTCCCGGAGGCCGCTCGAGGCGCGCGCTGCCTGTCGGGCCGCTCCGGGGGAGGGGTCGGTGGCGGCGGCGCGCGCTGCTTCTCGGGCCGTGTGGGTGACCAGCACGACATCCCGGGCCACGAGGCCGACCTGGAGGACGGCCAGGACCATCAGGAGGATCACCGGGAGCAGGAGGGCCAGCTCCACGCTGGCCTGTCCCGACTGCCGGTGCCGGGGAGCAGCGGCGCCTCGAGCCACCTCAGGACACCTTCGAGATGACCTGGTCGAGCACGGTGTTCAGCAGGCCGGTGATCCGGTTGGACTTGGTGGCCCAGGCGATGAGCAGGGCGGCCACGCCGGCCGCGCCGAGGAGCACGAGCGCGTACTCGGCGGTGGATTGCCCGTCGTCGCGGCGGATCCGCTCCTGGGCCCCGTCGAGCGTCGAGAGCACGAGGACCTGCAGGGACACGAGGGTTCGAAGCACAGGGATGCCTCCTTGGGTTGAGCTGGTCGGTCGGGGCCGGGGCCCGAGGTGGCACGACGGTGAGGTCGGCGATCAGGTGGGCAGACGCTGCAGCGACGCGACGAGCAGCGGCACGACGGTGAGGAGCGCGAAGGCGGGCAGGGTGCAGGCCACCAGCGGTCCGAGGAGGCGCACCGGGACCTTGCGGGCGGCCTCCTCGGAACGACGTCGGCGATCGATCCGGAGCTCGAGGCCGAGGCGGTCGAGTGAGGGGCCCAGCGGTACGCCGTAGCGGAGGTGGTCGGCCAGCACCCGACCGAGCGCGGCGGCCCGGTCGCCGAGCGGCTGGAGCGCGGCCACGAGCGCGTCGCCGCGGGGAGTGCCGGCGGCTGCCCTGCGATCGGCTTCGACCAGGGCCCGGCCCACGGGGCCGTCGAGGCGGCGGGCGACGGCCGGGTGGCTCAGGGGGAGGCTCATCCCGCCCGTCGTGCAGAGCAGGAACAGATCGACGGCGTCGGGCAGGCTGCGCTCCACCGCCCGCCGGGCCTCGGCCCGGAGCCGGAGGTGCCGGCGGGCGACGCGGAGCCAGGTCAGCCCGACCACCGCGAGGGCGGCGGGGGGTGAGACGACCAGCACGACGACGGCGGCGCCTGTGGCCCGCCCCACCTGCCGGGCGGTGGGCCCGTCCACCGGCAGGCGGAGCCCGCCGGCGACGATCCGCCCCATCCGCTCGGTTGGCCCCGGCCCCGATCGCGCCGGCCGGGTTGGTCCGGCTTCCGCCGCTCCCCGGGGGGGACGCAGCCCGGCGGGGGCGAGCAGCGCCAACACCGCTCCCAGGGCGGCGAGGCCGGCGGCCAGGGCGGTGGCGCTCACGTCGCGCTGGCCATGATCCGGGCCATCCACGCCGCCCCGAGGCCCTCGAGGGCAAGGCCCCCGGTCAAGCAGGCCCAACCGAGGGGGGTGGCCAGCAGGAAGCGCACCATCGCAGGTTCGATGGCCGCCAGCAGCAGCGCGAACCCCAGAGGGGCAGCGGCCAGCAACGTCGCCGAGGCCCGGGCCTGGGTGGCCAGTGCCCGCACCTCGGCGTGGGCCTCGGCTCGGTCCCGCAGCGTGGCCGCCATCCGGTCGACCGAGCGGGCCAGCTCGCCGCCGCTGCGCAGGCCGAGGTCGAGGGCGCTGGCCACCAGCACCACCGCCGGCGTGGCATCGGCTCCGGACCGCCAGGCCTCCAGGCCCTCGGCCAGCCCGCCGCCGTGGCGGACCGACCCCTCGAGGCGGTGCAGGTCCTCCCGCAACGGCCAAGGAGCGCTGGCGGCGGTGGCGCTCACCGCCCCGCTCGGTGAGGCCCCGGCGCGCAGGGCGGAGGCGAGGTGGTCGAGCCAGCCGGCCAGCAGGCCGTCGCGGCGGCGCAGCCGTCGACGGCGCAGGAGGGGGGCGAGCACCCTCGGGGCCACCAGCAGCGTGGCCCCCACGAGCAGCGGCACGGCGGGCCCGCCGACGAGGCCGCCCCCGAGCCCCGCCACCGCGGCGCCGATGGCGGTCCCCCGCCAGACCTTGCCCGCGGAGCGGTCGATGCCCGCCTCGCGCAGCAGGCGCTCCACGACCACGGGGGCGGTGCTCGGCCGGTGGCGTGATCCAGACGGCAGCCCTGGCTGCCGCCTGGCCGGCGGGCGGCACCCTGCGGCCAGGGCCAGCACGGCGGCCAGCGCGCAGGCTGGTGCGAGGACGGTCATACGCACCACGCGGGGGACGGCGCCGCGGCTCCGGCGGCGCGGGCCGGGCGCTCGGGGAGCCGGTGCAGGCCGGTGGGGCCGGCCAGCGGCCGGAGCCGTTCGTCCGAGCTGGGCCGGTCGACGACCTCGCCGACGGCGACCACCCGGCGCGAGCCGTCCGCCAGCCGTGCCACCTGCACGACGAGGTCGAGGGCGGCGGTGAGCTGGTCGCGGATGGCCACCAGCGGCAGGTCGAGCCCGGCGGTCAGCACCATCACCTCCAGCCGGCGGAGGGCGTCGAGCGGGGAGTTGGCGTGGCACGTGGACAAGGAGCCCTCGTGCCCGGTGTTCATCGCCCAGAGCATGTCGAGGGCCTCGGCGCCGCGGACCTCTCCGACCACGATGCGGTCGGGCCGCATGCGCAGCGCGTTGCGCACGAGCTGCCGGACCGTCACGGCCCCCACCCCGTCGGCCGATGCCGGACGGGCCTCGAGCCGCACGACGTGACCGTGGGGGAGGCGCAGCTCCGCGGTGTCCTCCACGGTGACGATCCGCTCTTCCGGTGGGAGCAGGGCGGCCAGCGCGTTGAGGAGGGTCGTCTTGCCGGCGCCCGTGCCGCCGCTCACGACGATGTTGCAGCGGGCCCGCACTGCCCAGCTCAGCAGCTCCTCGACGCCGGGCGGGCACATCGCGGCGAGGGGGATGGGCCGCGCGCCGAAGCGGCGGATTGTCACGCAGGGCCCGTCGACGGCCAGCGGCGGCACGACGACGTTGACTCTCGATCCGTCGGGCAGACGGGCGTCGGCCACCGGTGAGCGGGGGTCGGCCCGGAGGCCGAGGGGTCCGACGATCCGCTCGATCAGCAGGTCGACGTCGGTGGCGCCCAGGGTGAGGGGGGTGGCCTCCAGCTTCCCCTGGCGCTCCACCCACACCGGCCCGGCGCCGTTGACCATGACCTCGGTGACGGCCGGGTCGGCCAGGATGCGCTCGAGCAGGCCGAGCCCAGACGCCCGGGCGGTGACGGCGTCGGTCACCGCCTCGACATCGGGCTCGGCCAGAAGCGGGTGATCCCGCCGCACGGCCGCGGCCACCACCGCCCGGTCGACCGTGCCGTCCGGGGCGGACGCGGCCAGCCGGCTGTGGACCTGCTGGGCGAGGCCGGCCAGGTCCTCAGGCCGCACGGCCGAGCTCCCGGGCCAGGCGCCGCGGGAGGCGGGCGGCCAGGAGCCCGGCGTCGACGGCCCGGGCCACCGCAGGATCGACCGCCACCTCGGCGACGACGGGGACGCCCAGGCAGTCCTCCACGTCCGCCCGCCCCAGCGACCGGCCGGGCTCGGAGAGCAGCACGACCTCGGAGGGGCGGAGCGGGCAAGCCAGGGCTCGGCGCAAGGCGAGGAAGCAGGGCCGGGTGACGAGGATGGACCTCGTGGCCCCCGCGGCCAGGGTGAGGGCCACGCCGTCGGTGGCCGGGCCGCAGTCGACCACCACCGGGCGAGCATCGGCCTGGAGCAGCGACGCCAGCACGTCGGCCCGCTCCTCCCGGAGGGCGCCGGAACCCCGCGGGAGGATGGCGAGACCGGCCGCCCCGGGGACCTCGAGCCGGGCCAGGGCGTCGGCGGGGACCGTCGGTCCGGCCGCCAGCCACCCCGCCACACCGGGGCCGTCGGGCTCGGCCAGCCCCAGGGCGGCGGGAGCGTCGCCGGCAACATCGACGAGCAGCGCGCCGAGGGGGTCGCGGGGGGCGAGGAGCAGGGCGAGGGACGCGGCGACGACGGTGGTGCCGGAGCCACCCTTCGACGACCAGCAGGCGATGAGCATCGGACCTCCGATGGCGCGGCCGCGTCGGAGCGCGGCGGGGCTGCATCGGGGGAAGGGGGCGCCGGTGGGGGCCGGGGCCAGCCGAGACGGTAGGAGCCGGCGACGGGGCGCACAACCCCCAACTGCCGCGCCGCTACCCTCGGGTCGTGAGCTCCGTCGACGAGGGTCGCCGTGTCGCCGCCTTCTTCGACCTGGACAAGACGGTGATCGCCAAGGCGTCGATGGTCGCCTTCAGCGGGCCGCTCCACCGCGCGGGGATGCTCACGCGGCGCCTCATGCTTCGTGCCGCGTGGGGACAGCTCCTCTACGCCCAGTTCGGGGCGACTCCCGAGAAGCTCGAGAAGCTGCGGGAGTCGGTGCTGCAGCTGACGAGGGGCTGGGACCAGAACGAGATCTCGTCGATCGTACGGGACTCCCTCACCGACACGATCGAGCCGATCGTGTTCGACGAGGCCCTCGAACGGATCCGCCAGCACCAGGCCTGGGGCCACAAGGTGTTCATCGTGTCGGCGTCACCGGAGGAGGTCGTCGCCCCGATCGCCCAGCTCCTGGGGGCCGACGAGGCCATCGCCACCCGGGCCGAGCTCGACGACGAGGGCTGCTACTCGGGGCGCACCGAGCGCTACGTGTACGCCGAGGAGAAGGTGGTGGCCATCCAGGAGGTGGCCGAGCGCGATGGCCTCGACCTGGACCACTGCTGGGCCTACTCCGACTCCGCCACCGACATCCCGATGCTGGCGGCCGTCGGCCATCCCGTCGCCGTCAACCCCGACCGCGAGCTCGCGCGGGCGGCTCGCGCCCGCGGGTGGCAGGTTGAGCGGTTCCGGTTGGAGGTGCCGCTACGGGAGCGGGTGCCGATGCCGGCCCCACGCCACGCCGCCGTCGGTGGGGGCGCGGTGGCCATGGCCGGGGCGGCCGTGGCGGCGTGGTGGCTGTGGCGCCGGGCGGTCGAGGCGGAGGCGGCCCCGCCCGCGACCGTGCGGGCCAGGCTCGATCAGACGGCGCGGACCTTCTTGGCGGCGACGGTGGCGAGCGCGGCGAACACGAGGAGGAGGAGCAGCTTCTTCATGAGGAGAGAGGCTAGCTAGACGGCGAGCAGGTCGCGGGCGCCGGTGTCGCTGCTCGGGTGGCGGAGCTTCGACATGGCCCGAGCCTCGATCTGGCGGATCCGCTCGCGGGTGAGGTTGAAGTGCTCACCGACTTCTTCGAGGGTGCGGGGCTCGCCGCGGTCGAGGCCGAAGCGCAGCTTCAGGATCTCGCGCTCGCGGTCGTCGAGGGGGGCGAGGAGGCGGTTGATCTCCTCGGGGAGCAGGGCCGTGGCCGCCACCTCGAAGGGCGACTCCGCGGAGCGGTCCTCGACGACATCGCCCAGCTCTGCGTCGCCGTCCTCGCGCAGCGGCTCGCTGAGCGACAGGGGCTCGGCCGCGAAGCGCAGCGCCTCGGTGACCTTGTCCTCGGGCATCTCGACCTCGGCCGAGAGCTCGGCCAGGGTGGCCGGGCGGCCGAGCTTCAGCTCCAGGCGGGCCCGGGCCTTCTGCAGGCGGGCCAGCGTGTCGCCGGCGTGGACGGGGAGGCGGATCGTGCGACCGGTGTTGGCGATGCCGCGCGTGATGGCCTGGCGGATCCACCACGTGGCGTAGGTGGAGAACTTGAAGCCCTTGCGCCAGTCGAACTTCTCGACGGCGTGCATCAGGCCGAGGTTGCCCTCCTGGATGAGGTCGAGCAGCGGCAGCCCCGAGGCCTGGTACTTCTTGGCGATCGACACGACGAGGCGCAGGTTCGACTGCACGAAGGTGCGCTCGGCCGTCTCCCCCTCACGGGCGGTGCGGCGCAGCTCGCGCTTGCGGGCCGGCGTGACGTCCTTGCCACCGGCTTCGAGCTCGGTGCGAGCCTCGTTGCCGGCCTCGATCGCCTGGGCCAGGCGGACCTCGTCGTCCTTGGTCAGCAGGGGGTACTGACCGATGTCGGTGAGGTAGAGACGTACGAGGTCTTCCTCATCGCGCTCGACGCGCTCCTTGGGCACAGGCTGCACCTTCTTCGTGTCGTGAACGTCGGGCCTCGGCGTTCCCCGGGGACCGGCGCAAGGCCCCGCCCAGGCGGGGGGTACGAATCTACGATACCGACTTGGTCAAGGTCGCCAACCTCGGGGTTGCTTGTTCGTTCGACGAGCGCCCGGATTGTCCTGTTCCGAGTCCTCGGGGTCTGGGCGGGCGGCCCACCCGGCCTAGCCTGGAGGCCGCCATGGCGGAACCCTCGGACGGCGGTGTCCAGCTCACGATGGTCATGATGGAGCTCGACGCGTCTGATCCCGTCGGCCTGCAGGCCGCGCTGGCCCGCTACGTGGTGCTGAGTCGGGGCCACCCGGGGTGCCGCAACATCGACCTGGCGGTGAGCTCGACGGTCCCGGACCGCTTCGTGGTCATCCAGAAGTGGGACAGCCCCGAATCCCAGCGCGCCCACTTCGACTCCCCCGAGATGGTGGAGATGGCCCGCGCCTGCAGCGGCCTGCTGTCCTCGCCGCCTCGCATCGACCTGCTCGATCCCATCAGCGCCCACGACCTGACCTGAGCGCCGCCCCGCCATGACGCCTCCGCCGCCTTCCGACCCCGGCGACCTCACCACCGTCGTAGCCGAGGCCGTGGGCGGCTCGGTCGCGGCCTTCGAGCGGATCTACCGGGAGCTGTCACCGGCGGTGGCCAGCTACCTGCGCTGGAACGGGGTGCACGACGTCGAGTCCCTCACCAACGAGGTGATGGCCCAGGTGCACCGGAACCTCGGGCGCTTCTCGGGCGATGCCGTCGCCTTCCGCTCCTGGGTGTTCACGATCGCCCACCACCGGATGGTGGATGAGCGCCGGGCGATGGCGCGGCGTCCCGTCACCGCCGACGCGGAGATCAGCGAGACCTCTGCGGTGGGCGATGCCGAGGTCGACGCCCTCGACGCGCTGAGCGACTCGGAGCTGGTCGCGCTGCTCGACCGGCTGTCGCCGGACCAGCGCGAGGTCCTCCTGCTCCGCGTCGTCGCCGACCTGTCCCTCGAGGATGTTGCGACGGCGCTGGGCAAGCGTCGCGGAGCCATCAAGTCCTTGCAGCACCGGGCGCTGGCCGCCCTCCGTCGCCATCTGGAACGGGAGCAGGTTGACCATGACTGATCGCTCGCACAGATCGGAGCCGCCCGGTGACCGTATCCCCGCGGTGCGTGGTGACGATGAACCGGGGTGGATGGACACGTTCACCGACCTCGACGAGGACATCGCGGACGCCGTGCTCGACGGCCGGCCGGCGGCCTCGTCGGCGAGCCTGGCGGACCTGGTGGATGTGGTCGGAGCGCTGCGCCGGCGCCGGGCGGCTGAGCCCGTCCCTCCGATGGCGCCAACGCTCCGGGCGCAGATCGATGGGGGCCAGGTCGTCGCCCTGGCTGCTCGCCGGGGAGTCCGTCGAGCGCTGATCCTGGCCGCCGCGGCGGCCGCCGCCGTGGTGGCCTTCGGCATCGGGGCGGCCCAGAACCGCCTCCCGGCCGGGATCCAGGACGTCGTCTCGTCCACCGCCGAGCGCGTGGGCGTGCACGTCGGCACCTCCGAGGAGCGGGGCCAGGGTCACCAGCACCGAAGCGACGTGGCGGACACCCACGCCCAGGACGGGGTCGACCGCGCGCCTGGCTACGACGGCACCACCCCCGGCGGGGCCATCCCCGCCGTGCCCAACGGCGCCGGGGAGCCCGCCATCCCGGCCGTGCCGCCCGAGGGCAACGGGTCTGCTCGGCTGGACCATGGCCCAGATGGTGGCGTGCCGGAGACCGAGGGGACCGTCGACGACGCGGTCGAGACCGGGGCCGCCGTCGACGGACAGAACGAAAGCGGGCCGACCACGATGACCGAGGCCGAGACGCCTCCGTCGCGGGGCGACGGCAACGGGTCCGCCAAGGCCGACAGTGCCACCAAGAGCCGCCCCGAGTAGGAGCCGGACGCCCGAGCTCAGGCGGGGAGGGCGGAGCGGGCCTCGTCGGAGATCTGCACCAGCTCCGCCCAGGTGAGCCCCTCTGCGGCCCACAACCGGTCGAAGGCGGCGTCGGCCGTGTCCGTGAAGCCATGGCGGTTGCGGAACTGGTACAGGCGGCGCTGCCGGTTGGTGCGGTGCCCGAGGCGGCTGAGCCGGCCCACGGAGTAGACCTGCCAGGCCACCGAGTGGGGCAGCGGGAGGTCGTCGTCGGGGGGAGCATCGCCGAATGCGGGGTCGAGGCGATCCCGCACGGCCAGCAGCAGGCGCCCCAGCACGTCGGCCGCGCCGACCGGGTCGAGCTGCCGTGGGCGCTTGGCGTCTTCGAGGGCGCCCGACTCGAGGTGGATCACGACCGGGTCGACCGACTGGACGACAGAGCGGCCGAGCGGGGTGGTCTCGTCCACGTCGACGGTGATCGACAGCTCGGCGGGCAGGCCGATCTCCTGGGCCAGCTCTTCGGTGAGGGCCCGGATCTCGTGGGCGTCGAAGAACACCATCGAGAACTCCTCGGGCTGGACGTGGACGGGCACCGCCGCCAGGCCTACTGGGCCACCGCGGCGCGGTTGGCCTCGATGCGGGCGTCCATCTCCTGGCGGGCCTCTCGGGCCACCTCGGCCAGCGTGTCCATCTCGTCGTCCTTGAATCCGGCCAGCTCGCGGAACCGGCGGGCCAACCGCACCGGGCTGTCCTCCTCGTCGCCGCGGAAGCCGCCGAGGGAGAAGAGCTTGTCGACGACCCGCTGGAACTCGAGGGCTCGCTGCTGGCGCTCCTTGTCGTCGGCGGTCAGCCGGCGCAGCCAGTCGGAGCCCATCTTCACGTGGGTGACCTCGTCGGCCAGCATCCAGTCCTCGCAGAACTCGAGCACTGCGTCGCCGGCCACGTCGCCGAACTCGCGCATCGTGTTGAACACGTCGATGGCGAGACCCTCGAGGGCCCGGTTCACGCCCGTGAGGCGGAGCACCGGGTCGGGGTTGCAGGCCGCCTCGTAGAGGAAGGTGTTCTCCGAGAACTCGCCGATCTCGGTGCCCATGTGGTCGCTCAGCTTGATCGAGATCTCGCAGTGGCGGGCCTCGTCCCAGCACTGGCGGGCCATGTCGAGCTTGAGCTCGAAGGGCACCTCGGGGATGCCCTCGCCGTTGCCGCTGCCCACCTCGAAGTCCCAGCAGGTGCGGCCGGCTCCCTCGAGGGCCTGGATCTCGCCCGTGAAGATGCCGTGCATCAGGGCCCGGGCGGCGTCGGGGGCGTCGGGCCGGTCCGGGGTGAGGCGGCCGGGGCCGCGCTTGCCCTTGGTGCCCGCCTGCTCCTGGCGGGCCGTGCGGGGGTCGTTGATGCGATCCATGATCGGGACGCGGACGAAGCGCTCGTCACGAGCCAGGTCCTCGACGGGGAACGACTTCCTCATGCGTGGGTCTCCTCTTCGGTGATGTAGGACTCGCCGATCGTGCCCGGGCCGGCGATGCCGCCGGCGGCCAGCAGCAGGCGCTGGAGCTTGGTCTGGTGGTCGATGGCCCGCTGCAGCTCGTCCTCGGTCTCGATGAGGGACTGCAGCATCATCTCGCCGTCGCGCCAGTCGTCCATCTCGTCCTGGAGGATGAACCCGAGGGACCGGATGGTGGGCGCATCGGTGATCCGCGACGTGTTGTTGAGGTGGTAGGTGTACGCCGCGATCTTGGCCGGGGCGAGCACCCGGTAGGCCCCCACGAGCTTCTCGATCGTCAGTTCGGGGGCCTCGGGTTCGGTCATCGCGTCGACGAAGGCCACCAGGGCGTCGTTGGGTGGGGCGGTGAGGCGCTCTGGGTTCATCTCGCGGAGCTCGGGCAGGCGCTTGTGCCAGAGCTCGGCGTGCCAGGCGTGGTGGTAGCAGTGGGTGCCGAGCCGGAGCTTCACGTCGAGCTCGGGCACGGTGGCCACCCACCCGCCCAGGACCTCGAAGAGGCGCATCTCGATCCACTTGTAGTGGCCGACGCGGCGAGCCGACTCCTCGACCGTGAAGGTGCCCGGGAGCTCCCGGCGGTCCCACGGCGCGAACGGCGCTCTCGGCTTCTTCGGGTCAGCCAACGGAACCCCCCGGTACGGCTGCCAGGGCTCCGCGCGGATCCCTGAGAACGATCGTTATCGCGCCAGCATCCCGCGGGGTGACCGGCGGGTCAAGCCACGCCGCCAGGCCCCCGGGGCTCAGTCGAAGACCACGGTGCGGCGGCCGTAGACGAGCACCCGGTGGCTGGCGTGGGCCCGCACGGCGCGGGCCAGGACGGTGACCTCGAGGTCCCTCCCCTTGCGCCGGAGGTCCTCGACGTCGTCGCGGTGGCTCACCCGGATGACGTCCTGGTCGATGATCGGGCCGTCGTCCAGCTCGGCCGTGGCGTAGTGGGCGGTGACCCCTACGAGCTTCACGCCCCGCTCGTGGGCCTGGTGGTAGGGCCGGGCCCCCTGGAAGGCGGGCAGGAACGAGTGGTGGATGTTGATGATCCGCTCCGACCACTCCTCGCACAGCGCCGGCGAGAGCACCTGCATGTACCGGGCCAGGACCACCAGGTCGACTCGCTCCTCGAGCAGGACGCTCCGCACCTGGGCCTCCTGCTCGGCCCGGCGTCCGCCGACGACGGGGAGGTGGTGGTAGGGCACGTCGAACCAGGCGGCGAGGTCGCGGTGGTCCGGGTGGTTGCTGATGACGGCGGCGACGGTGACGGGCAGCTCCCCGGTGCGCCACCGCGTCAGCAGGTCCTGGAGGCAGTGCGGCTCCTTGGAGGCGAGCACGGCCACGCGGGGTCGCTCGTCGGAGAACCGCAGCGACCATGCCATCGCGTACCGCTCCGCCACGGGCGCGAAGGCCCGACCGAGCTCCTCGCGGCCCAGGTCGACGCCGGCCAGCTCCATCTCCACCCGCTGGAAGAAGGCGCCGTCAGTGTGGTCGGTGTGCTGCTGCAGGTCGATGACGTTGCCGCCGTGCTCGGCCACGAAGGCGGTGACGGCGGCGACGATGCCGGGGCGGTCGGGGCAGGAGACGAGGAGGACGGCGGTGCCGGCGGCGGAGCCGTCGCTCATCCGCGGAAGCCATTGGTGATGGGCATGCGCCGGTCCTTGCCGAAGGCCTTCGTCGTGATGCGCGGCCCCGGGGGGTTCTGGCGGCGCTTGTACTCGGCGACGTCGACGAGGCGGGTGATCCGGTCCACGAGGTCCTTGTCGAAGCCGAGGGCCACGAGCTCGGCCCGGCTCTGGTCCTGCTCCACGTAGGCCTCGAGCAGCGGGTCGAGCACGTCGTAGGGCGGCAGGGACTGGTCGTCGCGCTGGCCCGGGCGCAGCTCCGCCGAGGGCGGCTTCGTGAGCACGGCCTCGGGGATGACCTCACGCCCGGCCCGCTCGTTGTGGAGGCGGCACAGGTCGTACACGAGCAGCTTGGGGACGTCCTTGATGACCGCGAAGCCCCCGGCGGTGTCGCCGTAGAGGGTGGAGTACCCGACGGCGAGCTCGCTCTTGTTGCCGGTGGTGAGCACCAACCAGCCTCGGAACTTGTTCGAGAGCGCCATCAGCAGCACGCCGCGGATGCGGGGCTGGAGGTTCTCCTCGGTCAGGTCCTCGGCCCGCCCCTCGAAGCTGGGCGCCAGCATCTCCAGCAGGGCGGCGTGGCCCGGCTCGATGGCGATGGTGCGCAGCTCGATGCCGGCCGCCTCGCACAGGGCCTCGGCGTCGGAGATCGAGTGGTCGGAGGAGTACCGGCTCGGCATGGAGACGGCGTGGACGTGCTCGGCCCCGAGGGAGTCGGCCGCGATCACGGCCACCAGCGAGGAGTCGATGCCCCCCGAGAGCCCGAACACGACGTCGGTGAAGCCGTTCTTCGTGACGTAGTCCCGGGTGGCCAGGACGAGCGCGTCGTAGACCTCGGCCACGGGGTCGAGCAGCGGGGTGATGACGGCCGGATGGGCCGGTGACGGGTGCTCCTCGACGGCCTCGCTCACGGGCACCACCGGCAGGGCCGGTGCGGTGGCCCGGCCCCGGGGGTCGAGCAGCCGGGTGCGGAACACGGGGCGGATCTCGAGGTCCGCGATCCGGACCTCCTCGCGCAGCTGCGAGGCGCGAGCGACGAGGTCACCGCGGTCGTCGACGACGAAGGAGGTCCCGTCGAAGATCAGCTCGTCCTGGCCCCCCACCATGTTGACGTAGGCGATGTGGCAGTGGGCGTCCTCGGCGCGCGTGGCCACCATCCGCTCTCGCTCGAAGTGCCGGCCCTGGAAGTACGGCGACCCGTTGGGGATGACCACCAGCTCGGCGCCGCCGGCGGACTGCTGGGCGATGGGGCCCTCCGGGCTCCACACGTCCTCGCAGATCGCGATCCCGACCTTCACGCCGGCCACCTCGAAGAGGGTCAGCGGGTGGTCGTCCCCGGGAGCGAAGTAGCGCTGCTCGTCGAAGACGGCGTAGTTGGGGAGCAGGCGCTTCCGGTACGTGCCGAGCACCGCGCCGCCGGCACACATCGCCGCCGCGTTGTAGAGGTCACGCCCGCGGTCGACGAAGCCGACCACCGCCGCGCAGCGCCCTGTCGCCGCCGCTACGTCGTCGAGGGCCTGGCGGTTGGCCTCGACGAAGCTCGGCTTCAGGAGGAGGTCCTCCGGCGGGTAGCCGGTGAGCACGAGCTCGGGGAAGATCGCCAGGTCGCAGCCGGCAGCCTCGGCCTGCCGGTAGGCGTCGAGGGCCCGGTCCACGTTGCCTGCCAGGTCGCCGACGACCGGGTTCAGCTGGCAGAGCGCGATCCTGATGCGAGCCATGGGCCGAGCGTACGCGCCACCCCACCCCGGGCTCCCCAACCGCGAGACTGCTCGGCGATGGAGGTCGTCGCCGGAGAGGTCGCGGATCTGGTCGAGCGCTCGGCCGACCCTGGTGAGGTGCGAGCCGGGCTCGAGCGGATGGCGCTCGTCCAGCCCGACCTGCCCGAGCGGTTGGGCGACGGTGTCGCGGCTCGGCTCGTCGCCGTGCTGGCAGCCAGTCGCCACCTCACGGACCTGCTGGCCATGGACACCGACGCCTTCGACGTGCTGGTGGCGCCCGATGAGCGACCCGTGCTCCCCGCCTCGGTGGACGGGCTGCCCCGGTGGTCCCGCCTCGAGCTCCTGCGCATCGCGGCGCTGGACCTGACGGGCGTCCAACCGCTCGACGCAACCACCGGGGCGCTCAGCGCCATGGCCCGCGACGTCTTGGCCGTCGTCCACGACCACCTCGACCGCGAGGTGCTGCACGGCGACGGCTCGCTCCTGCTGGTCGGCATGGGGAAGCTGAGCGGCGACGAGCTCAACTACGCCAGCGACGTCGACCTCCTCATGGTGGGGGAGGGCGACCGCCGGACCCTCGAACGGGCCGGCCGGCAGGTCCTCGAGCTGGCCGGCCGGTGCTTCCGGGTGGACGCCGACCTCCGTCCGGAGGGCCGTGACGGGCCCCTCGTCCGCTCGCTGGCCAGCTACCAGGCCTACTGGGAGCGCTGGGCCGACCCGTGGGAGCGCCAGGCCCTGCTGCGGGCCGTGCCGGCCGCCGGTGACCCGGCCCTCGCGGCGCGTTGGGCCGACGCCTCCGCCGACGTGCTCTGGGGCGGGCCCCTGAAGCCGGATGAGCTGCGCTACCTGCGGGCCATGAAGGTGCGAGCCGAGGAGCAGGTCCGCAAGCGGGGGGTGGCCGACCGCGAGGTGAAGCGGGGCCCGGGCGGTATCCGGGACATCGAGTTCGCGGCGCAGCTGCTCCAGCTCGTGCACGGCCCCGTGGACGCCGACCTGCGCGGTCCCGGGACCGTGGCCGCGCTGCGGGCACTGGCCGCCGGGGGCTACATCGATCCGGACGACGGCGAGACCCTCGTGGACAGCTATCGGTTCCTGCGGAGGGTCGAGCACGTCCTGCAGCTGCGCGACGGCCGCCAGACGCACACCGTCCCCGCCGAGCGCGACGAGCGCCGGCACCTCGCGCGCGTGCTCGGGTTCAGCGGCGACCCGACCGGTGGACCGACCGAGCGCTTCGACAAGGCGCTGGCCACCCACCGCAGCCAGGTGCGGCTCGTGCACGAGCGGCTCTGGTTCCGACCCCTCTTGGACTCGCTGTCAGGGGCCGGGGCCCTCGGCCCGGAGGCGGCCGCCGAGCGCCTGGCGGCATTCGGCTTCGCCGACGTCGACCGCACCCGCCAGGCGGTGGTGGAGCTCACGCGGGGTCTCACCCGGTCGTCCCGGATGATGCAGCAGCTCCTGCCGCTGCTCCTCGACTGGCTGTCGGCCTCCCCCGACCCGGACCTCGGCCTGCTCGGCCTGCGCCGCCTCGCCTCGGGCGAGCAGCGGGCGGGCCGCCTCGCCGGCGCCTTCCGCGACTCGCCCGAGGTGGCCCGCCGCCTGGCCCTCCTGCTCGGCACGAGCCGCCGCCTCGGCGACGTGCTGCTGGCCAACCCCGACCTCGTCGAGCGGCTGGCCCACCCCGACCGGCTGGCCACCAGCTCGCGCTCCGAGCTGGTGGCCAGCGCCACGGCGTCGATCGGCTGGCGCGACGATCTCGAGGACCGCCAGCGAGCGCTCCAGCGGTGGCAGCAGCGGAACCTCTTGGGCATCGCGGCGCGGGACGTCCTCGACCTCGCCTCGGTCGAGGCCGTCGGCGCGGACCTCACGGCCCTCGCCGAGGCCGCCCTCGAGGCGGCGCTGGCCACCCTGGAGCCGACCGTCCCCTTCGCCGTCGTCGCCTTCGGGCGGCTGGGCGGAGCGGAGCTCGGCTACGCCAGCGACCTCGACGTGGCCTTCGTGTACGACGGCGAGGCCCCCGGAGCGGGCGAGGAGGCCGACCGGGTGGCGGGCGAGCTCCTGCGCTTCGTCGGGGGCGGGACCCCGGCCGAGCGCATCTTCGCCGTCGACTCCGGCCTGCGGCCCGAGGGGCGCAACGGACCGCTGGCCCGCAGCCTGACCGGCTGGCGGGCCTACCTCGAGCGGTGGGCCTCCACCTGGGAGCGCCAGGCCTACCTCCGCCTGCGACCGGTGGCCGGTGACGCGGCGCTGGCCGCCCAGCTGGCCGACGACGTGGCGACGGCGATCTGGTCCCGCCCGTTCACCGAGGCCGAGGCGCGCGAGGTGCGGCGGATGAAGGCCCGCATCGAGCAGGAGCGCATCGGCAAGGGCGAGGACCCGGAGTTCCACCTCAAGCTCGGGCGGGGCTCGCTGTCGGACGTTGAGTTCACGGTCCAGCTCCTCCAGCTCCAGCACGGTGTGCGCGGCGCCAGCACGGTCGAGGCCCTGCGGGCGCTGGTCGAGGCCGGCCTCCTGCCGAGCGACGAAGGGGTCGTGCTCGAGGAGGCCTACCGCTTCTGCGAGCGGACGAGGAACCGCAGCTTCCTGGTCGCCGGTCCGGGCGACTCCCTCCCCATCCGGCCCGAGCAGATCACCCCGCTCGCCCGCTCGCTGGGGTTCTCCGTGCCGGACCTGCGCGACGAATACCGCCGCCGCACACGTCGGGCCCGCCGGGTGGTGGAGCACCGCTTCTACGGCCGGGGCTGAGCTCCCGGCGCTGCGGGTACGCTCCCGCCCGGGACCGACGCCGACGACGAGGGGGAGCCTTGCCCGTCCACCCGCAGGTGCAGACGATCTTGGACGCGATGGCGCAGATGGGGGGTCCGGCCCTCTCCGAGGTGTCGCCCACCGAGGCCCGGGCGATGTACAAGGCCCTCTCCGCCATGGAGCAGGGCGAAGAGATCCAGCGGGTGGACGACCGCCACGTCCCGGCCGAGCACGGGGACATCCCCATCCGCGTCTACACGCCGGAGGCCTCGGTCGGGGCCCAGCACGGCGTGCTGCTGTGGTTCCACGGCGGCGGCTGGGTGATCGGCGACATCGAGACGGCGGACGCCACCTGCCGGGCGCTGGCCAACCGCAGCGGCGCGGTGGTGGTGTCGGTGGACTACCGGCTGGCCCCGGAGCACCAGGCGCCGGCCGCTCTCGAGGACTGCCTCGCCGTGCTCACCTGGACCGTCGAGAACGCCGAGCTGCTCGGCGTCGATGCCAGCCGCGTTGCGGTCGGCGGCGACTCCGCCGGGGCCAACCTCGCCGCCCTCCTGTGCCAGCGGGTTCTGGCCGAGTTCGGGCCGGACATCGACTTCCAGCTGCTCGTCTACCCGGTCACCGACCTCACGCTGAGCCACCGCTCGATCGAGGAGAACGCCGAGGGCTACTTCCTCACCAAGGCGACCATGGAGTGGTTCGTCGACTCCTACCTGGGCGACCAGGACCCGAAGGACCCGGCCGTGTCGCCGCTGCACGCCCCCTCCCTGGCGGGGCTGCCGGCGGCCCTTGTCGTCACCGCGGAGTACGACCCGCTGCGCGACGAGGGCGAGGCCTATGCGGCGCGGCTGCGCGACGCGGGCGTGCCGACACAGCTCATCCGCTACGAGGGCCAGATCCACGGCTTCTTCGCCATGCCCACGATGCTCGACGACGGGCGCCACGCCCTCGACACCGCCGGCGCCGCGCTGGCGGCCGTCCTGGCGTGAGGCGGCTCGCCCTCGTCGCCCTCCTCGCCCTGTCGACGGTCGGCTGCACCTCGGACCAAGCGCCCGAGATCGTGCCCGCCGGGGGGAGCACGACCACCCCCACCACCTCCCGCACCCTGGCTCCCTGCCCGGCCGGCGGCCCTGACGCCACCACCCCGGCGGCTGGGTGCATCGGGGAGGACGGCTCGGTCCAGCGGCCCTAGCCGCCCCCATAGGAGATCAGGTCACCACCAGCCGAGGGCGCGGGCCTCGCGCTCGAGGTCGTCCCGGAAGGCGGGGGCGGCGATGGCGATGAGGGCGTGGGTGCGCTCCCGCACGGTGCGGCCCCGCAGCTCGGCCACCCCGTGCTCGGTGACGACCTTGTCGACCGTGTTCTTCAGCGTGGTGACGGCCTGGCCGTTGCTCAGCCGGGGCACGATGCGCGACACCGTGCCGTGGGCCGCCGTCGACGGGAGCACCAGGAACCCCTGCCCGCCGGGGGAGTACAGGGCCCCGCGGGCGAAGTCGGCCTGGCCCCCGGAGCCGGACCAGAGGTGCCCGTTGATCATCTCCGAGGCGGCCTGGCCGAGGAAGTCCACCTCGACCGTCGCGTTGATCGACACGAAGTTGCGCTCCATGGCGATGATGCGGGGGTCGTTGACCCAGTCGACCGGCAGCAGCTCCACGGACGGGTTGCCGTCGAGGAAGTCGTAGAGCCGTTGGCTGCCGAGGGCGAAGGTGGCGACGACCTTCCCGGGGCGGCGCGTCTTGTTGACGCCGGTCACCACGCCCTGCTCGACGAGGTCGATCACGCCGTCCGAGATCAGCTCGGTGTGGACCCCGAGGCCGCGGCGGTCGCGGAGGGCGCCGAGGACGCCGTTGGGGATGGAGCCGATCCCGGCCTGGATGCAGGCGCCGTCCTCGATGCGCTCGGCCACGTGGGCGGCGATGCGGGCGTCGACCTCGTCGGGCGCGGCGGGGACCACCTCCACCAGGGGGCGCTCGACCTCGCACCAGCCCGCCACCTGAGACAGGTGGATGGTGTTCCGGCCGGTGGTGCGCGGCATGTGGGGGTTGGCCTCGACGAAGAACGGCACCCGCCCGATGAACGGCGCCACGTAGTCGGCGTTGGTGCCGAGGCTGACGTAGCCGTGGCGGTCCGGAGGCGAGCAGGCGGCCAGCACGACGAGGCTGTCGAGGTGGCGCAGGAGGAGCGGCACCTCGCTGAAGTGGCTCGGGACGACGTCGAGGCCGCCGGCTTGGAAGTGCGGACGGCTGATGTGGGACAGGAAGTAGCTGACGTGGTGGAGGTCGTCGCCGTAGCGCCCGTCGAGGTACCCGCGGTCGTGGAGGACGTGCATCTGGTGCACCCGGACGCGCTGCAGCCGGCCCGCCTCCGCTGCCGCCTCGACGGCGTCGAGGACCGCCACCGGCTCGCCGTTGGCGAGGGGCACGATGGCGTTGGTCCCGGGTCGCAGGAGGTCGACGACCGCCTCGGGCGGGCCGGGTTCGGGGAGCGACGTCACCGGCGGGACCCTACCCAACCCGACCCGACGGGGATCCGTGCAGGGCGACTGGTACGGTTGCGGGCGTGAACCTCGGCGCTCCTGAGCTCATCATCGTCCTGCTCGTCATCCTCGTGCTCTTCGGCGGGACCAAGCTCCCGAAGCTCGCTCGTTCGCTGGGCCAGGCCCAGAGCGAGTTCAAGCAGGGTCTGAAGGAGAGCGCGAAGGACGACGACGAGGACCCCTCCACCTGATCTGATGGGTCGGGCGGCCGCCGCCCCGCCCGGTACGAGCAGCTAGCCCAGGCGGGCCGGCGCGGCATCGCGACGGCGCTTCAGGATGCGCCGTCGCTCGCGCTCCGAGCAGCCTCCCCAGACCCCGTGGTCGATGCGGCTCTCGAGGGCGTACTCCAGGCACTCCCCGCGCACCGGACAGCTCGCGCAGATGCGTCGGGCCACCTCCACCCCCACCCCGTCGCTGGGGAAGAAGGTCGAGGGCGGCACGTTGGCGCACAGCCCCCTCGCCATCCAGTCGAGCTCCATCGGACCGCCTTTCGAGGGTTGCACCACTGTTCTACGGCACCGTGGCCGGTTTGGTTCCCAACTCTGCGAAGTTCACAGCGAGTTCCCAGCCAAGGCGCGGTGGCAACACAGCCGCGGCGGGCGAAGATGGCGCCGTGGAACCGATTGACGACGTCGAGCCGCCGACCCCTGCTCCCGTGGAGCCGCCCGCCGAGACGGCTCCGAGCGAGGCCATCGCCCCGACCGCGGTCGACGCGCCGCGCGCCGCCGACGCGGCGGGCGATGCCCACGCCCCCACCGAGGTGCTGGCCGCCCCCGGCTGGCCAGCCCCCGACACGCCCCCGGCCGGAGCCCCGGTCACCCCGCCGCCCGCCTGGCCGGGGGCGCCCGTCGCTGCCCCCGAGCCCGAGCCCGTGGACGACGAGGCCCGCCAGGGCAGGCGCACCACCCGCCGGGCGGCCCTGATGGGGGCCCTGGCCGGCGCCGTGGTCGCCGCCCTCGTGTCGAGCGGGCTGGTGCTCGCCCTCGACGACGACGGCGGCTCCGACAGCCGGTCGACGACCGTGGCCACTCCGATCGTGGACGCCGAGGGCGGGCTCGACATCCAGGGCATCCTGGCCAAGGTCCAGCCCTCCGTGGTGGCCATCGAGACCAACGCCACCACCTCGCAGGGCGTCTTCGAAGGCGCGGGCTCCGGGATCATCCTCAGCAAGGACGGGCTCGTGCTGACCAACGCCCACGTCGTGCGGACCCTGAGCAACATCACCGTCGTGCTGCCCGACGGGACCCGCAAGGACGCCACCCTCGTGGGCGCCTCGCCCGACGACGACATCGCCGTCGTCCAGGTGGAGGGCGTCAGCGGGCTGACCCCGGCCCAACTCGGGTCCTCGGACGCCCTGCACGTCGGGGATCCCGTGATCGCCATCGGCAACGCCCTGAACCTGGGCGGCGATCCGACCGTCACCCGAGGCATCGTGTCGGCCAAGGACCGGGACCTGAGTGCCGAGGGCGTCACGTTGACCGGCCTCATCCAGACGGACGCCGCCATCAACCCCGGCAACTCGGGCGGCCCGCTGGTGAACGCCGCCGGCCAGGTGGTGGGCATGAACACGGCCATCGTGGCCGACGCCCAGAACCTCGGCTTCTCGATCGCCATCGACCCCGCCAAGAGCATCATCGAGTCGCTGGAGCGGGGCGAGGGGGCGGTCACGCCCGACCAGGCCTTCCTCGGGGTGTCGAGCACGGATGTGAGCGAGCTCAACGACGCCGTGCGGCAGCGCTTCTCCATCGACGGCGACGAGGGCGCCTTCGTCACGGAGGTGGTGCCGAGCTCCGCCGCCGACAAGGGCGGCCTCGAGGCGGGTGACGTGATCGTGGAGATCGACGGCAAGGCCATCACCAAGTCCGATGAGGTGCGAGACGCCGTCACGTCCCACGAGCCCGGGGACGAGGTGGAGCTCAAGGTGCAGCGCGACGGCGAGGAGAAGACGCTCACGGTCACGCTCGGCCGGCGCGGTGACGGCGCCTGACGGGCGCCGCGCCCCGGCTGGCCGCTGGGGCCGGCGATCGGCGACCCGCTAGCGTGGTGCGCCATGTCTGACGTCGCTCCCACGCACACCGAGCCGCCCGTCGCCCACGCCCGGATCGTGTACCTCGGCCCCGTGGCGCCTCACTGGCGGATCGACAACGACTTCGGTGACCGGGCCGTGACGCAGGACTTCGAGCGCCGGGTCCTGGCCCGCCTCGTGCTGCTGCCGCCGCACGACCCGCAGTTCCGCCGGAACCGCGAGCGCGTGATCCGCGACGCCGAGCGGGAGAACATCCTGCTCGAGTGGGACCTCGGCCTCCCCGAGGACGAGTAGGCCCCGGCCGCTGGCCATGTCGACCCGGTACCTCAACCGGGAGCTGTCGTGGCTGGACTTCAACGCCCGCGTCCTGGCCCTCGCCGAGGACCCCTCGGTGCCGGTGCTCGAGCGGGCGAAGTTCCTGGCCATCTTCAGCCAGAACCTCGACGAGTTCTTCCAGGTGCGGGTGGCCGGCCTCAAGGACCAGGTGGCGGCGGGGCTCGTCACCACCTCGCCCGACGGGCGCACCCCGGCCCAGCAGCTCCTCGAGGTCCGCGATCGGGTGGAGGAGCTCCTCGATCGCCACGAGCGGGCCTTCCTGGAGGGGGTCGTCCCCGCGCTGGCCGATGTCGGGGTGCGGCTCTCCGGGTGGGACGAGCTGGACGACGACGACGAGAAGTTCCTCGTCGAGACCTTCGAGCAGCGGATCTTCCCCGTCCTCACCCCGCTGGCCGTCGACCCGGGTCACCCCTTCCCGTACATCTCGAACCTCTCGCTGAACCTCGCCGTGTCCCTTCGGGACCCGGTCACCGGGGAGCAGCGCTTCGCCCGGGTGAAGGTGCCCGACGTGCTTCCCCGCTTCGTGGTGATGCCCGACGGGGAGCGGTTCGTGGCCCTCGAGCAGGTCATCGCCGCCCACCTCGACCAGCTGTTCCCCGGGATGGAGGTCGAGTCGCACGACACCTTCCGGGTGGCCCGCAACGCCGACCTCACCCTCGAGGAGGAGGAGGCCGACGACCTCCTGGCGGCGGTCGAGATCGAGCTGCGCCGGCGCCAGTTCGGGCGGGCCGTGCGCCTCGAGATCGGCGCCGGCATCAGCGACGACGTGCGGGACATGCTGCAGCGCGAGCTCGATGTCGGTGAGGAGGACACCTACCGCTCCCAGGCCCCGCTCGACCTCGGCGGGCTCTGGGCCGTCCACGCCCTCGACCGGCCGGACCTGAAGGACCCCGTGTACCAGCGGGTCACGCCGGCCCGCCTCGACAGCGAGGACGAACGACCGGAGATCTTCGCGGTGCTGCGCGACGGCGACGTGCTCGTCCACCACCCCTACGACTCGTTCCGCACGACGACCGAGGAGTTCATCCTGCAGGCCTCGGTCGACCCGCAGGTGCTGGCCATCAAGATGACCCTCTACCGCACCTCCGGTGACAGCCCGATCGTGCGATCCCTGATCCGCGCGGCCGAGCGGGGCAAGCAGGTGGCGGTGCTCGTCGAGCTGAAGGCCCGGTTCGACGAGGGGGCCAACATCGAGTGGGCCAAGGCCCTGGAGACCGCCGGGGTGCACGTCGTCTACGGGCTGGTGGGGCTGAAGGTGCACACCAAGACCGCCCTCGTCGTGCGGGACGAGCCGGACGGCATCCGCCACTACTGCCACGTCGGCACCGGCAACTACAACTCGAAGACCGCCACCACCTACGAGGACGTCGGACTGCTGACCGCCGACGCAGACATCGGCTCGGACCTCACCCAGCTGTTCAACTACCTCACCGGGTTCGGTCGTGACGTCCGCTACCGACGCCTCCTGGTCTCACCGCAGACCACACGCCATGGGCTGATGAAGCTGATCAAGCGGGAGGTGAAGGCGGCCGAAGGCGGGCACCCCGCCCACATCACCCTGAAGATGAACAGCCTGGTCGACCAGCCCATGATCGAAGCCCTCTACCGGGCGTCCGAGGCCGGCGTGGAGGTCGACCTCATCACGCGTGGCATCTGCTGCCTCGTCCCGGGCGTGGATGGCATGTCGAGCCGCATCCGGGTGCGCTCCATCGTGGGCCGCTACCTCGAGCACTCCCGGATCTACCGGTTCTCCAACGGCGCGGGCGTCGGCCAGCCCCGCCATCTGATCGGCTCGGCCGACCTCATGCCCCGGAACCTCGACCGGCGGGTCGAGGCCCTCGTGCCGGTCCTGGACCCCGAGCTGCAGGGTCGCCTCGACGAGATCCTCGAGGTGAACCTGGCCGACGACGTGCTGGCCTGGACCCTCGGGTCAGGTGGCACCTGGTCCCACGTGCCTCCTGGCGGGAGCGTGGACACCCACCTGCGCCTCCAAGCCGTCGCCCAGGAGCGCCGCCGGTCGATCTGACGGATGTCGTCGCCGAAGGTTGAACGGTCGTTCACCTCCGGTTCACCTGCGCCACCCTGGGGCGCAAGGTGCCCTTCCTACGGTGGCCCGCAACGACGTGCCGTCACCCCGACGACACCTGTTGTCCCCCCAAGGAGACACTGTGCCCAAGAAGAAGACCGCCGTCTGGCTGTCGTTGCTCCTGGCCTTCGGCCTCGTCGCCGCAGCCTGCGGCAGCGACAGCGACGGCTCGAGCGACACGACCGCCGCCGACAGCTCAGGGGCCGAGGGCGACTACGCCGGGCTCTCCGGTTCGCTCACCGGATCCGGCGCCAGCTTCCCCGACGCCTTCTACCAGGAGGCCATCGTGGCCTTCGGCGAGGTGTCGGACCTCGAGGTCACCTACAACGCAGTCGGCTCCGGCACCGGCAAGGAGGAGTTCGGTGGCGGTCTGACCGACTTCGCCGGCTCGGACAGCCTGGTGAAGGACGGCGACGGCCCCGAGGCCGGCAGCTTCCTCTACGTGCCCACCGTGGCCGCGCCCATCACGGTCTCCTACAACCTGGGCGGCGTCGAGGAGCTGCAGCTCAGCCCCGACACCCTCGCCGGCATCTTCCAGGGCGACATCACCACCTGGGACGACGCGGCCATCGCCGAGGACAACCCCGACGCCGAACTCCCCAGCGAGGACATCATCATCGTCCACCGCGCGGACGGCTCCGGCACCACGAACAACTTCACCAAGTACCTCGACAAGGCCTCCGACGTCTGGACCCTGGGTTCGGGCGACGAGGTGGAGTGGCCCACGTCGAGCCAGGCCGGCGAGAAGAACACCGGCGTGGCGCAGCTCATCAAGGACAACGAGGGCGCCATCGGCTACGTCGACCTGTCCGACGCCGAGGCCTCGGGCCTGACCTTCGCCGCCATCCAGAACAAGGACGGCGAGTTCGTGCTCCCGTCGCTCGAGGCCACCTCGGCCGGGCTCGAGGGTGCGACCGTCAACGACGACCTGAGCTACGACCCGCTCGACGCCGCCGGCGCCGACGCCTACCCCATCACCGCCCCCACGTACATCCTGGTGCGCACCTCCTACGAGGACCAGGCCACGCGTGACAATGTGGTCGGGTTCGTCACCTACCTGCTCACCGAGGGCCAGGACCTGGCCGCCGACGTGTCCTTCGCCAAGCTCCCGGACTCGCTCCGGACCAAGGCGCTGGCCCAGCTCGAGAACGTCAAGGTGGGCTGACCCGGCCGATCTCGACACGACCCTGACCGGTGGCGTGGGCGCTCTCGGGCGTCCACGCCACCTCCCCTTCTGAAATGGAGCAACCTGGATGGCGATGAGCGGCGCCGGCTTGCAGAAGGAGGGACGCACCCTCGAGTCGGACATGGTCTTCAAGGCCATCGCGCTGGCCGCCGCCGCCCTCGTGCTCGCCATCCTCGGGCTGATCGCGCTCAGCATGGTCAGCCAGGCCTGGCCGGCCTTCAAGGACGGCGGCTTCGACTTCATCACCTCCAAGCGGTGGGTGCCCAACGACCCCGACGGCCCGGACGGCCCCCTCGGTCCGCAGTTCGGCGGGCTGGCCTTCCTGTACGGGACGGTCGTCACCTCGCTCATCGCGCTCGTCCTGGCCGTGCCCGTCAGCCTCGGCATCGCCCTCTTCACCACCGAGGTGGTGCGACCCCGCCTCCGCTCCGCCGTGGTCACCGTGATCGACCTCCTGGCCGCCATCCCGTCCGTCGTCTACGGCCTGTGGGGCATCGCCGTACTGGCCCCGAACATCGTCACCGTCTACGACTCGGTGGCCGACGCCGTGGCCTCGGTGCCCGGCCTGTCCACCGTGTTCGGCCAGGGAGGCACCGGTCGGAGCTTCATGACCGCCGGCGTGATCCTGGCCATCATGATCACGCCGATCATCACCTCGGTGGCTCGGGAGGTCATCTCGACGGTCCCCGACGGCGAGAAGGCGGCCGCCCTGGCCCTCGGCGCCACCCGCTGGGAGATGGTCCGCGGCGCCGTCCTGCCCCACAGCTTCGGCGGCATCGTGGGCGCCGTGATGCTCGGCCTCGGCCGGGCCATGGGCGAGACGATCGCGGTGGCCCTCGTCATCGGCTCGTCCACCCAGATCGTGGGCAACCTCTTCAAGTCGGGCAACGCCATCCCAGCGGTCATCGCCAACAGCTTCGGCGAGTCCTCGGGGACGTACCGGGCCGCGCTCATCGGCTTGGGCGTCATCCTGTTCGCGATGACGATCGTGGTGAACGTGAGCGCTCGGATCGTCGTGCGGCGGGCCGAGCTGCGCCTGCGGGGGGCGGCGTGACGGCCCCCGCTGCGCCGCTGGCCGCCCGCAAGGCCACCACTTCGGCAGAGCTTTCGGCCCGGGTGCGCGGCCGTCGCCGCGTCGTGGACGCTGCCGCCACCCTGGGGTTCGGGCTGGCCTTCCTCGTCGCCGTGGTCCCCCTGGCCTTCGTCATCTGGTACGTCGTCTCGAAGGGCATCGGCGTCATCTCGGCGGACTTCCTGACCGCTGACATCCCCCGGCAGTACCGCGCGCAGGGGCCCGGCATGGGGGCCGCCGTCGCCGGCACGATCGTCATCACGCTGGCGGCCTCGGCCATGGCCATACCCCTCGGCATCCTGGGTGCCATCTACCTGAACGAGTTCGGGGGCCAGGGTCTGCTGGCCCGGGTGATCCGGCTGATGTCCGACGTCATGACCGGGGTGCCCTCGATCATCATGGGGCTGTTCATCTACACGGTCTGGGTGCGGCAGTTCGGGGAGCAGACCGGCTTCGCCGGTGCCCTGGCCCTGGCCTGCCTGATGCTCCCGATCGTCATCCGCACCACCGACGAGATGCTGAAGCTCGTGCCCGACGAGCTCCGCCAGGGGAGCGTCGCCCTCGGCGCCAAGCAGCTGAAGACGACCGTGTCGGTGGTGCTGCCCACCGCGCTGCCCGGCATCGTGAGCGGCGCCATGCTGGCGGTGGCGAGGGCGGCGGGCGAGACCGCTCCGGTGCTCTTCACGATCGGCCTCGTGTACAAGGCCAACTGGAGCCTCGGCGGGGCCAACACGACCCTCGCGGCCCAGATCTTCCGCAACGCCAGCCAGCCCTTCGAGGGGGCCATCGACCGAGCCTGGGGTGCGGCCCTCACGCTCGTCGTCCTCGTCTTCGTCCTGACCTTCATCGCGCGCTTCGTCGCCGGTCGCTTCACCTTGAAGCAGCAGTGACCGCCGGCCACGAGCAAGGAGAGCAACCCATGAGCCCTGAGCCCGCCACCGACGTCGCCGCTCCTCCGCTCCGTCTCTCGGAGGCGGTCCTGGGCAGCAGCGACGCTCCGGAGTCCCGGGCCGATGCCGTCTTCGACGTCGCTGATCTGAGCGTGTACTACGGCCAGTTCCGGGCCGTGCGTGACGTCGCGCTCGCCATCAACCCCGGTGAGATCACGGCCTTCATCGGCCCCTCGGGGTGCGGCAAGAGCACCGTGCTGCGCTGCCTGAACCGCATGAACGACCTCATCCCGGGAGCCCGGGTGGAGGGCTCGGTCCGCTACCACGGCGTGGACCTCTACGGCCCGAAGATCCAGCCCGTGCAGGTCCGCCGGAAGATCGGGATGGTGTTTCAGAAGCCCAACCCGTTCCCGAAGTCGATCTACGACAACGTGGCCTACGGGCCGCGGGTGGCGGGGGTGCGCAAGGACCTCGACGACATCGTCGAGGAGGCCCTGCGCGGCGCGGCGCTGTGGGACGAGGTCAAGGACCGGCTGAAGAAGTCGGCCATCGGCCTGTCGGGTGGGCAGCAGCAGCGGCTCTGCATCGCCCGGGCCATCGCGGTGGAGCCCGAGGTCCTGCTCATGGACGAGCCGTGCTCGGCCCTCGATCCCATCGCCACGGCCCGCATCGAGGACCTCATGCAGGAGATCAAGGACCGCTACACGATCGTCATCGTCACCCACAACATGCAGCAGGCGGCCCGGGTGAGCGACCGGACGGCGTTCTTCACCACCGAGGTCAACTCCGAGAGCGACACCCGCACGGGCCTGCTCGTAGAAGTGGACTCCACCGACAAGATGTTCTCCAACCCGAGCGACGAGCGGACGGAGAACTACGTGACCGGTCGATTCGGGTGACGATGTCGTCGGGCGAGCGGCTCCGGCTCGGCTTCCACGACGAGCTCGACCAGCTGCGCCTCCAGGTGGAGCTGATGGGCGTGCGCGTGGACGAGAACCTCGAGCGCATGCGCACCCTGCTGCGCACGGGGGACCCCACCCTGGCCGCCCAGGCCTTGGAGGCGGACGACGACATCGACGCCATGAACCTCTCCCTCACGGAGCGCTGCTACCTGCTGCTCGGGCGGGAGGCCCCGGTGGCGACGGACCTGCGCTTCGTCGTCTCGGTGCTCCGGATCGTCTCGGAGCTCGAGCGCGTCGGCGACCTCGCCCTGCGCGTCGCCAAGCTGACGCCCCAGCACGCGCTCCTGAGCACCGCCGACGAGGCCTGGGACGTGCTTCTGACCCTGGCCGACGAGTCCGTCGAGGTCTACCGGTCGGCCCTGCGGGCCTGGTCCACCCAGGACCTGGGGCTGGCCACCGAGCTGGCCACGCAGAACCGTGGCCTCGATCTGTACTACGAGCGGCTGATCCGGGAGCTGCACGAGCTGCACCACACCGACGCCACCCGGATCGCCATGGGCATCTTCGTGGCCGGCCGCGCCCTCGAGCGCATCGCCGACCACAGCGCGATCATCGGAGCTCGCCTGCGCTACCTGATCACGGGCGAGCCCGGCCATCTGGCCGCCGAGGTGAGGTAGGACCATGACCGAGACCCGATCCACGTTCCACCAGCAGCTCGACGAGATCCAACGGGATCTGATCCGGGCCGCCGGGCGGGTCACCGAGGCCATCGGCCGCGGCACCCAGGCCCTGCTCGACATGGACCTGCCGGCGGTGCAGACGCTCATCGAGAGCGACGACGAGACCGACGCCCTCACCCTCGACATCGAGGAGCGGTGCTTCACGGTCCTCGCCCGCCAGCAGCCGATGGCTGGCGACATGCGGGCCATCGTCACTGCCATCCGCCTCACCTCGGAGATCGAGCGGTCCGGCGACCTGATGGTGAACGTGGGCAAGGCCGTGCGCCGCCTCTACGGCATGGAGGTCCCGCCTGCGCTGCGCGCGCTCCTCGATGCCATGTCCACCGAGGCCGTCCGCCTGTTCCGGCTCGCCATCGACGCCTACGCCGAGCGCGACGCCAGCCTCGCCTCGGCCATCGACGACATGGACGACCGTCTCGACCAGATCCACAAGGACTACATCCAGGCCGTCCTCGAGCACTTCGCCGACGGCCGGGACGTGCAGCAGGCGGTGCAGCTGGCCCTGGTCGGCCGGTACTACGAGCGCATCGGCGACCACGCCGTGAACATCGGCGAGCGCGTCCAGTACATGGTCACCGGGTGGATGCCCGAGCACTCGGGCGCGGCGCGCTTCCACGCCCGCCAGCAGGAAGCCGCCGACGGAGCGTCCGAGGGCCCGTGACCTCCGTGCTGGCGGTGGTGGCGGTCGCCGCGGCCGTCGCCGTGGCCGTCCTGCTCCTCCGTGAGCGCCGGTTGGCCCGGCGGCTCCTGCAGGCGGGACGACGCCTCAACCCCGACGTGGTGCCCACCGGCACCGGCCTGGACGAGGCCACCTCGCTGGTGGAGCGGGCGATCGACCGGACCCTGCTCGGCGGGGCCCATCGATCCGTCGCGGAGGAGCGGCTGGCCAGCGCGCTCTTGATGATCCCCCAGGGCATCGTGGTCTTCGAGCCGGATGGCGTCATGGGGTTCCGGAACAAGGCGGCCACGCGCTACCTCACCGCCCGCCACGGCGAAGCCCTGGTCGAAGAGGTCATCGACGAGATCGCTGGAGCGGTCATGTCCGGCGGGGGACGCCCCAGCCCGAGCCGCACCGTCGACCTGTTCGGCCCGCCCCGGCGCACCCTCGTCGTGCGCGGCTTCGGCGTGGACCACGGCGACGCGGGGCTGGGCGCCTTGGTGGTCATCGACGACGTGACCGACCGCCGCCGCCTGGAGGCCGTGCGCCGGGATTTCGTGACCAACATCAGCCACGAGCTGAAGACGCCGGTGGGCGGCCTGGCTCTGCTGGCCGAGACGCTGGTGGCCGAGGACGATCCCGCCGTGGCCCGTCGCCTGGCCGAGCGGATGCTGACTGAGGCCTTCCGGGTGGGCCGGACGATCGACGACCTGCTCGAGCTGTCGCGCATCGAGGCGGACGAGGTCGGCGGGCGCGAGGAGGTGTCCGTGCGCTCGATCGTGGGGGAGGCCGCCGACCGCGTCCGGGGCGCGGCCGACCAGCGGGGCATCGACATCCGCGTCGGGGACATCAGCGAGCGCCTCGTGGTCCTGGGGGACCGGCGGCAGCTGGTGTCGGCCACCTACAACCTGCTGGAGAACGCGGTGAAGTACTCCGAGGACGGGTCGCCCGTGTCCGTGCGAGCGCGCACGGACGGGCGGTTCGTCGAGATCAGCGTCGAGGACCGCGGCATCGGCATCCCCCGTCGGGATCTGGCCCGGGTGTTCGAGCGCTTCTACCGGGTCGACCGCGCCCGCAGCCGGGAGACCGGCGGCACCGGCCTCGGCCTCGCCATCGTCCGGCACGTGGCCAACAACCACGCCGGCGACGTGCGGGTCGAATCGACCGAAGGCGAAGGTTCCACGTTCACGCTGCGGCTCCCGCTCGGTGCGGGGCCCGTCGCCGTCTCCCCCCAGGCAGGTTGAACCCATGAGCACGCCCGACCCGACCGTCCTCGTCGTGGAGGACGAGGACTCCTTCGTGGAGGCCCTCACCGTCGGCTTGAAGCGCGAGGGCTTCCGGGTCCAGGTGGCCCGCGACGGCGCCGAGGCCCTCGACGTGTTCGACGCCGTTCAGCCCGACCTCGTCCTGCTCGACGTCATGCTGCCCCGGATCTCGGGCGTCGACGTGTGCCGCGAGCTGCGGAAGCGGTCGTCGGTGCCGATCATCATGGTCACCGCCAAGGGGGGCGAGATCGACACGGTGGTCGGCTTGGAGGTGGGGGCGGACGACTACGTCACGAAGCCCTACCGGCTGCGGGAGCTCGTGGCCCGGATGCGGGCGGTGCTGCGCCGCCGCTCGACGGATGGGGCTGACGCCAGCACCCAGTCGGGCGAGGCGATCACGGTCGGCGACGTCAGCCTCGACCCCGACCGCCACGAGGTGGTGATCCGGGGCGAGCCCGTGCAGCTGCCCCTCAAGGAGTTCGAGCTGCTGGAGCTGCTGCTCGCCAACGCCGGTCGAGTGCTGCCCCGGGACACCCTCATCGACCGCGTGTGGGGGAGCGACTACGTCGGGGACACCAAGACCCTCGACGTCCACGTGAAGCGGTTGCGGGCCAAGGTCGAGGCCGACCCCGCCCACCCGACCCGCATCGTCACCATCCGGGGCCTCGGCTACAAGTACGAGACGCCCCGTACCTGAGCCACGCCGCCGCCGAGCCCGGACCGGGCGTCACAGGCCGACCCCTACGATGGGTGCGATGACGAACGCCGACGGCTGGCGGCCGCTCTCCACGCCCAAGGCGCGCGCCGGGGCCGAGGCGTTCCACCTCTCGCCGTTCGCCCGGCTGGCCCGCTCCCACGTCTTTGCCGCCGGGGGCGACGCGCTCGTCACGATCGCGCTGGCCAACTCGCTGTTCTTCGACCTCGATCCCAACGACGCCCGCTGGAAGGTGTTCCTCTACCTGGCCCTCACGATGGCCCCGCTGGCCCTCGTGGCCCCCTTCATCGGGCCGTTGCTCGACCGGTCCCGGGGTGGGCGCCGCTGGATGATCATCGGGGCCCACGGCTTCCGGGCCCTCGTGTGCTTCGTGATGCTCAACGACCTCGACAGCCTGCTGCTGTTCCCCGAGGCGTTCACCGTGCTCGCCCTGGGCAAGGCCTACGGGGTGGCCCGGGCCGCCGTCGTCCCCACGGTCGTCCACACCGACGGCGAGCTCGTCGAGGCCAACTCCAAGCTGCAGCTCCTCTCCGGGCTGGCCGCCCCCCTGGCCGCCATCCCGGCCGGCATCGCCTTCCTGATCGGGGACTCGCCGGCCGTCCTGGCGGTGGCCATGGTGTCCTACGCCATCGCCGCGCTGGCCGCCCTGCGGGTGCCGGCCACCCAGGTGTCGGAGGCACCGGCCACGGCGGCGGAGACGGCCGAGCTGCGCGGCATGGGCATCCTGCTGGCCTCCTCGGCCATGGGGCTGATCCGCGGCATCGTGGGCTTCCTCACGTTCTTCCTGCTCTTCCAGCTCCGCGAGGACCCCACCTGGCACATGGGGGTGGTGCTGGCCGTCACCGGCGTGGGCGCCCTTCTGGGGTCGGCGCTGGCGCCCGCGCTGCGCCGCTCCATGCCGGAGGAGCGGATGCTGCTCACCGTGCTGGCCGCCACCGTCGTGAGCGCGCTCGTCGTCGCCCGCTTCGGGGGCCTGGCCGGCTCGGCCGCCATGGCCGGCGTCGTGGCCGTCGTCTCCACGTCCGGGAAGCTGGCTTTCGACTCGCTCGTCCAGCGCGACGCGCCCGATGCCAACCGGGGCCGGTCGTTCGCCCGGTTCGAGGTGCGCTTCCAGCTCGTGTGGGTGATCGGCGCCGTCGTCCCGGTCCTCATCGACATGCCCCTGACGGTGGGCTTCCTCGTCATCGCCGGCACGGCCGCCTTCGCCCTGTTCTCCTACATCGCCGGCCAGCGCGCCGCCCACCGGGCCGACGTCGACCACCCGCCGGCGGGTCCAGGCATCACCCCCGACGAGACCGACCCCGCCGAGGCCTCCACCCGCACGCTCGGCCACGTGGACCGCACCCTCGTCCAGCCGCCGGGCCAGGACCCCACCCAGATCCAGTAGAGAGGTCCTACAGGTCGAGGCGGGCCAGCCAGAGGCCGGGGGCGTCGACCTCGTTGGGGGTGGGCAGGTTCGCTTCGTCGGCCCAGAGGCGGCGGAGGCCGTCGTCCCCCGCTCGCTCGATGACGCCCTCGACGAAGCGGCTGCCCCGGTCGTAGGTGGCCTGCGTGAGCTCGAGCCCGAAGAGGCGCTCCACGAACCGGTCGCTCTCGGCCGCCTCGACGCGGCGGCGGCGCAGCGCCTCGGTGAGCATCCCGTAGCTGCCGATGAGCTTGGCCCCCACCGTGTCGAGCACGTGGTCCACCACGCCGACGACGACCGCGACCAAGGCGTCCATCTGGGGGCGCAGGGCCTCTTGCTCGGGCGAGGTGATGGCCCCCAGGATCACCTCAGGCGAGCCCATCAGCTCCTGCAGCCCGCCGGGGGACGACGGGTCGGAGAGGTCGAGCTCGTCGAGGCGGCCCTCGAAGCCACCGGGATCGCTGCGGAACGAGGACACGTGGCGGGCGAGCAGGTCGTCCATGCGGGCTCGCACGTGCGGGACGGCGAAGACGGTGTGGTGGGCGATCTCGTGGACGCAGACCCAGAGGCGCAGGTCGTCGCGGGCCAGGCTCCACTCGGTGGCGAACTCGTCGAGGTTGGGCACGACGAGCAGGAGCTCGTCGGGGTGGGCGCCGGAGGCGGGCCGGGGGATCGGCAGGTCGTACTGGCCGAGGCTGCGTCGGGCCAGGTGGCCGACCATGGAGCCGGCCGTCATCGCCAGCATCATCGGCTGGAACGCCTTCAGCATGCCGGCCAGCATCCCGGCCATCGGGTCGCCGGCGTCCTCCGGTTCGGCCTCGGTGGCCTGGGCGTCGGGCCCGAGGGCAGCGGCGAGGCGCTCCATGAGCGGCCGGTAGGCGTCGAGGCTGGCCATCACCCAGCCGGTGCGGTTCACGGGGGCGGCGACGACGGGGCGGCCGGTGAGCGAGGTCGACAGGCCGGTGACGTCGGCGACGTGGAGATCGGCCACCCGGGCCAGCTGCTCCAGGCCCATCCGCTCGACGGGGTCGACGTTGGGCTCGCTGGTGCCGTCCGTGGCCACGCTGATGGCCAGCTGGCGGGCGCTGTCCCAGGCCATCCCACCCTGCTGCCCCAGCATCTTGGCGAGGTCGCCCAGAAAGGGCATGCCCTCGAACGGGTTGCCGAGTGGACCGTCGTCACCCATGGGTGCATCGTAGGGCCATGGCTTCCGGAACCGATCGCGTGCCGACCGCCCCCTCCAGCGCTGCCGGCGCCGTCGTCGTGACCGGCGCGGCGAGCGAGCTGGGCCGGCAGGTCTGCGAGCTGGCAGCCGCCGATCCGAACGTCTCCCACGTGGTGGCCATCGACCGCCGGTCGCTCAAGCGGCTCCCGTCGGGGATCGAGCGCCACCAGCTCGACCTCGCCACCGCCGACCTGAAGCCGATCATGGAGGGGGCGGCCACGGTCCTCCACCTGGCCCAGGCGGACGGGCCACGGCCGGGGGGCGACGTGAGCACCCCCACCGGCGAGGGGGCGCTGGCCCGGCGGGTGCTCGATGCCGCGGCGGCCGTCGGTGCCACCCATGCGGTGCTCCTGTCGAGCGCCGTGACCTACGGCGCCTGGGCCAACAACCCGGTCCCGCTGACGGAGGACGCGCCGCTGCGCCCGAACCCGGGCGTGGCCCTGGCCTCCGAGAAGGCCGAGCTGGAGCGGGCGGCGGCCGAGTGGCGGGCCGACCACCCGGGCACGACGGTGACCTTGCTGCGCCCGACCGTCACGGTCGACGCCGCCGGCAACGGCTGGCTGGCCAAGGCCCTGGCCCGGTCGAGCGCCCTCCCCGTCACCGATGACGAGCCTCCGGCCCAGTTCCTCGACGTCGCCGACCTCGCCGTCGCCGTCGACCTGGCCCGGCGTCAGCGGCTCGACGGTCCCCGCAACGTGGCCCCCGACGGCTGGATCGACGGTGACACCGTCCGGGCCCTGGCCGGCGGCGGACCCCGCCTGCGCCTCCCGGAGCGGCTCGCCATCCGCGTCGCCGGCCTGCGCTGGCGGTGGGGGATGACGGCCACGCCGCCCGAGCTGCTGCCCTACACCGTGCACCCCTGGGTGGTGGCAAACGACCGGCTCAAGGCCGATGGCTGGACCCCCGCGTCCTCGAACGAGGAGGCCTACGTGGGCGCCCACCGGGCCGGCCCGTGGGCCACCCTCAGCCCCCGTCGTCGCCAGGAGATCGCCCTCGGCGCCTCCGGCGCCGCGCTCGTCGGTGCCGCCGCCGGCGTCGTCGCCCTCATCCGCCGCCGCCGCTGACCCCCGACCCTCCGCCCCCACCCCGGCGCCCCCGAACCCCCGACTCCCGAGGCGAACCAGCGGTCGTTCTTGGCGGTTTTCGCGCAACTCTGACCGCGGGTTCGCTCCCCGGGGTGGTCAGCCGGGGGGGCGGGCACCGATGACGACGGTGGTCTGCTGGCGGGCGGGGCCTCGGACGTAGCCGACGGGGACCAAGTCGCCGGGGTCGCAGGCCCGGAGGGCGACGATGAGGGTGGAGATCGATCTGACGTCGCGCCCGGCGAGGTCGGTGATGACGTCGCCGGGTTGGAGGCCGGACTCGGCGGCGGGGCTGCCCTCGACCACTTCGTGCAGGACGGCGCCGCCGGCCAGGCCGAGCGAGCGCTGCTGCGCCGCCGAGAGGTCGGTCCCTTCGACCCCCAGCCAGGCGTGGACCATGCGGCCCTCGGCGAGGATCCGGGTGGCGACCCGGTGGGCGAGCTCGATCGGGACGGCGAATGTGTCGTCGACGTCCCCGTCGGTGGGGAGGGTCGTCACGCCGATGACGGCGCCGTTGGCATCGACGAGCGGCCCCCCGGCGAGGTGGGAGGCGGCGTCCCCGTCCGTCTGGATCAGGCCGTGGAGGGTGACGTCCGTGCCGAGCTGCAGCCAGCGGTCCAGGGCGATGATCATCCCCCCGGCCACGGTGGGATCGGCCGCGCTGCCGTCGGGCGCGCCGAGCGTCACGGTGACCTCGCCCACGGACAGGTCGCTGCCGGTCCCCAGGGCGGCGACGGGCAGGTGGTCGGCGTCCACGTCGACGACGGCGATGTCGGTCAGGGGGTCGGCGCCGACGATCTCGGCGTCGAGCCGTCGGCCGTCGGCGAGGACGGCCTCGATGGATCGCGCGTCGGCGACGACCCGAGAACCGGTGAGCACGGCGCCGTCGTCCCGGAACACGACGCCCGAGCCGACGAAGGTCGACCCGTCGGCCTGCTCGACCTCGAGGCGCACCAGAACGGGACCGAGCTGGCTGACCACCGCGGCCAGGCCAGGGCCGGTGACCATCGGGGTCGACACCACCGGTGTCACCGCCACCTTCTCGATCACGGACCGCTCGACCACCCGTGGCGACATGGCGCCGGTCAGCACGACGACGCCGATGGCCATGGCGGCGCCTCCCGCGGCGGTGGCGGCCAGCAGCGGCCAGCTGGCGGGACGGGCGATCCGGGGGGAGGCGGCAGGCGGCGGCGCCGTCGCGGCACCCCCGCCATAGGCCCGCAGCTCGCTCGGGTGGCGCCACAGCCGGTCGTCCGGAGGCAGGGGAGGGCCGACGGGACGGGCGTCGTCGTCAGCGTCGTCGTCCTCGGCCATCGGCAGAGACGGTAGTGGTGGCCTCCGCCGAGGGGTCCGCGGCCGCCCTACAGTGAGGTCGATGCACCGCTCCCCGCCGGCGCCGTCGTCAGCCGACTGGGTCGCCCTGACGGGCGACGAGCTCCCCGTCGAAGCTGCCGCGAGCTTCGTCGCGCGCGTCGACTGCGGGGCGACGGTCACCTTCACGGGCACGGCGCGCGACCACGCGCCCGGCCGTCCCGGCGTGCACCAGCTCGAGTACGAGGCCTACGAGGGGCCGGCCCTCGAGCGCCTGTGGGCGGTCGCTGCGGAGGCCCGCCGGCGCTGGCCGGCCGTAGGCGGCATCGCGCTCCTGCACCGCACTGGGGTGCTCGAGGTGGGCGACGCGGCGGTGGTCGTGGCCGTCTCCGCTCCCCATCGGGCGGAGGCCTTCGAGGCGGCCCGGTTCGCCATCGACGAGCTGAAGCGCACGGTTCCGATCTGGAAGCGCGAGCGCTGGGAGGGCGGGGAGAGCTGGGGGCTCGAGGCCCAGCACCTCACCGAGGTCGGCTCGGGGGACGCACCGTGAGCGCGCTCGTCTTCCTGCTGATCGTGCTCGTCGTGTCCGCCGTTGGCTCGCTCATCCTCTGGCTGCAGCACCGCTCGCCGAACACCCTCGAGTCCGGGATCGAGGCCTTCCAGCGCGAGATGCACGCCCTGGCCCCGCCCGAGGACGACCGCGAGCACCCCGACGGGCCGCGCTGACCCGTGGCCCGCGACCTCGCCATCGACCTCGGGACCGCCAACACCCTCGTCTACGAACGGGGTCGGGGCATCGTGCTCAACGAGCCGACCGTCATCGCCCTCAACGAGCGCACCCAAGAGGTGCTGGCCATGGGGCACGAGGCGTGGCAGATGATCGGCCGGACCCCCGGCTACATCGTCGCCGTGCGCCCCCTGCGTCAGGGTGCCATCACGGACTTCGAGATCACCCAGCGCATGATCCGGCTGCTGCTCCACCGCGTCGGGGTGAACCGCTTCAACCGGCCCCGCGTCGTCATCTGCGTGCCGTCGGCCATCACCGAGGTGGAGCGCCGGGCGGTCACGGAGGCGGCCCGCCGGGCCGGCGCCGCAGAGGCGCAGCTCATCGAGCAGCCCCTGGCCGCCGCCATCGGCGCCGGGCTCCCCATTCACGAGCCGGTGGCCAACATGGTGGTCGACGTCGGCGGCGGTACCTCCGAGACGGCCCTGATCTCGCTCGGGGGCATCGTCGCCCTCAAGGCGGTGCGGATCGGCAGCTTCGACCTCGACGCCTCGATCACGTCGTACATCCGCCGCGAGTACGGCATAGCGGTGGGGGAGCGCACGGCGGAGGAGATCAAGGTCGCCATCGGCTCGGCCTATCCCGTGCGCGACGAGATCAAGGCCGAGGTGCGGGGCCGGGACCTCACGAGCGGCCTCCCCAAGACGATCATCCTCTCGCCCGAGGAGGTGCGGGAGGCCATCGACGAGCCGGTGTCGGCCATCTGCGAGTCCGTCGTGACCTGCCTCGGGATGACCCCTCCGGAGCTGGCCCAGGACCTGATCCTGAACGGCGTGAAGCTCGTCGGCGGTGGCGGCATGCTGGCCGGCCTCGACCAGCGCCTGGCCAACGTCACCGACGTGCCGGTGCACCTCGTGGACGCGCCGCTCGAGTGTGTCGTCCTCGGCGCCGGTCGCTGCATCGAGAACTACGACAGCCTCAAGGTCATGTTCATGGGGTCGAACCGCTAGTCACTCAGGTCTTCGGCCGCTTGGCGGACCTGCCAGTCGCGATCGCCGCGGGCCCGCTCCAGGGCGGCGTCCACCTCGGGCCCCTCGAAGGGGGCGAGGGCGATGACGGCCCGCCGGCGCACGGTGGCCTTGTCGGTCGTGGCGGCCAGGATGGCAGAGAGCCCGGCCTCGTCGCCGATGGCTCCGAGGGCGGCCACGGCGGCTTCCCGCACGAGGGCGTCGTCGTGGCCGGTGGCCAGGGCCGACAAGCGCTCGACGGCGCCGGGCTCGGGGGGCTGGCGCTCCCCGCAGGCCCAGGCCGCCACCTCGACCACGGTGGCGTCGGCGGACCCGAGGACGGCGAGCAGCGACGGCGGCCCGTCGCCGGGGAAGGCCGCGGCCGCCTCGCAGGCCCGGCGCCGCACGGCCGGGTCGGGGTCGGCCAGGGCGCTGGCTACGTCGTCGGGCCGCAGCGCCGTGAGGCGCTCCAGCGCGCCGAGGGCAGTGGACCGCACGGCGGGTTCGGGGTCGGTCAGCCCTGCCCGGGCCGCTGCCTCGTCACCCTCGTGACCGGCCAGCGCCACCGCCCGGCGGCGCTGCCGGGCGTCGCTCACGTGCGCACCTCGGTCAGTCCAGCGCCTTGTCGATGAACGAGGCGAGCAGCACGACCGTGCCCCCGATGCCGACCGCCGTGAGGGTGCCGAGCAGGACGAGGAGCAGGACCAGCAGCAGCACCGAGCGCACCCGCCGAGCCCAGGTGGTGTGCTCGAAGGTCTCAGCCACGGTCGTCCTCCTGGTGCTCCCGATGGAGCCGCGCCCTGGGCTTCAGCCGCTCGTGGCAGGCTGCGCAGCGCCAGCATCGCACGCCTGCGCCGGTGGGCGACGCACCGGCACCACGCCACGATGAGCTCCACCGACCTCGCCCTCCCCCCGGCCCCGCCCGGGGTCGAGCCTCGGCGCTGGCCGGCGCGCCGGCGCCGCCGTTTCGTCGCCCTCGGGGTCTCGATGGGCCTCCTCGTGTCGACGTTGGTCGGCGCGGCGGTGCTCCCCGTGCCGTACGTGGCGCTGCGGCCCGGCACCGCCCGGCCGGTCACCGAGCAGGTCCTCGTCGAGGGCGCGCCCAGCTACCCACCGGAGCAGTCGATCGCCTACACGACCGTCAGCGTGGGAGGCACGACGCTGCTGGAGGCCCTGGTGGGCTGGCTGGACGACGACGTCGACGTGTTCCCCGAGCGGGTCGTGCGGGGCGACCGCGACGAGGAGGAGAACCGTCGCTACAACGCGCAGCTGATGGACACGTCCAAGCTGGTGGCCGTGGCCGTCGCGCTCCGCCACCTCGGCTACGACGTGAGCGTGCACACCACCGGCACCGTGGTCCGCCAGATCGCGGAGGACAGCCCGGCCGCCGCCGTGCTCCAGCTCGACGACGTGATCGTGGCGGTCGACGGCTCGGCGGTGGACGAGCCCGACGAGGTCGGCCCGCTCCTGCAGCCGGGCGGGCCCGGGGCGACCCACACGCTCACCGTCGAGCGGCCGCCGGGCAGCGGGACGACGCTCGACGTGACGCTGGCGACCGTCCCCGCTCCCGACGACCCCCAGCGGGCCATCATCGGCATCGCCCCGGAGGACCGGATCGTCGGCGCGGACTTCCCGATCGACGTGCTCATCGACTCCGGCACCGTCGGCGGCCCTTCGGCCGGCCTCGCCTTCACCCTCGCTGTGCTCGACGTTCTCACCCCAGGGGAGCTGACGGGCGGGCACCGCGTCGCGGTGACCGGCACGATTCGCCTCGACGGCGTCGTCGGCCCGGTGGGCGGTGCGGCGCAGAAGGCCATCAGCGTGCGCGACGCCGGCTACGAGGTGTTCCTCGTGCCGCCGGCCGAGCGGGCGGAGGTGGAGGCCGCCGTCGGAGACGATCTCCAGGTGATCGAGGTGGGTACGCTCGCGCAGGCGCTGGAGGCGCTCGATGCGCTCGGGGGCAACGCGGGCTCGCTCGCGGGGGCCGCCGCCGGCCCCTGAGCGGCGGCCGTCCTCCCAGAGCGCGGCACTCCCACCGAGCGAGGCAGGTCACCGGACACACATGTCGGCCACCGAGGTGCAGGTGCGGTTCGCGGCGGAGTTCGCGCTCTTCCTCGTCGCGCTGTCCGGCATCGCCTTCGCGCTGCTGCGGCCGGACCTCCTCGTCATCCGCCGCTCGGCTCGCGCCGCCGCCGTCACCGGGTTCGCCGCCGTGGCCGCCGGGGCCTTCGCCAGCGGGGCGCTGGTCGTCGACGACCCCACCGTGGGCTCGGTCGTCGCGCTGCGGCTGGCCGGGCTGGCGCTGCTCGCCGCCAGCACCGTGGCGTGGCCGGTGCGCCGCAGCTCGAGGACGCTGGCGATCGCCGGCATCGTCGTGCTGGCCGGCGCGGAGGGGCTCGTCGCCGTCGACCGCTCCCTCGCGGTCGTCGAGGCTGTGCGGGGGGTGGGGGCCCTGCTGATGGGCGGGGCGCTCGTGGCCGCGAGCGCCCGGGCCATCTCGGCTCGGATCGCCACCTCGTCGGCGGCCATCGTCTTCGTCGTCATCACCGCCCTCGCGGTGGCGCTGTCGGCGGTGATCACCGACAACGTGGAGGACGAGGCCGTCCGCCGCTACGGGGCCCGGGCCGAGACGGAGGCGCAGGCCACCGCCGATCAGGGCGCCGCCGTCCTGCCCCCGACCCAGGTGCTGGCCTCAGCCCTCTCCAACGCCGGCGACGCCGGGTTCCTGGCCGCCCTCCAGACGCTCACCGCACCCGACGCCACCTTCGACCAGCTCGCCGGAGTCCGCGAGGCGGTGATCGGGCCGGTGGCGCAGTTCCTGCACCGGTTCGTGAGCTCCGACCCGCGCCTGGGACCGACCCTCATCGTCAACGAGGCCGGCGCGGTCGTCCTGGCGGTGCAGGTGAGCACCGACGACACGGCCGCCACCCTCGAGGTCGACCCCGCGTTCACAACAGAGCTGGGGGGCTCCACGGTGGTCGAGCAGGCTCGCTCCGACCGCGGGCCGGCGCAGTCCGTCGTGGTGGTGGGGGGCGAGCCGCTGGCGGCGGCGGCCGCCCCGATCACGGTCGGGACCCCCTCGGACTTCCGCGGGGTGGTGGTGCTCACCAGCCGGCTCGACCCGTCGTACCTGGCGGTGCGGGCGGCGCCCCTCGAGTCCGAGCAGGGCGACGTCGGCCTCGCCCTGGTGGACCGGCAGGGGGTGCTGTCCACCCACGGCACAGGCCTCCCCGGCACCGTGGCCGAGGACCTGGCGCTGGCCGCCATGGACGAGACCGGCCCCACCGCCCGGGACGTCGGCGGGCGGTTCGCGACGGCTCGGGTGATCGAGGGCGGCGACGGCGTGCCCGTCATGGCGCTCGTGCTCTCCGTCCCCCGCAGCCAGATCGAGGCGGCCCGCCAGGACCTGTACCGGGTGCTGTTCCTCGTGGCGATGGGCGCGGCGGCGGCTGCTCTGGCGGTGGCGGCGCTGCTGGGCGAGCGGATCGGGGCGGGGCTGCGCCGGCTCACGGTGGCCGCCGCATCGATCCGGGAAGGCGACCTCGACGCCACCGCGGGGGTGCACACCGATGACGAGCTCGGCGCCCTCGGTTCGACGTTCGACTCGATGGCCGGATCGATCCGGACGATGACGGCGGACCTGCGTACCGCGGCGGACGACGAGGCGGCGCTGCGCGGGCGGCTGGAGGCCGTCGTGGCTGGCATGGGCGAGGCGCTGGTGGCCGTGGACCGAGAGGGGCGGATCACCGACTTCAACGCCGCCGCGGAGGAGCTCGTCGACCTCCCCGCCAGCGAGGCCCGCGGCCGCGCGATCGGCGAGGTCGTCCGCTTCGTCGACGACGACGGCGTCGACCGCACGGCCCGCCTCGAGCGGCCGGTCCTCGAGGCGTGGACCGGCGCCGGCCAGGTGCGTCGCCCAGAGGGCGACGAGGTGCCCGTCGTCGTGTCCGCAGGTACGCTTCGGGGGCCTGGGAACGACGTGCACGGAGCTGTCTTCGTGCTCCGCGACGTGCGTCGCGAACGGGAGCTGGAGCGGATGAAGACCGAGTTCATCGCCAACATCAGCCACGAGCTGCGCACCCCGCTGACCCCCATCAAGGGCTTCGCGTCCATCCTCCAGACCCGCGAGCTGCCGCCTGAGAGGGCCAAGGGCTTCGCCGAGGAGATCGGGACCGCGGCCGACCAGCTCGAGCGGGTGATCGGCCAGCTCGTGAACTTCGCCACCGCGGTGGGCGGCCGGCTCGTGGTGGAGCCCGAGCCGCTCGCCCCCCGCCCGGTGCTCGACGAGGCCGTTCGGCGCTGGCAGGAACGGGCCGACGGGACACACCGGATCGTGCGCCGGGTGGCGTCCGGGACGCCGCCCATCCCGGCTGATCGCACGGCGCTGCTCCAGTCGCTGGACGAGCTGATCGACAACGCCATCAAGTACTCGCCGGCCGGAGGCCGCATCGTGGTCAGCGCGGCGCCGGCCGACGGGCCGTCGGGCCCGGCCGTCGAGGTGGCCGTGAGCGACGAGGGGGTCGGGATCCCGGCCGATCGCCTGGGCGCCATCTTCGACGACTTCACCCAAGGCGACGCCTCAGCCACCCGCCGGTTCGGGGGCCTCGGCCTCGGCCTCGCCCTCGTGCACCGCATCGTGCGGGCCCACGGCGGCGAGCTCACCTGCACGTCGACCCCCGGCAAGGGCTCGCGCTTCTCGATGGTGCTCCCCCTGGTGGTCGACGGGAGCGATCCGGCGCCATGACCAGGGCTCGCTGGGCGGCGGCGCTGCTGGCGGTCGGGCTCCTGGGCCCCGCTGGCTGCTCCGACGACGGCCCCGCCGCGGGCGAGGCCCGCTTGGAGGTCAAGGGCGAGGCCATCGTCGACCGGGCCGATGGTGATCGCGACGTCGTGACCGGTCGCACCGACGTCGGTCCGGGCGATCGGGTCGAGCTCAGCGAGGGCACCGCCACGATGGCTCTGCGGGGCGGGACCCGCTTCGAGCTGCGGGCGGCCGACGACGGGGACGACGCGGCCTCCGTCGTGCGCATGGCCCGGGTCCCCGAGCTCGAGGGCGGCGACCTCCTCGTCGCCACCCCGGGCCGCACGTCCGTGTCCGCGGCGGGCACCTCCGTCGAGGTCAGCCGCGGCGCGGCGAAGCTCACCCGGGCCCTCGGCATGGGCGTCGAGGTGTACGACGCGGCGGTCGCCATCGACTCCGCCGGCCAGGAGCGCGAGGTCCCCGCCCTGCGCTCGCTGCTCGTGCCGGCGCTGGGCCGGCCCCAGCCGCTACGGCCGATCTCCTACGACGCCGCCGACGCGTGGGACCGCCGCTACCTCGGCGACGCCATCGAGCTGGGGCAGCGGCTCGAGGACATCGCCGCCTCGTACACCAGCACCCTGCGCGCCGGTGAGGGCCGCACCCCGGGCTTCTTCCGGCTGGTGCTGCCGGGCCTCGACGAGGAGCCGAGCTTCACGGCCGAGCTCCTCGACACGACCAGGCCTCCGGGGGAGACCCTCATCGGTGCGGCCATCGCCGACCTCGGCCGCCGGGGTGACTTCACGACGCGCTGGAGGTCCGTGTTCTCGTTCCGGGACGACGGCGCCGAGTGGGGGATCGTGGCCCTCGACCAAGCCGTCTCCCGCACCCCGCTGCTGGGCTCCGTCACCGAGGCCATCAACGCCTCCCCCCTGGCCTTCGCCCCCGTGGTCGCCACCCCCGTCGGGTCCGCGGGATCCGGCGTCGAGGAGCCGCCGGGGCCGACCACCTCGATCACGGTGCCCGGCGGGTCCCCGACGACGAGTCCGCCGCAGACCACCCTGCCGCCGCCGACGGTGCCGCCCACGACGGCACCGCCGCCGCCGCCTCCGCCTCCCGACAGCCCCCTGACCCCGGTCCTTGACCCGGTCGTGGAGCCTGTCATCGACCTCGTGGGAGGGCTCATCGACGGGCTCGTGGGCACCCTGGTGCCCTGAGCGGCGGGTCCCCGCCCATCCTCCACCGGTCACGGAGGTCGTCGGAGGCGTCCCCGTCCGTGGTCCGGACGGGTCGTAGCATCGGAGCGCCATGCCTGATCCCCTGAGCCCTTCCGACATCGCCCGACGCACCTTCGACGTGGCCAGGCGGGGCTACGAGCAGCAGGAGGTACGAGGCTTCCTCCACGAGGTCTCGGCCCTCGTCGAGCGCCTCGTCCGCACCGAGACCGAGCTGCGGGAGCGGGCTGAGCGGGCCGAGGCCCGCCTCTCGACGGCCGAGAAGCCCGACGAGTCGATGCTGCTCGAGGTGCTCGGCGAGGAGACCACCCGGGTGCTGACGTCGGCCCGCGAGGCGGCGGCGGAGATCCGGGTCAAGGCTGAGGAGGCGGCGGCCCGCTTGATCGCCGACGCCACCGGCGAGGCGGCCGAGACGCGCGCCAGCGCCGCCCGCGATGCCGATTCGCTGCTGGCCGCGGCCCGCGGTGAGGCCGACCAGCTGCTCGAGCAGGCCCGCACCGAGCTCGATCGCCGCTCCGCCGAGGCCGAGGAGGCCGCCGGCCGGATCCGGGCCGAGGGCGAGGCGGAGGCGGAGGCGCTGCGAGAGCAGGGCCGCGCCGCGCTGGCCGAGGCCCGGGCGGAGGGGGAAGCCGATCGCGAGGCGTCTCGCCAGGAGGGGCGCCGGATGGTGGCGGAGGCCCAGGCGGTGCGCGAGCGGGTCCTGCGGGACCTGGCCGTGCGACGCAAGCGGTCGCGCCAGCAGGTCGAGAAGCTGAACGCCGGACGCGAGCGCCTGCTGGAGGCCTACGACGTGGTGCGCCGCACCGTCGATGAGGCCACCAGCGAGCTGTCCACGGCGCTGGTCGACGCCCGCATTGCTGCCGACGCCGCCGCGCGGCGCGTCGAGGAGGAGCCGGAGCCGACGCTCCAGCAGCTCGACGAGGAGGTGGCCAACGCCGGCCTCGTGGATCTCCCGATCGCCGACCTGCAGGAGGGGATCCTCGAGGAGCCGGGCCCCTCGGCGCCGAGCGAGGCCGGGGCGGATGATGCCACCCACGAGGCGCTCGACGACGACACCCCGGGCCCGTTCTCCGGGGAGGTCCCGGCCATGGAGCCGGCCCCCGCCGGGGCCGCGGAGGCCGATGCGCCACCGCGCGTGATCGAGATCGATCACGGGCGCGGTCGCAAGCGCCGCAAGAAGGGCTTCGACGGCCTGCCCCCGGCCGAGCTCACCGTCGTCGAACCACCGGCCGCCGTGGAGGGGGTGCGCATCCTGGCCGAGCCGGCCGCGGCGGAGCCCGCGGCGACCGAGACGGAGGCCCCCGAGCCCGAGCAGACGCCTGAGGCGGAGGCTGGTGCCGCGGCGGTCGCCGAGCCCGAGCCGGAGGCGGAGGTCGAGGCCGAACCCGAGGGCGAGGCCGAACCCGACGCCGGATCGGAGGGCGAGGCGGAGGCCACGGGAGCGGGGGAGGCACCCACCCCGACACGGGATTCGAAGGCGATCTTCGCCCGGTTGCGGGCCGACCAGGACGAGCCCGGGGCGACCGCGGCGTCCGAGACCGAGGCGGCGCCCGAACCTGAGGCGACTGCTGCGGCTGCGCCCGAACCGGCGTCTGAGACCGGGGCGGCACCCGAGTCCGAGCCCGGGGCGGAGGAGCCAGCGCCCAGCGAGGTGGCCGAGCCGGTCGAGGCGGAGGCCGCCGACGCCTCGAACCTCGAGGAGGCCCGGCCGTTCGCGGCGCGGGCGTCTGCCCTCGACTCCGTGGCCAAGGACCTCAGCCGGCGCCTGAAGCGGGCGCTGGCCGACGAGCAGAACGAGGTGCTCGACCTGCTCCGCCGGGCCAAGCCGAAGGGGGTCGACGACCTGCTCCCCGATCCCGATGAACATGCCGGCCGCTGGGCGGACGCGGCGGCGGACCCGCTGCGGGAGGCGGCCGAGGCCGGGGCGGACTGGTCGGGTGGCACGCCCTCGAGCCCGGCCGACCTGGCGGACGAGCTGGCCCGGAGCCTCACGGCGCCCTTGCGCGAGCGCATGGACCGCACCTTCGCCGCCTCCGACGGGAACCTCGACGAGGTGGCCGATCGGGTCCGGGCCCTCTACCGGGAGTGGAAGGGCAAGCGGCTGGCGGACACCACGAGCCACTACGCCGCGGCCGCCTACGCCCGGGGCGTGTTCGACGGGATCAGCGTCGGCGGAGCGGTCCACTGGGTGGTCGACCCGGCCGCCGGCCCCTGCCCCGACTGCGACGACAACGTCCTGGCCGGCACGATCACCAAGGGTGAGGAGTTCCCGACGGGGAACGTGAACGCCCCCGCTCACCCGGGCTGCCACTGCCTGGTCCTGCCGGCCGAAGGCTGAGCCCAGCCGCGGCGCCCGGTGGCTGCGCTCGCGGTCGGCCGGCCCGCCAGTAGCCTCGGCGCCCATGCGAGCCCCCAGTGACATGCCCCGCCGCGCGCCGCGCTCTGGCGGTCGGGGCCGCGCCGCTCTCGTCATCGGCGCGGTGGTGCTGTTCTTCCTCATCACCTCCCTGCGGGGCATCGCCGGCTTCTACACGGACTACCTCTGGTTCGACTCGCTGAACCTGGCCGGTGTGTGGCGCGGCGTCCTCGGCGCCAAGCTGGCCCTGGCCATCCTCTTCACGCTCGGGTTCTTCCTACTGATGTGGGCCAACCTCGTCATCGCCGACCGGCTGGCCCCGCCGTTCCGGCCCACCGGCCCGGAGGACGAGTTCCTCCAGCGCTACCACGAGCTCATCGGAGCCAGGAGCACCTGGGTGCGGGTGTCGGTGGCGCTGCTCCTCGCGCTCATCGCCGGCCCGCCGGTGGCGGGGGAGTGGAACTCGTGGCTCCTGTTCACCCACGGCGGCAGCTTCGGGATCGACGACGCGCAGTTCGGCACCGACATCGGCTTCTACGTCTTCAAGCTGCCGTTCCTGTCCTTCCTCACGGGATGGCTGTTCGCCGCCCTGCTCATCGTCCTCATCGTCACCGCCGTCGCCCACTACCTGAACGGCGGCATTCGGGTGGGCGCGCGGCAGAACCGGGTCACACCGCAGGTGAAGGCCCACCTGTCGGTCCTGCTCGGGTTCCTCGCCCTGGCGAAGGCGGCGGGGTACTGGCTGCAGCGCTTCGACCTCACCGTCTCCACCCGCGGCTTTGTCGACGGCGCTGGCTACACCGACGTGAAGGCCCAGCTCCCCGCCATCAGCCTGCTGCTGCTCATCTCCGTGGCCAGCTTCGTCCTGTTCATCGTCAACATCTGGCGGCGGGGCTGGACGCTCCCCATCCTCGGGGTGGGCCTCTGGGCCCTCATCGCGGTGGTGGCGGGAGCCATCTACCCCCAGTTCATCCAGCGGGTACGGGTCACCCCCAACGAGCCCGAGCGGGAGCAGCCGTACATCGAGCGCAACATC
>DASUDP010000063.1:0-6975 GCA_036275535.1 Acidimicrobiales bacterium | reverse complement strand
GCCGGCTAGGGGCGCAGGGCGCCGGCGCGGTCTCCTCAGTCGGTGAGGGTGGGCTCGCGGTCGCTGCTCTCCCACCAGTTGCGATCCCAGTCGAGCGAGTCGACGGGCGCCTCGGCGGGGGCGACCTCGGGCTCGGCCTCGGCGGGGGGCTGGGGCGCCCCGCGCGTGGCGGCCGCCTTGGCCTCGGCCTTGGCCTGCTTCTGCAGCGCCTTGATCTCGCGGCGGCCGAGCGCCGGTCGGGCGCCTGCGGTGCGCACGCCGGCCGCCACCATGGCGCAGGCCATGCACAGCGGCGGCTTCTTCTCGCCGAAGGGGTAGACGATGCAGGTCGAGCACCACGACCCCCCGCACCGCCCGCAGATCGCGACGCCGGATTCGTGGGGGTGCTTGATGCAGCTGTCCATGTCTCGTACCTGCCCTCCTGGGCGACTCCCTCAACCAGAGGGAGGTATCGGCCGGCCGGCGCCGCCTCTTGAACCGGATCGCCGCATCGACCCTCGAGGACCGCGAACCCCGTCCGCCGGCACCACCTGGGCAAACGCCCACGCCCCCCGGTCGGGGTACTGCCATCCACGCAGATCGCCCAGAAGGGGCCGAACGGCCTACGCGGCTTGGGGAGGTCGGGGGGGCGCATGGGAGACTGGCGTTGATGCCCGGCGCCCAGCTCCCCAACGTCCTCGCCGCCCGCTACGCCAGCGTCCCGATGGCCGAGCTGTGGTCCCCGGAGCACAAGGTGGTGCTCGAGCGGCAGCTCTGGGTGGCCGTGATGCGAGCCCAGGCCGAGCTCGGCGTCGACCTGCCGGCGTCGGTCATCGAGGACCACGTCGCCGTCATCGACAAGGTCGACCTGGCCAGCATCGAAGCCCGCGAGCGGGTCACCAAGCACGACGTGAAGGCCCGCATCGAGGAGTTCTCGGCCCTCGCCGGCCACGAGCGCATCCACGCCGGCATGACGTCGCGCGACCTCACCGAGAACGTCGAGCAGCTCCAGGTCCGAGCCGCCCTCGAGCTGATCCGCGACCGCATGGTGACGGCCCTGGCCCGCCTGGCCGACCGGGCCGCCGAGCACGCCACCCTGGTGATGACCGGCCGCAGCCACAACGTGGCCGCCCAGGCCACGACGCTCGGCAAGCGCTTCGCCAACGCCGGGGAGGAGCTCCTGCAGGCCCTCAAGCGGGTCGAGGAGCTGCTGGCCCGCTACCCGCTGCGGGGCATCAAGGGCCCTGTCGGCACCCAGCAGGACATGGGGGACCTCCTCGGGGGCCCCGAGGCCGTGGCCCGGCTGGAGGAGGCGGTGGCTCGCCACCTCGGCTTCGAGGCCACCCTCACCAACGTGGGCCAGGTGTACCCCCGCAGCCTCGACCTCGACGTCGTCAGCGCCCTCGTGCAGGCGGCCGCCGGGCCCGCTTCGCTGGCCACCACGATTCGGCTCATGGCCGGCCTGGAGCTGGCCACGGAGGGCTTCAAGCCCGGCCAGGTCGGCTCGTCGGCCATGCCCCACAAGATGAACAGCCGCTCCTGCGAGCGCATCAACGGGCTGACCGTGGTGCTGCGGGGTTACCTGTCGATGGTCGGCGAGCTGGCCGGTGACCAGTGGAACGAGGGCGACGTCTCCTGCTCCGTGGTGCGCCGCGTGGCTCTGCCGGACGCCTTCCTGGCCGCTGACGGGCTCTTCGAGACGTTCCTGTCGGTCCTCGACGACTTCGGCGCCTACCCCGCCGTCATCGCCCGCGAGCTCCAGCGCTACCTCCCGTTCCTCACCACCACCAAGGTGCTCATGGGGGCGGTGCGGGCAGGCGTGGGCCGCGAGGTCGCCCACGAGGCCATCAAGGAGCACGCCGTCGCCGTCGCCCTCGCCATGCGGGAGGAGGGGGTCGTCGACAACGACCTCCTCGATCGCCTCGCCGCCGACGACCGCCTGCCCCTCGACCGGGCCGCCCTCGACGCGCTGGTCGGCGAGCCGCTCAGCTTCGTCGGCTCCGCCGTGGCCCAGGTCGACGCCTTCGTGGCCCAGGTGGCCGAGGTCGTGGCCCGCCATCCCGAGGCCGCCGCCTACCAGCCCGGCCCCATCCTCTAGCCCCCTAGGATCCGCACCCGTGCCCCTCCCCCTCCCGCACGTGTACTCCGGCAAGGTGCGCGACATCTACGCCGTCGGCGACGACCAGCTCCTCATGGTGGCGTCGGACCGGCTCTCCGCCTTCGATGTCGTGCTCAACGAGCCGATCACCCACAAGGGCCGGGTGCTGACCGCCATCTCGGCGTACTGGTTCGAGGTGCTGGCCGGCGTCGTCGGCAGCCACCTGGTCTCGACCGATGTCCACGTCCTGCCCACCGAGGTGATCGCGGCGGGGGAGGACCTGGCCGGGCGCATCATGCTGTGCCGCAAGGCGGAGATGCTCCCCATCGAGTGCATCGTCCGGGGCTACCTGTCGGGCTCGGCGTGGAAGGAGTACAAGGCCAGCGGCACGGTGCACGGCCTGTCCCTGCCCGAGGGCCTCCAGGAGAGCGACCAGCTCCCCCAGCCCGTCTTCACGCCGTCCACCAAGAGCGACGTGCACGACGAGAACATCTCCTTCGAGCGGGCCGTCGAGCTGATCGGTGAGGACCTCGCCACCAAGGCCCGGGACATCTCGCTGGAGGTCTACCGCCGGGGCGCCGAGCTGGCCCGCGAGCACGGCATCATCATCGCCGACACCAAGTTCGAGCTCGGCCTGATCGACGGCGAGCTCGTCCTCTGCGACGAGGTCATGACGCCCGACTCCAGCCGGTTCTGGCCTCTGGACGAGTGGAAGCCCGGCACCACGCCGCCCAGCTTCGACAAGCAGCCCGTGCGGGACTACCTGGAGACGCTCGACTGGGACAAGACGCCCCCGCCCCCGCCCCTGCCCCCCGAGGTGGTGACGGCCACCAGCAGCCGCTATGTCGAGGCCTACGAGCGCATCACCGGCCGGTCCTTCTCGGCCTGGCCGGGCGTCTCCTGAGCGCTCGGTAGGATCGGGCCATGCTCTTCTCGGTGCTCGTGGAGACCCGCCTGCGGCCCGGGATCGCCGACCCGCAGGGCCACACGATCGAACGCTCGCTGCCCCACCTCGGCTTCGAGGGGATCACGGGGGTGCGGGTGGGCAAGGCCTTCCGGTTCTCGCTGGAGGCGCCCGACGAGGCCACCGCCCAGGAGCACGCCGACGAGGTGACCCGCCGGTTCCTCATCAACCCGGTCATCGAGGACGCCGACGTCACGCTGTCGGTGGCCGAGCCGGCCTGATGGCCCCCCGCGTCGGCGTCGTCCTCTTCCCGGGCTCGAACTGCGAGCTCGACGTCATGGAGGCCGTCCGCGACCTCGGCGGCGAGGCCGAGATCGTCTGGCACGGTGACACCTCGCTCGGCGGCGTGGACGCCGTGGTCGTGCCGGGCGGCTTCGCCCACGGCGACTACCTGCGCCCCGGTGCCATCGCCCGATTCTCTCCCATCATGGGCGCCATCACGGCCTTCGCCGCCGACGGCGGGCCGGTCGTCGGGATCTGCAACGGCTTCCAGGTGCTCACCGAGGCCGGCCTGCTCCCGGGGGCGCTGCAGAAGAACGCCGGCCTCAAGTTCGTCTGCGCGACGACCACCCTGCGGGTGGAGACGACGAGCACCGTGCTCACCTCGCAGACCGCCGTCGGCGACGAGCTGCGCATCCCGATCAACCACTTCGAGGGCAACTACACCTGCGATCCCGAGACCCTGGCCCGGCTCCGGGCCGAGGACCGCGTGGTCGTGCGCTACGTCGACAACCCCAACGGGTCGGTCGACGACATCGCCGGCGTCTGCAACGACGGTCGCAACGTCGTCGGCCTCATGCCGCACCCCGAGCGGGCCTGCCACCCGCTGCTGGGCTCCACGGACGGCGTGCCGCTGGTGCGCTCGATCCTGGCGGCGGCGACGGCCACCGTGGCCGCCACCGCCTGACCGGGGCCCGTCGCGGCGATCAGCTGGCGCGGCTGATGCCGGCCCGCTTCAGCACCGACGCATCGACGCCGAGCTCGCGCCAGGCGGCGTAGGAGATGCCCTTGCGGCTGCTGTAGGCGGCGGCCGCCTCGACGAAGCCCTTCTCGAGCTCGGTGAGGTCGACCTTCGTCTCGGCGGTCTCCAGCTCGGCCTGGAGGTCGAGCCGCTCTTGGATGAGCTGGAGGCGCTTCAGCGCGTCGGCATTGCCGAGCTCCAGCTCGATCCGGCCGAGCCGCTTTTGGATCGAGTCGCTCGTGCGCTTGCGGCCTCGCTTCGGCTTGTGGGCCTCGAGAGCTTCGAGATATCGCCGGACCGCCCGACCTTGATTTCGGCCTTCGGCCAAGGCGGCCTTGTGCTCGTCGGACATCGGGGTTCGTGAGGTCTTCGCCGGCATGAGGGCGAGCCTATTCCAGGTTTGCGGCGGCCGCTCATTTGCGGGCTCCGGCGCCTGTTCGGGGCCCCGGACGGTGCCGCGTAGGCTGCGGCGATGGCCAGCCCCGGGTCCGACACCTCCGCCGTCCCGACGCACCGAGCCCTCGGGCTGACCGACGACGAGGCGGCCGCCATCGAGAGGATCCTGGGCCGACCCGCCAACCACCTCGAGCTGGCCATGTACTCGGTGATGTGGTCCGAGCACTGCTCCTACAAGTCGTCCCGGGTGCACCTGAAGCGCCTGCCCTCCGAGGCCCCGCACGTCCTCGTCGGCCCCGGCGAGGGCGCCGGCGTGCTCGACGTGGGCGACGGCATCGCGGCGGCCTTCCGGATCGAGAGCCACAACCACCCATCCGCCATCGAGCCCTACGAGGGAGCGGCCACCGGTGTGGGGGGCATCCTGCGGGATGTGTTCTCCATGGGAGCCCGCCCGATCGCCCTCATGGACCCGCTGCGGTTCGGCCCCTTGGACGACCCTCGCAGCCGCTGGATCGCGGAGGGTGTGGTGTCCGGGGTCTCCGGATATGGCAACTCCGTGGGCGTGCCGACGGTGGGCGGTGAGACCGTCTTCGATCCCACCTATCAGGACAACCCGCTCGTCAACGTGTTCTGCCTGGGCGTGCTGCCCCACGAGCGCCTGGCCCTGGCTCGGGCGTCGGGCCCCGGCAACCTCACCGTGCTGTTCGGCTCCGCCACCGGGCGCGACGGCATCGGGGGCGCCAGCGTCCTCGCCTCGGCCGGGTTCGGCGAGGGTGACGAGGAGAAGCGACCCAGCGTGCAGGTGGGCGATCCCTTCGAGGAGAAGCGCCTGATCGAGGCCTGCCTCGAGATCCTCGACGCCGGCCTCGTCGTCGGCATCCAGGACCTCGGCGCGGCCGGCATCACCGGCGCCGCCAGCGAGACGTCCTCCAAGGGCGGGGTCGGGATGGACCTGCACCTCTCGGCGGTCCACGTCCGCGAGGAGGGCATGGAGCCCTTCGAGATCATGATCAGCGAGAGCCAGGAGCGGATGCTGGCCATCGTCGAGCCCGGCAAGCTCGACCAGCTCCTGGCCGTGTGCGAGAAGTGGGAGATCAGCGCGTCGGTCATCGGCACCGTCACCGGGACCGGACGCTTCCGGGTCCTCGACCGGCCCGGCGGCGAGGTGCTGGCCGACATCCCGGCCAGCTCCCTCGACGACGACGCCCCTCTGTACCACCGCCCCCTGGCCGAGCCCCCCGACCGGGCCGAGCGGGCGGCGGCGACGAGCCAGCTGCCCGCTCCCGCCGACGCCGGGGCCGACCTGCTCGACCTGCTCATGGACCCCACGTGGGTGTACCGGCAGTACGACCACCAGCTCTTCCTGAACACCGTCGTGGCGCCGGGTGGCGATGCCGCCGTGCTGCGCCTGAAGGACCCGCGCACGGGGCGCGACACAGGCCGGGGCCTCGCCCTCACGGTCGACGGCAACCACCGCTGGTGCGCCCTCGACCCCCGTCGGGGCACCGCCCTGGTGGTGGCCGAGGCCGTGATGAACCTGGCCTGCGTCGGGGCCCGGCCGCTGGGCCTCGTCAACTGCCTCAACTTCGGCAACCCGGAGCACCCCGAGGTGATGTGGCAGCTCTCCGAGGCCATCGACGGCATGGCCGAGGCCTGCACGGCGCTCGGCGTGCCCGTGGTCGGCGGCAACGTGAGTCTCTACAACGAGAGCCGCGGCAGCAACATCGACCCCTCGCCGGTGGTGGGGGTCCTCGGGCTCGTCGACCGGCTCGACCGCCGCCCCCCGGGCATCCGGCTGGAGGCCGGCGGCACCGTGCTGGCCCTCGGCGCCGAGCCGCGTTCCGTCGACGGCTCCCGCTGGGCCTGGGAGCACGGCCACCAGGCCGGCTCGCCCCCCGAGCTCGACCTGGCCGCCCACGCCGCGGTGGCCGACCTGGTGCGGGGCCTCGTGGCCGACGACCTGCTGGCCGGCGTCCACGACGCCGCCGACGGCGCCGGCCCCGCCCTCGTCGAGATGGCCGCCACCAGCGGGGTGGGGCTCACCGTCACCGGCGACGCCGACCACGTGTGGCTCTTCGCCGAGTCGGCCAGCGTGGCGCTGGCCTGCGTCGCCGCCGGGCACCTCGACGCCGTCGAGGCGGCCGCCGTCGCCGCCGGCGTCCCCGTCCGGCGCGTGGCCGTCGCCGGCGGCGACCGCGTCACCGTCCCCGGCCTGCTCGACCTCGCCCTCGAGGACGTCGTCGCCGCCTGGCGCGGCCGGCTGCCCGGCGCGCTCGGGGCCGGCACCTCGCACTGACGGTCAGCGACCGGTCGGCCAGGGGAGCTCGGCCACTGCGGCGTCGAGGGCCGCGATCGACAGCACCGTCCAGAGCCGGTGACGGGCGCCGGCCTCGGCCGGCGCGGCCTGGCGCAGGCCGTCGAGCACGCCGGGGCCGAGGGCGGCGTCGGTGCGCGCCGGCCCCCCGGGCAGCCCGTCGAGCAGGGCGAGCACCACCTGCCCCTCCGGCGACAGCGCGGGCGGGCCGTTCGCAGCCGGGCCAGGGCCCGGCGCCAGCGCGGTGGGCGGACCGGGGGTGG
>DASUDP010000062.1:0-2512 GCA_036275535.1 Acidimicrobiales bacterium | reverse complement strand
ACAGAAGGGATTGCGGTCGATCTTCTCGGTCAGCGCTGCCGTGGCGGTTCACGCCGGAGGGCGCGCAGGACCGACGGATCAGCCTACGGTCGGGGCTCCACGGCACACAACCCGGCGGACCGGCGCACGCCGGCCCGTCAGCCCGACGGCGCCGTGCGAGCGGCCCGCTCGCGGGTCTGGTCGGCCCACGGGCTCCAGGTGAACCACGTCGGCAGGGCCCGGACCAGCCCGACGTGGCCCTCCACCTCGACGTCGCCCCGCCGCACCGCCGACGCCCAGGAGTCGGCGCCGCTGAACACGCGGGCGAGGACGGGGGTCGGGGTGGTGACGAGCACGTCGGTGTCGTGGCCCGGGTGCTGCATGCACACCGAGGCTTCCCCACGGTCGAGGACGAGCCAGATGGTGACGGCCTCGGGGGCGGTGTGGCGGAACTCCACGACGACCCGCCCCGGAGGGAGCCCCTCGTCGACCAGCAGCCGGTGCATCCACCACATGAGGGTCACGGCGTCGACGTCGTCCTCGAACTCCTCGTACAGCCACTCGACGGCCCAGCGTCCCATCGCCTCCAGAACCGGGAGCAGGTCGCGGCCCGCGGCGGTCAGGTGGTACTCGCTCCCCCGCCCGCTCGACGACGGCAGGGCGAGCAGGACGCCTCGCCGCTCCAGGTGGCGCAGGCGCTGGGTGAGCAGGGTGCGCGAGATCCCCGGCAGCCCGCGTGCGATGTCGTTGAAGCGGGTGTTGCCGAGCACCAGCTCGCGGACGATGAGCGGCGTCCAGCGGTCGGCGAGGACCTCCGAGGACATCGCCACGGGGCAGAACCGTCCGTACTGGGGCACCGCGGCATCGTCGCGCCTCCGGCCGCCGACGGTCCAGATCCAGGACCGGGGAGGTCCAGAAGTTGCACTAGGCCCGTCCCGGCGCCCTTCGTACGGTCGATCCATGACCGTGACCGATGCCCCCCATACGACCAGCCACCTCGACCTCGCCGCCTCGCTCGGCCCCGAGATCGCCCGCCACGCCGAGCGCCACGACCGCGACGGGACCTTCGTCGTGGAGTCGGTGGACCTGCTCCGCGGCGCCGGCCTCCTCGCCATGGCCGTCCCCACCGAGCTCGGCGGGGGCGGCGCGACCATCGCCGAGGTGGCGGCGGTGCAGCGCGAGCTCGCCCACCACTGCGGCTCGACCGCCCTGGCCACCTCCATGCACCAGCACGTGGTGGCCTTCACCGCCTGGCGCCACCGCCGGGGCCTGCCCGGTGCCGAGGCGACCCTGCGCCGGGTCGCCGACGAGGGCATCGTCCTCGTGTCCACCGGCGGGGCCGACCAGACCCACCCCCGCGGCGAGGCCGTCCGGGTCGAGGGCGGCTACCGGGTGTCGGGTCGCAAGGTCTTCGCCAGCCAGTCCCCCGTCGGCACGGCGATGTCGACGATGTTCGCCTTCGACGACCCCGAGCAGGGCCGGCGGGTGCTCAACATGGCGGTGCCGCTGTCCGCCGAGGGCGTGACGGTGCTCGACGACTGGGACGTGCTCGGGATGCGGGGCACGGGAAGCGGCACGATCCTCGTCGAGGACGTGTTCGTGCCCGAGGACAAGGTGCTGGCGAACCGGCCCCACGGCGTGGTCGACCCGCCGCTGCAGGTGATCTTCTCGATCGCCTTCCCGATCATCACCGCCGCCTACCTCGGGGTGGCCGAGGCCGCCTGCGCGGCGGCGGTCGCCGCCGTCGGCGACCGGCGCGACGACGTGCTCGTGCAGCGCCAGGTCGGGCTGATGGCGGACCGCCTGCGGGTGGCGGGGTGGGCCCTCGAAGGGGCCATCGCCGCGGTGGGGGACGACCCGCAGCCGTCGATGGACCTGGTGGCCGACGTCATGGCGGCCAAGCGCGAGGTCGCGATGGCCGGGATCGAGGTCTGCGACCTGGCGATGGAGGTCGCAGGCGGGCCGTCGTTCTCCCGAGGGTCTGTCATCGAGCGCTCGTACCGCGACATCCGGGCGGCCAAGTTCCACCCGCTGTCGATGGAGAAGACGCTGGTCCACGCCGGTCGCGTCGCCCTCGGGGTGCCCGCCGACGTGATCTGAACCCTGCGGGTGGAGGGGGGCATCGCCACGATCACGCGGGCAGCCTCGTGGGTGCCGCCTCGAAATGGAAGATGCCGTGGATTCCGACCACTTCGTGATCGGGATCCACGGCATCTTCGGTACGGGCCGCCCTTCGGGCGCGCCGCTCGTCAGTCGCTAGGCGTCGGAGCCCGCCGTCGGGAGCGTGACGACGTCGGCGCCGGTCTGCTCGTCGAAGCCGGCGGCCAGGGATGCGGCGAGGTCCTCGCCCTCGTCGTCGGAGCTCCAGCCCTCCATCTGGCGGTACTCCGGAGCGTGGGTGTCCACGTCGCGGTAGTCGCCGTGGCCGGTGCCGGCCGGGATGAGCTTGCCGATGATGATGTTCTCCTTGAGGCCCACGAGCCCGTCGGACTTGGACTCGATGGCGGCCTCGGTGAGCACGCGGGTCGTCTCC
>DASUDP010000061.1:0-2459 GCA_036275535.1 Acidimicrobiales bacterium | reverse complement strand
GAAGATGACCAACGGCGGCGCCGAGTTCAACGAGGTGTTCTTCAACGACGTCTTCGTCCCCGACGACGACGTGGTCGGTCCGGTCGACGGCGGCTGGACCGTCGCCCGCGCCACCCTCGGCAACGAGAGCGTGAGCATCGGTGGCGGCACCGGCGGCATGGCCATGCCCGCCTCTGGCCTCATCCCGCTCTTCGACGCGCACCCGGAGCGCCTCTACGGCGGCGCCGCCCGCATCGGCCGCTACGCCGCCGAGCTGCAGGCGATGGGCCTGCTCAACCTGCGCAGCGCGAACCGCGCCGTGCAGGGCAGCGAGCCCGGCCCCGAGGGCGCCATGACCAAGCTCGTCATCTCCGAGGTCGGCCACGAGGCGGCGGCGATCATGACCGCGCTGAACGGCCCGGACGCCCTGTTCATGGACGGACCGGGCGGGATGGGCAACCAGCTCGTCCTCATGCACCGCGGCATCTCGATCGCGGGTGGCACGTCGGAGATCAAGCGCAACCAGATCGGCGAGCGGATCCTGGGCCTCCCCCGGGACCCCCTCCTCAAGTAGCCCGCGGTCGACCCCCGGTGGCTGGTCTCAGCCGCCGGGGGTGAACCGCACCGGCACCGTCAGGGGACGCCGGTTGAACGCGGTGTGGTACTCGATGTCCTCGGCGGCCACGCTGAGGCGGAGGTCGGGCAGCCGCTCGACGATGGTGCCGAGGGCGACGCGCAGGTTGAGCCGCGCCAGGTTCGAACCGGCGCAGCGATGTGGGCCGGCGCCGAAGGAGAGGTGCCGGTTGCCCGCCCGGTGATCCGGAACTCGTCGGGTGCCTCGAACTCCTCGGGATCGCGGTTGGCGCCGGCCCAGGACAGGTGCACCTTGTCGCCGGCCGCCACCGGCTGCCCGTCCCGGGACGAGGGGTTCGCGGGATCGGTGGCGCCGCAGCCGTCTCGGTGACGTGGGCGACCTCCTCGGCGCGGCCGGAGCCGGCGAAGGCGTCGACGAGGCCGGCGGCGATCCGGCGGGCGTCGTCCTCGAGGGGCGCCACGGCCGCCGGCGTGAGCCACCGGTTCACCAGCCGCTTGTACCGAGGGGATGCTCCCACCGAGCTGGGAGCTGAACGCCTCCCAGTCCTGGGCGGCGGCCACCACGTCGGCGTGGCGGGTGAGGAGCGGCCGGTCTCGGGTCCCCGGGATCGCTCATGCCGTGGTCGGGAAGCCGAGGTCGATCTCGCTGGTGGCGGGGTCGGGCCACCGGGACGTGACCACCTTCGGCCGGGTGTAGAAGCGCACGCCCTCGGGCCCGTAGATCGCGCTGTCGCCGAAGATCGAGTCCTTCCAGCCACCGAAGCTGTGCCAGGCGACGGGCACCGGGATCGGCACGTTCACCCCGACCATGCCCACCTGGATCTCGCGCTCGTAGCGCCGGGCGGCGCCGCCGTCGCGGGTGAAGACCGCCGTGCCGTTGCCGTACGGGTTGGCGTTCACCAGCTCGACTGCGTCGTCGAAGGTGGGCACGCGCACCACGCTGAGCACGGGGCCGAAGATCTCGTCGTCGTAAGCCTTCATGCCGGGCTTGACGTGGTCGAGCAGCGCGCAGCCGAGGAAGAAGCCCTCGTCGGGGACGCCGTCGGTGCCGTCGGCCACCACCTCAGCGCCGTCGGCGTCCGCGCCCTCGATGTAGGAGCGGACCTTGTCGCGGTGCTCGGCGGTGACCAGTGGTCCCATCATCGAGTCGGGCTCGGCACCGGGCCCGATCTTCACCGACGGGATGCGCTGCTCGATCGCCTCGACGAGCGGGTCGGCGACGTCGCCCACCGCCACCACGACGGAGATCGCCATGCAGCGCTCGTCCGCGGCGCCGTAGCCGGCGGAGATGGCCGCATCGGCGGCAGCGTCGACGTCGGCGTCGGGGAGGACCACCATGTGGTTCTTCGCGCCGCCGAAGGCCTGGACGCGCGTGCCGTTCGCAGTGGCGGTCTGGTGGATGCTGCGGGCCACCGGCGTGCTGCCGACGAAGCTCACCGCCGCCACGTCGGGGTGCGCGAGGAGGGCCTGCACGGCCTCGACGTCGCCGTGCACGACGTTGAACACGCCGGCGGGGAAGCCGGCCTCGGTGACGAGCTCGGCGAGGAGCACCGAGGGCGAGGGGTCCTTCTCGGACGGCTTGAGGACGAAGGTGTTCCCGCAGGCGATGGCGTTGGCCATCATCCACAGCGGGACCATGACCGGGAAGTTGAACGGCGTGATGCCGGCGACCACTCGAGGGGCTCGTGCACCGTGCGCACGTCGACGCCCGTGGAGACCTCGATGCTGGTGGCGCCCTTCAGGAGCGTGGGGATGCCGCAGGCGAACTCGATGCACTCGAGGCCCCGGGCGACCTCGCCACGGGCGTCGTCGAGCACCTTGCCGTGCTCGGCCCGGCTCCCCCTGCGGTCGGCGTCAGGGCGAGGATAGCGAGCGAGTGTTCACTT
>DASUDP010000060.1:0-6779 GCA_036275535.1 Acidimicrobiales bacterium | reverse complement strand
CCTCGGGTGGTATGTCAACCTCCAACGCCCGATGCGCCGGAACCCCGTCGGGTTCGAAGCAATGGACCTGATGCTCGATGTCGTCGCAGAGCCGGACCTGTCGTGGCGGTGGAAGGACCGGGAGGAGTTCGAGGAGATCGTGCGGCGTGGGATCTTCGATCAGCCGCTGGCTGACCAGGTCATGTCCGAGGCGCTGTCCGTCATCGACGACCTTGAACGACGGCGCTCACCATTCGACAGCGATTGGCCATCGTGGCGACCCGACCACGCCTGGGGCTTGCCCTACCTGATCGACGGTTGGGACGTCGTCCACAAGTGACGGGCTGTGACGACGTTCTCGCGGAGCGAGGGAGGCGGGCATCCGTGAGCGCAGCGATGTCGTGGCGACCGACCGAGCACGACGGACTTGGCGACTTGTTGACGCCCGAAGGCGGCACATGACGACGATCGCTCACGTCAGTACTGGATATCGAGCGCGTAGCGGAGCGCGCGATCCAGACGGGTGCGAGCGTCGAGATCCAAGCGGCCTACCGGATCACGGTCGAGGACAGCTGCGGGGACGGTGATGAGGTTGTCGCAGCTGATCACGCTCGGCTCTGGCAGACCCTCCGCAGGCCCGACCTCGACCTCTGACTGGATGCCGCGGATCGTGCGCGTGATCGGCGCGCACGTCAGCCCGGTCAGCACCTCGATCGCGGCGTCGCGGGTGAGCACGCAGACGGGTCGGCGGCCGGCCGGCGGGCCCAGATCGGCCCAGATCACGTCGCCGCGGGCTACCACTCGGGAGCGGTGAGCGCTGCGAGCCGCTGGGCGCTCGCGACGAGCGCCGGGTCCTGGGGCACGCGGCGATATGCCTCACGCAGCGAACGATCGGCCTTCCGCAACTCCGCCGCTTCGAGCACCGCTGACGCGCCGCGACGGAGCAGTTCGGAGCGATTCGTTCCCTCCGACTCGGCGAGCCGATCCAGCCGCTCGACGAGCTCGTCATCGAGCTGCACCAGCACCTCTTTCCGTCCCATGACCATATGGTAGGGCATATGGTGGACATCCGGTGAAGCCATGACCCCAATCTTCCGGATCGCCCGCCACCCCGACGACGAATCGACGCTGCCCTACCTGCTGTCCGTATCGCCGCCCAGGTCCGCTACCCGAACGTGCCGATCGTCTTCTGCGAGAACCGCCAACTCGCACAGGAGTGGGCGTATCGCTTCCGCGGCGCCGCCGCGGCCTTTGCCGAGGATGAGGCCATCGACTTGGAGTCCCAGCGGAGCGTCGGCACCATCCGGCATCCTTGTGTGATGGCGAGCGGGCAACACATCCCTGGCGACGACCCAGCGCTCCGCATGGAATCGCTCGACGCCTGGCTCGACGAGCTCGACGACGCGCATGGGCCGGTCTCACCCGAGGCGGCGGCCGACGCGCGACGCTGGTGGGTGACGGCGAAGCCAGTGATCGGCGTGCCCAATCGAGCCGACTGAGCCTCGCGCGGTGCGATCTACGAGGGCTTTCCTGGCTTCTAACTTCGCGCGCCAAACGAACGTCTACCGGTACGAGCTCTCGGACTGATCGCTCAGGACCGGCCGAGGGCTTCGGCGGCCGAGGCGAGGTAGTCCACGTGGGCCTCGACCGAGTCGAGCCCCAGGCTCATCGTGATGATCGCGGCGTGCGTCCCGCCCGCCTCGCGCCACGCCTCGATCTTCTCGACGAGCTCGCCGACGCCGCCGCGGGCCAGCACGGCGCGCTCCCCGCCGAAGTCCTCGACCGAGCGGCCGTGCTCGGCGACCTGATCGCGCAGGCGATCCCAGGTCTCGATGACGTTGGCGCCACCACCACCGAAGATGAACCCGTCCCCGATCCGGGCCGCCCGGTCCCGCGCCACCTCGCCCCATCCGCCGAACCAGATCGGGATCGGGCGCTCCGGCTTGGGCAGCAGGGCGGCGCGGTCCACCCGGTCGAAGCGCCCGGTGAAGTCCACCACCGGCTCCGTCCAGAGCCGGCGGAGCAGCTCGACCTGCTCCTCCTGGCGGGCGCCGCGGTGGTGGAAGTCCTGCCCGAGGGCCTCGTACTCGACGGGGTTCCAACCGACCCCCACGCCGAGGCGGAGCCGGCCGCCCGAGAGCAGGTCGACATCGGCGGCCTGCCGAGCCACCAAAGCGGTCTGGCGCTGCGGGAGGATGAGGATCCCCGTGGCCAGGCCGATGCGCCTCGTGGTGCCGGCCAGGTGGGCGAGCATCACGAACGGGTCGTGGAACGGGTCGTGCTCCGTGTAGGGGCCCGTCAGCGGCGGGTTGCGGTCGGCGTGGACGGCGCCGAGCACGTGGTCGTAGGTGAGCAGGTGGTCGAAGCCGAGCTCCTCCACCGCGGCCCCGATCCGGCGCACCGCGCGCGGGTCGCCGTGGAGCTCGATCTGGGGGTAGACGACGCCGATCTGCATCGCTGCAGCCTGCCAGCCCGACGGCGGGCGCGGCGCTCGAGCTCAGGATCCTGGCGCAGGTGGCTGAAGCCTCCCAGGAGCCGGCGCAGCACTGGTTCGTCCTCGCGCCGCGTGACGAGGGACACCGTCACCGGGCTGATCGGGACGATCAGGAAGAGGTAGGACGTGCTGCGGCGCGGCTGTCGTCCCGAGATGAAGGCCACCGCTCCCAGCAGCGCGGGCCTGGAGGGGGCCTCCCTGAGGGCGATCCACGCCAGCAGGAGGGATCCGGCCATCTGCTCGAGGGAGAGCCAGATGAGCAGCTGCTCGCGGTCGAAGTGGTCGGCGATGGCGCTTCCGGCCAGCGACAGCAGCAGGGCGGGCAGGAAGTTGGCGAAGGTCACCAGGCCGACGAAGAAGGCATCCCGGGTGATGTCGCAGGCCATCGCCGTCACGATGACGCCCTGCTGGTCAGCCCCGCCGCTGGCGCACCGACCCCAGCGCGGTGCGGCCCCGGGCGGTGGCCTCGGCGGTGAGGCGCGTGTGCACGGCCTGGCGGGCCCGGTCGAGGAACGAGGCGTCGTGGTGGAGGTGGACGTACCAGTTGGCCGCCAGCAGCGCTGCCTCCAGCTCGAAGGCCAGCTGGCGGGGGTCGCACCCGGGTCGGAGCTGGCCCTCCTCGCGGGCCCGCGCGGCGGTCCGCTCGAGGGTGCCCATCCACTGCTCCTGGCAGTCCGCGACGAGGTCTCGGACCGGACCGTCCGGCTTGCCGTCGTACTCCGCCATGGTGGCGGCGAAGAAGCAGCCGCCGGGAAACACGTCCCGGGCCACGTAAGAGAGGAACGACTCGCACAGCGCCTGCAGGCGCACGATCCCGGCCGGCTCGCTGAGGGCGGGGGAGAGCACCTCGTCCACGTAGCGCTGGCGGGCGTGCTCGATCGTGGCCAGCTGGAGGTCCTCTTTGGAGCCGAAGTGGGCGAACAGCCCGCTCTTGCTCATCCCCAGCTCGGTGGCCAGCCGCCCGATGGTGATCCCCTCGAGCCCGTCGACAGAGGCAAGGTCGGCGGCGGTGCGGAGGATGGCGCGGCGGGTCTCGAGGCCGTCGGCACGGTTCGGCCGGGTCATGGCTGCCATTGTACAGCACGAACGATCGTGCTACTACTATGACACCCGGCCACCGTGGTCGGCACAGAACAGGGGGACGGTCATGCCGTTCGTGAACGTCAAGGTGATCGAGGGAGTCTTCTCCTCGGAGCAGAAGCAGGAGATGGTTCGACGGCTCACCGACACGATGGTGAGCATCGAGGGGGAGAACATGCGCCCCGTCACCTGGGTGGTCGTGGAAGAGGTCCAGAGCGGTGACTGGGGGATCGGGGGCAACCCGTTGAGCACCGCTGACGTGCAGGCCCTCGCGGCCGGCCAACCGGTCGGCTAGAGATCTCGCGGCGGGCATCGGGTCACTCCCGTGCACGACGTGGTGGTGGTGGGCGCCCGGTGCGCCGGTGCGTCGCTGGCGTTGTTGCTGGCGCGCGGCGGGCACAGGGTGGCGCTGGTCGATCGCGTTGCCTTCCCGAGCGACACGATGTCCACCCACTTCCTCTGGCAGCGGGGGGCGGCGCGCCTGGCTGCATGGGGTCTGCTCGACCCACTGGAGGCCCGCGGCTGTGAGCCGATCGAGGAGATCTGCTTCGACGTCGGCCCCGTGCAGCTCACGGGCATCGGGCCCGCCGTCGACGGCGTCCGCACGACCTACTGCCCGCGCCGGACGGTGCTCGATGCGCTCCTGGTGGACGCGGCCGTGGCGGCGGGGGCGGAGCTGATCGAGGGGGTCGTGGTGCGCGACGTGCGGTGGGCAGAGGGCCGGGTGGTGGGCGTCACGGCCGCCCGCCGAGGGGGCGGGGAGCTCACCCTGGGGGCGCGCCTGGTCGTGGGCGCCGACGGCCTGCACTCGACCGTTGCCCGGTGCGTGGCAGCCCCCCTCGAGCGCCACCACCCGGCCATGACCGGCGTCTACTACTCGTACTGGAGCGGGGTGGAGGGCGTGGGCGCCGGCTTCCACGCCCTCCCGGGCCGCCTCGTCCTCACCTGGCCGACCAACGACGGGCTGACCTGCATCTCCGTGGCGTGGCCAGAGCGCGAGTTCCGTGGGGTCACCCGGGACGTCGAGGGCAGCCTCCGGGCCGCCTTCGAGCTGGTGCCCGGCCTGTCCGAGGCGGTCGCCGGCGGCCACCGCCAGCAGCGCTTCACCGGGACCAGCGACCTGCCCAACCAGTATCGGACCTCCGCCGGCCCAGGCTGGGCGCTGATCGGTGATGCGGGCCACCACAAGGACCCTTCCACCGGTATGGGGATGTCTGACGCCCTCATCTCGGCGGAGCTCCTGGCGGCTGCGGTGGACGACGGCCTCACCGGCCGAAGGGACCTCGACGCCGCATTGATCGGGTACCAGCAGCAGCGAGACGCGGTGACGGCCAACGGCTTCGCGCTCACGCTGAGCACGGCCCGCCTGGCCCCGCTTGCTCCTCGCCACGAGGCGCTGTATCGCCATGCCGCGTCGCGACCTGACGTCATCGACCGGATCTTCGGCGTCCTCGGCGGGAGCCTTCCGGTCGGTGACGTCTATGGGAAGGCGAGCCTGGCCGCCCTCGGCGAATGACGGGAGCCTCCGCTACTCGACGACGCGGAGGGTGCCGGGGATGTCCATGCGGCGGAGGCGGCGGATGGTGAGCAGCGGGGCGATGGCGACGGCGAGGACGCCAAGCACGGCGGCGGCAAGGATCGTGCTGCCGGAGACGGCCACGTCGAGCCCCAGCTCGGGCATGGTCCGCTCCCAGACGGTGACCACGATCCAGCGGACGACGAGCGCCCCCACGCCGACGCCGGCCAGCGTGCCCAGCAGGCCGATGAGCACCCCCTCGACGGTCTCCAGAGCGACCACGCGGCGCAGGCGGAGGCCGAACGCGAACAGCGTGGCCCGCTCCCGAGCCCGCTCGTCGGCGTTGATGCTGGTGGCGTTGTAGGCGATCAGCACGGCCAGCAGCAGGACGAAGAGCTGGAGCACCCGGAAGATGGCGGTGAACTCCTCGAGGCTGTCCTTGACCACGGTGGCCGAGACGGCCACGGGTTGGACGGAGGCCACGCCGGCCATCTCGAACAGCTCGCGCTCCACGTCGTCGGGGGTCGACCCGGCCGCCGGCAGGACGTTCAGGGCGTTGGCCAGGCCCGGGACCCCGAAGCTCGCCAGCACCGATCGGTCGAGGTAGGCGTCGAAGCGGAACGGGCTGGGGTGGATCCCGGTGACCTCGATGGGCGTGCGGACGATGGCCAGCCCGTCGCCCTGGCGGGCGGGGTGCTCGAGGGTGATGGTGTCGCCAACCGACACCCCCAGGTCCTCGGCCGCCTTGCGGGCGATGACGATGCCCGAGCGGTCCGGCTCGAGCCCGCCCTCCTCGAAGGTGGGCGCCCACAGGTCGCTGCCGAGGTCGGTGACCTCAAGGAAGACCTCGACCGCCTCGGTGCCCGGGGTCGACATGGTGCCGGTGAGCCGCAGCACGGGCTCGACCTGGCCGACGCTCTCGGCGGCCGCCACCGCCGCGAGCTCCGGGCCGACCTCGAGCGCGAACCCGTCGAGCGTGACCGCGACACGGTCCGGGTGGTCGCCGAGCAGCTCGGTCTCGTTGCGGTCCATGGCCGCGAAGAACGAGTCCATCATCCCGAAGGTGGCCACCAAGGTGGTGATGGCGGCCCCGATGCCCAGGGCGGTGAGGATCGTGCGGCGGGGTGTCCGCAGGACGTTGCCGAGGGGCATCCGGCGGAAGGCGCTCACGGGCCAGGGCAGGCGGCGGAGCAGCGGCGCGAGGCCGCTCCGGGCCGACCGGTGGGCGGTGGTGATGGCGTCGACGGGCATGACGCGCACGGCGCGCCACACGGGCCAGGACGTGGCCACGAAGGGGAGGGCGAACCCGATCGCCGCGCCCTGCAGGAACATGCCGGGCTGGAAATCCGTGTGCCACACCGGCAGCGGCAGCATCGACGTGTAGATCGGTCGGAGGGCCGCCATGACGAGGAGGCCGGTCAGGAACCCGAACAGCGCGCCGAGGAGGGCGATCTGCGCGCCGACGAGCAGCGGCCGCACGGCCAAGCGGGCTCGTGACCAGCCGAGGGCCATCCCGATGCCGATCTCCCTGCGCTGGGCCTCGACCAGGCGACTGGCCAGGTTGAAGGCGCCGAAGGTGGCCCCGGCGAGGATGAGCGCCGCGAAGACGTTCCAGAACTGCTCGTCGCTCTCGATGTCGTCGTAGAGCACCTGGTACGCCGGCTCGTCCTCCGCGCGCATGACGGTGGCGCCGATACCCAGCCCGGCGTC
>DASUDP010000059.1:0-5720 GCA_036275535.1 Acidimicrobiales bacterium | reverse complement strand
GGCGGATCGCCACGTGCATGGGAGCGCCGCCGGTGGGGCGGTTCACGACCATGCCGACGGGCCGGGGCACCTCGTCGCGCACCGCGGCGATGTCGAGGCGCTGGGCCAGGCGGGCGAGGATCAGCGTCAGCTCCATCTGGGCCAGCGCGAAGCCGATGCAGTTGCGGGCACCCCGCCCGAAGGGCACCCAGGCGATGTCGGCCAGGGCCTGCTGATCGGGGCGCGCGTCGACGAATCGGTCGGGGTCGAAGCGCAGCGGGTCCGTCCATGCCCGTGGGTCACGGCCGGCGAGATGGGCGGACCACAAGACGAGCGTCCCCTTCGGGATCCGGTGCCCGCCGACGACGACGTCCCGAGCCGCCTCTCGCGGGCTGATGACCCCGGCTGGGTGGAGGCGCAACGTCTCGCGCATCGTCCGCGCCGCGAGGTCGAGACGGGCCAGGGTGTGCTCGTCAGGGTGCGGGGCGGCGTCGAGCGGACCGAGCACCTCGTCGGCTTCGGTGCGCAGGCGATCCCACAGACCAGGTGTCAGCGACGTGCACCAGAATGCCCACGCCAGCGAGGCGGCCGTGGTGTCGTAGCCCGCCCCCATCAGGCTCACGACCTGGTCGCGGATCTCCTCGTCGGTCAGGTGTCCCTCGGCCACGAGGGTAGCCAGCACGTTGTCCGGATCCGAGGACGGGTGGGCCCGGAGGTGGCCGATCTCGTCGTCGATGATCGCCTCGAGGGCCCGCCGGTCCTGTCGCACGCGGGATCGCCGGGTGCCGGGGAACGGGTGCGGGATCTGCCGGATGGCCGGCGACTCGAGGTAGTCCTGCGGGCGTTGGAACAGCGCCCCGATCTCCGCGGCCCGTCCGGCGAGGCGCTCGCCGAAGAGCGAGCGGAGGGCGATCTCGAGTACGAGCGCTCGTCCCACCGGGTAGAGGTCCAGCTCCCGGAGCGCGCCGTGCAAGTCGGCCGCCAACCGATCGACGGCGTCGTCGGTCCGCTCCACGATCATCGGGATCCAGCCGTTCAGGCGGCGGCGGCTGAACGCCGAGCGGATGGCCGAGCGCCGCCGCTCGTGGTCGGGTCCGTCGGAGACGATCAGGGACGCGTCCCCCACCACGAAGCCGAGCACGTTGAACTTGTGCCCCCACCGGAAGTGGTCGGTGGGCAGGGCGAAGAGTTCCCGCAGCGCGGTCGGGTCGCCGACCACGGCCATCCGCACCGGACCGAACCCAAGCCCGCACACCGGCCCGCAGCGGGCCGCCAGCTCGTCGAGCACCGGCTGGGGGTCGGCGAAGAGCCGGCGCAGGAGGGCCGGCTGCTGCCGGAGGGGAGGGTGCGGCAGAGCGGACGCTGCCCCACTCGCCGGGGCCTCGACGGTCACCATGTGCGCTCCTCCCAGGTGAAGCCCGCCGCGGGGCGAGCCGACCGGGGCCAGCGTGGCACGGCACCCTCGCAGCTGGGAAGCGGACCGGCGCGATGGAGGTGCGCTCGAGGCGGTCCTAGGGTCCCGGGGATGGCCCCTGATCCCCGCACGATCGACGTCACCGCGGACGTCTACGAGTACCTCGTCGCCCACGGCACCCCGCCCGATGCCACCTACGAGGCGATCCGAGCCGACACGCTCGAGCACGCCCCCGACTGGGCGGGGATGCAGATCGGGCCCGACCAGTACGCCTTCCTGCGGCTGCTCGTGCAGATCGTCGGTGTGGAACTCGCCGTCGAGGTGGGCACGTTCACGGGCACGTCCGCCACGGCCATCGCCGGGGGCCTGCGCCCCGGCGGGCGGCTGCTGTGTTGCGACATCAGCGAAGCGTGGACCTCGATCGCCCGGCGGCACTGGGCCGACGCCGGCCTCGACGACCGGATCGACCTGCGGCTGGCTCCCGCCCTCGAGACGCTGGCCGCCCTCCCCAAGGACCAGGCGGTCGACTTCGCCTTCGTCGACGCCGACAAGGGTGGCTACACGGGCTACTACGAGGCGCTCGTCCCCCGGCTCCGGCCCGGCGGCGTGCTCGTCGCCGACAACGTGCTGTGGTCGGGCCGGGTCGTCGACCCCGAGGCCACCGATGACGCCACCCGGGCCATCCGGGCCTTCAACGAGCACGTGGCGGCCGACGACCGGGTGAGCAAGGTGATGCTCGGTATCGGCGACGGGATCACGATCTGCCGCAAGCGCTGAGGCCGCCGCCTCAGGTCGGGAGGGCCTCCGCCCCCACCGTCCGGGCCGTCGTCAGCTCCTCGTAGCGGACGACCGCCACGCCGCCGATGATGAGCAGGCCCCCGAGGAGCTGGACGGGCAGCGGGAGCTCGTCGAGCAGCGCCCACGCGAACACGATGGCGAAGAGCACCTCGGTGAGCCCGAGGAAGGCCGCCACCTTGGAGCCCAGCTGGCGAGCCGCCTCGATCCCGAGGGCGTAGGCGAAGGCGCCGGCCACCGAGGCCAGGCCCAGCACCGGAACCCACCACGGGAGCGCGGTGCCGCCGAGCTCGACGCGGTCGCTCGACCACTCCATCGGCATGACCCCGATCCCACCAGCGACGGCGAGGACCGCGGTCGCCACCACCATCCCGCCACCCGCCATCACCAGCGGCGGCAGACCGGTGGCCTCCCGGGCCGAGATGACGAAGTACGTGGCGAGGCCGACCGCCGCCGCCAGCCCCCAGAGCGCGCCGGCCAGGTCGACGTCCACGTCGCCCGTCACGTCGAGCACGAGCACCAGGCCGACCACGGCCAGCACCACCCCGAGCACGGTGCCGCGCCGCGGGCGATGCCCGTGGCGGGCCCACAGCCAGACGACCACGAGGATCAGCCCCAGGTACTCGAGCAGCAGCGCCACCCCAACCGAGAGCGTCTGCACCGCGCTGAAGAAGAAGAGCTGGCAGCCGGCCACCGCCAGCAGGCCGTAGACGACGATCATGGCGAGGTTGGCCCGCACCAGGTGCCACCGTCCGCGCAGGGCCCGCACCGTCGGGACGAGGAGGAGCAGCGCGCCGATCGAGATGCGCGCGGTGACCGCCGCCCCCGGCGACCAGCCGGTCGCCAGCAGCGCCTTGGCGAAGGGTCCCGAGGTGCCGAACCCGGCCGCCGAGACGATCCCGAGTCCGAAGCCCCGCCCCTCGAGGTGGTGGTGCGTGGTGGGCTCCGCCATGGCGGTCCGGCTCAGCGCCCCTGGTAGACGGGGTCGCGCTTCTCGATGAACGCCATGACCGACTCCTTGAAGTCCTTCGTGCGGAAGAGCCCCATCAGCTCGGACATCACGTGGTGGGCATTGGCCTCGAAGCCCGTGTCGAGACCGAGCCGCATCGTGCGCTTGGCCGCGCTGACGGCGAGCGGCGGCTGGCTGGCCAGCTCGCCGACCCACTCCTGCACCGTCCCCTCGAAGTCCGCGTGCGGCACGACGACGTTGACCAGCCCGAGACGCTGGAGCTCGGCGGCGTCGAGCTTGCGGGCGAGGAACGTGATCTCGCACGCCTTCTGCCAGCCGACGAGCCGTGGCAGCAGCCACGTGCCGCCGCTCTCGGGGATCACGCCGCGCTTCACGGGCGGGGTGAAGCTAGCCGTGTCCGAGGCGATGACCAGGTCGCAGCCGAGGGCGAGGTCCATCCCGTAGCCGGCGGCGGGTCCGTTCAGCGCGCACACCACGGGCGTGTCCATCCGGCGCAGCACGAACGGTGGGGTGTCGTCGACGCGGAAGCCACCCACACCGGCGTCGCTCCCCGACCCGATCCCCTGGCCGGCGGCCACATCCTGGAGGTCGAGCCCGGAGCAGAACCCGCGGCCCGCTCCAGTGATGAGGACGACCCGGGTGTCCCGGTCGCCGTCGCACTCGACGAGCATCCGGCCCATCTCGGTCAGCATGGCGCCGCTGATGGCGTTGAGGCGGTCGGGCCGGTTCAGCGTGATGGTGGCGACGTGCCCGTCGCGCTCGAGCAGCACATCCGACATGGTTCGAGTCCTCTCCCGACGGCGCCGACCCCCGACGCTCGGACTGGCCTACCAGATCGCGCCGGCCGGCCCGGCGCCGGTCCCTCGCCCGGCCCTCGGGCATCGCCGGTACCGTCGAGTGGATGCAGCTCCGGATCTTCACCGAACCCCAGCAGGGGGCCAGCTACGACGATCTCCTGGCGGTGGCCCGCCGGGCCGAGCAGCTCGGCTTCGACGCGTTCTTCCGCTCCGACCACTACCTCAAGATGGGCGACGTCAGCGGCCTGCCCGGCCCGTCGGACTCCTGGGTGGTGCTGGCCGGCCTGGCCCGCGACACCTCGACGATCCGGCTCGGCACGCTGATGACCTCGGCCACGTTCCGGCACCCCGGACCGCTGGCCATCAGCGTGGCCAACGTCGACCAGATGTCCGGCGGCCGGGTGGAGCTCGGCATCGGCGCCGGGTGGTACGACGACGAGCACCGCGCCTACGGCATCCCCTTCCCGCCGCTCGGCGAGCGCTTCCACCGGTTCGAGGAGCAGCTGGAGATCGTCAGCGGCCTGTGGTCGACCCCGCCCGGCGAGCGGTTCTCCTTCACGGGGAAGCACTACGAGCTGACCGACTCCCCCGCCCTGCCGAAGCCCGCCCAGGAGCGCGTCCCGATCATCATCGGCGGGGCTGGCAAGCGGCGCACCCCGCAGCTGGCGGCGCGCTTCGCGGACGAGTTCAACCACGCCTTCCCCGCCCCCGGGATGATCCCCGCCCTGCACGAGCGGGTGGTGGCGGCCTGCGAGGCGATCGAGCGGGACCCGGCCACGATGACCTTCTCGGCCGCCCAGGTGGCCTGCGTCGGCGTCGACGAGGCCGCCGTCGTGCGGCGCGCCGGCGTCATCGGGCGCGACCCCGACGAGCTGCGAGCGAACGGGGTGGCGGGCACGCTGGAGCAGGCCCGCCAGCGGCTGGCGGACCTGGAGGCCCAGGGGGTCACCCGGGTGTACCTGCAGGTGCTCGACCTTGCCGACCTCGAGCACCTCGACCTCCTGGCCCAGCTCCAGTAGCACGATACGTCCGCCCACCAGCCTCGACCGCGCCGCCCTCGGAGCCCCTCGCTCGGCTGGCCAGCCCAGGCGGCTCGAGGTCTGGTACCTCAAGTTCACCGACGACGCCACCGGCGCCGGCGGCTGGGTCCACCTGGAGACGGTCAGCCCCACCGACGGCTCGGCCGGCCACGCCCACGGCTGGATGGCGGCGTTCCCCTCCGACAGCCCGGCCGTCGTGGAGCGGGTCGGCCCCAGCCCGGCCCCCGCGACCGCGCCGATCCGGTGCGAGGCCGGCACACCAGGTGACGGCCGGTGGGCATCGATCGGCCCGGCCGATGAGCGCGGCTCGGTGCGCGTGGTCGGAGCGGCCGGCCGGCTGCACGGCAACGCCCAGCGGTGGGGCTGGCTCCACGCGCCGCTGGGCGACGACGGCGTCCGAGATCGTGACGGCCACGGCCCGCCGGCCCCTCCTGCGCCGCCTCCCTCCCCTCGCCCTGGTGCAGCTGCGCCTGGCCGGAGCGCCGGACTGGCCGGCCAACCCGGCGCTGGCCGCCCCTCGCTTCCGTACCCAGCTCCGGCCGGACGGGTTCACCGTCCGGGGCACGATCCAGGGACGGCGCCTCGAGGTCACGGTCGCGCTCCTCGGTGGGGAGCAGCGGTGGGTCGTCGACGGGCGGGCCCACGCCGAGGTCGGCACCCGCCCCGCCGCTCCCGGGTCGAGCTGACCGGCCCCGTCCCGGCGGCCCCGCCACCCTCCTAACCTC
>DASUDP010000058.1:0-8576 GCA_036275535.1 Acidimicrobiales bacterium | reverse complement strand
CAACTCGCTCAAGCGTGGCGACGAGCTGCCGAGCGGCGTGCAGCAGATGGTGAAGGTCTATGTCGCCACGAAGCGCGTCATCTCGGTCGGCGACAAGATGGCCGGCCGCCACGGCAACAAGGGCGTCATCTCGAAGATCCTCCCCGTGGAGGACCTGCCCTTCCTGGCCGACGGCACCCCCGTCGACATCGTCCTCAACCCCCTCGGCGTCCCGTCCCGCATGAACGTGGGCCAGGTCCTCGAGGCCCACCTCGGCTACGCCGCCCGGTGGGGCTGGGACGTGAAGGGCGACAAGGTCGGCGAGGCCCCGAACCGCGGCACCGAGACCAAGACCCGAACGAAGACCCCCTCCGCCACCCTCGTGGCCACGCCGGTGTTCGACGGCGCCCACTGGGACGAGGAGGAGCAGGCCGGCAAGCACCCGACGATCCAGACGATCTTCGAGAACCTCACGCCCGAGTCGCAGTACCCCGAGTACGGCGAGGGCGGCCGGCTCATCCAGAACGACGGCAAGACCACGCTCTACAACGGTCGCACCGGCGAGGCCTACGACAACCCGATCACGGTCGGCTACGTCTACATCCTGAAGCTGGCCCACCTCGTGGACGACAAGATCCACGCCCGGTCGACCGGCCCGTACTCGATGATCACGCAGCAGCCGCTCGGCGGTAAGGCCCAGTTCGGTGGCCAGCGCTTCGGCGAGATGGAGGTGTGGGCCCTCGAGGCCTACGGCTCCGCCTACTGCCTCCAGGAGCTGCTCACGATCAAGTCCGACGACGTCCTCGGCCGCGTGAAGGTCTACGAGGCGATCGTGAAGGGCGAGAACATCCCCGAGCCCGGTATCCCCGAGAGCTTCAAGGTGCTCATCAAGGAGATGCAGGCCCTGTGCCTCAACGTCGAGGTCCTCGCCCAGACGGGCGAGGAGATCGAGATGCGAGAGCTCGACGAAGACATCTTCCGGACCGCTGAGGAGCTGGGCATCGACCTGTCCCGCCCCGAGCGCGGCACCGATGAAGAAGACGACCGCCGCCGGGCCGGGCTCTAGGCCAGAGGGAACACACATGCTCGATGTCAACAACTTCAGCCAGCTCCGGATCGGCCTCGCCACCGCGGACTCCATCCGCACGTGGTCCAACGGCGAGGTCAAGAAGCCGGAGACCATCAACTACCGCACGCTCAAGCCGGAGAAGGACGGGCTCTTCTGCGAGAAGATCTTTGGTCCCACCAAGGACTGGGAGTGCTACTGCGGCAAGTACAAGCGGGTGCGCTTCAAGGGCATCATCTGCGAGCGCTGCGGCGTGGAGGTCACCCGCTCCAAGGTCCGGCGCGAGCGCATGGGCCACATCGAGCTGGCCGCCCCCGTGGTGCACATCTGGTACCTCCGTGGCACCCGCTCGTGGCTGGCCTACCTGCTCATGGGCACCGAGGCCCGTGAGGAGCTGAAGGCCAAGCAGCTCGAGAAGGTCATCTACTTCGCCGCCAACCTCGTCGTCTGGGTGGACGAGGAGCGTCGTGACGCCGATCGCCCCAACCTCGAGAAGGAGATGCTCCTCGAGCGCGAGGCGATCGAGAAGGAGCGCGACCAGCGGATCAACGAGCGCTTCACCGAGCTCGAGGCCGAGATCGCCGCCCTCGAGGCCGAGGGCGCCAAGGATGCCGACATCAAGGCTCGCCAAAAGGCGGCCGAGAAGGAGGTGGCCCAGACGCGCGAGGCCTACGAGGCCGAGCTCGACATGCTGGGCCGCGTCTGGGACGAGTTCCTCGACCTCTTCGGTCGCAAGATCATCGAGGACGAGATGCTCTGGCGCGAGCTGAAGGACCGCTACGGCGAGTACTTCGAGGGTGGCATGGGCGCCGACGCGCTCAAGCAGCTCATCGGCCGGCTCGACCTCGACGAGGAGGAGGAGAAGCTCAAGGTCGCCATCGACCCGCCCGAGGGCCAGCGGCCGCTCTCCGCCCAGCGCAAGCAGAAGGCCATCAAGCGGCTGAAGATCGTCACGGCGTTCAACCGCCGCGACGACAACGGCAAGCGCGTGAACGACCCGGGGGCGATGATCCTCGACGTCGTTCCGGTCATCCCGCCCGAGCTGCGGCCGATGGTGCAGCTCGACGGTGGCCGCTTCGCCACGTCCGACCTCAACGACCTCTACCGCCGGGTGATCAACCGGAACAACCGCCTCAAGCGGCTGCTCGACCTCGGCGCGCCGGAGATCATCGTCAACAACGAGAAGCGCATGCTCCAGGAGGCCGTCGACGCCCTGTTCGACAACGGCCGCCGGGGCCGGCCCGTCACGGGCCCGGGCAACCGCCCGCTGAAGTCCCTCTCCGACATGCTGAAGGGCAAGCAGGGCCGGTTCCGCCAGAACCTGCTGGGCAAGCGCGTCGACTACTCCGGGCGTTCGGTCATCGTGGTCGGCCCCACTCTGAAGCTCCACCAGTGCGGCCTGCCCAAGCTGATGGCCCTCGAGCTGTTCAAGCCCTTCGTGATGAAGGCGCTCGTGGACCGCGAGCTGGCCCAGAACATCAAGTCGGCCAAGCGGATGGTCGAGCGCCGTCGCCCACAGGTGTGGGACGTGCTCGAGGACGTCATCAAGGAGCACCCCGTGCTCCTGAACCGTGCTCCCACGCTGCACCGCCTGGGCATCCAGGCCTTCGAGCCGGTGCTCGTCGAGGGCAAGGCCATCCAGATCCACCCGCTCGTCTGCACGGCCTTCAACGCCGACTTCGACGGCGACCAGATGGCCGTCCACCTGCCGCTGTCGGCTGAGGCCCAGGCCGAGGCCCGCGTGCTGATGCTGAGCGCCAACAACATCCTGTCGCCGGCCCACGGGCGCCCGCTCGTCACGCCGACCCAGGACATGATCATCGGCGCCTACTACCTGACCGAGGCGGTCGAGGGCGACAAGGGCGAGGGCCGCGTGTTCGGCTCCCTCGGCGAGGCCATGGCGGCCTACGAGAAGGGGGACATCACCCTCCACGCCCGCATCACCATCCGCAACCCCGCCGGCGAGCGGATCGACGCCACGATGGGCCGGTTCCTCTTCAACGAGTGCCTGCCCGCGGACTTCGGCGCCATCACCGAGACGGTGAAGAAGAAGCAGATGGGCGAGATCGTCGACCGCCTGGCCAACGAGTACCCGAAGGCGGTCGTGGCGGCCAGCCTCGACGGCATCAAGGACCTCTGCTTCGGCTTCGCCGCCCGGTCGGGCCTGACCATCTCCATCGACGACGTGACGACCCCGCCCGAGAAGCGGGCCATCCTCGACGACCACGAGAAGGAAGCCGACAAGGTCGAGCAGCAGTTCCGCCGGGGCATCATCACCGACGGCGAGCGGCGCCAGAAGGAGGTGGAGATCTGGACCAACGCCACCGACAAGGTGCGGGAGGCGATGGAGGCGGCCCTCTCCTCCAAGCAGTTCAACCCCATCGACATGATGGTGGGCTCCGGCGCCCGAGGGAACATGATGCAGGTCCGCCAGATCGCCGGCATGCGCGGCCTGGTGGCCAACCCCCGAGGCGACATGATCCCTCGACCCATCAAGAGCAACTTCCGTGAGGGGCTCTCGATGCTCGAGTACTTCATCGCCACGCCGGGCGCTCGGAAGGGCCTCGTCGACACCGCCCTGCGGACCGCGGACTCCGGCTACCTCACCCGTCGGCTCGTCGACGTCGCCCAGGAGCTCATCATCCGCGAGCCCGACTGCCAGCGCGAGGGAGACCCTGTGCGCGGCCTGTGGGTGGAGGACGTGGTCCCCGACGAGGCCGGGCGGCGCAGCTACCTGGAGACCCGCATCTTCGGCCGCACGCTGGCCGTGGACGTGAAGCTGTCGAAGGACAACCCCCACGAAGCGCTCGCCGGCGCCACCCTGAAGGCCGGTGACCGCATCGACGAGGACTGGCTCGACGCCCTCCGGGACGATCCCGAGGTCAACCGGGTCCGGGTGCGCTCCGTGCTCACCTGCCAGTCCGACCTCGGCGTGTGCGCGGCCTGCTACGGCCGCTCGCTGGCCACCGGCAAGCTCATCGAGATGGGCGAGGCGGTCGGCGTCATCGCCGCCCAGTCCATCGGTGAGCCGGGCACGCAGCTGACGATGCGGACGTTCCACACCGGCGGCATCGCCGGTGGCGCCGACATCGCTGGCGGCCTGCCCCGCGTGGTCGAGCTCTTCGAGGCTCGCAGCCCCAAGGGCAAGGCCACCCTGTCCCGCACGTCTGGTGTCGTCCGCATCAGCGACGACGAGGGCAAGGGCCGGGTCATCACCGTGGTCGGAGACGACGGCACCGAGGACACCTACACGGTTCCCAGCCTGGCCCGCCTCGAGGTCACCGAGGGACAGGAGATCAGCGCCGGCGACCCGATCGTCGACGGTCCCCGCGATCCCAAGGAGCTCCTCGAGATCAAGGGCATCCGCGAGACGCAGTCGTACCTCGTCAGCGAGGTCCAGAAGGTGTACCGCGACCAGGGCGTGTCGATCCACGACAAGCACATCGAGCTGATCGTGCGGCAGATGACCAAGCGGGTGGGCGTGCAGGAGCCGGGCGACAGCCCCTTCCTGCCGGGTGAGCGCGTCGACCAGAAGGTCTACGCCGACACCAACCGCCTGCTCGTGCAGGAGGGCAAGAAGCCCGCCGAGGGTCGTCCCGAGATGATGGGCATCACCAAGGCCTCGCTGGCCACCGACTCGTGGCTCTCGGCGGCCTCCTTCCAGGAGACCACCCGGGTGCTGACCGAGGCAGCCATCGAGTCCCGGAGCGACAACCTCCTGGGCCTGAAGGAGAACATCATCATCGGCAAGCTGATCCCGGCCGGCACCGGCAGCTCGGCCGTGGCCGGTGGCGCTGGCTACAAGGACATCCAGACCAGCGCTCCCGACTACCAGCCGATGGACTACTGGTCCTCCGAGGCCGACGACGACGACATCGCCGGCTGGCTGGCGCAGGGCTACGGCCAGACCGAGGCCGGCGCCCAGCCGGCCGAGGTGGTCGCCCTCCCGACCGCCGACGGGGAGCAGGCCGGCTAGCCGACCTCACCGCCGATGCGCTGCACGGTGCCCGGGCCACGGCCCGGGCACCGTCGCGGTACGGCTCAGGCCTCGACGGGCCGGAGCGCTCCGCTGTGCACGTCGTAGATGAAGGCCCCGACCTCGACGTCCTTCGGGATCAGCTCGCACGAGGCGAGGCGGTCCAGGTCGTCGCGCAGCGTGGCCAGCGGGTCGGTCGTGGCCAGGAAGTCCCAGCCGATGGCGTCGAGGCCCCGGGCCTCCGACACCTTGGCCCGCATCTGGGCCTCGGTGCTGCCCGCCATGGCGCACTCCGTGTGGGGCATGAGGCAGATCCGCTTGGCGCCGAGCAGGTTGGTGGCCAGGATGAGGGAGCGCAGCGCGTCGTCGGTGACCCGCGCTCCCGCGTTGCGGATGATCTTGGCGTCACCGGCCTGCAGGCCGAGGAGCGACAGGGGATCGATCCGGGAGTCGATGCAGGTCAGGACGGCCAGCTCACGAGCCGCCACCCCCGACATCCCGGTGTCGACGAACCCTTCCTGGAACCGACGGTTGGCTTCGAGCAGATCATCGAACATGGCCCTGTTCTACCTCGGCGCCGCCACACTGAACCCATGGGTGCCCACCCGCCGCCGAACGCCGCGCCGTGGCCCGACGACCACGAGCCCACGCCCTTCCAGCGAGCCGTCGTCGAGGCCGTCGGCGCGCTGGCCTGCGGAGAGCTCGTCACCTACGGCGACCTGGCCATCGAGCTCGGCCGTCCAGGCGGCGGCCAAGCCGTCGCCAACGTGCTGCGCGCCGTCCCGGATCTCCCCTGGTGGCGGGTGGTCCCCGCCGACGGTCGCCTCTACCGGTCCCACGCCCCCACCCAAGCCCCGCTCCTCGAAGCCGAAGGCCACACGGTCGACGAGCACCGCCGAGTCCATCCCGAGGGAAGCGGACGCACGGTCCATGGGCCGGCGTCATAGGTCTGCGTGACCTCACGCCGAACTGCCCGCGTAGCAGCGACAACCAGTCGGCGGTCGTGCCGCGGATTTCGGCTGTGCTCGCCGTGCGGTCCTGGCGGCTGGGCGTGTACTTGAACGGCAGCTCATCAACGGTGCGCAACCTCCGGAGGACTTGGCACGTGGACGCCGAGGAGGCGGCGTCGGTCGTCATGGCGCGCGTCCCGATCATGGGCACGTCCATCCCCGCCCTGGTGCTGAAGGACGGCAGGACGATCCGAATGATGGCGATCGAGCCCCCCAACACGCGGACTCGCCCGAAGAACCAGGATGCCCAGGGCGCCCTGAGCGCCCTCCAACAGTGGCTTGAGGAGCACGGTCATCCGACTGGCTAGCCGCACCGAACGGCCTGTCGTTCCATCGGCACCGTACGTGGGCGGACGGGGGGCATCTCGGGAAGCCGGCGCCGGGAACAGCGAGGCCCCCTGCGAGCTGCCGGGCGGACCCGAACGACGCTCGAGCCGGCAGGCGCATGGGTGTTGTCGCTGTTACGCGGGCGGATCGAGGGGCAGATGCTCCTGTCCCGGAGGCGGAGGCATGACGGGCATGATCGCCCAGTAGGAGGTGGCTTCCCCGGCGTAGATCCGCTCCACCCGGAGGCGGATCCGGCCCGCGGTGGTCCGCGGGACGCGGCCCGCCGCGTAGCGGCCCCGGCCCATCCGGACGATCCTGCCCCGGCCGACCTCCCACCGCAGGGCGTCGGAGACCGCCTTGGACGGGCGGCCGAGCGTGCTGAACCCGTCGGTCTCGAGGAGACCGATCAGCTGCCGCACGGTGAGGGTGCCGTGCTGGTGGATGTGCCAGGTGAGCAGATGGCGGAGCTCCAGGGCGCGGAGGGGGCGACCGGGGCCGGCAGACAGATCCATGGCACCATGATCTCCGGGCCCTGTGACGGCCCGCCGGGCTGCCACTACACGGTTTGCCGATCTGGATGGTGGACCCGTAGAGTTGTCCCCCGGCATTGGCGCGCCCTGCGGGCCCGCCCACCGCCTGAAGTCCGAAGGTTCCTTCATCGCACGCGAGGTTTGAGTGCCCACCATCCAGCAGCTGGTCCGCAAGGGCCGGCAGACCAAGCCGGCCAAGGCCAAGACGCCCGCACTGAAGGGCGCGCCGCAGCGGCGCGGTGTGTGCACGCGCGTGTTCACCCACACGCCCAAGAAGCCGAACTCGGCCCTGCGCAAGGTCGCCCGCGTGCGGCTCTCCAGCGGCCAGGAGGTCACCGCCTACATCCCCGGTGAGGGCCACAACCTCCAGGAGCACTCGATCGTGCTCGTGCGCGGCGGTCGAGTGAAGGACCTCCCCGGCGTCCGCTACAAGATCATCCGCGGCACCCTCGACACCTCCGGTGTGAAGGACCGCAAGCAGGCCCGTAGCCGCTACGGCGCCAAGAAGGAGTCGTAATGCCGCGCAAGGGCCCCGCCCCCCGCCGTGAGCTGATGCCCGACCCGATCTACCGGTCGGTCCTGGTCACCCAGATCGTGAACAAGGTGCTGGCGCGCGGCAAGCGCTCCACCGCCGAGCGCATCGTGTATAGCGCCCTCGAGACCATCGAGGAGAAGACGGGCGCCGAGCCGACCGCCACGCTGAAGCGCGCCATCGAGAACATCAAGCCGCAGCTCGAGGTGAAGAGCCGTCGCGTCGGTGGCGCCACCTACCAGGTGCCGATCGAGGTGCGCCCCCGCCGGGCCAACACCCTCGCCATCCGCTGGCTCGTCGGCTACGCCCGGCAGCGCCGCGAGAAGACGATGGCCGAGCGCCTCGCCAACGAGCTGCTCGACGCCAGCAACGGCATCGGCGCCTCCGTGAAGCGCCGCGAGGACACCCACAAGATGGCCGAGTCCAACAAGGCCTTCGCCCACTACCGCTGGTAGCCGGCCCGAACCCCTGACGGAACGACCGGGCCTGGCCCGGTCGTTCGCATGTAACGAGAAGACGACGAGACGACGAGACGACGATGGCAGACGTGAAGCGCACCCACCCCCTCGACAAGGTCCGCAACATCGGGATCATGGCCCACATCGACGCGGGCAAGACCACGACGACCGAGCGGATCCTCTACTACACCGGCAAGAGCTACAAGATCGGTGAGGTCCACGAGGGTGCCGCCACGATGGACTGGATGGCCCAGGAGCAAGAGCGCGGCATCACCATCACCTCCGCCGCCACCACGTGCCAGTGGAACGGCCACAACATCAACATCATCGACACGCCCGGCCACGTGGACTTCACCGTCGAGGTGGAGCGCTCGCTGCGCGTGCTCGACGGCGCCGTCGCCGTGTTCGACGGTGTGGCCGGCGTGGAGCCGCAGACCGAGACCGTGTGGCGCCAGGCCAACAAGTACGGCGTCCCCCGCATGTGCTTCATCAACAAGATGGACCGCCTCGGGGCCGACTTCTTCAAGGCCCTCGAGTCCATCAAGGACCGCCTCGGCGCCAACACCGCCGTCCTCCAGCTGCCGATCGGCGCGGAGGGCAACTACAAGGGCGTCATCGACCTCATCAACATGAAGGCCCTCGTCTGGCTGGACGAGGAGCTGGGGGCGAAGTGGGAGGTCCTCGACATCCCGGCCGAG
>DASUDP010000057.1:0-3064 GCA_036275535.1 Acidimicrobiales bacterium | reverse complement strand
CATCGAGGGGGCCACGAAGCGCCTCCTCGCGCTGGCCGACAAGGTCCTGCCGGCGAAGGCATGCCTGGCCGCCACCGCCGCCCTCGAGCACTACACGGCCACGCTGGCCGAGCAGCTGCTGCACGACGACGACACCAAGGCCCTCTTCGGCGACCAGCGGGTGCTCGACGTGTTCCTGTGGCACGCCCTCGAGGAGTCCGAGCACAAGACCGTGGCCTTCGACGTGTACCGCACCGTCGGGGGCACCGAGCGCATGCGACGCGTCGTGATGGACGCCATTACCGTCGGCTTCATCGGCGGCGTCGCCCTCATCGTCGGCCTCTCGCTGCTCCGGGACCGGGCCGCCTACAACCCCGTGCGCCTCGCCCGCAGCCTGCGACGGCTCGCCGGGTCACCGATCCTCAGCACGGAGCTGTGGCGGGAGCTGCGCAGCTACAACGAGGTCGGGTTCCATCCCTGCGACCGCGACGCCACCGAGCTGCTCGAGCACTGGCGTGAGGAGCTGTTCGGGGCCGAGGGAACGCTGAACGACCGCCTGGCGGGGGTGGCCTGATGCCCACCACCACCGAGCACCTCGACGTCCTGGTGGTCGGCGCCGGCCTGTCCGGCATCTGCGCCGGCCACTACCTGCAGACCGACACCCCGTGGGCGAGCTACGCCATCTTCGAGGCCCGCGGTGCCATCGGCGGCACGTGGGACCTGTTCCGCTACCCCGGAGTGCGGTCCGACTCCGACATGTTCACCCTCGGCTACCCGTTCCGGCCGTGGAAGAGCAGCCGCATGATCGTCGACGGTGAGTCGATCCGGCACTACATCGAGGACACGGCCGCCGAGGAGGGCATCGACGCCCACATCCGCTTCCACCACAAGGTGGTGCGGGCCGAGTGGTCCACCGACGACGCCTGCTGGCGCATCACCGCCGAGCGCACCGACACCGGCGAGACCTTCGAGCTCACCTGTGGCTTCGTCCTGAACTGCAGCGGCTACTACCGCTACGACCACGGCTACCAGCCCGAGTTCCCGGGTGCCGACCGGTTCCGGGGCGAGCTGATCCACCCTCAGCACTGGCCCGAGGACCTCGACCACGCCGGCAAGAAGGTGGTCGTGATCGGCAGCGGTGCCACGGCGGTGACCCTCGTGCCCAGCCTCGCCGACACCGGGGCCCAGGTCACCATGCTCCAGCGTTCGCCCACCTACATCGCCTCGGTGCCAGGCGACAACCCCATCGTCGGCGCCCTCCAGAAGGCGCTGCCGGAGAAGGTCGCCGGCGCGGCGGTCCGCTGGGCGCATGCGCTCGGGGCCCAGGCGCTCTACGAGGTGAGCCAGCGCTATCCCAGGCCGGTGAAGAAGCTGTTGCGCCTCGGGCTCCGTCTCCAGCTCCCCCGCGGCTACGACATCGACACCCACTTCACGCCGAGCTACGACCCCTGGGACGAGCGCATGTGCGCGGTGCCGGGCGGGGACCTGTTCAAGGCGATCAAGGCCGGCCGGGCCGAGGTGGTCACCGACCACATCGAGACCTTCACGGAGACCGGCATCCGCCTGCAGTCGGGTCGTGAGCTGGAGGCGGACATCGTGGTGTCCGCCACCGGGCTCGAGCTGCTGTTCCTCGGCGGCATCGAGCTGGCGGTGGACGGTGAGCCGGTCGAGCTGAAGGAGCGGCTCACCTACAAGGGCATGATGCTCGAGGGGGTGCCGAACCTGGCCATCGCCATCGGCTACACCAACGCCTCCTGGACGCTGCGCTGTGACCTGACGTGCCGCTACGTCGCCCGACTGCTCAACCACCTGCGTGCCACGGGACTGCGGCAGTGCACGCCGGTGAACGACGACCCGGCCGTGGTCCCGGCACCGTTGCTCGACCTGCGCTCCGGCTACATCCAGCGGGCCAAGGACCGCATGCCCCAGCAGGGGTCGCGGCCGCCGTGGCAGGTGTACCAGAGCTACCTGCAGGACTACCGGGCGACGCGGCGGGCCGAGCTCGAGGACGGTGTGGTCCGCTTCACCAACCCGGCCCGACCGGCCGAGCGGGACCGTCCGGCCACGCTCGCCGCCGGGTGAGCGCCGGATCGCCGAGGCGCTGATGCGCCGACGGGTCCGCCTGCCCGGCGCCCGGGCCGTCGTGGTCGGCGCCGGGCTGCCCGCCGGGCGGGCCGTCGCCGTCGCGCTCGCCGACGCCGGCGCCGACGTGGTGTGCGTGGGCGCCGGCGACGCCGCCGTGCGGGCCACCGCGGCGTCGTGCGCCGACCGGGGATCGGGCAGCGTGGCGGTGGTCGCCGACCTGGCCGATCGCGCCGCCGCCGAGCAGGTCCGCGACCAGGTCGCTCGGGACGAGGGCGAGGTGGACCTCCTGGTGGTCGGCTGGGGCTGGCGAGGACGGGGCTCGACCCGGTCGGATGGCCCAGCGCCCCGGTCGGGGTCCGCTGCCGGCGGCACCGCCGCCCTCTCGACCCTGCATGCGGTCGTCCACGCCTGCGACGCCTTCGGTGAGGCGATGGCGGCCCGGGGTCGCGGCCAGGTCGTGGTCCTCGTCCCCGACACGGCGCTACGGCCACGGGACGCCACGGCCACGGCCGCGGCCGGGGCGCTGGCCCACGCCCGCGCCCGCCGGGCCGCGTGGCGCCGGCGTGGGGTGGGCGTGTCCGTCGTCTGGGCCGGCGACGTCGCCGGGCCCCGCCGCGACCGCTCGTCCCCGCGCCCCCTGCTCGCCGTGGCCCCGGAAGCGGTGGCCGCCGCCGTCATCGGGGCCGCCCGCTGGGACCGGGGCCTGGTGCTGGTCGGTGCCCGGGCCCGGCTGGCCCGGCCCTTCGGTCCCGCCATCCCTGTCCTCGCCGACGTCGCCACCGTCCGCCCGCGCCGCCGGGCGACTCGGCCCGGGTCGCGCTCGTGAAGCGACGCGCCCTGCGCCTCGCCGGCGGGGTCGGTTGGCGGCTGGCCCGCCGTCGCGCCCGTCGGGCCCTCCCCTGGGTCGTGGTGCCGGCGTCACTCGGCGCCGGCGCGGTGGCCGTCCCGTTGGCTGCCGGCGCCGTGGCCGTGGCCCGTCGCCGACGGCATCGCCGCCCCG
>DASUDP010000056.1:0-52638 GCA_036275535.1 Acidimicrobiales bacterium | reverse complement strand
GGCGGAAGTGCCGGCCCCCGCCAGCTCGTGGACGGCTACGCCAACGGCTGGCTCATCACCCCGGACGGCACCGGGCCCGTGCACCTGCAGGCCCGGGGGGAGCCCCAGCGGCTCGTCTGGCTCGGCCTCTCGGTGAGCGCGGTCGCCGTGGTTGCCTGCGGGGCGGTGCTGTGGCGCACGCGGCGCCGGCCCGCTGCCCCCGTGGCCGCGCTGGCGGCCCCGCCTCGGCTCCTGAGGTGGCCCCTGGCGGACGGCGCCCCGCCGGGGGCCGGGCTGGCGGCCGCCGCGCTGGTCGCGATCGTGGGCGTCCTCGTGGCTCCTCCGCAGGCGGCGCTCGTCGCCGCCGCCGTCATCGCCGCCACCGCCGTGATCCCGTGGCCGCCGGCCCGCCTGCTGCCCGCCGTGATCGCCCCGGCGGCGCTGGCCGCCAGCCGCGGCCTGGAGCGCCCGGCCCTCGCCTGGATGGCGGTGCTCGTGCTCCTGGGCACGGTCCTGCTCGACGCCATCGGCCGGCCCTCGACGCCGGCCGGAGGGGTCAGGGCCCGGCGATCGGCCTGAGGTCCACGGCCACCTCGGGTGCGTCGGCGACGTGGCGCCACTCGTGGTGGTCCTCGAGCAGCTCGTACCGCTCGGCGGAAGACGGGGTGAGGGCCTCGATCCGGCCCTCGACGGTGCGGTAGACGAAGCTCTGGCGCCGCTGGGGGGAGCGGCCCGCCTCCTCCGGCGAGTCCCCCCAGCCGGCGGTGACGTCGATCGTGCCCCGCTCCAGCACACCGAGGCGGCCGTCGGTCGTCCCCCCGGCCACCGGGGGGACCGCGGCGTCGAGGACGACCTGGAGCCGCAGGGGGCCGCCCGCCGTGGGGGCCGCCTGCTGGACCGTGCCCGCCCCGGTGGTGACCTCGAGGAGGACGTCGTGCGCATCCGGTGGGGCGTCGACCTCCACCGTCAAGACCAGCTGCGAGCCCCGCTGGACGGTGGCCGGCGTCACGGTCACGTCCAGGTCGTACGGGTCCTCCCGGGGGCCGAGCTCGGGCGCCGCCACGTTCCCCTGCTGCAGGTAGACGGCCCGGTCGGGCTGCTCGGCGATGAGGTCGAGCGCCGAGGGGCCGTGGAGGGCGGCGAAGAGCAGCCGGCCATCGAGGTCGGCGGGGTTGGCGCTGAAGGGGTTGCTGTAGAGGAGGTACTGGCCGGTGTCGACGACGAACACGATCGCCCGCCCCTCCACCCCCTCGACGCTCTGCCGCCAGGGCTCCTGCTGCTCGCTGATCTCATGGTTGATGCCCAGGCGGCTCCAGGCCACCGGCAGCGTCCCGAGCACCAGCACCACGACGAGGGCGCGCCCCCAGACGGGGCGCCGGGCCTGCCAGCGCACGACGACGGTGGCCACGAGGATGCAGATGGCGGCGAAGAGGGGCACGAAGTAGATCGGTCCGCTGATGCGGGCAGCCTGGGCCGAGAGGTGGTTGCCCCAGAACGGGAAGTAGCCGAGCGGGAAGACGGCACCGATCAGCACCAGGGCCAGGGTGGCCCGGTGGCGCCGGCCGATCCAGAGGCCGACCGCGGCGGCGGCCAGCGCGGCGTAGCTGCCGGCCAGGAACCACGGCAGGAAGAAGGCGTTCTTGGCCGTCCCCTTGAGCGCCGACCCGATCGTGTAGTCGTGCGGATCGAACCCCGGCATGAGGCGCTTGCGGCCGAAGCCGAAGGTGTCGAGGGGATCGGCCACCGTGATCGGGAACTCCAGCCACCCCCCGGTCACGTGCCGGTTGTAGGCCAGGCCGGCCAGCACCAGGGGGAGCGAGGTGGCGACCGGGAGGAGGAGGCGGCGCACCGCCCACCACCAGCGCGCCCGCTCCACGACCAGGACGTACAGGCCGAAGGCCAGGCCCCACAGCACGGCGTCGTAGGGCCGGGTGAGGAAGATCCACCCCAGCACGGGGCCCGCCGCCAGGAGTCGCCCCGTCGAGGCCAGACGGATGCCCGAGAGGACCAGCACACCGAAGAGGAGCCCGAGCCCCAGGGTGAACAGGTAGCTGAGGTAGACGCCACCCTGGATGGCCAGGAGGGGCGAGGCCACCATGAGGGCGGCGGCCACCGTCGCCGTCCGGCGCCGGTCCAAGAGCTCGAGGGCGAGGGCGTAGGTCCCGACGACGGCCAAGGCGGCGCTGATCGGCAGGGCGGCGGCGGCCGTCCCCGTGAGCAGGCGGGCGGCGAGGAGCACGAGCGGCCACCCCAGCGTGTACTGGGTGAACATCGCCCCGTCCCGGGCCGCCGACAGCCACGGCAGGAACAGCTCGGGGTGTCCGCCGTCGGTGGCCGTGAGCTGCCCGTGGCGCAGCAGCTCGACGTGCCACAGGTAGACCGGCTCGTCCCGGTTCCACGACAGGGCCGGGAAGACGAGCTCCTTGGCCAGCACCGCCACCACAGCCGCCAGCAGCGCCAGCACGAGCGCCGGCCAGTGCGACCGCCAGGGGCGGGCGGTGCGGAGGACCGGGTCGGGCATGGCCGAGCAACCTATCGGGGCCGCGCGATGCTGGGCCGCATGCCGTTCACGTGCCCCCGCTGCACAGGAGCCACCGAGGCCCGCTTCTACGGCCCCTGCGACGCCTGTCGGGCAGCCCTCCGGGCCGCCGTCGGCGCCGAGGCCCGCGACGTCGAGCGCACCGCCTTCGAGCCCTCGATGCACGTCACCCCCAACGCCGTCGCCCTCAAGGACGACTGACCTCCCACCCCACGATCGAACCCGCGGTCAGAGCTGCGCCGGAACCGCAAGGAACAACCGCGGGTTCGTGCGGGTGCTAGCGCTCGCGCATGGGTTGGATGCGCTGGCGGGGGCCGTACTTGGGGGCGGAGATCCCGGCCGACTCGAGGAGCGTGCACACCCGGCCGCGGTGGCCGCGGTAGGGCTCGAGGAGCTCCAGCATCCGCTCGTCGGTCCCGCGGGGCTCCGAGGCCAGGGCCCAGGAGACGAGGTGCTTGAGGTGGAAGTCGCCCACGCTGACGGCGTCGGCGTCGCCCAGGACGGCCCGGGCCACCTCGGCCGACGTCCAGCGGCCCACGCCGCTGATGGCCTCCAGACGGGTGCGCAGCTCGTCGGGGGCCACGGCCGCCACGTGCTCGAGCCGCGTGGCGTGGGCGCAAACCCGCTGCAGGGCGTCGGCCCGCTTCTTCTCCACGCCGATGACGTGGAGGTCGTAGTAGCCGATCTCGGCGATGACGCCGGGGGCGGGGACGAGGCGCAGGCCGGTGGGCCCCGGGGCCGGCTCGCCCCACCGCTCCACCAGGAGGCGGAAGGCCCGCTTCGCCTCGAAGCCGGTCACCCGCTGGCTGAGCACGGCGGGCACGAGGGCGTCGAGGACGCGGTGCGTGCGGGGCAGGCGCAGCCCGTCGGCCTCGCGGTGGAGCTGGCGCACCAGCGGGTGCACCGGCTCGAAGCCGGCCCGGTCGTCCTCGCAGCCGAGCAGCCCGGGTGCGCCCTCGAGGGCCCACTCGGCTCCCTCGCCCCAGGCTTCGACCTCCAGCCGGTCCCCCTGGTGCTGGGCTCGCAGCGCGGCGGGCCCGGCGGGGGTGTTCATGGCCAGGGAGGCGACCCCCACCCGCAGGTCGATCGTGGGATCGTGCTTCCCCAGGCGCAGCGGCCGCAGCGAGCGACGCAGGTCCACGGCGAACGGGAGGGGGATCGTGCGCCGGGACATGGGTGGACGACGCTACGAGCGCCGCGAAGAGGGCACCAAACCGATGAGCCTCATGCCGTCGGCGGGGCGTCGGAGGGGCCGGCCTGCTCGGCGGCCCAGCGGTAGTCGGGCTTCCCGCTCGGGCTCCGCTCGATCCGCTCCACCCACACGTAGGCCTTCGGGACCTTGTAGCGGGCCAGGTGCTGCCTCACCACGGCCGCCAGCTCGTCGTCGTCGGGCACCGACACGGCGGGACGGACCTGCAGCACGGCCACGACCTCCTGGCCCCATCGCTCGCTGGGACGGCCCACCACGATGGCGTCGAACACCGCGGGGTGCAGCTTGAGGGCCTGCTCCACCTCCTCCGCGAAGACCTTCTCGCCGCCGGTGTTGATCGTCACCGAGTCGCGCCCGTGGAGCTCCAGCGACCCGTCCTCGAGGACGCGGGCCCGGTCGCCGGCCACGGCGTGGCGGACCCCTTCGATCACCGGGAACGTGGCCTGCGTCTTGTCGGGGTCGCCGAGGTAACCGAGGGGCACCCGGCCGGTCTGGGTGAGCCAGCCCAGCTCGGGGTCGCCCGGGGGCAGGACGCGGCTGCGGTCCTCGGCCACCACCCGGGCGGTGGGGGACCGGTCGAAGCGGCCGGTGGCCGCGCCGCGGGCCCGATCGGAGTGGTGCACGCCCTGGCGACCCGTCTCGGAGGACCCGAGCACGTCGACGATCCGGAGGTGGGGGACGAGGTCGAGGAGCTCGTGCTTCACGGCGGCCGACAGCACCGCGCCACCGGTGAGCAGGAAGCGCAGGCCGCTCACGTCGTGGTGGCCTCGGCCCAGCTCGTCGACGAGCGGCCGGGCGAAGGCATCCCCGACGACGAGCAGCGAGCTGACCCCCTCCCGAGCCACCACCGACAGCAGGTCGGCCGGGTCGAGGTGGACGGGGTCGTCCTGGATGACGACGGTGCCGCCGGCCAGCCACGCGCTCAGCGCGTTCCAGTGGGCGGCTCCGTGCATGAAGGGCGGCGCGGCCAGGACCCGCAGGGTGGAGGCGGGGGCCGCCACCACCAGCTCCTCGGTCGTGCTGGCCACCCCGAGGCAGGCAGCGATGAAGTCGGCCTGGCGCCAGAGCACGCCCTTGGGCCGCCCCGTCGTGCCCCCGGTGTACAGGATGTAGAGGTCATCGGGCGAGAGCCCCGCCGGTGCCACCGGAGCCGTTTCCGCCAGCGCCTCCTCGTACGACCGAGCCCCCGGGAGCCGGGGCGCCCCGCTGTGATCGTCGACCTGCAGCAGCAGGCGCAGCTCCGGCAGGTCGGGGAGCACCTCGGCCAGCGTGTCGGCGAAGGTGCCGTGGTACACGATGGCCCGGGCGCCGCTGTCGGCCAGCACGTGGCGCAGCTCGTCCGCCACGTACCGGTAGTTGACGTTGACGCTGGCGCAGCGGGCCTTGGCTGCGCCAAGCATCCCCTCGAGGTACTCGTTGCCGTTGTGCAGGTAGAGGGCGACGTGGTCCTGGCCCGACTCCCAGGGCTCGAGCTCGGCCCGATCCCGGTGCAGCCCGAGGCCGGCGGCGCGCAGGACGCCGGCCAGCCGCCGGCTCCGATCCGTGACGTCGGCCCAGGTGAGGCGCCGGTCGCGCCACACGATGCACTCCCGATCCGGGACAGCCGACGCGATGGCCTCGTGCACCTCGGCCAGGTTGAGCTCTTCAGGCACCTCGAGGACGGCCATGGGGCGACCGCAGCGCGAGGGTCAGGCCTCGGCGGCGACGTCGGTGACGGTGACCTTGTTCATCTTGTCCCCGACCTTGATGGCCTGGCTGACCTCGATGCCGGAGGTGACGTAGCCGAAGAGGTTGTAGAGCGGCTGGAGCTTGTCGGTGCAGTCCTCGATGCAGATGAAGAACTGCGAGCCGTTGGTGTCGGGGCCGGCGTTGGCCATGGCCACGGCGCCCAGCGTGTACTCGCCCCGCACGGGCTCGTCGGCGAACTTGTAGCCGGGGCCGCCCCGACCCGTGCCGTCGGGGTCGCCGCCCTGGATGACGAAGCCGGGGACCACCCGGTGGAAGGTGAGGCCGTCGTAGAACCCGCGCCGGGCCTGGGCCACGAAGTTGTTCACCGTGTTGGGGGCCAGCGAGGCATCGAGCCGCATCTCGATGTCGCCCTTGTCGGTGGCGATGGTGACGTCGAAGACGGCGGCGGGGGCGATCTCGGTCTCGGGAGGGGTAGCCATGGCGGACCACGCTACCGGCCTCGCGGACGGCTCCGGGCCGGCCTACGTCGTGACGAGGATCCCCTGGTCTCGGAGGCCGGCCAGCCCCGACCGGATCATCGACACCAGGATCGAGGTGGCCCGCTCCAGGCCGCAGTCCCGGTAGTCCATCCAGTCCTGGGCCCCGGCCTCGATCAGCCCGACGACCGCCTGGGCGATGAGCCGGGCCGAGGGCTGGTCGTTCCAGGTGCGGGCGATGCGCTCGATCCGGGCCCGGCGGGCGCCCTGCACGGCCGGGTGCTGCAGGGTCCCGGCCGTGGCCATCAGCGTCCACGCCGCCTCGTTGTCGCGGGCGAAGACGAGGTGGCGCCGGACGATGCGGCGCAGCCGGACCTCGTCGGGGAGGCCGGCGTCGAGGGCCTTGGAGATCCAGGCGTCGAACTCCTCCAGGTTGTGGAGGTACACGGCCGCCACCAGCCCCCCGCGGTCGCCGAAGTAGGCGTAGACGAGCGACCGGGACACTCCGGCCGCCTCGGCCACCTCCTCGATGCTCACGTCGCGGGGGTCGCGGCCGCGGAAGACCTCGGCGGCGGCCTCGATCAGCAGGGCGCGCCTCGTGGTGGGATCGAGCCGCTGGTTCGACCTCAACGTCCTCGTCCCCCCACCCACCGGATCCCCCTACGGCTCGTCGGTCGCGTTGCGCCGCGGCGCACCGACCGACACCGGGGCATCTCCGGCCGGCTCCGTCCCGCCGTGGACAGGAAAGTGGCAGGCCACGAAGTGACCGTCGCCGATGGCCCGCACCCGGGGCTCCTCGAGAGCGCAGCGCTCCTGCGCGTTCGGGCAGCGGGTGCGGAAGCGGCAGCCGCTCGGCGGGTCGAGCGGGGAGGGGAGGTCACCGATCAACAGGCCGGTGCGGGCCGGTGCCACCTCCGGGTCGGGGACCGGGATCGAACGCAGGAGGGCCTGGGTGTAGGGGTGAGCCGGGGTGGCGTAGATGTCGTCGGGGGAACCGACCTCGCAGATCTTGCCGAGGTACATGACCGCCACCCGGTCGCTGATGTTCTTCACCACGGCGAGGTCGTGGGCGATGAAGACGAGCGTGAGGCCGTAGCGGGCCTTCATGTCCTCGAGGAGGTTCAGGATCTGGGCCTGGACGGACACATCGAGGGCGGAGACGGGTTCGTCGCAGATGACGAGGGTGGGGTCGAGCACGAGGCTCCGGGCGATCGAGATGCGCTGGCACTGGCCACCGGAGAACTGGTGGGGCCGCTTGTCGGCGGCCGCCTGGGGATCGAGGCCGACCGCGTCGAGCACCTCGGACACCCGCTCCTTGCGCTCGGCCTCGGTGCCGCGCTTCCAGATGCGCAGCGGCTCGGCCACGATGTCCTTGACCTTGCGACGCGGGTTCAGCGACGAGATGGGGTCCTGGAAGATGAACTGCAGCCGGGTGCGGACCTCACGGAGCTGCTGGCCGCTGAGCGACGCCAGGTCGGCGCCCTCGAAGACCACTCGGCCCGACGTGGGGGGCGGGAGCTGCATGATCGCCCGGCCGGTCGTCGACTTGCCGCAGCCGGACTCGCCGACGAGGCCGAGGGTCTCGCCGGCCCGCACGTCGAGGCTGATGCCGGACACCGCGTGCACGGTGCCCGCGGCGGTGTGGAACTCGACGGTGAGGTCCTCCACCCGGAGCACGACGTCGTCGGTGGCCCGCAGGTGGGCGGTCCCGGTGCCGGCCATCAGAGGTCGCCCCCGGTGTCACTGACGGCCTCGACCAGGCCGGCGGCGTGGCTGTCGCCCGTGACGGCGGCCTCGGCGGCCGGCAGGTGCTGGGCCAGGTTCCGCTCCAGCGCCTCCTGCCCGGCCGAGGTGCCGACCGGGAACCAGCACCGGAACTCGTGCCCGGGCGTCTCCGCCTCCACCAGCGGGGGAGGCTCGGTGTGGCACTTGGCCTGGGCGTAGGGGCAGCGGGGGGCGAAGCGGCAGCCGCTCGGCGGCCGGAGCAGGTCGGGCGGACGGCCCCCGATGATCTGGAGCCTGGTGTGGCTGGGCTCCTCCAGCTTGGGGATGGACTTCAGGAGGGCCTCCGTGTAGGGCATCCGCACGTCGGTGAAGAGGGTCCGGGTGGGGGCCTTCTCCACGATCTGCCCGGCGTACATGACGGCGATCTCGTCGGTCCGCCCGGCCACCACCCCGAGGTCGTGGGTGACGAGCACCATGGCCATGTAGCGCTCCCGCTGCTGCTGCTGGAGCAGGTCGAGGATCTGCGCCTGCACGGTCACGTCGAGGGCCGTGGTCGGCTCGTCGGCGAAGAGGAGGTGCGGGCCGCAGGCCAGTGCGATGGCGATCGTGACGCGCTGGCGCATGCCGCCGGACAGCTCATGGGGGTACTGCTCGAGCCGTCGCCTCGGGTCGGGGATCCCGACCGACTCGAGCAGCTGCAGGGCCTGCGCCAGCGCCTCGTCCTTGGGGAGCTCGAGGTGGTAGCGCAGCCCCTCGGTGATCTGGCGCCCGATCTTCATGACCGGGTTGAGCGAGGTCATGGGGTCCTGGAACACCATCGCCATGTCGGTGCCCCACAGCGCCCGCAGCTGGGACGGTGAGGCGCCGACCAGCTCCTGCCCGTTCAGGCGGACGCTGCCGCTGCGCACGACGTTGCGGGCCGTGAGGAGCCCCATCACCGACCGGGACAGGACCGTCTTGCCGGAACCGGACTCGCCGACGATGCCGAGCGTCTTGCCCCGCTCGAGCGTGAGGGACACCCCGTCCACGGCCCGGACCAGCCCGGCGTCGGTGGCGAAGTGGGTGCGGAAGTCGTCGACGACGAGGAGCGGGCCCTCGCTGGTCGGGGCCGCGATGACGCGGCGGTTGGTGGAGCGGGCCATCAGAGCGCGGTGTCCTTGACGTCGAAGGCGGCCCGGAAGCGGTCCCCGAGGAAGTTGACCGCCAGCACGGTGAGGAACATCACGACCGCGGGGATCATCGCCACGTGGGCCACGTTGTCCTCCTGGAGCGGTCGCCGTCCGCTGTTGATCATCCCGCCCCAGCTGATCGTCTCCGTCGACGTCAGCCCGAGGAAGGCCAGGCTGCCCTCGGCCACGATGGCGATGGCCACCACGAGCAACCCGAAGGCGAGGAGCGGGAGGATGACGTTGGGGAGGATCTCGCGGACGAGGATGCGCCCGTTGCCGGCCCCCGCCGCCCGGGCCGCCACCACGAACTCCCGTTGGGAGAAGGTGAGCGTCGTGGCCCGGGAGATCCGGGCGAAGGCCGGGATGGAGACGATGCAGATCCCGAGCACCACGTTGCGCAGCTCGGGCCCCAGGAACGACACCAGCGCGATGAGCAGGACGAGCGACGGGAAGGCGAGGAGGATGTCGACGATCGACATCAGCGCCGTCTCCAGCTTCCCCCGGAAGAAGCCGGCCAGCAGGCCGATCAGGCCACCGACGGTCATGCCGAAGAGCAGCACCGCGAAGGCCACGATGAGCGACACGCGGCCGCCCCAGATGATCCGGCTGAAGATGTCGAAGCCGTTGTTGTCGGTCCCGAGCAGGTGGCCGGCGGTGCCGGGGCTGGCGTTGTTGGGGACGGCGAAGTCGGTGATGCGGGGATCGTCGAGCGGGAGGACCGGCGCCAGCAGCGCGGCGGCGGACACCACCAGCAGCCAGATGGCGGCCAGCCAGCCGGCCACGCCGAGGTTGCTCTTGCGTCGGGGCTCGTGGGGCTCCGCCGCGGCCGCGCCGGTCACCTCGGGGACGGGGAGCACGTCGGTCATCAGGCGCCTGCCCTCCGGACACGGGGGTCGAGCACGGCGTAGAGCGCGTCGACGATGAAGTTCACGACCACGAAGGCCACGGCCACCACGAGCACGACGCCCTGCACCACGAGGAGGTCCCGCTTGTAGAAGGACTCCACGACGAGGAGGCCCAGACCCGGCAGCGAGAAGAAGTACTCGACGATGATCGAGCCGCCGATCAGCGCCCCGAAGTTGATGCCGAAGACCGTCAGCAGCGAGAAGGAGGACGGCCGCAGGGCGTGGCGCAGGAGGATGTGCCAGGTGGGCAGGCCCTTCGACCGGGCCATCAGGATGAAGTCCTCCTGGAGGGTGGCGATCAGGTCGCTGCGCAGCAGGCGGGTGTAGACGGCCGTCACCCCCGCCACCAGCACGGCCACGGGGAGGGCCACCGATCGGAGGTTGGCTCCGATCCCCTCGGGGCCCGTGAGGCGCTTGAACCCCACGGCGGGGAAGAGGTCGAGCTGGAGCGAGAACACGTAGACGAGGAAGACGGACATCGCGAAGCTCGGCAGCGAGATCAACCCGAAGGCACCGGCGGTGATCGACCGATCGGCGAGGGAGTTGGCGCGGTAGGCACTGAACATCGCCAACGGCACGGAGATCACCAGTGAGACCAGCTGGGCCAGCAGCATGAGCTCGAGGGTGACCGGCAGCCGGTTGAAGAGGAGGTCCTTCACCGGGAAGTTGCTGGTGCCGTAGGCGGTGCCCAGGTCGCCGTGGGTCACCACCCCGGAGAGGTAGTCCCAGTACTGGACGAGGATCGGCTTGTCGAGGCCCAGCTCCTTTTGGAGGGCGGTCTTGGCGGGGCCCGACGCCTCGGGCCCGAGGAGCGTGTTCGTGAGGTCACCCGGGAGCAGCTTGGTGAGCATGAACGTGAGGAAGCTCACGATCAGCACCACCACGACCAGCTTCACCAGCCGGCTCAGCACTGCTCGGGCGATCTGCATGGGGACGCGCTCCTCGGACCTGAGGGTCTCGGGTCAGGCGGTTCGGGCCGGGATCAGCCGACGGCGTAGAGGTACCCGGGCTTGATGGCGCCGAGGGAGTTGGCCTCGCCGGGAGGCGGCGGACCGACCTTGTCGGCGTTGTAGACGTTGCCGAAGAGGTCGTAGAGCGTGGTGATCAGCGGCACGTCCTGGCCGGTGATCTCCTGCACCCTGAAGTACGCCTCCTTGCGCTTCTCCAGGTCCGCCGTCCGCCGGCCCTCGTCGAGCAGCTTGTCCACCTCGGGGTTGCTGTAGAAGACGAGGTTGCCGGTGTCACCGGTGGTCAGGCCGGGACGGATGGCGTCGGGCTCGATGAAGTGGGAGCTGCGGAAGCAGCCCGCCTCGTAGTCCCCGGACTTGGAGAACATGCGCTGCACGTAGGCGCCCTGCTCCTGGGTCTGGAGCTCGATCTCCATGCCGACCTGCTCGCCCATCTGCTTGACGAGCTGCAGGATGCCGTCGGCCTCGGGGGTCGGGATGCAGACCAGGCTGAACTTCAGGCCGCCCAGCTCATCGACGAGCTCCTTGGCCTTGTCCGGGTCGTACTTCGGGGTGCCGGCGTCGGGGTTGTAGAACGGCGAGTCGGTGGCAAAGCCGGAGTAGCTGGGCTCGCGCACGCCGTCGTACACCCGCTCGTTGATGGCGTCCTTGTTGATCGCGTAGGCGAGGGCCTGGCGGGCCCGGACGTCGTCGAAGGGCGGCTTGGCGTTGTTCAGCAGGATGATGGTGGAGCTCGACCCGCTGATCTTCTGGGCCGCGAAGCCGTCCTTCTCGGCGGAGGCCACGGTGGCCGAGTCCGCCGTCTGGAAGATGTCGATGTCGCCCGCCTTGAGGGCGGAGACCCGCTGGCCGCTGTCGGCGATCGGGACGATCGTCAGCTTGTCGAGGTAGGGGAGCTGGATGCCGTTGTCGTCCTGCTTCCAGTAGCCCGGGTAGGCCTCGAGCACGACCCGCTCGCCCGGCGTGAACTCCTTGAGCACGAAGGGACCCGTGCCGACCGGCGCGTTGGCGAAGCCGGCGCCGAGGTTGGCCACCGCGGTGGGGGACTCGACGTAGCCGCTCGAGCCGGCCAGGAGGTCCGGGAAGGCCACGCTCGGCTCGGCCAGGTGGAAGACCACCGTCAGGCCCTCGGCACCGTCCGGGACGTCCATCGAGGTGATGATGCTCACGAGCGAGGCGCAGGAGCAGGCGGTGGCGGGGTCCTTCAACCGGTCGAAGTGCTTCACCACGGCATCGGCGTTGAGCGGGGTGCCGTCATGGAAGGTGACGCCGCTGCGCAGCTTCATCGTGTAGGTGAGGAGGTCGTCGGTGCCCTCGAGGCTCTCGGCCAGGTACGGCTCGATCTTGCCGTCCACGTAGGTGGTGAGGGGGTCGAAGATGCCGAGGGTGATCACCTTGTCGGCCGGCTGGGCGGCCTTGCCGGGCTCCAGGGTGGAGACGTCGGACTCGGTGGCGAAGACCAGCTCGCCGCCCTTGACCGGCGTCGCCTCGGGCTGCTCGGTGGTGGTGGTCTCCTCGGTGGCGTCGCCGCCGCCGGCGTTGCCGTCGCTGTCGCTGCCACAGGCCGCCGCGATCATCACGAGCCCGAGGGCGAGTGCGATCAGGCGCCACCAGGAAGAGCGGACGCTCGTGTCCTTCACAGGTCGTTCCCCCGTACTCGGCGTGGGTGCTGGGTTCTCCCACGGGAGGCATCCGGTGACGCCGGTCACACCGGATGGCGGGGACCGTAGGAGGCTTGTTGTCAGCGTGTCAACAACCGTCGGCGGTTCCTGATCGATGGGTCAGGCAGAACCGCTCGAACCGGGCGAAGCGGTCGACCCGGAGGCTATGAGGGGTCAAGGGAGGGGACCTCGACGCGCTCCTGGTAGAGGCGGGCCCATCCCAGCACGGTCTCGACGTAGGCCTCGGCGTGGTTGTACGAGAAGTACGCCGCGCGGAGGCCCGGGTCGTCAGCGAGGCCGTGGCTGGCCAGGCAGAGGTACCGGGCGGCGGCCAGCGCCGCGTCGTAGAGGTTGAACGGGGAGGCCACCGCGTCACCGTTGCCATCCGACGCGAACCGGCTCCACGTCCCCGGGATGAACTGCATCGGACCGACGGCGCGGTCGTAGGCCGGGTCGCCGTCGAGGGCGCCGCCGTCGGTGTCCGGCACCACCTGGGTCTGGTTGGTGCCGTTCAGTTGGATGCCGATGATGTGCCGGGTGGTGTCGCCCCGCACGTCGAGCGAGGAGCCCCCGTAGGTGCCGTGGCGCCCCTCCACCCGCGAGATGCCGGCCAGCGCCCACCACTGCACCGCGCACCCGGGCTGCTCGAAGGCGATCCAGCGAGCGGCCCGGTGGTAGGCGTCGAGGGCCACGAGGGGGAAGTCGACCTTGGCCACGGTGGCCAGGACCCGCGCGCTTTCGTAGTCGACCCGCTTGGCGGCCACGGGGAGGGCGGCGCCGACCTCGGCGTCCACGGCGGCAGGCCGCTCGGTGGCCACGGCGGCCTCATCGGCGGCGAGCCCCTCCAGGGTCGCTCGGGCCGCCGCGACGCGTTCCTCGGCCTCGGCCAGGCGGGCCTGGTAGGCGGTGCGCTCGGCCAGCAGCACGTCCAGGGCCGCCGAGCCGAGCACCTCCTGGCGGTCCTGGTCGTTGATCGAGGGCTGCTCGTCCGTGAGCGCGGCGTCGAGCCGCGCCGACGCGCCCCCCGTGACGAACAGGCCCACCCCCAGATCGGCGATGGCGGCCGTGACCTCGTCGAGCCGGGCTCGCGAGCTGGCCGCTCGCGCCTCGGCGCCGGCCAGCTCGGCGCTGAGGCGCCGCCGCTGGGCCTGGGCCCCCGCCAGCGACCGGTCGATGTCGGCCCGGTGCGCCTGCGCGCCGGCCAGGGCGCGATCGACCTCGTCGTAGGCGGCCCGCGCCTTCCGCACGGCCGTGCCCTCCACCGGCACGGTGGCCAGCTCGAGCGAGACGGGGGGTAGGCCCGGGAGGTCGGGCGAGGGTGGGGCGAGGGCCAGCTCGACGGCGGCCGGCGCGGTGGGCGTCCCCTCGGCCTCGCCAGGACCGGCGTCGGCCCAGCCCGCGACGACCTGGCCTGCGAGGAGGAGCAGGGCGATCGCCGGTCGCGTCCGGCGGCGCGCCGACCCGGGGGTGAGGGGTGCAGATCGCATCGGGAGGTGGTGACGGGCCGGAGCCCGCTTCCGTTGCAGCGGGCCATCTTGCCTCGGCTGACCGCACCGGGGGAACCCCTGGGGCATGCTGACCCGATGTCCGAACGCATCCTGCTCGACGTGACCGACGGAGTGGCCGACGTCCGCCTCAACCGTCCCGACAAGCTGAACGCGCTCGACGGCGCGCTCTTCCAGGCCATCGTCGACGCCGGCGAGGCACTGAAGATCGACCGCTCGGTGCGGGTCGTGGTGCTGTCGGGGGAGGGGCGCGGCTTCTGCGCGGGGCTCGACTTCGGGAGCTTCCAGGCCATGGCGCAGGGCCCGGCTGCGCCGCCGGACGACGCCGGTCAGCAGCGCGGCGGCGGTTCGGGCTCGCTCGGTGCCATCGGCCGCACCGACGGGCGCATCACCCACCTCGGCCAGCAGGCCTGCTGGGTGTGGCAGGAGCTCGAGGTCCCGGTGATCGCCGCGGTCCACGGAGCCGCCCTCGGGGGCGGCCTCCAGATCGCGCTGGGGGCCGACGTGCGGATCGTCGCCCCTGACGCCAAGCTCTCCGTCCTCGAGTCGCGCTGGGGCTTGATCCCGGACATGACCGGTACGCAGGCCCTCGTGCGCCTCGTCGGCCTCGACGTGGCCAAGGACCTCACGTTCACCGGCCGCATGGTCACCGGCACCGAGGCGGTGGCGCTGGGCCTGGCCACCCGGGTCGCCGCGGACCCCCGTGCCGCGGCCTTCGAGCTGGCCGCCGACCTCGTCACCAAGAGCCCCGACGCCCTGCGCCACGGCAAGCGCCTGCTCAACCTGTCTGGCACGCGCCCGGCCGCCGAGCAGTTCCTCGACGAGCGCGAGACCATGGCCTCGCTGATCGGCTCCCCGAACCAGGTCGAGGCCACCATGGCCTACTTCGAGAAGCGCCCGCCCCGCTTCTCCTGACCCGGCGGCCGCCCGTACGGGAGCTCGAGAGCGGTCAGGACGAGAGCAGCTCGGCTTGGATCGGAGCGGGGAACCGCACTCTGAAGCGGGTGTCACCCAGCTCGCGCTCCAGCACGCGGGCAGACGCCTCCACCTGCGCGCGGCGAGCCGGGGGCGCGTCGGTGAGCCAGCCGAGTGCGATGGTGCCGTCCTCGCGTTGCACCCAGCTGCCCACGACGCGGCCCCCGACCCAGATCGTGGGTCCGGCGTTGCCGTTGCGGTCGACGACGTGCGACGCGACCCCGGCGTCGAGGTACCAGCTCCGGTCCTTCCAGCCCATCGTCGTCGGATCGAGGCCGGTTAGGAGCGCGACCCAAGTCGACGATCCACGCACCGCAGCGAGGTCGTCGGGTGCGAGCTACGCGTCCACGTCACCGTCGGCGGCCTCCATCGCAACCAAGACCGCGCCCGCGTCGTCCAGAGCGCGCCGGGTGTCGCGGGGTGCAGCGCAGCCAGGACCTGCTCCTTCGCCGAAGCGATCCAACCGTCTCCGTAGTCGGAGATGGCGTTGTCGGCGAGCCAGCTGCACCAACCTGCGGTGCTCGGGCCCCAAGAGCTTCGTCGTCGATGCGGCGTAGGCCATCCGCGCCACCGATGGGGTGGCGACCCACAGGGTGCGCCGCATCGCGTGGAACCGGAGCCCGCTTCGGGCGTCGTAGAGCGCGGCCTCCACCGCCGCGATCGACGGGTGGCGCATCCGGGCCCGCGCCGAGAGGAACACCGACCAGCGGATCCGAGGAGTGCAGCGCCACCATCGAATCAGCGATCGCGGCGACGTCATCGGTTCGTGTCGAGGGGACCAGACGATGGCGGCGCGCCAGCCGAGCGCGTCGTTCACCGACCGTGATGCGCCGCGCTCCCACAGGTCCATGATGACCGAGCGGGACGAGGGCACCGATGGCCAGCGGCTCGCGTAGGTCGGGAACTCCCGCCCGAGGTAGGGGCTGCGAGGCCTCCTGCGGGCACCTGGTCGGCCAGGAGGGAGGTCGCCGGAGGTCCCGGGTTGACGGGGGAACGTCAGTTCGATTAGCGTGATGGGACGTTCCCTTCGGGACCCGGGTGGATCGAGGGTCCCCGTTCGCTGAGAACCAGCCACCGCTGCCGACCGTGCAGGTCGAGCTGTGACGAGCGTCCCGGAGGAGGTGCCCCGATGTCCGATGCGTCTGCTGATGGTGCGTCGTGTTCGGAGCGGGTGCGGGCGCTGCGGTCGTGTTCGGCCTTGGAGCGGGCTGATGCGATCGAGCAGCTGGGGGCGTTGTTGTGCGCGGTGCAGGCCGAGCTGCTCGATGTGATCACCGCGGCCGACGCCGAGGGCGACTGGATCGTCGATGGGGCCACGGGGATGGCGCCCTGGCTGGTGGGGATGCTCCACGTGTCCGACGCCACGGCCCGTTCCTGGGTGCGGGCCGGGGCCCGCCTCGATCAGCTCCCGCACCTGCGGGAAGCGTTCGGTGAGGGGGTGCTGTCGTGGGATCAGGTCCGCCCGGCGGTCACCTTCGTCACCCCCGACCGCGACGCCGAGGAGGCGCAGCGCCTCCAGGGGCTCTCCGCCGCCCAGGTCGAGGACCTGGCCCGCCAGCACCGGGTCATGTCCCGCCGTCGGGCGGCGGAGGCGGGGACCCGCCGGTTCTTCCGGTCGAGGGTCGATCACGACCACGGGGGCCGCCGGTTCAGCGGGTTCCTGCCCGAGGCCGAAGCGGCCCGCCTCGACACCGTCCTGGACCGCCTCGCCGAACAGACCGGCCCCAACGAGGAGACCGGCCTGTTCGACCCCCTCGACACCCGCCGGGCCGACGCCCTCGTGGACCTCGCCGACCAAGCCGCCGGCCGCGACACCGACCCCGATTCATGCCTGGTGGTGGTGCACGTCCCGGCCGACGTCGTCGACGGCCACGTCGACGGCAACGGCCAGATCGGTGACCTCCACATCGCCCGCGACTCGGTGCTGCGGCTCCTCTGCGACACCAAGGTCGAGTTCTCCATCGACCACCCCGACGGCACCACCATCGGCATCGGCCGCACCGGGCGCAGCATCCCCCGCTGGCTCCGCCGCCGCATCCTGCGCCGCGACAACGGGTGCTGCCGGTTCCCCGGCTGCAGCCGCCCCGTCCGGCACCTCCACCACCTCCACCACTGGGCCGGCGGCGGCCCCACCAACGCGTCGAATCTGGTGGGCCTCTGCTGGCACCACCACCGCCTCGTCCACGAAGGCGGCTGGACCATCGACGGCAACCCCGACCACGGCGACCTCACCTTCACCAGCCCACTGGGCCGACGACTCAGATCCAAACCCCGACCCCTCCGCCACGACACCCGCACCCGCACCACCCACGCCGCCGGCACCCGCATCGGCGACCCCCCGCACGCCGCCCGCGCCCATGGCCCCAGCGGCTGACCTCGTTCTCATGACGACCGGGTCCCGATGAGCTGCGAGAGATGAAGACGTAGCGCCACTGCTCAGGGGGCCGTCGTCGACGAGCACGTACGTGCCGTCGGGTACGTCGATCTCCAGCGGCGGCGGGTAGCGCACCAGCCTGCTCATCGACGTCCCCCCGTCACACGGGAGGAGCATGCGCACGCCGTCCTGCACGTCCCAGACTCTGCCGCGGCGCGCTCCTCGTCGAGGGCGCGATGGTCACTCGGAGCGCAGGGCACCCGTGGCCTCCCACGCTTGCTCGACGCGGTCGAGGCGGGCGGCGGCGGGGCGACGGAGGCGGCGGGCCACCGCCGAAGAGAGGGCGTTGGCGAGGGCCAGGGTGCCGACGTGGCTGTCGAAGGGGCCGGTCCCCTCGGCGGCGACCGTGAAGGTGGCGTCGGCGGCCTGAGCGAGCGGTGACAGCACGGTGTCGGTGATGGCGATCACCACGGCCCCTCTGGCGGTGGCCAGCGCCACGGCATCGAGGACCCAGCTCTCGTAGCGACGGAGGTCGACCGCCACCAGGACGTCGCCGGGGGCCAGGTGGGCCATCGCCCGTGCGACCGCCGGCATCGGCCCGGCGACGCGTCGCACGCCGGGGCGCAGCAGGTCGAGGCCGTCGGCCAGGAAGGTCCCGACCCCGGCCTCGGCGTCACCGGCCACGATGATCACCGATCGCTTCGGGTCCGCCAGGTGTCCGGCGGCGCGCTCGAAGGCGTCGCGATCGACGGCCGCCAAGGTGCGGTGGACGTTGTCGGCCTCCCGCTCGGCCGTCTCGGCCAGGACGTCGCGGGCCACCGCCTCGCGGATGCGCACCCGGGCCGGGCGCAGGGCCTGGCCCACGCCCGCTCGAGCGTCGGCCTGCAGGCCGACCCACCCGTCGTAGCCCAGGCGCTCGGCGAGGCGGACGACCGTCGCTCCGCTGGTGCCGGCCTGGCGGCCGAGCTGGGCGACCGTGGCGAAGGCGGCCGCGGCGGGATCGGCGAGGATCACCTCGGCCACGAGCCGCTCGGCGGGGGAGAGGGCAGCGGCGTTCGCCTCGATGCGGGTCACCAGGTCGGGCATGGCACGGATGATACGGTTCTTCTGGTTGGCGCAACAGACGTTCCAGCCGTTCGCCACGGGGAGCAGCGCCCATGTCCACGTTCCGATCGACCAACCCGGCCCGCCCGGCCGACGTCGTCGCCGAGCTGCCGATGCACGACGCGGCTGCCGTCGACGCCGCCGTGGCCACCGCGGCAGAGGCGCAGCGGACCTGGGCCCGGCGGCCCGTACCTGAGCGGGCCGAGGCCATCGCCGCCGTCGGGGCCGTCCTGACCGCCCGCAAGGCCGAGCTGGCCGACCTCGTGAGCCGGGAGGCGGGCAAGGTCCGCATCGAGGCGGGCGGCGAGGTGCAGGAGGCGATCGACATGGCCGCCTTCGTCGCCGGCCAGGGCCGGTCGGCGATGGGCGAGGTCGTGCCGTCGGAGCTGGCCGACAAGCTGGCCTGGACGACGAGGATCCCGATCGGCGTGATCGGCATGATCACGCCCTGGAACTTCCCGGTCGCCATCCCGTCCTGGAAGGTGTTCCCCGCCCTCCTGGCCGGCAACGGCGTCGTCATGAAGCCCTCCGAGCTGGCCCCGGCCTGCGGGGTCGCGTTCATCGACGCCTGCATCGAGGCCGGCATCCCGGCGGAGCTCCTCCAGGTCGTGCACGGCGGGCCCGAGCCGGCCGCCGCGCTGGCCACCCACCCGGGCGTGGGCGCGGTCTCGTTCACGGGCTCGGTGCCCACCGGCCGCACGGTGGCGGCGGCGGCGATGGAGGTCGGTCCGAAGGTCGTGAGCCTCGAGCTGGGCGGCAAGAACGCCATGGTGGTGCTCGACGACGCGGATCTCGACCTCGTGCTCGACGGCGCCCTCTTCGGCGCCTTCGGCTCCTCGGGGCAGCGTTGCACCTCCACGTCGCGCCTGGTCATCCAGCGCGGGGTGGCGGCCGAGGTGGTGGAGCGCCTGGCCGAGCGGGCCGAGGCCCTGCGCCTCGGCGACCCGCTCGATGCCGCCACTGACGTGGGACCCGTCATCACCGCTGCCTCCGGCGACCGGATCCTGGGGATGGTCGACGGGGCGGTGGCCGAAGGGGCCAAGGTGGCCGTCGGCGGTCGCCTCCGTCAGGACGTCGAGGGCTGCGACGGCGGGACCTTCGTCGAGCCGACCATCCTCCACGGCGTCGAGCGCGGTCACCGGGTCGCCCGCCAGGAGGTCTTCGGGCCGGTGCTCTCGGTCATCGAGGTGGACGACCTCGACGACGCCGTGAAGGTCGTCAACGGCGTCGAGTACGGGCTGTCGGCCGCCGTCTACACCCGGGACATCAACGCCGCGCTGCGCGCCGTGGCGGCCATCGACACCGGCATCACCTACGTGAACGCCCCGACGATCGGCGCCGAGATCCCCCTGCCCTTCGGGGGGACCAAGCACACCGGCAACGGGTTCCGCGAGGCGGGCTCCCGCGGCATCGAGCAGTTCAGCCAGGTGAAGACCATCTACGTGGACTACTCCGGCCGGCTCCAGCGGGCCCAGATCGACAACCGGGAGGCCTGATGACCGCGCTCGACAGCACCACGACCTCCGACTGGCTCGAGCGCCACTCGGAGGTCGTAGCACCGGTGCTACCCGGCTACTTCGACGTCGTGGCTGACCACGCCGAGGGCTCCTGGGTGTGGGATGTCGACGGGCGCCGCTACCTCGATCTCGGCTCGGGAATCGCGGTCACCAACACCGGTCACCGCCACCCGCACGTCGTGGCCGCCATCCACGCGCAGGTCGACAAGCTCCTCCACACGTCGGTGGTGGTGAAGCACCAGCCCTACGTGCAGGCCGCCGAGGCCATCGCCCGTCTGGCCCCCTTCCTCGACCACCCCCAGGTGTTCTTCTGCAACAGCGGCGCTGAGGCGGTCGACGGCGTGATGAAGCTGGCCCGGCGCGCGACCGGCCGCCCCGGGGTGATGGCCTTCCAGCGGGCCTTCCACGGCCGGACGATGGCGGCCACCGGCATCACCACCGCCAAGGCCTCCTACCAGGACGGCTACGGCCCCTTTCTGCCCCACATGCACGTGGCGCCCTACTGCGTGCCCGGCGCCACCAGCGCCCACCCCGACGACGAGGCCGCGGTGGTGGCCGAGGCCCTCGCCGGCCTCGACGAGGCGCTGGCCGCCGCCGGCGCCACCACCGTCGGAGCCATGATCGTCGAGCCCGTGCTCGGCGAAGGTGGCTACGTGGTCCCACCCGTGGCGTGGCTGGCCGGGCTCCGGGAGCGCTGTGACGAGCACGGCATCCTCCTCGTGTTCGACGAGGTGCAGTGCGGCTTCGGTCGCACGGGCCGGCCGTTCGCGGCGGAGGCCTTCGGGGTGTCGCCCGACGTCGTGCTCTTCGCCAAGGGCGTCGCCTCCGGGATGCCGCTGGCCGGGATCATCGCGGGCGCCGACCTCATGGCCCGCTGGCCCAACGGCGCCCACGGCACCACCTTCGGCGGCAACCCGGTTTCCTGCGCGGCCGCCGTCGCCACCATCGAGGTGCTGGAGTCAGAGGGCCTCTACGACCGGGCACTGGCCATCGGCGAGGTCGTCATGGGTCGGCTGCGGGCCCTGGGCGCCCCGGTCGTGGTCGAGGTGCGGGGCATCGGCGGGATGATCGGCGTCGAGCTGCGGGACAAGGCCGCAGCCGAGGCCGTCCAGCACGCCTGCCTGTCCGAGGGGGTCATCGTCCTCACCTGTGGCCCCCAGGGCAACGTGCTCCGCCTCATCCCGCCGCTCACGATCACCGACGACGAGCTCGACCACGGCCTATCCGCCCTGGAGCAGGCCCTGCTGGAGGCGGGCTAGCCGCACCCATCGCTCGTACGCATCGACGGACCCGCTCTTCCCGGACGAGGCGAGCCCCCTGCCGCAGCCACAACCGCCGGATCTCCCAGCGCAGCGCATCGGCGAACGCCTTGCTGGCCCGCCCCCGAGGTGCGAGCCCCATCGCTCCGAGCGCCCAGATGCCCCTGGTCTGTGAAGCGGTTCTAGTCCGTTCTAGTCCGGTAGGTCCCAGCCGCGGAGCTGCTGCTTCTGGACCTTGCCGGTGCCGCCCTTGGGCAGCTCGTCGAGGATCACCACCGACTTCGGGGCCTTGTAGTGGGCCAGTCGGTCGCGGACCCATGCGATGAGGGCGGCCTCGTCGACCGACGCCCCCGGCATCAGCGAGACGTAGGCCCGTGGCACCTCGCCCCACCGGTCGTCCGGCACCCCGACCACGGCCGCCTCCCGCACCTCCGGGTGGGCGGTGAGGGCGTGCTCGATCTCGACCGAGGACACGTTCTCGCCGCCTGAGACGATCACGTCCTTGGCCCGGTCGACGATGCGGAGGTACCCCTCGGCATCGACCACGGCGAGGTCTCCGGTGCGGAGCCAGCCGTCTCGCAGGACCTCGGCGGTGGCCGCCGGCTGACCCAGGTACCCGATCATCACGTGGTTCGAGCGGGCGCACACCTCGCCCACCGTGACCCCGTCCCAGGGCACCTCGGCATCGTCGAGGCCCAGGACTCGGACGTCGACACCGAGGATGGGCAGGCCGGTCGTGGCCCGCTGCTCGAGGCTGCCGGTGGTGCCGGGCTTGGGGAGGCTCCGGGTGAGCGTGGGACCGGACTCGGTCATCCCGTAGCCGCAGATGCACCGGCACCCGAAGGCGGCCTCCAGCTCGGCCAGCAGCTCGGGGGAGGACGGCGCGCCGCCGACGGAGATCTGTGTGACGCTGCTGAGGTCGCGCGCACCCAGGGAGGGGTGGTCGAGCACCAGGCGGGCCATGGCCGGCACCAGGAAGAGCCGCGTCACCCGCTGGGCCTCGACGAGGCGCAGGACCTCCCCGGCGTCGAAGTGGGGGAGCATCACGTGCACACCGCCCAGCGCGGTCACGTAGTGGGGCGTCCCCCAGCCGTTCACGTGGAAGAGCGGGATCGTGTGCAGCACCACGTCCTCGCCGGTGAGGCCCATGGTGAGGGCGCTGTGCACGGCGTGCAGGTAGAGGCCGCGGTGGCTGAGGAGCGCCCCCTTGGGCATCCCGGTGGAGCCCGACGTGTAGAAGAGCTCGGCCGGCCCGTGCTCGTCGACGAGAGCCGGCTCCGGGGGCGTGCCCGGCTCCCGAGCCAGGAGGTCCTCGTACTCCGACCCCAGCGTGACGGTGCGCACGGCGTGCTCCGGATCGACCTGGGCGGGGTGGCGGAGCAGGACGGCGGCGCCGCTGTCATCCAGGATCGCGCGCATCTCGGCCGGGGCCAGCCGCACGTTCAACGGGAGCAGGACGGCGCCGGCCAGCAGGACGCCGTAGTACGCCTCGAGCAGCTCGTGGGTGTTGCCGCAGAGCCAGGCCACCACCTGGCCCGGTCGCACCCCGAGCTCGCCCCGCAGGGCGTGAGCCAGGCGATCGCAGCGGTCACCCAGCTGGGCGTAGGTCCAGGACCGGTCGCCCTCGTGCACCCCGACGCGATGGGGGAAGAGGCGCCGGGCGCGGGCCAGGAAGTCGAGCGGTGTGAGGGGCAGCTCCACCTACGCCGGGCCCTCGTGCCACTCGCCCCGCTCGATCAGCACGTCCTTCAGGACCTGGGGCCGGTCCGTCATGATCCCGTCCACGCCGAGGTCCAACAGCCGGCGCATCTCGGACGGGTCGTCGATCGTCCACACGTGCACCTGGATGCCGCGCAGGTGGGCCGCCTTCACCAGACGCTCGGTGACGAGCGGGATCCGCCCCTGGTGGGTGGGGATCTGGGCGCAGGGAGCCGTCACGCCGCCGCCCCCGGGCAGGCCGCGGGAGGCCGCCACCAGGCGGGCCACCTGGCGGGGTCCCATCGACCGGCAGAGCCGAGCCCCCACGAGGACCTGCAGCCGATCGAGGCGCCGGTCGGAGAAGGCGCCGACGCAGACCCGGTCGACGGCACCCGTGCGACGCAGCACCTCGGCCAGCGGCTCGACGGCGTCGTCGTGCTTCGGGTCCACGTTGACCCGCACCTCGGGCCACGTCCCCAGGAGGTCCTCGAACCGGGGGATGGGCTCTCGGCCGTCCACCCGGGCCTCCCGCACCCTCGCCCAGGGCAGCTCCGAGATGGCCCCCGAGGCGTCGGTGACGCGGTCGAGGCGATCGTCGTGGAAGGCCAGGAGCTCGCCGTCGGAGGTGACGTGGACGTCGGTCTCGAGGTACCGGTAGCCGAGGCGGACCGCCTGCTCGAAGGCCGGCATCGTGTTCTCGGGCGCCTCGCTGGCCCCGCCTCGGTGGGCGAAGGGGAGCGGCCCTGGCCAGTCGAGGAAGGGGAAGGCGGCGTTGGCAGGCACGGGCCGGAGGGTAGCCCCCGAGCCTCCCCGCGCCCGGGGGCTAGCGTCGCCCCGCGATGGGCAGATCAGCCGGATGCTCCTGACCGACACCGTGGCCGGCACCTAGCCATGGCCCCGTCCCTCGACCCCCGCCACCTCGGGCGCTACGCCAGCATCGGGCGGCTGCTCCTCAAGCACCGGGGCGAGGCCCGGCTGCCCGGTCCCGACGGCGTGGCCCTCGACCTCGACCTCGACGTGGAGAGCGAGGCCTCCCAGACCGACGCCGAGGAGCTCGTCGAGCAGCTCGAGTCCATGGGGCCGACCTTCGTGAAGCTGGGCCAGCTCCTCTCCACCCGGGCCGACCTGCTCCCACCCGTCTACCTCGACGCGCTGGCCCGCCTGCAGGACGACGTGGCCCCGTTCTCCTTCGCCGAGGTGGAGCGCATCGTCGAGGGCGAGATCGGCGCCCGCATCTCCAACGCCTTCACGACCTTCGAGAGCGAGCCGATGGCCTCGGCCTCGCTGGGCCAGGTCCACCGCGCCACGATGCGAGACGGTCGCCCCGTGGCGGTGAAGGTGCAACGCCCCGGCATCCGCGACCAGATCGTCGAGGACATGGCCGTGATCTCCGAGCTGGCCGCCTTCGTCGACGAGCACACCCGCACCGGCGACCGGCTCCGCTTCGCCGGCATGGTGGAGGAGTTCCGGCGCTCGCTCATGGCCGAGCTCGACTATCGCCGTGAAGCCGCCAACCTCCGCACGCTGGCCGAGCTCCTGGCCGACCACGATCGCATCGTCGTGCCGCTCCCCGTGGCCGACTACACGACCGACCGGGTCCTCACGATGGACCTCGTCGAGGGCCGCAACGTGGCCAGCCTCGGCCCGCTGGCCCAGATGGAGCTCGACGGGCACGCGCTGGCCGAGCAGCTCTTCCACGCCTATCTCGACCAGATCCTCATCCACGGCTTCGTCCACGCCGATCCCCACCCCGGCAACGTCCTGCTCACCGATGACGGCCGCCTGGCCCTCATCGACCTCGGCATGGTCGTCCACGTCACGGGCGAGCTGCAGGACCATCTCCTGCGGCTGCTGGCCTCGGTGAGCGAGGGACAGGGCGCCGAGGCGGCCGAGGCGCTGGCCATGATGGGCACCAGGACCCCGGCCTTCGACGCCGACGCCTTCCACCGGCGGATCAGCCAGCTCGTCACCACGAACCGGTCCGTCACCGTCGGCCAGCTCGAGGCTGGCGCGGTGGTCGGCGAGCTGGCCCGGGCCTCGGCCGACTGCGGGCTGCGCCCACCCCCTGAGATGACGATGATCGGCAAGGCGCTGCTCAACCTCGATCAGGTGGCTCGGACGCTCGACCCCGAGTTCGATCCGAACGCCGCCCTGCGCGACCGCACCGCGGACATCGCCCGCACCCGCCTGCTCTCGAGCGCCTCGCCGGCCGCGGTGCTCCACGCCGCCATGGAGGCCAAGGAGTTCGCAGAGCGGCTGCCAGGCCGGGTCAACAAGGTGATGGACGCGCTGGCCGAGGGGGAGCTCACCCTCAACGTGCAGGGGATCGACGAGGCCGAGCTCATGCGCGGCATCCAGAAGCTGGCCAACCGCGTCACCACCGGGATCGTGGTGGCGGCTCTCATAATCGGCGCGGCCATGGTCATGCGGATCGAGACGAGCTCTGAGCTCTTCGGCTACCCCACCCTGGCCATCGTGCTGTTCGTGGTGGCGTCGGTGGCCGGTCTCTTCCTCGTCGTGTCGAGCCTGCTCAACGACCTGCCCCAGCGGCGCCGCCGTCGCCGGCTCCGCTGAGCGGAGGATCCGCCGCCGGTCAGATCGTGCGGCCGGCGTCTGCCCAGTACTCGTCCTTCAGCAGGCGCTTGTAGAGCTTGCCGGTGGGGTGGCGGGGCAGCTCGTCCCGGAAGTCGACGGAGCGGGGGCACTTGACGTCGGCCAGGTGCTCCTTGCAGTAGGCGATCAGCTCGCGCTCGAGCTCCGGGCCGGCGTCGTCCATCGACATGGGCTGCACGACGGCCTTCACCTCCTCGCCGAAGTCCTCGTTGGGCACGCCGAAGACGGCCACGTCGGCCACCTTCGGGTGCATGGCGAGCACGTTCTCCGCCTCCTGCGGGTACACGTTCACCCCGCCCGTGATGATCATGTAGGCCTTGCGGTCGGTTAGGTAGAGGAAGCCGTCCTCGTCGAGCCGGCCCACGTCGCCCAGGGTGCTCCAGCCCCGGCCCTTCGGGTCCCGGGAGCCCTCGGTCTTGGCGGGGTCGTTGTGGTACTCGAACGTGGCCGCCGCTTCGCCCTCGAAGTAGACGGTGCCGGGCTCGCCGACGGGCTGCTCCTCGCCGTCGTCGCCGACGATGTGGAGGGTGCCGATGATGGCCCGACCGACGGTCCCCGGGTGGGCCAGCCAGTCCTCGCTGTTGCAGTAGACGAAGCCGTTGCCCTCGGTGCCGGCGTAGTACTCGTGGATGACGGGGCCGAACCACTCGATCATCTGCTGCTTCACGGCCACCGGGCAGGGGGCGGCGGCGTGGACGACGGCCTGCAGCGAGGACGTGTCATAGCGGGCCCGCACCTCCGCCGGCAGCTTCAGGAGGCGGATGAACATGGTGGGCACGACCTGGCTGAAGGTGACCCGGTGCTCCTGGATGAGGGCGAGGTACTGCTCCGGGTCGAAGTGCTCCATGACGATGACCGTGCCCCCGGTGCGGTGCACGGCGCGGCAGAAGCGCATCGGCGCGGCGTGGTAGAGCGGGGCGGGGGAGAGGTACACCGTGTCGGCAGTCGCCCCGAACAGGAGCGATGCCAGCGTGGTGACGCCGTCGTTCCCCTGGCCGAGCGGCGCGTCGAGCATCGCCACCTTGACGCCCTTCGGCTGCCCCGTGGTGCCCGAGCTGTAGAGCATGTCCTGGCCCTCCTCGCGCTCCTCGTCGAGGGGCGCCGGCGCCTGCTGCGCGATGGCGTCCTCGTAGGACTCGTAGCCGTCAACCGTGCCCCCGACCATGAGCCGCACCTTCACGGCGGGCATCTGATCCCGCAGCTGGGCGGCCTGGTCCGCCTTGTAGGAGGAGGTGATGAAGGCCTGCGCCCCGCAGTCGCCGACGATGTAGGCCATCTCCTCGGTGGTGAGCCGGGAGCTCATGGCCGTGTAGTAGAGGCCCGCGTAGTGGGCCCCCCACATGACCGGCAGGAAGTGGGCCTGGTTCTCCAGGCAGAACGCGATGTGGTCCCCGGGCTGCAGGCCCGCCGCCCGGAACAGCCGGGACAGCCGGTTGGCCTCGGCGTCGAGCTCGGCGTAGGTGATCGTCTCACCGGTGGTGGCCATGACGATGGCCGCCTTGTCGGGGGTGGCCGCAGCGAAGTCTCCGGGGAACATGGGACCGGACCGTAGGCCGGTACCGTGGCACGGTGCACGACGACCCCACCGCGGCGTTCGCCTCGCTGGTAGCGCGCGCCGGCGACGAGCTGCCGCTCGACGAGGCCGCCCTGCTCATCGCGGCCCACGCCCGCCCGGGGCTCGACGTGGCGGCCGAGCAGGCGGCGCTCGACGACCTGGCCGCCGGGGTGGCCGACCCGTCGCTCACCGGGGTGTGCGCCCACCTGGTGGAGCTGGGCTTCGCCGGCGATCGGGAGACCTACCACGACCCGGACAACTCCTTGCTACCGGCGGTGCTCGCACGTCGCCGCGGGATCCCGCTGACCCTCGCGGTGGTGGCCATGGAGATCGGGCGGCGGGTGGGGGTGCCGATCCTCGGTGTGGGCATGCCCGGGCACTTCCTCATCCGGTCCGCGGACGACGAGCGCACCTTCGTCGACCTCTTCCACGGCGGCCGCGAGCTCGACGTCGAGGGCTGCCGGGCCGTCTTCGAGCGCCTCTCCACGGGGCTCGCGTGGAGCGAGGCCCACCTCCGTCCGACGCCACCGGTCCCGATCGTGGCCCGGCTGCTGGCCAACCTGGCCAACGCCTACCGCCGCAACGGCGATCGCCGCGCCCTGTGCTGGGCCTTCGCGCTGCGGACCCTCCTGCCCGGCGTCACCGCCCAGGAGCGGCGGGAGATGGCCGTCGTGCTCGGCAGCGCCGGCCGCTACACCGAGGCGGCCGCCGTCCTCGAGGCCAGCGGCCAGGAGCGCGACGCTGTCTCGGCCCAGCGCCTACGAGCCCGCCTGAACTGACCCCGACCCTCGCCCCTGACCCACGGGTCAAGATATGGTGCGGTCATGACGGTCACCGACGCACCCGCCTTTGCCGCATCGTCCGACGACGCAGAGGTCTTGGCCCTCTGCCACCAGCTGCTCGAGGAGCTCCCGCCCAAGGAGACCGACCCGGTCACCTTCCTCGGCCGCCAGTTCGACCTCGGCCTGGCCTGGGTGCACTTCCCGGAGGGCAACGGGGGCCTGGGCCGGTCGCCGCGCCTCCAGAAGGTGATCAACGAGACGCTGGTGGGCGCCGGGGCACCGGTGGCGGCCTTCCGGAACGCGATCGGGCACGGCATGGGCGCCCCCACGATCGTCACCCACGGGACGGAGGCCCAGAAGGCCCGCTACCTCCGTCCGCTGTTCACCGGCGAGGAGATCTGGTGCCAGCTCTTCTCGGAGCCCGGCGCCGGGTCGGACGTCGCCGGCCTCGCCACCAAGGCGGTGCGCGACGGCGACGAGTGGGTGGTGAACGGCCAGAAGGTGTGGACGACCCTGGCCCACCTCGCCAAGTGGGGGATGCTGGTCGCCCGGACCAACCCGGAGGCCCCGAAGCACAAGGGCATGACGTACTTCGTGGTCGACATGGAGGCCCCGGGCGTCGAGGTCCGGCCGCTCTTCCAGATCACCGGGGAGGCCGAGTTCAACGAGGTGTACTTCACCGACGTCCGGATCCCCGACGCCGAGCGCCTGGGCGCCGAGGGCGAGGGCTGGCGGGTGACCCTCACCACGCTCATGAACGAGCGGGTCGCCATCGGCGGCGGCATCCCGGCCAAGGGCTCCGGCCTGATCGGCGAGGCCGTGAAGGTGTGGAGGGACAAGGGCCACACCGACCCCGCCCTGAGGGACGAGCTGATGGCGCTGTGGATCCGGGCCGAGGTGCTGCGCCTCACGAACATCCGGGCCAGCCAGATGCGCTCGATCGGAGACCCGGGTCCCGAGGGCTCGATCGGCAAGGCGATGTCGGCCGACCTCAACAAGGACATCACCTCGTTCACGGTCGACCTGCTCGGCCCCGAGGGGATGCTCTTCCCCAACGGGTACACCATGGAGCGACCGAAGAACGCCATGTCCTTCGGCAACCCGCAGCAGGCCTTCCTGCGCACCCGGGCCAACTCGATCGAGGGCGGCACGACGGAGATCGCCAAGAACATCCTCGGCGAGCGCGTGCTCGGCCTGCCGGGAGACGTCCGCACCGACAAGGACGTCCCCTGGACGCAGGTCCCGCGCTCGTGAGGTAGAACTAGCGCAGCTGCTGCGCGTTGGGGGGCAGCTCTCGAGGGGCCGGTTCGGGGGGACCGGCCCCTCCTCGCGCCCGCCGGCCGGTCAGCCGAGGCCGCGCAGGTGCCCGGACTCGTTGAGCGTCTCGATGCTGCGTGCTCCGGAGCTGGCCGCCAGGATCCGGCTCACCGACGTGTACGCGGGGAGGAAGAAGATCGGGTCGGTCACCCCCAGCACGTGGCCGGCGTAGGCGTTGATCACCCCGCCGTGGCAGACCACGGCGACCCGCTGGCCGGGGTGGGCGGCGATCACGGCCTCCATGGCGGCGACGACGTCGGCCCGGAACTCCTCGGGCCGCTCCGGCTGCTCGTTCCAGCGGGGGTCGTTGGCGGCCTTCAGCTCCTCGATGGGGATGTAGCTGTCGGCGTGGCGGTCGTACTCGGCCAACCCCTCGTCGACCCGGACCTCGAGGCCCAGCCGGCCGGCGAGGGGTCCCGCCGTCTCCAGGGCCCGGCGCTTCGGGCTCGACCAGACGGCGTGGATCGGTTCAGCGGCCAGCCACGCCGCCAGCGCCTCGGCCTGGTGGACGCCGAGGGGCGCCAGGTGCGGGTCAGCGGGGCCGTCGACGGAGCCGCTGTCGACGCGCACGGGCAGGGCGTGGCGGATGAGGAGCAGCTCCACTAGGGCCTCAGGTTGCGCTGGCAGGTCGGCACGGTGACGTGCTGGCCCGCGATCGTGCACTCGCAGGTCCGGGCGCAGGTCTCGAGCGGGTCGCGGTTCACGTAGACGAAGCCGGCGGCCAGCACGATGAGCCCGAGGAGCACGGCCCGCAGGAGCGCCTTCTGGATCATCCGCAGGACCAGGAAGGCGAGGACGGCCAAGGTGCCCCCCGAGATGGGCAGGACGTTCTCGGAGAACCAGGCGGGCGCGGCGGCGAGCATCGCCGGCGACGCTACCGCTGGCGGGACGGCGCCCCGGTTACCCTCCGCGCCATGTCCGAGGTCCACCTGACGTCCAGCGGCCCACCCGAGACCGTGCTCGACCGCGAGCCCGAGGAGGCGCTCGCCGCGCTGGCCGAGGCCCTCGCCCTCCCCGAAGGCCAGCGCCGCGCCGCGGTGGCCCAGGTGGTGGCCCGCTGGCCCCGCTTCCTCGATGGCTGGGCCCGCCTCGGGGAGCTGGGCCGGGACGTGATGGAGCGCTACGCCGCCCACCGGGTCGGCTACCACCGAGGCCTCGATCGGCTCCGGGCCAACGGGTGGCGGGGCAGCGGGTACGTCCGCTGGTCACACCCGGAGAACCGGGGCTTCCTGCGGGCGCTGGCCGGGCTGCAGGCGGCGGCCGCCCAGATCGGCGAGGCCGACGAGGCCGACCGCTGCGCGCTGTTCCTCCGCCAGCTCGACCCCTCGTGGCCGCCGGCGGACGGGACCGACGACGGGCCCGCCCGTGCCTGAGACCGGCTTCCCCGCCACCGGCCGCCCCGCCGCGGACCTGCTGGCTGAGATCCGGGCCAGCCGGGGCGACGACGCCGACTGGCGGGGCGGGCGCACGTTCAGCCTCGTGTACAACCCGGCCGACCCGGACCTCGCCGCGCTGCAGGAAGCGGTGGCCGCCGAGTACCTCCACGAGAACTACCTCAACCCCTTCGCCTTCCCCAGCCTGCTCCGCATGGAGCAGGAGCTGGTGGCGATGGCCGCTGACCTCTTCGGCGCCCCGGGCGCGGCGGGCAAGCTCACCTCGGGCGGCACCGAGAGCATCTTCCTGGCCGTCCAGGTGGCCCGCGAGCACGCCCGCGAGGGGCGCGGCATCGCGGAGCCCCAGCTGCTCACCGCCACCACGGCCCACCCCGCCTTCGCCAAGGCCGCCCACTACCTCGACGTCGAGCACGTCGTGGTGCCGGTGGGCGAGGACGGCCGGCTGTCCCCCGAGGCCGTCGAGGGAGCCCTCACCGACCGCACGGCGCTCGTGGTCGGATCGGCCCCCTGCTACCCGTACGGCGTGGTCGACCCGATCGAGGACCTGGGCGCGCTGACGGCCGAGCGCGGCGTGCTCTGCCACGTCGACGCCTGCCTGGGCGGGTGGCTGCTGCCCTTCTGGGCCGAGCTCGGCGAGCCCGTGCCGGCGTGGACGCTCGCCGTCCCGGGCGTGACCTCCGTCTCCGCCGACCTGCACAAGTACGGGTGGTGCTTCAAGGGCGTGTCGGTGCTGCTCCACGCCGACAAGGACCTCCTCCGGCACCAGTACTTCCTCTACGACGCCTGGCCGGGCGGGCTCTACGGCTCCGCCACCACCGCCGGCACCCGGCCCGCCGCCCCCATCGCGGCGGCGTGGGCCACCGTCAACCACCTCGGTCGCGAGGGGTACCTGCGCCTCGCCGGCCAGGTGCGCGAGGCCGCCCGCCGCTTCCGGAGCGGCATCGAGGCCATCGACGGCCTGCACATCACCGGCGACCCGGTGATGGCCGTCATGGAGATCGCCTCCGACGTGCACGACCTCTCCGCCGTCGGCGACCAGATGGACGACCGGGGCTGGCACCTGGACCGCCAGCAGGGCGGGCTGCACCTGATGCTGTCTCCCGGGCACGTGGCCGTGGCCCACGAGTTCCTGGCCGACCTGGCCGCCGCGGTGGCCCACCACGGCCCCAGCCGAGGGGTGGAGGCCCGCTACGGCGACGTCGCCGACTGAGGCTGCGGCTGCCGCCTTCGCCGGCTCCGACTTCGCGGGCGCCGTCCTCTGCGGCGGAGCCAGCCGGAGGATGGGCCGGGACAAGGCCCTCCTCCCCGTCGAGGGGCGGGCCATGGCCCGGCGGGTGGCCGACGCCCTCCTGGCCGCAGGGGCGTCAGAGGTGCGGGCGGTGGGCGGCGACGCCGCCGGGCTCCAGGCGCTGGGGCTGACCGTGCAGCCCGACGAGCACCCCGGGAACGGTCCGCTGCCCGCCACCATCACCGCGCTGCGGACGGCCGGTGCCTCCATCGTCCTCGTGGCGTCGTGCGACCTGGTGGCGCCGGACCCGGTGGCCATGGCGGCCACCGTGCGGGCCCTCGCGGGCGCGCCCGAGGCCCTCGGGGCCGTCCCCCGGGATGGCAGCGGCGCCCTCCAGTGGACCCACGCCGCCTGGCGCAGGGAGGCAGCCCGCCCGCTGGAGGCGGCCTACGCCGCGGGCCTGCGGTCCTTGCGACGGGCCGGTGCGGCCCTCCCGCTCGTCGTGGTCGACGACCTGCCCGCTGCGGCTCTGCTCGACGCCGACGATCCGGGCGACCTGCCGGGCCCCGGGTAGCCTCCACCTCCGATGGCTGACATCCCCCACATCGACGTCCGGGAGCTGGCCGAGCGACGAGCCGCCGGCGCCCCCCTGATCGACGTCCGCGAGGAGAACGAGTTCGCGGAGGGCCACGCGCCCGGCGCCCAGCTGATCCCGCTCGGCCAGGTCGCCGAGCGCATCGCCGAGATCCCCACCGACCAGACGGTCTACGTGATCTGCCGCAGCGGCGGTCGCAGCGGCAAGGCGGTCGAGCACCTTCGGGCCCATGGAGTCGACGCCGTGAACGTCGCGGGGGGCACGCTGGCTTGGGTCGAGGCCGGCCAGGCGGTCGAGACGGGCGGGGGCCGCAGCTGATGGCGCGGACGTGAGCAGCTGGGTCGACGAGCCCGACGCCTTCGCCGAGCTCGTCGAGCGGTTGAGCGGCGAGGAGCTCTACGGCCTCGACACCGAGTTCCACCGCGAGCGCACGTACCACGCCCGTCTGGCCCTGCTGCAGCTGTCGTGGCGCGGGGGCGTCGCCGTGGTCGACCCCCTCGCCGTGGACGTCTCCGGTCTGGGCCGGGTGCTGGAGGGCCCCGGCACCTGCGTGATGCACGCCGCCAGCCAGGACCTCGAGATCCTCGACCGCGTCTGCGGCACCGTCCCCTCCCGCCTCTTCGACACCCAGGTGGCGGCGGGGTTCGTCGGCTACAGCAGCGTGGGCCTGGCTGGGCTCGTGCAGGCCGAGCTCGACGTGAAGCTCCCCAAGGCGGACCGGCTCACCGACTGGATGGCTCGGCCGCTGGGCGAGGACGCCGTCGCCTACGCCGCCTCCGACGTCGTCCACCTCCACGACCTGCACGACCGGCTCACCGCCCAGCTGTCCGCTCGGGGGCGCCTGCAGTGGGCGCTGGCCGAGTGCGAGGTGCACCGCACCCGGTCCACCTCGGCCCACCACCCCGAACGGGCCTGGTGGAAGATCAAGGAGGCCCGCTCGCTGCGCGGGCGGGCCGCCGCCGTCGCCCAGTCCCTGGCGGCCTGGCGGGAGCGCCGCGCCGCCGAGCTCGACCGCCCGGTGCGCTTCCTGCTGGCCGACCTCGCCCTCGTCTCGATGGCCCAGCGGCCCCCCCGGTCCGAGGAGGACCTCCAGCGGGTCCGGGGCCTCGACGACGGGAAGAAGAAGGGGTCGAGCGCCCGTGAGATCCTGGCTGCGGTGGCCGAGGGCCTGGCCCTCGACCTGGAGGCGGTGGAGGTGCCGGTCAGCGAGGGCGTCGACCGGTCCCGCCGGGCGGCCGCCTCGCTGGTCAGCGCCTGGGCCGCCCAGCGGGCCCGGGAGCTCGAGATCGACGCCACCATCCTGGCCACCCGCTCCGACATCGAGACCTTCCTCATGGACGGCTCGGGCCGCTTGGCCGTCGGGTGGCGCAACGGCGTGGTGGGGGAGCCCATCCGGGCGCTGGCCGCCGGCGAGGCCTCCCTGGCCGTCGACGGATCGGGGCACCTGGTGCTCGAAGCCCGGTCCGGTCAGCCCCTCCTCTGAGCCCCTCGCCCTGCCGCCCCGGCGGGCGGGGTCACGGTCGGAGGAGGACGGCGGTGTCGGGGGCCAAGGTGCCGCCAAACGGCGCACCCTGGCCCCTGCCGTCGCTGGCCACCTCGACCGTTCCGGCGACCTCGATCTCGAGCGGCGCGGCGGACATGTTGAGCACCACCACCCGTTCGTCGTCGCCCGCCTGGCGTCGCCAGCCGAGGGCGCCCTCGGACAGGTCGAGCAGGGTGAGGTCGCCGAGCTGGAGCGCCGGGGAACCCCGACGGGCGGCCAGCAGCCGACGGTAGAGGTTGAGGATCGACGCCGGGTCGTCCCGCTGCACGGCGGCGGCGCGGGTGTCGGCATCGGGCGGGAAGGGCAGCCAGGGGTCAGGGCCCCAGCCGTGCGGCGCGGGGGGCTCCCAGGGCACGGGCGCCCGGCAGCCGTCGCGCCCGCCCGGGTCGACGACGCGCTCCGGCGGGACGACGGCGTCCTCGAGGCCCAGCTCCTCGCCGGCGTAGAGGAAGGGCGTGCCCCGCTGGCCGAGGAGGGCGACCGCCGCGGCCCGGGCCCGGGCCTCGGAGCCGCCGTAGCGGGTGCGGTGGCGGGACACGTCGTGGTTGGAGAGCACCCAGGTCGGCCACGCGCCGCGGGGGTCCAGCTCCTCCTGCACGCGCTCGATCCGCCGGCGCCACTGGCCCGCGTCCCACGGCGCATGGGTGGCGGCGAAGTTGAAGGCGAGGTGCAGCTCGTCGTCCTCGCCGTAGTACGGCGCCACCCACCTCGTGCCGGGTAGGGCGGTCTCGCCGATCAGCACCCGGTCACCGTCGTAGCCCTCGACCATCGACCGCATCTCGCGGATGTACTCGTGCGTGCTGGGGTCCTCGTTGATGGCGCAGTGGGGGATGCCGACCCAGGGCGGCTCGTCGTCCGGGAACGACTGGTCCCGGCCGATGCAGTGGACGACGTCGATCCGGAAGCCAGCCACCCCCCGATCCAGCCAGAAGCGCATCACCCCCTCCATGGCCGTGCGCACCTCGGGGTTGGCCCAGTTGAGGTCCGGCTGCTGGGGTAGGAACTGGTGCAGGTACCACTGCTCGGTCGTCTCGTCCCACGTCCAGGCCCGACCGCCCTCGATGAACGCCCCCACCCAGTTGTTCGGGGGCTCCTCGGGGCCGGCGCCGTCGCGCCAGACGTACCAGTCCCGCTTCGGGTCGTCGCGGCTGCTGCGGGACGCCACGAACCACGGGTGCTGGTCGCTGCTGTGGTTGGGGACGAGGTCGACGATGACCCGGAGGCCCCGTTCGTGGGCGTCCGCCACCAGCCGGTCGAAGGTGGCGAGGTCGCCGAAGAGGGGGTCGACGTCGCAGAAGTCGGCCACGTCGTAGCCGAAGTCCGCCATCGGCGAGGGGTAGAAGGGGGACAGCCACACGGCATCGACACCGAGCCAGGCCAGGTGGTCGAGGTGCTGGCGGACGCCGTCCAGGTCACCGATGCCGTCGCCGTCGGCGTCGGCGAAGGAGCGGGGGTAGATCTGGTAGACGACGGCGGTGCGCCACCACGGCGCGCCCGGTGACGGGGGGACCATCCGGCGCACGCTACCGGCCCCTGAGATGCACGATCCCGGGCCCCTCGCGCTATGGTGACCGTTCACCTTCACCCCTGCGAGCCTCGGGAGCCGTTCCGTGAAGAAGGGACGCCATCGCCGCTTCGAAGAAGCGCGCAAGCTCAAGCAGTCGGGTCCGGAGTTCCTGTTCAGCAATGACACGGGCCGGGCCTCCGACGACACCGACACCGATACCGACGTCGAGGACGACGAGTACGCGGCCCTGGCCCGCAAGTACGGCGCCTTCGACGACGACGACAAGTCGGTCGACGAGGACTGATCTCCCGTCCCGCCAGGCGGGGCCAGGCAGCTCAGGCGGTGGGGGCGGCTTCGGCGCGCTCGAGCGCGGCCGCGATGTCGCCCGCTGAGGTGACGGGGGCATCGCCGACGGTCACGCCGGCCAGGTGGTCGTAGGCCACCGGGCCGCCCACCAGCCGCCCGTGCGAGCTGCGCAGCTGGGTGGCCCCGTGCCGGTGCTCGAGCTCGTCGAGCACTCCGGCGAAGAGCCTGATCTGGGCCTCCGAGGCCGCGCTGGTGACGTCGAGGAGGTCGGCCGCCCGGAGCGGGCTGGCCGCTCGCAGGACCATGGCCACGGCCGGGTGGTAGGTGCCGCGGCGGCTCCCGGCCCGGGTGCGGCGCAGCGCCCGGCCGGTCACGCGGGTCACGGGGACGTCGGCCAGCGTGCGGTGCTCCAGCAGGTGCGCGGCCCGCTGCCCGTTGTGGCGGGCCCTCCGGGCCTGCTCCGCCCGCGGCACCGACAGCGTCGCGAGCGAGGCGGCGTCGGCGTCGGCACCGGCGGCTTGGATGGCGGCCAGGGCGGCCTTGAGGACCCGGTTCTCGGCCGTGTCGTAGGCCTTGGTCGTGGTGGCGCAGACGTAGAGCCCGGGATCGCCGGCGGAGGCGGACCGGGCCGACATCGTCTCGGACCACAGCACCGGCCCGCGGAGCTCCCCGTAGCAGCGCTGCGGTCGATCCGTCGTGGCGATGGCCATGGACCGGACGATGCGCGGCATGGCCTCCAGGAGCTGCTCCGCCTCCTCGGAGGTGGCGACCGCCACCCCCACCAGCTGGCGGGCCAGCCGGGCGGGCAGGCCGAGCAGCGCGGAGGCGACCTTGACGGCGTCGTAGGGGTGGGCCAGCCGGGCCAGGACCGCCTCGATGCCGGCCTCCGGGGTCATCTCGATCGAGCCCCCCTCACCGGGGGAGCGCGGTGCCGAGCACCTCGCCGATGGTGCGATGGGCCTCGCGCTGCTCGGGCTCGTCGAGCAGCCCGGCGACGGTCTCGTAGAGGTCGACGGCCAGCTCGTCGTCGATGCCCTCGAACTGGGGCAGGAAGTAGGCGTAGAAGACCTCGTAGATGAGCCGGGAGCGGGTGGGCTCGTCCTCCAGGCGGCGGGCCGCGAACTTGCTGGCGTCCAGGTAGACGGCCGGGCCGAGGTCCCGGAAGCGCCGCAGCGGGAGGAGCTCCCGGACGATGTCGCCCGGCCCCTCCAGCAGCTCGTGGTACGCCTCGTCGGACGGGCAGGTGACCTCCACGAAGGCGAACCGGCGCATGAGCGCGTACGACATCTCGAAGAGCAGGTTCTTGTCGAACACGTTCATCGTGGCGATGATCCGCCACGACGCCGGCAGCTTGATGGCGTCGGTGTCGTCGGGCGGGTCCACGCCCGGGGGCACGAGCGAGATCGGCTGGATCCGGCCCCCGCGCTTGAACGGCAGGACGACGGCCTGGCCCGACAGCACCGTGAAGAGCTGCCCGAAGGCGCGGTCGAAGTTGGACCGGTTCAGCTCGTCGATCACGAGCCACCGGCCGCTCTCGATGGCTTCGACGAACATGCCGGGCCGGAAGATCAGCCCCTCGGAGGTGGGTTGGAAGCCGCCGATCGTCTCGAAGGTGGTCCACTCGGTGGTGGCGGTGGTGGGCAGGTAGCCGGTGCAGAGCATGGACTTCTGGGCCACCTCGGCCGTGAGGTAGGCCAGCGTGGTCTTGCCGGTGCCCGGCGGGCCGGTCAGGACGACGTGCTTGCCCGCGTCGATGGCCGCCACGAGCTGGTCGAGCACGTGCTCGGGGAAGAACAGCCCGTTGCGCTTGGCGGCGAAGCCGAGCTCCTCGGCGGTGAAGTTCATGTCCGTTCCGTCCTGTCTCGACTGGCGGCGCTCACCGGCGGCGCAGGGCTGGATGGGGAAGGTACTGCGGCGGCGGCTGGCGCGTGGTGAGGTGCTCCACCAGCAGGTCGTAGGCGGTGGGGCCGACCAGCTCCACGATCTCGTCGCGCATGGTCACGTAGACCGGCTCCCGGTCCACGAAGGCCGCCGTGTCATCGGTGCACCACCAGTGGAACTCGAAGCCCCCCTCACCCCAGTCCCGGCGCTTCCACTCCCGCAACGTGGAGGTGACGTGGCCGTCGTCGGCCGTGCGCTCCTCGAGCCGCAGCGGCAGCTGCCAGCAGACGGCGGGCTTCCAGTCGAGCGGTCGCTCGCCGGCCTCGAGGGCCGCCCGATGCAAGGCGCAGCCGGCGCCCCCCTCGAAGCCGGGCCGGTTGAGGAACACGCAGGCGTCGTCGACGAGGCGGGTCGTGATGTCCCCGCCCTCGTCGCGCTCGGTCGTGCCGAGGCGCCGGCCGTCCTCGTGGAGCTGCCACTGCTCAGGGGTGAGGCGATCGACGTAGCCGCGCACCTTGGCCTCGTCGTCCTCGTCGACGAAGTGGGCGCCGTAGCTGCAGCAGCCCTGCTCCAGCTCGGGGGCGGGCCCGGTGAGGACGCCCTGGCACCCGCGCCCGTAGATGCAGGTCCAGGGGCTCACGAGGAAGGTGAGGTCGAACACCCAGGTCCGATCCTCGGTCGGGTCCTCGAAGGAGACCCACTCATGGACGTCGTCGGGCGGCGGGGTCATCCGGGCTCCGGGGCAGGGTCGGGCGCCACGGCGCCCGGGAACGGGGGGAGGTCCCGATGCTACGGCCTCTCGGGGGGCGTCCCGTCCGTGCTGGGGCGACGCTGTCAGCGCGCGGTCCTAGGGTGACCGCCATGGCAGGGGAGTTCGACGAGATCCGGGGCCGGCTGGAGGCCATCTCCGAGGAGCTGGCTGACCTCGCCATCGAGCGGCTCAAGGAGTCGATCGATGCCGGGGGTCGAGAGCTCCCGGTGGACGAGCGCCGGCTGCAGCGGGCCCGGCGGGCGGTGGAGAAGGCGATCGGCATCCTCCGCGAGGCCGACGACCACGCCCTGGGCTGATCTCCTCAGCTCCCCTCGGCGAGGACGGGCAGGTCGTTCAGGGCGTCGATCAGGGCTCGCAGGCGGCCGGCGCGGCGCGGGTCGTACCGCATCACCAGGCGGGCCAGCTCAAGGTGGTCGCGGTCCGAGACCTCCGGAGCCAGGGGCTCGCTCGCTTCGATGTGCCCGTCGAGGAGGAGGTCGCGGAAGCGGGCGTCGAGCTCGCGCACCTGGGCCTCGGTGGGGGCGTGGCGGAGCCGGATGACGAGCCGGTCGCCGACCCAGCGCAACGAGTGGTAGCTCCACCAGAAGCGCATGATCTCCTCGGCCGCCGCCGTCACGTCGTCGGTGACGAGGTAGAGCTCGCGGTCGTGGGCGGACACGAGGCCCTTCGCCTCGAGCTCGTGGGCCACGTACCGAGCCCAGTGCTGCCAGTAGGTGCCCCCGGGGACGTCGAGCAGGATGACCGGCGCCGGGGCCGTCTTGCCGGTCTGCAGGAGGGTGAGCAGCTCGAAGGTCTCGTCCTGGGTGCCGAAGCCGCCCGGCAGGCAGATGAAGGCCGACGACTCCTTGATCAGCATGAGCTTGCGGGTGAAGAAGTACTTCATGGCGACGACGCGGTCGCCCCCGGCGAGGATGTTGCTCGGCTTCTCCTCGAAGGGCAGCCGGATGCTCACCCCGATGGCGGCCTCGGGCCCCGCCCCCTCCGCCGCCGCCTGCATGATCCCGGGGCCGGCGCCCGTGATGACCATCCAGCCCTCCTGGCTGAGGCGGCGGGCGAGGTCGGTGGCCTGGCGGTAGAGGGGGTCATGCTCGGCCACCCGGGCCGACCCGAAGACCGTGGCCTTGGGGCGGCCGTCGAGGGGCTGGAACATGTTGAACGCGGCCCGCATCTCCTTCAGCGCGGCCGCCGTGATCTTGAGGTCGAGGCGGTCGATGCCGTCGCCGGCGAGGCCGGCGGCGCTGCGCAGGATGTCCCGCAGGATGTCCTTGTTGGCCTTGGTGCCGCTGGCCTCCACGAGCTGGCGGATCAGGCCGTCGACGTCGGGTCCGGCCTCCTCCATGGGCACGGCGTCCTCGATCGGGGGGGCGGTGGGCTGCTCATCGGGGGGCTCGCTCATCAGGCGCCCAGCCTGGCACGGCTACCGTGCCGTCCGTGGCCAGCACCTGCAGCCGCTGCGGCACCGTGTCCACCGAGGGCGGAGACGACGGCCTGCCCGCCGGGTGGTCGCTGGCGTCGTCGCGCAGGGGCGTGGACCGCCTATGCACGGCCTGCACCCGTGAGCACGTCCGCGACATCGAGGCCAAGCTCGACGAGGAGTGGTGGGGCTGACGTGGCTCAGACCCGGACGGGGCGCCCGTAGACGGTCGTCCGCTGCTCGAGCGTGCGGCCGAGCGGCTCCACCCACGACCGGAAGCCGTCCTCGTCCATCATCTGGCCGTGGGCGGCACCGGCGGCCCGGGAGATGTTCTCGTCCATGAGGGTGCCGCCGAGGTCGTTGGCGCCGGCTTGGAGGATCTGGGCGGCCCCGCCGTGGCCCATCTTCACCCAGGAGACCTGGATGTTGTCGATCCAGCCGCGGTAGGCGATCCGTCCGACGGCGTGCATGAGCAGGGCCTCGCGGAAGGTGGGTCCGCGCCGGGCCTTGTGCTGGAGGTAGATCGGGGCGGCCATGTGCACGAACGGCAGAGGCACGAACTCGGTGAAGCCCCCGGTCTCCTTCTGCAGGGCCCGGGTGCGCACGAGGTGCCGCGCCCACGACCGGGGCTGCTCGACCGCCCCGAACATGATCGTGACGTTCGAGCGCAGCCCCACCTGGTGGGCGGTGCGGTGAGCGTCGAGCCACTCGTCCGTCGTGATCTTGTCGGGGCAGAGCAGGGCGCGGACCGGGTCGTCGAGGATCTCCGCCGCCGTGCCCGGCAGGGTCTTCAGGCCGGCCGCCATCAAGCGGCGCAGGTAGTCGGCGAGGGGCTCCCCGAGGCGCTTGGCGCCCTCGGTCACCTCGAGGGCGGTGAAGCCGTGGATGTGGATCTCCGGGGCCACCTCGTGCACCGCTCGGGCGACGTCGATGTAGTAGTCGCCGTCGAAGTCGGGGTGGATGCCGCCCTGCAGGCAGACCTCGGTGGCGCCCTCCTCCACCGCCTCGAGGACGCGGCCCTGGATGTCCTCGAGCGTGAGCAGGTAGGGGGTGCCCCGCAGGTTGAGGGACAGGGGTCCCTTCGAGAAGCCGCAGAACCGGCACTTGAAGGTGCAGACGTTCGTGTAGTTGATGTTCCGGTTGCGGACGTAGGTGACGGCATCGCCGACCGACGCCCGGCGCAGCTCGTCGGCCACCTGCGCGACGGCCGCCACCTCGCTGCCACGGGCCCCGAACAGGGTGGTGATCTCGTCCTCGCCGACCTCCTGGCCGAGCAGCACCCCTTCGAGCACCTCGCCCACGGGGCCGTGCCAGCCGGCGGTGGGTCGGCCGGGCAGGAGGGCCACCGGCTCCACGGGGGCGCCGGAGTACCAGGCGGTGTTGCGCCGGCCGATCTGGACGAACTCGGCGCCGGTGCCGGCCTCCACGGCCTCCTTGATGCGCTCGGGGAACACGCTGCCGGGGTCGTCGCGCCCGAGGCCCTCGGCGTCGCTGCGGTCGAGGACCGGGAAGCGGGTGGCGGGGTCGAGCCAGCGCTCCGGGTCGAGGGCGTGCTCGGGGTAGATCGTGAGCCGGGGGGCCAGGGAGAAGCCCTTGGCCTCGGTGACCTCCCGCAGGCGGTCGAGGGCCGGCCAGGGGCGCTCGGGGTTCACGTGGTCGGCGGTGACGGGGGAGACGCCGCCCCAGTCGTCGATGCCGGCGTCGAGGAGGTGCCCGAAGTCGTCGGAGAGGTTGGGCGGGGCCTGGAGGTGCACCTCGGGCGGCAGGATGAGCCGGGCCAGGGCGATGGCCTGCAGGAACTCGTCCTTCGGGCAGGGCGGGGCGGCGTGCATCGCCGTGCCGGCCTTCGGCAGGAAGTTCTGGACGATGACCTCCTGCACGTGGCCGTGGCGCCGGTGCGCCGCCGCGATGGCCTCCAGCGCCTCGACGCGGTCGGCCAGCGTCTCGCCGATGCCGACGAGGATCCCGGTGGTGAAGGGGATCTGCAGCTCGCCGGCGGCCTCGAGGGTGGCCAGCCGTCGCGCCGGGACCTTGTCCGGAGCGCCGCGGTGGCAGGCGAGGTCGTCCCGCAGCGTCTCGATCATCATCCCCTGGCTGGGCGAGACCGTCCGCAGGCGGGCCAGCTCGTCCCGGGACAGGGCGCCGGCGTTGGCGTGGGGGAGCAGGCCGGTCTCGTCGAGCACCAGCTGGGCCATCGCGGCGAGGTACGCCACGGTGGAGGGGTGCCCTCGGGCGGCCAGCCACTCCGCCGCCACCGGGTAGCGGTCCTCGGGCGCCTCGCCGAGGGTGAACAGGGCCTCGTGGCAACCCGCTTCCGCTCCCGCCCGGGCGATGGCCAGCACCTGCTCCGGGGTGAGGAACGGCGACTCGAGGCGAGCCGGCGGCTGGGCGAACGTGCAGTACCCGCAGCGGTCCCGGCAGAGCATCGTCAGCGGGATGAACACCTTGGGGGAGAAGGTGACACGGCGGCCGTGGGCCTCGTCGCGCACCTCGCGGGCACGGGCCAGGAGGACGTCGAGGGGCAGATCCGCCACGGGCATGGCGGCACCCTATCGTCGGCCCGGATGGCATCGGTGGTGGCGGTGGAGGAGGTGACAGGTGCTCCGGCCCGGCGCCGCTTCCTCGACCTGCCCCACGTCCTCGACGGCGGCGACCCCCACTTCGCCCCGCTCGTGCTGGCCTGGGAGCGGTACCGGCTGGACCGCCACCGCAACCCCTACCTCGAAGAGGCCGACGCCGCGGCGCTGCTGGCGCGGCGGGGCGGGCACGCGATCGGACGGATCAGCGTCCATGCCGTGGAGGGCGACACCGAGGGCCGCTTCGGCCACTGGTGGCTGCCCGACGACGGGGAGGTGGCCGATGCCCTCCTCGAGGCGGCCCGGGCCTGGCTGGCCGAGCGGGGCTGCACCTCCATGAACGGTCCCGTCACGTTCACCGTCGACCAGGAGGCAGGGGTGCTGGTGGAGGGCTTCGAGGTGGCCGGTCTGACCGGCCGGCCCTGGCACCCGCCCCACCTGGCCGAGCTCCTCGTCCGCTCAGGGTTCGAGGTCGCCGCCCGGCTGCCCCGCTGGCGCCTCCCCGTCCCGGCGGGGGCGTCCCGGCCCTCGGGCGGTGTCGGTGGCCGCCCGGGGCGCCCGCCCGACGGCCCGGCCGGTCCCTACGCCGATCCGCGCCTCGTCCTGCCGGGCATCAGCGCCGTGCCCGACGTGTCCGACGCGCTCCGGGCCCCGCGCCTGCGGGGCGCCCTCGCCACCGCCCGCCGGGCTCGCGCCGGCCAGTGGACGACGGCCGTCGTCGTCGGCCGCCCGTCGACCCCCGCCTCGGACGTGCCCGCCCTGCTCTCGGCCGCCGCGATGGCCGGCTACCGCCAGCTCGTCGCCCCCTGGACGCCGGACGACGCCCCTCCCGAGACCGTCCACGCCACCTTCACCCTCCCCGTCTGACGAGGTGGGGGGCAGGGTGGGACCGGGATGGCCCCCCTGGTGCCCCGAACCGGGGGGTCGGTCAGGCAGTGCCGGCGGCGGCCGGGTCGGCGATCCAGAGGACGCGATCGGCGTTGACGAGGCTGCCGGGGCAGTCGGGGTCGCCGGCGACCACGCGGGCCAGGGCCTCTCGCTTGTGCTCGCCGGTCACGGTGACGAGCACCAGGTGGGCCCGGGCGATACCGGCGAGGGTGAGGGTCATGCGGGGGTGGGGGTTCGTCCCCGTGGGGTCCTCGTTCATCACCACGAGGCGGCCGGGGTCCGCCTCCAGGCCCGGGGACCCCGGGAAGAGCGAGGCGACGTGGCCGTCCGGACCCATCCCGAGGTGGACGACGTCGAGCTTGCCGAGCTCCCCGAGGAGGAGCTGGTACGGATCCGGGCCCTGGTCGCAGAACATCGGGAAGTTGGCGTTGACGGCGCCCACCCGGGACAGGAGCGCCTCCCGGGCGAGGTGGTAGTTCGACTCGGGGTCGTCGTGGGCCACGCAGCGCTCGTCGCCCCAGTAGACGTCGACCTTCCACCAGTCGATCTGGCTGCCGGCGTCGTCGGCCAGGCGCTCGTAGCAGGCCCGAGCGGTCGGGCCCCCCGACACCGCCAGCGAGAAGCCGTCATTGGGACGCCGGTGGAAGGCCTCGATGACCCGCTCGGCGAACTCGCCGGGCACGTCGTCCACCACGACGAGCTCTCCGTGCATCAGGGGCTCAGCCGTTCGCGCCGAGGTCGGTGGCCTTGGTCGACAGCGCCTCGAGCAGCTCGTCGAAGGACTTGCTGAACGCGGCCACGCCCTGATCCTCCAGGACCCGGCCCACGTCGTCCATGTCGACCCCGACCTCACCCAGGGCGTCGAGCACCGCCTGGGCGGCGGCCGGGTCGGCGTCGACCGTGCGGGCGACCGTCCCCCGCTCCAGGAACGCCGCGATGGTGTCCTCGGGCATCGTGTTCACCGAACGGGGCCCGATGAGCTGGTCCACGTAGAGGGTGTCGGGGTAGGCGGGGTTCTTCGTGGAGGTCGACGCCCACAGCGGCCGCTGCGCCCGCGCCCCCCGGGCTTCGAGGGCCTCCCAGCGGGGGCCGGCGAAGGTCTCGAGGAACCGCTGGTAGGCCACCTGGCCCTGGGCCACGGCGGCCTGGCCCCGGAGAGCGAGGGCGGCGTCGGTGCCGATCTCCTCCAGCCGGCGGTCGACCTCGGTGTCGACCCGGGAGATGAAGAAGCTGGCCACGCTGGAGACGCGGGACAGGTCGCCCTCGGCGGCCTCCAGGCCCGACAGGTAGGCCTCCATCACCTCGGCGTAGCGGTCGAGGCTGAAGATCAGCGTGACGTTGATGCTCCGCCCTTCGGAGATCATCGCCCGGATGGGGTCGAGCCCCTCCGCGGTGCCGGGGATCTTCACGTAGAGGTTGGGCTCGTCGATGGCCTCGTGCAGCTGGCGGGCGGCGGCCTCGGTGCCGGCCGAGTCGCGGGCCAGCTCGGGGGCGACCTCGACCGACACGAAGCCGTCGAGGCCGTCGGTGGCGTCGTACACGGGCCGGAGCAGGGCCAGCGCCCCCTCGATGTCCGACGTCACGAGGTCCCAGTAGGCGTCGGTGACGGAGGCGCCGCCGGCGACGAGGTCGCCGAACTGCTCGTCGTAGTCGGTGCCGGTGCTGATGGCCTTCTGGAAGATCGACGGGTTGGAGGTGAGGCCCCGGATGCCGTCGTCCACCCAGCGGGCCAGCTCGCCGCTCGTGAGCCAGCCCCGGCGCATGTTGTCGAGCCACGGGCTCTGCCCGAGCTCGTTCAGCTGGTGGAGGCGGTTGGCGTCGGTCACTCGGTCTCCTCGAGCTCGTCGATCAGGAGGCGGGCCCGCTCCGCCACGTAGCCGGGCGTGAAGCCCAGCTCAGCCAGGACGCGCTCGCCCGGGGCGGAGGCGCCGAAGCGGTCGATGCCGAGGGCGTCGTCAGCCCAGCGATCCCACCCGAAGGTGGTGCCCGCCTCCACGGAGAGGGTGGGCACGTCGGGGGGCAGGACGGCGTCCTGGTAGGCCGGGTCCTGCTCGGCGAACAGCTCCCAGCACGGCAGCGAGACGACCTGGGCGTGGATGCCCTCGGCGGCCAGCTGCTCGGCCGCCTCCATCGCCACCCAGACCTCGCTGCCGGTGGCCACCAGCACGACGTCGGGGTCGTCGGTCGGCCGCAGCACGTAGCCCCCCTGCTCGACGGCCGCGCCGGCGGTGCCGTCGAGGACGGGGAGGTCCTGGCGCGACAGGATCAGCGCCGTGGGGCCGTCGTGCCCGACGGCGAGCCGCCAGGCGGCGGCCGTCTCGTTGGCGTCAGCCGGACGGATGACCCGCAGGTCGGGGATGGCCCGGAGCGAGGCGATGTGCTCGACGGGCTGGTGGGTGGGCCCGTCCTCGCCGACGCCCACCGAATCGTGGGTGAAGGAGTAGACGACCTTGGCCCGGGACAGGGCGGCCAGGCGCACCGAGGGCCGGCAGTAGTCGCTGAAGACGAGGAACGTGCCCCCGACCGGCAGCACGCCGCCGTGGAGGGCCATGCCGGTCATCGTGGCGGCCATGGCGTGCTCGCGGATGCCGAAGTAGATCTGGCGCCCCCCCGGCTCGGTCGCCGACTGCACGCCGTGCTCCTTCAGGACCGTGCCGGTGTTCGACGTCAGGTCGGCGCCCCCGGCCACGAGGCCGGGCACCACGTCGGCCATGGCCTGCACGCACTTGCCGCTGGCCACCCGGGTGGCCACCTTCTCGCCCGGCTCCCAGGTGGGGAGGGCGTCGGCCCAGCCCGGCAGCCCCGCCGCGTCCAGGCACGCCTCGAGGGCGGCGCGGTCGCCGCCGAAGGCGGCCAGGCGCTTCGCCCACGCCTCCCGGTCCTCGCCGCCCCGCTGGCCGGCCGCCCGGTAGAGCTCCAGCACGTCGTCGGGCACGAAGAAGGGCTCGTCGGGGAGGCCCAGCACGGCCTTCGTGGCGCTGATCTCCTCGTCCTTGAGGGCGTAGCCGTGGGCGGCGGCGTCGTCGGTCTTGGTGGGGGAGGGGTAGGCGATGTGGCTGCGCAGGATGACGAGCGAGGGCCGGTCCTCGACCGCCATGGCCTCGCGCAGACCGGCCTCCAGCGCGTCGAGGTCCTCGCCCGCCTCGCCGAGACGCACGACGTGCCACCCGTAGGCCGCGAAGCGCTCGGCCGCGTCGTCGGAGAGGGAGAGCTCGGTGGGGCCGTCGATCGAGATGTGGTTGTCGTCGTACACGCACACGAGCCGGCCCAGGCCGAGGTGCCCGGCCAGCGAGGCCGCCTCGTGCGAGACGCCCTCGGACAGATCGCCGTCGCCGGCGATGCAGAAGATGCGGTGGTCGGTGACGTCGGCCCCGAAGCGAGCCCGCAGCGACCGCTCGGCGATCGCCATGCCGACGGCGTTGGCGATGCCCTGGCCGAGGGGACCGGTGGTGACCTCGACGCCGGCGGTATGGCCCCGCTCGGGGTGCCCGGGGGTGGCGCTGCCCCACTGGCGGAACGCCTTCAGGTCGTCGAGCGTGAGCCCGTACCCGGTGAGGTGGAGCATCGAGTACAGGAGGATCGACGCGTGCCCGGCGGACAGCACGAACCGGTCGCGGTCGGGCCACTCCGGGTCGGCGGCGTCGTAGCGCATGATGCGCGTCCACAGCACGTGGGCCAGGGGCGCCAGCGCCATGGCCGTGCCCTGGTGTCCGGATCGGGCGGCGTGGGGCGCGTCCATGGACAGGCCGCGGATCACGCTGATCGCGCGGGTCTCGAGCTCGGGGGATGTCACCTGGTCCACCCTACAAGAGCCGGTTCGCGGGACCGGTGGGCGGTACCCTCGGTCCGTGGCTGCGGCAGACCCGGTGCTCACGACCCGCGAGGCCATCCTCGTCGAAGCCCGTCGGTGCTTCGCCGAGCAGGGCTTCGACGGCACGTCGCTCAACGACATCGCCGCTGGCGTCGGCATCCGCAAGCCCAGCCTGCTGCACCACTTCGCCTCGAAGGAGGCCATCTACCGGGAGGTCTTCGAGACCTCGCTGTCGGACTGGATCGTCCGCATCGAGTTCGCCGGCGACGAGCCCGACCAGGCCGGCTGGGACAAGGTCGAGCACGTGCTGGAGACGGCCTTCGATTGGTTCAGCGCCAACCCGGAGTTCGTCCGGATCATGCGGCGCGAGGCGCTCGACGGCCAGGGCCACCTGGGGTTCGACCTCGGCGCGGTCCTGAAGCCCCTCTTCGACCGGGCCGTCGGCTTCTTCGACCGCGAGATGGGGCTCGGGCACTTCCGCAAGCACGACCCGGAGCAGCTCATCTTGACCGGCCTGGGCGCCATCCTCGGCTACTTCTCCGATGTGCCCTTCCTCCAAGGCGTCCTCGGCCGCGACCCGCTCGACGAGGCCTCCCTGGAGGCCCGCCGCACGCACATCCGGGACTTCTTCCGAGCCACCCTCGAGCCCTAGGCCCGTCGGGGCGGGCGGGGCGGCGGCGGTAAGGTCGCCCCCCATGCCCACCCTCTCCGAAGCTGACTCCAAGCGGCTGCTGGCCGGTCACGGGGTGGTCTTCCCCGCCGAGCGCCAGGTCACCACCGTCGACGAGGCGGTCGAGGCCGCTGCGCTTCTCGGCCACCCCGTCGTCCTGAAGCTGGGCGGCGCCGGCATCGCCCACAAGACCGAGCGAGGGCTCGTGCGCCTGGGGCTAGGGGATGCCGCCGCGGTGGCCCAGGCCGCCGCCGAGCTGCTCGCCGCCGCCCGGCCCGAGGACGGCGAGGTGCACCTGCTGGTGGCCCCGATGCTGCGCGGCAACCGGGAGCTCATCGCCGGCCTGCACCACGACGAGCAGTTCGGGATGACGGTGATGCTCGGGGTGGGGGGCATCCTGGCCGAGGCCGTGGCCGACGTCGCCTTCCGGCTCGTCCCCATCACCCGCGTCGACGCCGCCGAGATGATCGACGACCTCGCCACCCAGGCCCTGCTCGGGGACTTCCGGGGCGAGCCGGCGGTGGACCGGGACGCCCTCATCGACGTCCTCGTCGGCCTGTCGGCGGCCGCTGAGGCGGACGGATCGATCGTGGGCGCCGACCTCAACCCGCTCATCGTCGTCGACGGTCGGCCCGTGGCCGTCGACGCGCTCGTGGAGGTGGCCCCGTGAGCCGGCACCCGGTCGAGGCGTTCCGGGCCCTGTTCGAGCCCCGTGGCGTGCTGGTGGCCGGCGTGTCGACCCATCCCGGCAAGTTCGGCTTCGTCAGCCTCCACAACATCCTCGCCTCGGGCTACGAGGGGAAGGTGTTCGGCACGAGCCGGGAGCCCGGCGAGGTCCTCGGCGTGCCGATCGTCGCCTCGATCGACGAGCTGCCCGACGGCGAGATCGACCTCGTCTTCGTGTGCACCCCCGCTCCCGCCAACGCGGACCTGCTCCGGGCCTGTGCCAAGAAGGGCATCCGCGCCGCGTTCGTGGCCTCGGCCGGCTACGGCGAGGCCGGCGAGGAGGGCCAGCGCATGCAGCACGAGCTGGTGGCGCTGGGCGACGAGCTCGGGATGCTGGTGGCCGGCCCCAACGGCCAGGGCGTCGTGTCGCCCCCCGCCCGGCTCTGCGCCCAGATCGTGGCGCCCTACCCGCCGGCCGGCGGGATCGGGATCGCCAGCCAGTCGGGCAACTTCGTGTCGTCGTTCATGAACTACGCCGTCCAGACGGGTGTCGGGGTGTCCCGAGCCGTGTCGGCCGGCAACGCGGCCGCCGTGTCCATCCCGGACTACCTCGACTTCTACGCCGACGACGTCGCCACCGAGGTGGCGCTGGCCTACGTCGAGGGCGTGCCGGACGGGCGCGGCTTCTTCGAGCGCACGCGCGCCGTGGCGCAGCGCAAGCCCCTCGTGCTGGTGAAGGGCGGGGCCACCGCCGGCGGGCAGCGGGCCGCCGCCTCCCACACCGGCTCGCTGGCCAGCGACGACCGGGTGTTCGACGGGATGTGCCGGCAGGCCGGCATCACCCGGACGGCGACCATCGAAGAGGCCTTCGAGGCCGCTGCCACCTTCGCCACCCAGCCCCTGCCCCGGGGCAACCGGACCGTCGTCCTCACCACGGCGGGAGGGTGGGGCGTGGTGACCGCGGACGCCATCACGCGCTCGTCGCTCTCGCTCACCGCCCTGCCCGACGACCTGCGCCAGGCTCTCGACGGCAAGCTCCCGCCCCGGTGGAGCCGCAACAACCCAGTGGACCTCGCCGGGGCCGAGACGCGCGACACGATCCCTGAGGTGATGGAGCTCATCGTCGGCCACCCGGAGGTCGACGCGGTGCTCTACCTGGGCCTCGGCATCCAGTCGAACCAGGCCACCCTCATGCGCGGCGGCCGCTTCTACCCGGACCACGGCCTCGAGCGGATCGTCGAGTACCACGAGCGCCAGGACGCCCGCTTCGCCCAGGCCGCCGCCGCCCTCTCCGAGCGCTTCGACAAGCCGGTCCTCACCGCCACCGAGCTGGCCGTCACCCATCCGACCAACGCCGGCCCGGCCGCCGTCCGTGCCTCCGGGCGGGTCTGCTACCCCTCGGCCAACCGGGCCGTGACCGCGCTCGAGCACCTCTGGCGCCGCGCCCAGCACCTGCAGGCCCGCCAGGGCTGAGCGCCCGGGGTTGCCGATGCTCGTCCGCCGCCGCGTGCTCCCGGCCGTGCTCGCCATGGCCGCGCTGGGCTGCGGTGTGGCCGCCGGGGTCCGGGAGACCGCCGCCCGCGCCGACGTGGCGCCACTGGGCGGACCGCAGGCCACCACCCCCGTGCTGTCGGCGCGCCGCGTGCCGACGGTGCTGGCCGCCCCCATCGCCCGGCGCCGCCTCCGAGCCGACCTCGCCACCTGGTCGGCCGGGGTGGGCGGCTCGTCGTGCGCCACGGTGGTCACCCCCGACGGTGACACCGCCCTCGACCTGCGGGGGGACCTGCCGGTGGTGCCGGCCTCCACCCTCAAGCTGCTGACCGCCACGGCCGCGCTCGACGTGCTGGGTCCCGACCACCGCTTCCGCACCACCGTCGTGGGCCCCCCGCCCACGGGCGGGATCGTGGCCGGGGACCTGGCGCTGGTCGGCGGGGGAGACCCCCTGCTGGCGTCGCCGGACTACGTCGCCCGCTACGAGCGCCAGCCGCAGGTCCACACCGACCTCGACCGCCTGGCCGCCGCCCTGGTGGACGCCGGGGTGCGACGGGTCGAGGGCTCCGTGGTGGGCGACGAGTCCCGCTACGACACCGAGCGGGCCGTGGCCGGCTGGCCGGCCCGCTACCTCGACCAGAAGCAGATCGGGCCGCTCAGCGCGCTGTCGGTGAACGACGGCTTCGCCCAGTACCCCACCGTCGGGACGTGGCGCGAGCTCGTCCCGGCCTTCGATCCCGCCGCCGACGCCGCCGCCGTGCTGACCCGCCTGCTGGAGGGGCGCGGCGTCGACGTCGTGGGGGATCCCCGGTCGGGGCGGGCGCTGGACGGCGCCCCGGAGCTGGCGGCGGTGGAGTCCGAGCCGCTCACCGAGGTGGTGCGCGAGCTGCTCCAGGAGAGCGACAACAACACGGCCGAGCTGCTCGTCAAGGAGCTGGGCCAGCGGGCGGGCACCCCCACCACCGCGGGCGGCGTGGCACAGGTGGTGGCGGCGCTCGAAGCCAACGGGTTCGACCTCGCCGGCGTGACGCTGGAGGACGGCTCCGGGCTGTCCCCCGACGACCACGTCACCTGCCGACTCCTCCTGGCCGTGCTCTCCGATCCCGAGACGGGCCCGATCCTGGCCGAGCGGCTCTCGGTGGCGGGGGAGACGGGGACGCTGGCCAAGGCCTTCGTCGGGACCTCCCTCGAGGGGCACCTCCATGCCAAGACCGGCTCGCTGAACGCCGTGGCGGCGCTCACCGGGAGGGTCGTCGACGACGACGGGTCGATCTCGTTCGCCTACGTCGTCAACGACCCCGACGGGCGCGTCGACGAGCCCGCGGTGGTGGCGTCCCAGGCCGCCCTCGGCCAGATCCTGCTCTCGTGGCCACAGGTGCCGTCCCTCGAGGCGCTGCGCCCGCTCCCGCTGGCCTCGCCCTGACGGTGAGGCGCGGCTCCGAAGGCGACGAGACCAGGAGGTCGCCGAGCCGGCTCGCCGTTGCCTCGAGTTCGATGGTGCTCTGGGGCAGCCGGAGCTCAGGGGCCGCGGGCGGGGTCGGGGGTTCGTTGGTGGGAGGGGAGGTGGATGCCGGTGGCGTGGGCGATCTTGTGGCGGGTGTCGGGGTGTAGGGGTGGGGGGTGGCGGGGGAGGGTGGCGCCGTAGGGGGTGGTGATGGTGAGTTCGCTGTCGGCGGTGCCGGTGATCGTCCAGCGGGGTTCGTGGATGAGGTGGTGGTGGTCCCAGCACAGGCCGATGAGGTTCCAGGAGTTGGTGGGCCCGCCGTCGGACCAGTGGGTGATGTGGTGGATGTGGCGGATGGGGTGGCTGTAGCCGGGGAAGCGGCAGGTGTGGTCGCGGGCGTGGATGCGGCGGCGGAGCCAGCGGGGGATGGTGCGCCGGGGCCGGCCGATGCCGATGCAGGTGCCGTGGGGGCCGTCGACGTTCAGCTCGATGGGGGTGTCGCCGAGCAGTCGTCGGATGGTTTCGGGGCTGACGGGGATGTCGCCGATCAGGCCGTTGGCGTGGCCGTCGAGGGCGCCGGCGGGGACGTGGACGACGACGAGGGCGGGGTCGGGGCCGGGGTCCCGGGCGATGGCGGTGCGGGCTTGGTCGACGAGGGCGTCGGCGCAGCGGGACTCGAACGGGGCCCAGACCCCGGTGAGGGGGTCGGGCCCGGCGGTCTGGGCGGCTCGGGTGAGGGCGGCGTTGACGAGGGCGGCTTCGGTGTCGGGGAGGAAGCCCCGGTAGAAGCAGCCGCCGGCGGTGGCGTCGGCCCGCCAGGTCAGGCCGCGGCGGTGCGTGCGGTCGGCGGTCTGGCGGCTGGTGATCTTGCGGTGGATCGCGGCGCGGCGCTCGGCTTCGGCTGCGGTCCAGCCGGGGAGCTCACGGGCCAGGCGCTCGTCGGTCTCGGCGGTGGCGTAGGTGGTGGTGGGGACGAGCTGGTCCCAGGAGACCAGGCCCTCGCTGAAGGCGTCGCGGAGGTGGGGGAGGGCGGCGAGGCGGTTGCCGGTGCGGACCCCGGTGCGGGCGGTGGCCAGCGAGACGTGGCAGGTGCCGACCAGCCAGGGGGCCATGGCGGTGGCGCCGTCGACCTTCCAGTCCCGCTGGCGGTCCGCGGCGGTGACCACATCGAGCAGCTCGGCGTCGATGGCGTTGCGGGCGGCGACGAGCTGGGCGATGGCATCGGCCCGGTCCCGCGGGGTGCACGCCTGGTAGGCCGCCACACGCGCCGAGGGCACCGGGGGCGGCGAGACGGGCTCGGCCATGGGTTCCTCCTTCGGGCGCGCCATCGCTCACAGGACGGGGACCTGACGGTCCCGAAGGGGAAGCTCGAGCCAGCCCGAGGGACCGGGTCGATCCACACACCATAGCGAACACACGTTCGTGGCACAAG
>DASUDP010000055.1:0-7758 GCA_036275535.1 Acidimicrobiales bacterium | reverse complement strand
ACCTGAGCCGACCCGCACCGCGAGGTCCACCGGGAGGTCGCAGCGGCCGGTAGGTTGACGCCGCGACCGGACGGTCCGTCACACCACCAAGGCTTCCGGGGGGAATGCAGCATGCCGTTCCGCAAGGGCGATGTCGGCGGGACCGTCGACGACCTGCGTCACATCGCGCTCTTTGCCAAGATGAGCAACGCCGACCTCAAGCAGGTGGCCGAGCTGGGCGAGCCCGTCGATGCCGAGGCCGGGGCGGTCCTCATCGAGCAGGGCGACGTCGGGCTCGAGTGCTTCCTCGTGCTCGAAGGGGAGGCCGGGGTGCTGAGCGGGACCGACCACGTGGCCACCGTTGGCCCCGGCACCGTCGTGGGGGAGATGGCGCTGATCGGGCACCGGCCCCGCAACGCGTCGGTGGTGGCGCAGACCCCGATGCGGCTGCTGTGCTTCAACATCGCCGCCTTCCGGCGGCTGCTGGACGACATGCCCCAGGCCCGGTCGTTCATCTACGAGCAGCTCGAGGCGCGGGCCGCCGCCAACAAGGCCCCCGGCAGCTGAGCCGAACGGGCGCCGCCGTGGCGGCACCCGGTTATCAGCGGAGGTCGACGGCGCCGTCCGGGTGGAGGCGCACCGTGCGCCCCGCCACGTCCTCCGTCACCAGCGCCTTGGCGAGGCCGGGCTCGCTCGACACGCCCCAGGCACGACGGCCGTCGGGCAGCAGAGCAGTGAGGATGGCCCGCTCGGGGGCGCCGTCGCGGTCGTGCATCACCGTCCAGGTCTCGATCGTGGCCTCGCCGTCGGGGTCCTCGCACAGCTCCCGCGAAGGGAGGGCGTCGACCTCGGCCTGCGGGTCGGCGTGGCGGAAGGGCTGCGCCGGCGGCTCGGTGCTGTAGACGCCGAAGGCGTGCTTCGTGATGAACCCGCCGTTGGCCGTGACGAGCCCCCGTGAGCCGGGGTCCTCCCGCAGGACGTCGGCCATCGTGGCGATGGAGTGCATCACGTAGTTGTTCCAGGGGCCCCCGGCGAAGGACATGCCCCCCGTGACCGTGAGCGGGCGGTCCAGCCCGAGGCCCAGCTCGTGGGCGGCGATCTGCACCGCGGACGGGAAGCAGGAGTAGATGTCCACGTGGGCGAGGTCGTCGACCCCGACGCCGGCCAGCTCGAGGGCGGCCCGCCCGGCGAGGCGCATGGCGGGGGAGCGGCCGAGGTCGTCGCGGTGGGACACGAAGTAGTGGTCGTGGGCGTCGGTGCCGCTGTGGGGGAACACCCAGCGGTCCCGCGGCACGCCGAGCGCCTCGGCCCGCTCCGCCGAGCACAGGATGAGGCCGGCCCCCTGCTCGACGGCGTTGTTGGAGTTCATGAGCTTCGTGTAGGGGAACCCGATCATCCGGTTGTCGGCGCTCGAGGTGCGGATCTCTTCGGCGGTGTAGGCCCGCTGGATCCAGGCGTGCGGGTTGGTGGCGGCGACCTCGCTGAACCGAGCCCACAGCTCCGAGGCGACGACGAGGTGCTCGTCGAGGCCGCGACCGAGGCCGATCCGGTGGGCCTGCTCGAACATCGGGTACACCTGCACCGGCATGACGACGCCGCGCCCCTGCTCGCTGGGGGCCGACATGGGGACGTCGTCGGTGGACGCCCGCGCCACGGGCACCTCGTCGCCCTGCACGGTCCACTCGAGGTCCTGGTCGCTCCGGCGGGCGCCCATGCGCGTGCGCCACGCCTCCGCGCCGGCCAGCAGCACGAGGTCCGCGTCGCCGGTCCGGATGGCGAGGCAGGCCTGGTTGACGAGGGACTGGGGGCTGTTGCCGCCCATCCCGGAGAGGCTGGTGTGGCGCGGGGAGGCGCCGAGGCGCTGGGCCACCAGCAGGCCCGGGTCCCGGTAGCGCCACGACAGGAGCGACACGATGTGCACGGCGTCGGCCCCCGTGACGGCGGCGCTCCCGGCGCCCGACGCGTCGGCGGCCCGGCGCAGGGCCTCCACCATGAGATCGACCGGTTCGAGCGGTTCCTCGCCTCGGTCGACGCGGTGGCTCAGCTGGCCGCCACCGATCAGGACGGGGGTGCGAGGGTCGACCACGGGGCTCCTTCCGACAGAACTTGACCGCCCCGTCAACTCTAGGGAGGGCAGGGGGCACACCTACAATCCCCGGCATCGACGTCCTGCTGCTCTGCACCGCCAACCAGTGCCGGTCCCCGATGGCCCAGGTGCTCCTGCGCCGCCACCTGACCGCAGCAGGGGTGGAGGCGTCGGTGTCCTCTGCGGGGCTCCTGCCCGGCGGCCGTCCGGCGACCGCCCACGGCGTGGAGTCCATGGCGGCGCGCGGCCTCGACCTGAGCGGCCACCGGAGCCGCCAGCTGGCCCGCGAGCTCATCGAGCCGGCGGACCTCATCATCGGTATGGCCCGCGAGCACGTCCGCGAGGTGGCCGTCCTCGACGCCGGTGCCCTGCCCCGCACCTTCACGCTGAAGGAGCTCGTGCGCCTCGGCGAGGGAGCGGGCCCCCGGTCGCCCGACGAGCCACTGGCCGACTGGCTGGCCCGGGTGGGCCGCAGCCGCCAGCGGCAGCACCTCCTCGGCGTCGGCCACGACCCGGCCCACGACGTCGAGGATCCGGTGGGCCGAGGCCGAGCCGACTACGAGCTCACCGCCGACGAGCTCGACGACCTCCTCGCCCGGGTCGTCGCCCTCGCCTTCCCGTCCAAGACCAAGGAGCAGGCCTCGTGACCCGCAAAGGGCAAGGATCGTGAGGGTCGCCATCGGTGCGGACCATGCCGGGTTCGACCTCAAGGTCCACCTCGTCGCCGAGCTCGAGCGCCTCGGTCACGAGGTCCTCGACCTCGGCACCCACTCCACCGAGTCCGTCGACTACCCGCCGATCTGCGCCGCGGTCGGCCGGGCCGTCGTCGCGGGCGATGCCCAGCGGGGGATCGTGCTGGGCGGCTCCGGCCAGGGCGAGCAGATCGCCGCCAACAAGGTTCGCGGGGTCCGCGCCGCGCTGTGCAACGACCTCTACACCGCCCGCCTCAGCCGCGAGCACAACGACGCCAACGTCCTGTCGATGGGTGGGAGGATCGTGGCCACCGGGTTGGCGAGCGAGATCCTCGAGCTTTGGCTCGACACCCCCTTCGAGGCCGGTCGCCACGAGCGCCGCGTCGCCCAGATCGCCGACATCGAGAACGAGCAGTAGGAGCTCCCATGCCCTGGCCCAGCAACGACGACGACGAGGTGTTCGCCCTGATCGACCGCGAGGTCGAGCGGCAGAACACCACGATCCAGCTCATCGCCAGCGAGAACTTCACCTCGCCCAACGTGATGCGGGCCACCGGCTCGGTCCTCACCAACAAGTACAGCGAGGGGTACCCCGGCAAGCGGTACTACGGCGGCAACGAGGTCATCGACGAGGTCGAGGAGGTGGCCCGCGAGCGGGCCAAGGCCCTCTTCGGCGCCCCCCACGCCAACGTCCAGCCCCACGCCGGCGCCAACGCCAACATGGGCGTGTACCTGGCGCTGCTCGAGCCGGGCGACACCGTCGTCGGCCTGCGCCTCGACCAGGGCGGCCACCTCACCCACGGTTCGCCGGTCAACGCCAGCGGCAAGCTGTACCACTTCGTCTCTTACGGCGTGACAGCCAGCGACGAGCGCATCGACCTCGACCAGGTCCGCGACCTCGCCCTCGAGCACCGCCCGAAGATCATCGTCACGGGGGCCACGGCCTACCCGCGGATCATCGACCCGGCGCCGTTCCGCCAGATCGCCGATGAGTGCGGCGCCCTGTTCATGTTCGACGCCGCCCACGTGGCCGGTCTCATCGCGGGCGGGCAGCACCCCAACCCGATGGAGCACGGTGCCGACATCATGACCTTCACCACCCACAAGACCCTGCGGGGTCCCCGCGGTGGCGCCATCCTGTGCACCTCAGAGCTGGCCGATCCGATCGACAAGGCGATCTTCCCGGGCCTGCAGGGCGGCCCCCTCGACCACGTCATCGCGGCCAAGGCCATCGCCTTCGCCGAGGCGGCCACCCCGGAGTTCCGCGACTACGCGGCCCAGGTGGTCCGCAACGCCGCCGCCCTGGCGGAGGCACTGGCCGGCCTCGGCCTGCGCCTCGTGTCGGGTGGCACGGACAACCACCTCATGCTGGTCGACCTGCGCTCCTTCGACGCCGACCTCTCCGGCAAGAAGGCCCGGCTGGCCCTCGACCGGGCCGGCATCAGCCTCAACGAGAACACTGTGCCCGACGACCCGCGGCCGCCCTACATCACCTCCGGGCTGCGCATCGGTACGCCGGCCACCACCACCCAGGGGATGGCCGAGCCGGAGATGGCCACCATCGCCACGCTCATCCACCGCACCCTCGTCGGCCGGGACGACGACGCCGAGATCGCCGCCATCCGCGACGAGGTCCGCGCCCTCTGCTCGAAGTACGCGCCTTACTGACCCATGCTCCGGGCGCGGCTGGTGGCCGGTTGATGCATGGATAGCTACCTGGGGCAGCTGGTGCCCGTGGTGCTGGCCGCCTTCGGGGTGACCGTGCTGAGCACGCCGCTGTTCCGGCGGCTGTCGTTCCGCGTCGGGGCCGTGCAGCGGCCCGACGAGCGCCGGGTGCACACAGAGCCCACCGCCCTGCTGGGGGGAGCGGGCATCTTCCTCGGCGTCCTCGCCGGCTTGGGCACGGCCTGGCAGCTCGATCGCTTCGACGAGGTCTTCCGCAACAACACGGTCCCCGTGGGTGTGGCCCTCGGCGCGCTGGTCATCTTCGCGGTGGGGCAGGTCGACGACCTCCGGGAGGTGTCGCCGCCGGCCAAGATCGCCGGGACTGTCTTCGCCGGCAGCATCCTGTCGATCGCCGGCGTCACGATCCTGTTCTTCCGCGTGCCCTTCGGCGGGCTGCTCTCGCTCTCACCCGACATGTCGGCGCTGCTCACCGTGCTGTGGGTGATCGGGATGTCGACCGCCATCAACTACGTCGACGGGCTCGACGGGCTGGCGGCGGGGATCGTCGCCATCGGTGCCGCCGCCCTGCTGCTCTACTGCGAGCGCCTCTTCGGCGCCGGCGCCATCGGCCCGGAGAACGCGGGGCCGATCATCGCGGCGTCCACCCTCGGCGCCTGCCTCGGGTTCCTGCCCCACAACTTCCACCCGGCCCGGATCTTCATGGGCGACGCCGGCGCGCTCCTGCTCGGACTGCTGATGGCGGCCGCCACGATCGCGGTCGGCGGGAACACCGACCAGCCCTTCTCTGGCCAAACGTTCTTCTTCTTCGCTCCCCTGTTCATCCCGCTCGTCATCCTCGGCGTGCCGATCATCGACACCGCCTTCTCCATCGTGCGGCGAGCTCGTCGCGGGGCCGGGGTCACGGTGGCCGACAAGGACCACCTCCACCACCGGCTCATGCGCCTCGGCCACGGCCAGCGGCGCAGCGTGCTGATCCTGTGGGCCTGGACCGTGCTGCTGTCGGCCATCGCCCTCTACCCGACCTACAACCGCGGCCAGGGCGACCTCTACATCCCGGCCGCCATCGCCGTCGCCGCCCTCCTGCTCTACACCTGGTTCGGCCCCGGGGTGCGCTCCCAGCGCGGCGCCGACCCGTCAGAGCGCTGACAGCGCTCGGCAACCTTCGCGAGGCTTCGAAATCTCCACCGCGGGGTTGCTAACGTGACCCGCTGGCCCGGAGGGAGACAGATTTGCCGTCCCCTCGCGTTGGCTTCTAGGTTGCGAATGGTTTCACAAGCCGTCGACATCGGGGTCGGGGGCTGCAGCGCCGAAGGTGTCCCTGGTTGTCCGAGCTCCACGCGAGACAGCAGCTGAACCGTGGGTACAACGACGGTCTCGCGCGCGGCCTGGAGATCGTGCTCACCCCGCTGCTGCTCGGCGCCTTCGGCTGGCTGCTCGACGGCTGGCTCGGCACGGACCCCTTCCTCGCCATCGGATTCGGCGTCCTCGGCGTGGCCGGCATCTTCACCAAGCTGAAGCTCGGCTACGACCGCCAGATGGAGCGGGTCGAGGCGGGCAAGCCGTGGACCCGCACCACCGGGGAGCGCTCCTCGTGACCGCCACCGTCGCCACCCGTGACCTCGGCCCCGCGCCCGAGCCCGTCCTCGTGCGGGACATGGCCAAGCGCGGCCTCGCCTTCGCCCCCGCCGCCATCGCCGTCTGCGCGCTCATCTGGGGCCACGACGGCGCCCTGTCGGCGGGCTACGCCGTCGCCCTCGTGCTGGCCAACTTCGTGGTCGCCGCCTGGATGCTCTCCACGGCCGCCCGCATCTCCTACGGCCTCCTCATGGGGGCCGCCCTCTTCGGCTTCCTGCTCCGTCTCGGTCTCGTCTCAGCGGCCGTCCTCCTCGTGAAGGACGCCGCCTGGGTCGAGCCCGTCGCCCTCGGGCTCACCCTCGTCGTGGCCCACCTCGGGCTCCTGTTCTGGGAGCTCCGGTACGTGTCGATCAGCCTGGCCCACCCCGGCCTCCGCCCCACTCCCAAGGAGACGAGCTCCCGGTGATCTTCGGACTCGAGTTCCCGCCCCTCAGCCACGTCGTGAACTGGCCCGAGTTCATCGGTGACGACACGTGGGGCATCAACAAGGTCGTCCTGATCTACTTCCTGGCTGCCCTGTTCACGATGCTGATCTTCATCCTGGGCAACAAGAAGCAGCTCGTCCCCACCGGGGCGCAGAACCTCGCCGAGGTGGCCGTCGAGTTCGTCGAGGACGGCATCGTGATGGACACGATCGGTCCGAAGGGCGTGAAGTACACGCCGCTGCTGATCTCCTTCTTCTTCTTCATCTTCTTCTGCAACATCTTCGAGATCATCCCCGGCGTGCAGATGCCGGCCACGGCCCGCATCGCCCTGCCGATGTTCCTCGCCGTCTTCATCTGGTTCGTCTTCAACATCGCCGGCATGGTCGAGCACGGCCCCATCGGCTACCTGAAGCACAGCCTCATCCCCCCGGGCGTGCCCGCCGGCCTGCTGCCGATCATCGTGCCGATCGAGTTCGTCTCGAACTTCCTGGTGCGGCCCTTCTCCCTCATGGTCCGGCTCTTCGCCAACCTGCTCGCCGGCCACATCCTCCTGGTGACCTTCGCCGTGCTCACCGCGGCCCTGTGGACCCAGAAGTGGTACGCGGTCTTCCTGCCGCTGCCGCTGTTCGCGGTGATCTTCTTCACCGCCTTCGAGATCCTCGTCTCGTTCCTGCAGGCCTACGTGTTCACGCTCCTCGCAGCCGTGTACATCGACTCGGCCACCAGCCACGAGCACTGATCCACCCGGATCACCCGCGTTCTCCCATCCAGTCCCACAACCCACAAGGAGAGAGGAACTCTCATGCTCCTCGCTGAGATCACCGACACCGGCCTCGCGGCCCTCACCTACGGCATCGGCGCCCTCGGCCCCGGCATCGGCATCGGCTACCTGGTCGGCCAGGCCGTCCAGGCCATGGCCCGCCAGCCCGAGGCCGCCGGCATGGTCCGGACCACGATGTTCCTCGGCATCGCCTTCGTCGAGGCCCTGGCCCTGATCGGCTTCGTCGTCTTCTTCCTCGGCCAGGCCTGAGCGGAGGACGCATGCGACGGACCATGAGACTGCTGCTCCTCGCAGCGCTCGGCGTCGCCGCCCTGGTCAGCACTGCGTCGCCCGCGGGTGCCGTGGGCGAGACGATCGAGGGCTGCACGGTCGAGGGCGTCGAGGAGGAGATCCAGGACGAGGAGATCATCCTCGCCGCCATCGGGCGCTTCGAGGGAGAGACCGAGGGCCTGGACCACGAGAGCCCGGAGTACG
>DASUDP010000054.1:0-11537 GCA_036275535.1 Acidimicrobiales bacterium | reverse complement strand
CTCCGACCTGAAGGACGACGAGCGGCGCCTGCTCAAGCCCTACTTCCTGCTCACCAACCGGCCCGTCCTGGCCCTCGTGAACGTGGCCGAGGACCAGCTCGACGAGATCCTGGCGGTCATCGCCCCGGTGGAGGCCGAGCTGGGCGACAAGGCGCAGGTCATCGGCATGTGCGTGCAGCTCGAGGCCGAGGCGGCGCTCCTCGACGCCGACGAGCGGGCCGAGATGCTCGAGGCCCTCGGCCTCGGCGAGGGCGCGCTGCCCAAGTTCCTGCACGCCGCCTACCAGCTCCTCGGGCTCCGCACGTTCTTCACGACGGGGGAGAAGGAGAGCCGGGCGTGGACGTTCCGGGCCGGCTCCAAGGCCCCCCAGTGCGCGGGCGTCATCCACACCGACTTCGAGCGGGGCTTCATCCGGGCCGAGGTGATCCACTGGGACGAGCTGGTGGAGCTCGGGTCGTGGACCAAGGCCAAGGAGGTCGGCAAGCTCCGGGTCGAGGGCAAGGACTACGTCGTCGCCGACGGCGACGTGATGGAGATCCGCTTCAACGTGTAGGCGCGATCCGGGTCCTGCCGATCGCCGCATAGCCTGCCGACCGTGAGCTGGCTGCTGCGCGACGGTGAGGTGCTGGCGTCGCTCGAGGTCGCCTCGACCCGCGCCGCCCGGCGCAAGGGGCTCCTCGGCCGGGACGGGATCGAGGGCGCGCTGCTGCTCGAGCCGGCCCGTTCGGTGCACACGTTCGGGATGCGCTTCCCGATCGACGTGGCCTGGTGCGACCGCCAGCTGCGGGTCCTGCGCACCGCCACCGTCGTTCCCAACCGCACGACCCGCGCCGTGCTCAAGGCCCACTCGGTGATCGAGGCGGAGGCCGGGTCGTTTGCGCACTGGGGCCTCGGCGTGGGCGACCAGCTGGAGCGCAGGGACACCCGCGGGTGAGCCTCGTCCTCGTCGGCACCCCTATCGGCAACCTCGGCGACCTGTCCTCCCGGGCCGTCGAGGCCCTGCGGGCCGCCGACGCCATCTGCTGCGAGGACACCCGCCGCACGGGCCGCCTCCTCCAGCACGCCGGCATCGAGCGGCGGCCGCTCGTCGTCGTCAACGACCACACCGAGGTGTCGGCCATCCCGGCCGTGCTGGCCCGCCTGGCGGCGGGGGAGCGGGTGGCGGTGGTGACCGATGCCGGGATGCCGGGCATCTCCGACCCCGGCGAGCGCCTCGCCCGGGCCGCCCTCGACGCCGGCCACGCAGTGGAGGTCGTCCCCGGTCCATCCGCCGCGGTCACAGCGCTGGTGGCCAGCGGGTTGCCGACCGGCCGGTACGTCTTCGAGGGCTTCCTGCCCCGCAAGGGCTCGGGTCGATCGGAGCGGCTGGTCGAGGTGGCGGCCGAGGCCCGCACGGTGGTGCTCTACGAGGCGCCGCACCGGCTGGCCCGGACGCTGACCGACCTTCGGGTGGCGTGCGGGCCGAGCCGCTCGGTGGCGATCGGCCGGGAGCTCACCAAGCTCCACGAGGAGACGTGGCGGGGCCGGCTCGACGACGCGGTGGCCTGGGCCGAGGGCCACGCCCCCCGCGGCGAGCTGGTCATCGTGCTCGGCGGGGCCCCACCGGCCGAGGCCGCCTCGGAGGACGAGGTCGCGGTCGCGGTCCAGGCCCGCCTCGACGCCGGCGACACGGCCAAGGACGCCGCCGCCGCCGTCGCCCGCGCCCTCGGCGTCCCCAAGCGGTCCGCCTACGAGGTGGCCACCCGCCTCCGCTCCCGCTGAGGCCACCGGCCGCCCGTCGCCGGCCCCAGGTCGTCGGCCGCCGGTCGGTCAGCGGCCGGTGCCGGCCAGCTCATCGGCCAGCATCCTTCGGAGGTGGCGGGCGAGGAGGTCGGCGCCGGCTCGGCTGAGGTGGATGCCGTCCCCCTGGCGCAGCGGCCCGTCGACGTCCGTACGGCGCTCCACGTAGCGCCCGCGCTCGTCCCCCAGCACCCGGCGGGTGTCGACGTAGTGGACCCACGCTCGACCCTCGGCCTCCTCGGCCACGACGTCGTTGATGACGGCGATGCGAGCGTCGAAGCCGTCGTCGCGCATCGGGGGCTGCCCCACCCAGAGGAGGAGCCGGTCCTCGGCTCGCAGGGCGTCCATCACCAGCCCCACCCGGCGGCCGTACTCCTCGCGCCAACCCGGCGAGTCGACGGTGGGGTGGACGGTGCCGCCGGGGTCGACGATGCCCTGGGCGTCGTTGCCGCCGAACATGAGGAGGACGACCTCGGCCCGCTGTGAGGCGGCGTCGCCCACCAGGGCGGCCGGCCAGTCGTACACGTCGAGGCGCGAGAGGCCGGTCCCGATCTCGTAGTGGAGGCTGGCGGCGAGGAGCGGGTCGTCGGCGTCGAGGCGGAGGAAGGACTCGCCGGCGTCGCGGACGACCGAGTCGCCGGCGATGTACACGCGCAGGGGGTCGTCCGCGGACGGCGCCCGCAGCTCGGGGGGCCGGTCGTCGTCGGGGTCGACCGTGGTGGCCGTCGCCTCGGCGGCCGAGGCGGCCAGGTCCCCGCTCCCGCGGGTGCCATCGCCGATGAGGTCGTCGCCGAGCTGGCGGAACCGATGGAGCTGGGTGATGTGGGCGACGTCCTGCACGGGGTGCCAGAGCGCCAGCGACCGGTCCCGGCCGGGCCCGAGGGCCTTGTGCTGGGCCCGCTCCACCAGGGCATCGGCGTTCACGAGCGCGGCGAGGAGGAGCCCCGCCACCATCACCACGAGGACCTGGCCGGCCGGGCGCTCGCCGGGGGAGGGAGGAGGACCAGAGGGCAGGCGCATCAGAACTGGAAGTAGATGAAGGGGGCGACGCCGTCGGGGCCCAGCACGTCGATCACGGTGAAGGCGGCGCCCAGGGCCAGCACCTGGGGGACGGGGGCCAGCGCCGCGAAGCGCGCTTCGGCGCGGGCCACGACGGCGGGCGGGACGAGCTGGCTGAGCAGCGACAGCCCGATGACGACGAGGACCAGCGTCGTCACGAGCGGTGCCGGGCCAGAGCCCGCCACGATGCCGCCGAGCACGTCGAAGGCCGTGCCGAGGGAGTCGGCCCGGAAGAAGATCCAGCCGAGGCAGACGAGGTGGAAGGTCAGCAGCCACTGGAGCGCGGCGGTCACCTCCCGGGGGAGCGTGGCCGGCCGGTCCTGGGTCCGCCACCACCCCCGCACGTGGCGCTCGAGGACGAGGTAGCCCCCGTGGAGGGCGCCCCACACCACGAACGTGAAGGCGGCCCCGTGCCAGAGCCCCCCGATCAGCATGGTCAGGAAGAGGTTGCGGTAGGTGCGCGACACCGTCCCCCGGCTGCCCCCCAGCGGGACGTAGAGGTAGTCGCGCAGCCACCGGGAGAGCGTCATGTGCCAGCGCCGCCAGAAGTCCTGGAGCGACAGCGCTCGGTAGGGGGCGTCGAAGTTCTGGGGGAACCGGATGCCGAGCAGCAGCGCGCACCCGATGGCGATGTCGGTGTAGCCCGAGAAGTCGGCGTAGATCTGGATGGCGTAGCCGTAGACCCCGACCAACAGCTCGAGCGGGCTGTGGGCGCCGGGCGCGCCGAACACGGGATCGACGAGCTCCGACGCCAGGAAGCTCGACACCACGACCTTCTTGAACAGCCCGAAGGTGATGAGGCGGAACGCCTCCCCGGAACGCACGCGGCGCGGGTCGGGCCGGGCCCGCAGCTGCGGCTTGAGCTCGCTGGCCCGGACGATCGGCCCGGCCACCAGGTGCGGGAAGAACGACAGGTAGAGGGCCAGCTCGTCGAGGTGCATCGGCTCGAGGTCCCCCCGGCTGATGTCGATCACGTAGCTGATGGCGTGGAAGGTGAAGAACGAGATGCCGACGGGCAGGGCGATCTGCAGCACGGGCGGGCTGGCGTCGAGGCCGACCGCGCCGAGGGCGTCGGTGACGCTGTCGACGAAGAACCCGTAGTACTTGAAGACCCCGAGGAAGCCCAGGTTCACGACCACCGCCGCCCGCACCAGCAGCTGCGAGCGGGCGGTCGGCTCGCCCGCCGCCGACCGGCTCCGGAAGACCGCCTGCCCGAAGGCCCAGCTCACCAGGATCGACGTGGCCAGGAGCCACACGAAGCGGGTGTCGGCCCACCCGTAGAAGACGAAGCTGAGGGCCGTCATCACCCACAGCCACAAGCGGTAGGTGGGTCGCAGGAGCCAGCTCACCGTGAACGCCACGACGAAGAAGACGGCGAACGCGACGGTCGGGAAGAGCACGCCGGGCGGGTCCCTACGTCATGAGCCGGCGAGGTGCCGGGCGGCGACCTCCGGGGCCACGATGTTGATCATCACCCCGGTCCCCTGCTCGAAGCCGGCCAGGCTGGTGAGCCTCGGCACGATGTGCACGTGCCAGTGGAACGGCCCCTCGTGATGGTGGGGTGCCGTGTGGAAGACGAGGTTGTAGGCGGTGTCGCCCACGCGCGAGCGCAGCAGCCGTAGGGCGTCGCGGATGGCCCGGCCGGTGGCCACGACGTCGGCGGGGCCGCTGTCCTCGAGGTGCACGTCGTGGGTGCGGGGGATGACGAGCATCTCGTAGGGCGCCCCGCTCCAGAACGGGCACACGACGACGACGCGCTCGTCCTCGATGACGATGCGGTGCCCGGCTTGCAGCTCGGCCTCCTTCACCGTGCACAGCAGGCACGAGCCCTCGAAGCGGCGGAACCCGGCCTCCTCCTCGGAGATCTCCCCCGGCACGAAGGGGATGCCCAGGAGCTGCCCGTGGGGGTGGTCGAGGGAGGCGCCCGCCTCCCGGCCGGCGTTGACGATGGCCTGCGTGTAGCGCACGGTCGACCGGCGGGCGTGGTCCTCCATGCGGTCGCGGATGGCCGCCATGGCCAAGCCGGCGTGCTTGTCGTCGAGATCGGCCCAGGTGTCGGTGTGGTTCGGTGAGTACACGAGGACCTCGTGCACCCCGCTGGCGGTGGCCTGGGTGAACACGGGACCGAGGTTCTGCACCTGCATCGGCTCGTTGCCGGAGAAGGCCGGGTACAGGTTTGGCACCACCCGGACCTGCCACTCGCCGCCCGGTCCGTAGGTCTCGAGGGCGGGGGGCGTGGCCTCCTCGTTGCCCGGGCAGAACGGGCACCGCCGCTCGGAGCCGACTTCGGCCGGCTGTCGCCTCGACACCAGCTCGACGGGGCGAGCGGCCCGGTCCACGGCCACGGTGACCCAGCGGCCCGTGAGGGGGTTGAGTCGGAGCTGGCTCACCGAGGGGTGGGCGCGGGGGTCGGCACGGGTCGGACGTTAGTCCTGCGGTACGTGGACACGTGGACGTCGCTGCCGGCCGTGAAGGGTTCATCGCTCCACCCGGCCCGTCGCTGCAATAGCTCCAGGCCGGCGCCCGCGGCGAGGGTGTCGAGCTGCTCCGGGCTGAGGTACCGCAGGTGCCAGGGGCGCAGCCGGATGCCGCCCTCGGAGAGGTGCACGTGCTGGCCCGTGATCGTCTGGGCGACGGGGTCGACCTGGCTCACCGTCAGCACCACCTCGTCGGCGGTGATCCGGCGGGGGGTCACCGAGCGCTCGGCCGCCGCGCCCGCGCCCCCGTCCAGGGCGTCGCCCGGGACGAAGGCCTCGACGAGCAGCACGCCCTGGGGGGTGAGCAGCTCGGCCACCCGGGCCAGGCAGGTGGCCTGCGCCGGCTCGTCGGCCAGGTTGAAGAAGGTGTTGTAGGCGACGAGCACCACGGCGAACGCGGGCGGGTCCTCGAGGGCGATGGCCGCCATGTCCCCGAGGGTCGTCTGCACGGCGTCGCCACCGGGCTTGGACCGCAGCCGCTCGAGCATCGCCGCCGAGGCGTCGATGCCGTGCACCTCGACGCCGCGCGCCACGAGGGGCAGGGCCAGGCGCCCGGACCCGACCCCGAGCTCCAGCACCGGGCCGGCTGCAGCCCTGGCCAGCGCGGCGACGTGGTCGGCGCACGCCTCGGCATCGGTGACGCCGTCGTACCAGTCGTCGTAGACCTCGGCGAAGCGGTCGCCGTAGGTGCTCGCGTCGTAGCCCTCCACCGCGACAGTGTCGCGGCCGCTGCGCCACCGTCGCGCCGCCCGGTAGAACAGGGGCGTGGACTGGGCTGCACCGGACGCCAGCGCGCCGCCCGGCGCCCCGCCTCGAGGCGAGCCCTCGCGCTCGTCGGGGTCCGCCTCGCCGGTCCGCAACCGGCCGGGCATCCCCCGCCTCGGGCCGATGACCGTGTCCGACGTGCTCGACGGCGCCTTCGACATCCTCAAGGGCGCGCCGGGGACGATCATCGCCTTCACCGCGGTGTGGGCCGTGCCCGTCTACCTGCTCGGGGCGTGGCTCCAGCGCGACCTCCTCGGCGGCGATTCCCTGCTCGACGTCATCAACCAGTCGGACACGTCGCTCCAGGGCATCGACCAGGGCGGAGGGGCCAGCGGGACGTGGGCCCAGATGGTGCTGCTGTTCGGCCCGTCGCTGGCCCTCGTGTTCGTGGCCGCGGGGCTCGTCCGCCTCGTGGGGGCCTGGCACGTCGGGCAGGACCTCACGCTCAAGGACCTCCTGCGCGGCTCGTTCCCGATGGCCTGGCCGCTGCTGGCCAGCTGGTCCCTGGTCCACCTCGCGGAGGGGGTGGGCATGCTCCTCGGCGGGTTCCCCGGGCTGCTCGTCATGGCCTGGTTCCTGGTCACCGCCCCGGTGATCGGAGCGGAGCGCCTCGGGCCCATCGGGGCGATGCGACGCTCGGCCCGCCTCACCCGACGTCGCTTCTGGCCCGTGCTCGGCCTGAGCCTGCTGTCCGGCCTCGTGGCCACCCTCTTCGGCTATGCCCTCGGCCTCGTGCCCACCACCATCTCCCTCTTCGTCGGCACCAGCGGCCTGGGCTGGCTCGTGACGGCGGCGGCCGGGATCCTCACCTCCCTCATCACGCTGCCGGTGGTGGCGGGGACGACCGTCCTCATCTACCTCGACCTGCGGGTGCGCACGGAGGGCCTCGACCTCGAGCTCGACGCCCGCGAGGTGCTGCCGCAGTGACGCCTCGCTCCGGCCCCGCAACGGCCGGCATCGCCGCCTGATGCTGCCGCCGCCGGTCCACGACCCGCAGCAGGTGCGCGACGCGGCCGACGCCATCCTGGCCAACCCGCGCTACGACGTGCCGCCCGAGTCGCTGCCCGACCGGATCATCGGCTGGTTCGCCGACCAGATCGGCAAGATCCTCGGGAGCTTCGTCGGGAGCGGGGCGGGCACCCTCGTGGCGTGGGCGGTGGTGCTGCTGGCCGTGGGCGCGGTCGTGTACCTGATCGCCCGCTACGGGCGGGTGGGCCGCATCGCCCTCCCTCGGTCGCCCGAACCCGAGTCGATGGTGGAGCTCACCCGCCGCCCCGCGGAGTGGCGAGCGGAGGCCGAGGCCCTGGAGGCCGAGGGCCGCTGGCGCGAAGGCCTGCGCTGCCGGCACCGGGCGCTCGTGGCCGAGCTCGTGGCCCTCGGCACCATCCCCGATCGAGCCGGGCGCACGGCGGGGGAGTACGTGCGCGACGTCGCTCGGGCCACCCCGGCCGCCGGCCCCGCGATGGCGGCCGCCACCGAGCTTTTCGAGGCCGCCTGGTACGGCGGGGCCGTCACCGCCAGCGCGGAGGCGGCCCGCTTCGCCGAGCTCGACCGCGCCGTGCTCGCCGTGCCTGTGGGGGCGAGGTGACCGCCTCCCGGCGCAGCGTCCGTCTGCCGCGGGGGGCGGTCATCGCGCTGGCCGTCGCCGGCGCGGCGCTGCTGGCCGCCCTGCTCGCCGGGCCTCCGCGGCGCGACGGCCCGCCGCTGGACCCGCGCTCGGACGGCCCGCTCGGCACCAGCGCCCTCGTGGCCCTCCTCCGGCACTTCGATGCCGAGGTCGAGCTGGACTCCGGCCTTCCGGACGGCCAGGACGACGTGGCCCTGCTGCTGCAGGATCGGCTCGACGAGGAGCAGATCGCCGCCGTGGAGGCGTGGGTGCGGGCGGGGGGGACGCTCGTCGTCACCGATCCCGGGTCCTCGTTGGCTCCCCTGCCGGCGACGGGGGGCTCGCCCCTGGGTCCTCCCGCGCTCGAGCGCGGCACGTGCACCGTCGACGCGCTGGCCGAGGTGGGCACGCTCGATGGCGGCACCCCCGTCCGCTACGAGGTGGGGGAGGCCGACGAGCTGTGCTTCGGCTCCCGTCCCGAGGGTGCCTTCGTCGTCGTGGCGCAGGAGGGCGGCGGCGAGGTGGTGGCGGTCGGTGGGGCGGCCTTCGCCACCAACGACCGCCTCGGCGAGGACGACAACGCGGTCTTGGCCGTGGCCCTCCTCGCCCCCGAACCGGGGATGCGGGTCCGGGTCGTCGACGCGCCCCTGCCCGCGGGGGGCGGCGACAAGACGCTCGCCGACCTCGTCCCCGGCGGCGTGAAGCGAGCCCTCCTGCAGCTGGCCCTCGCCTTCGTCGCCTACGCGGTGTGGCGGGCCGTGCGCCTCGGCCGCCCGGTGACCGAGGACCAGCTGGTGCAGCTGGCCGGATCGGAGCTCGTCAGCGCCACCGGTCGCCTGCGCTCGCGGTCGCGGGCCCCCGCGGCGTCGGCGGCCGAGCTGCGGGAGGACCTCCGCCGCCGCCTCCGCACGCGCTTCGGCGTCCACCCCGAGGCCGACGCCGCCACCCTGGCCGCCCTGGTCGCACGCCGCACCGGCTTGGCCGACGAGGCCGTGCTGGCCGCCGTCGACGACCGCCCCGTCACCACCGACGACGACCTCGTGGCCCTCACCCGGGCCGTCGCCGTCCTCAACCAGGAGGTCCCCCGTTGACCGAGTCCCCCGCCGCCGCTGATCCCCGGGCCGCCGTGCTCGCCGTGCGCACCGAGGTGGGCAAGGTGGTGGTCGGCCAGGAGGGCACCCTCTCCGGGTTGGTCACGGCCCTGCTGGTCGGCGGCCACGTGCTTCTCGAGGGCGTGCCGGGCGTTGCCAAGACGCTCCTCGCCAAGGCCCTGGCGGCGGCCCTCGACCTCGACTTCGCCCGCGTGCAGTTCACCCCGGACCTCATGCCCTCCGACGTGACGGGCCAGCTCATCTACCGCAGCGGCCAGTCCGGCTCGACCGGCGGCTTCGACTTCCGGGAGGGCCCCGTCTTCACCAACCTCCTGCTGGCCGACGAGATCAACCGCACCCCACCGAAGACGCAGGCCGCCCTGCTCGAGGCGATGGAGGAGCGCCAGGTCACCGTCGAGGGCCAGGCCCGTCCGCTGCCCGATCCGTTCGTGGTGATCGCCACCCAGAACCCGGTGGAGTATGAGGGCACCTACCCCCTCCCCGAGGCGCAGCTCGACCGCTTCCTGCTGAAGCTCCAGGTGGGGTACCCGTCGGTCGAGCAGGAGCAGGAGGTGCTGCTGCGCCACCACCAGGGCCTCGACCCCCACGACATCGCCTCCGTCGTGCGCCCTGTGGCGTCGGTGCACGACCTCCGCGCGGCCCGGGCCGAGATCGACGGCGTGACGGTCGAGCCGGAGGTCCTGGCCTACCTGGTGGCGCTGTCCCGAGCGACGCGCGACTCGCCGTCGCTGTCGCTCGGTGTGTCGCCCCGCGGCACCGCCATGCTGCTGCACGCCTCCAAGGCGTGGGCCTGGCTGGTGGGCCGCCCCTTCCTCACCCCGGACGAGGTGAAGGCGATGGCCAAGCCGGCGCTGCGCCACCGGATCCAGGTCCGCCCCGAGATCGAGCTCGAGGGCGTGACCGCCGACGCCGTGCTCGACGGGATCCTGGCCACGGTGCCCGTCCCCCGGTGAGCTCGCTCCGGTGACGGTCCCCGTCCCCACCCGCCGCCTCGCCGCGGTCGCCTCCCTGGCTTCGCTGGTCGTCCTCGCCCTGCCCGGCGACGGGCTGCTGCTGCCGCTGGTCGTCGTGGACGGCCTGCTGCTCCTCACCGCCGCCGTCGACGCCCTCCTCGCCGTCGATCCCCGTCGTCTCGAGATCGAGCGCGACCTCCCCGGGGTGCTCGTCCTGCGCTCGCAGGGCGAGCTCACCTGGCGGGTGCGGAACCCGACAGAGCGGCGGCTGCGCGTGGCGCTGGCCGACCAGCTGGCACCGTCGCTGCGGGCGTCCACCCGGCGCCTGCGCGGCGTCGTGCCGCCCCGGGCGCGCCTCGTCGGCACGAGCCGGCTGCACCCGTCGCGGCGGGGCCGCTTCGAGGTCACCGACCTCGTCGTGCGGGTCGACGGTCCGCTGGGCCTCGGGGCCCGGCAGCGCACGCTGCGCCGGCCCGCCGTCCTCCAGGTGCACCCGGTGTTCGCCAGCCGGGCCGAGGCCGAGCTGCGGATCAACCGGGCCCGCATCCTCGAGGTGGGGCTGCGGTCGGCCAAGGGGCGCGGCGGGGGCACGGAGTTCGATCAGCTGCGCGAGTACGGCGTGGACGACGAGGTCCGCCGCATCGACTGGGCCGCCACCGCCCGGGCGGGCAAGGCGATGGTGCGCACCTACCGGGCGGAGCGCAACCAGAACGTGCTCCTGCTGCTCGACAACGGTCGGGTCATGGCCGGCCAGGTGGCCGACGTGCCCCGGGCGGACCACGCCATGGACGCCGTGATGTGCCTCACCACCGTCGCCACCCGCCTCGGGGATCGGTGCGGCCTCGTGGTGTTCGACCGGGCCGTGCGCTCGATCGTCCCCGGCCGGGCCGGCCGCGAGCAGCTGGGCCGGGTGGCCGAGGCCATGTACGCGCTCGACCCCGTGCTGGTCGAGAGCGACTACCGGGGCGCCTTCACGCAGGCCCTGGCCCGCTTCAAGCGGCGGTCGCTGATCGTGCTCTTCACCGACCTCGTCGAGCAGGCCGTCGGCGAAGCCCTGCTGCCCGCGCTGCCCCTGCTCGTTCGCCACCACGTCGTCCTCATCGCCGCCGTGCGCGACCCCGACGTCGTGGGTTGGGCCACCACGGCCCCCGACGGACCCGACGAGGCCTACCGGGCCGCCGCCGCCACCGCCGCCCTGGCCGAGCGGGACCGCACCGTCGCCCGCCTCCGGGGCCTGGGCGCCGTGGTCATCGACGCCCCCGCCGGCGACCTCGCCGCCAAGCTGGCCGACGCCTACCTCGACCTTAAGGCCCGCGGCGCGCTCTGAGCCGCCCCCCCCTCACGGTTGGGGCGAGATGGGCCCTGGGCTTCGGCATGGCACAGAACGCGAGCCACTGGGGTTCGTTTCGGGACTGCTCGCCGTACGAGCGCCAGACCGGGCACGCGGTGTGCCCCGTCAGCGGACGAGGAGGAGGTAGGGCCGCTCCAGGTCCGCCCTGGGAGGACAGGTGCGGGCGGTGGTTCGGGACGCGCGTTAGGTGCTGCATGCGCGCTCAACTACGCGCCGATCTCCGCGCCTTTCGGGCGGTGGTCACCCCGAATTCGCGAGCGCGCGATATCAGCGGAGGATCTGAACGTCGAGCGCTCAGGGGCACTCGAGATGCGGCATTCGGGCGAGTAGACAGTCTTGGATGGTCTCGTAGGGTGCCAGCGTGGCGTCGATTCTGTTCACGACGATGGGCTCGTGGGGCGACCTGTTCCCGTTCGTCGGTGTAGCGGTGGAGCT
>DASUDP010000053.1:0-10654 GCA_036275535.1 Acidimicrobiales bacterium | reverse complement strand
GCGCCTGCTGCTGGCTGCCTGCGCTGCGGCCGGCGACACGGTCACGGGGCTGGAGGCATGCGCCCGGATGCTGGCGTTGGGCGGCTCGCCACTCTGGGAAACGGAGGCAGAGCGGCTTCGCGCCGAGTTGCTCCACCTGGCCGGCGCAACCGCCGACGCGGTCGACGCCGCGCTCTCGGCCGCCGAAGCCACGGCAGAGGCGCAGGGGGCGATCGGGCATCTACGCCGGGTCGAGATGACCCGCCGGCGACTGGCGCCGGCCGCGCCGGCCGCCCGCCGCTGACCGCGGCGACACCGAAACGCGGGCCGGACCGTTGGCCAAACGCTCTCGAAACGGTGCGTTCAGCACCGTTGCCCCATGACCGACTCCGCTGCCTATGACGCCATCGTCGTCGGCGCTCGGTGCGCCGGCGCTCCCACCGCGATGCTGCTCGCCCGCCACGGGCACCGGGTGCTGCTCGTGGACCGCTCCACGTTCCCGAGCGACACGCTGTCGACGCTGGTGATCCAACCTCACGGCGTCGCCGCCCTGGACCGGTGGGGGCTCCTCGATGAGGTGAGAGCGACGGGCTGCCCGCCCATGGAGCGCTACGTCTTCGACTTCGGCCCGGCCGTTGTCTCGGGGAAGGCCCGGCCTATCGACGGCCACGCCACACCGATCGCCCCACGCCGCACCGTGCTCGACAAGATCCTCGTCGACGCCGCGGCCCGCGCCGGCGCGGAAGTCCGCGAAGGCTTCACCGTCGACGAGGTCATCACCGACGACGGCGCCGTGGTCGGCATCCGCGGGCACGCGGACGGCGGGAGAGAGGTGGTCGAGCGGGCCCGGGTCGTCATCGGTGCCGACGGCCACAACTCCCGGATCGCCCGCGCCGTCGGGGCAGAGCGCTACCGCGAGAAGCCCGTGCTCGAGAACGCCTTCTACAGCTTCTGGAGTGACCTGCCGGTCGACGCGTTCACGACCGTCATCCGCGGTGACCGGGCCTTCGCCGCCATCCCCACCAACGACGACGCCACGCTCCTGCTCGTCGGCTGCCCGTTCGCGCAGGCCAGCGAGTTCCGCCGCGACGTGGAGGCGAACTACCACGAGGCGATCAGCCGAGACCCGGAGTGGAGCGAGCGCCTCGCGGCGGCCACACGCGTGGACCGCTTCACCGGCGGTGGGGTGCCGAACTTCTTCCGGAAGCCCTACGGCCCCGGCTGGGCCCTCGTCGGCGACGCCGGCTACACGAAGGACCCGGTCACCGCACAGGGGATCGCCAACGCCTTCCTGAGCGCCGAGCAGGTGGCGTCCACCCTCACCGCGGTGTGGGCTGGGGAGCGTTCCTTCGAGGAGGCGATGCGCCGTTACCAGGTCGAGCGGGACCGCGCCGTGCTGCCCATGTACGAGTTCACCACCCAGCTCGCCACGCTCGAACCCCCACCTCCGGACATGCAGGAACTGCTGGTGGCGGTGGCCGGCAACCAGCCAGCGATGGACGCCTTCGTCAGCGTCAACGCCGGGACGATGTCGCCCGAGGAGTTCTTCGACCCCGACCACCTCGCGGGCTTGTTCGCACCCGCGGGCGACCGTGGCAACGTTCCCGCTGCCGGCAAGGAGGTGGCGGCTCGATGACCACGATCGACGCGACCGCGCTCGGCGGGCTTCGTGGCCGGTTCCGCGGTGCGCTCCTCCGACCCGGCGAAGAGGGCTACGACGAGGCTCGCCGCGTCTGGAACGGCGCCATCGACCGCCGGCCCCAGGTCATCGCCCGCTGCGCCGGCGCCGACGACGTCGTCACCGCGGTGCGCTTCGCTCGCGACCACGACCTCGAGGTGTCCGTGCGCGGCGGCGGACATTCGATCGCCGGCCTCTCGGTGTGTGACGGCGGCTTGATGATCGACCTGTCGTTGATGAAGGCCGTCCGCGTCGATCCCGATGCCCGAGTCGCGACCGCGGCGGGCGGCGTGCTCTGGGGTGAGCTCGACCGGGCCACCCAGGCCCACGGACTCGCCACCACCGGCGGCGTCATCAGCCACACCGGCATCGGCGGCCTCACCCTGGGCGGCGGGCTCGGGCACCTGATGCGGGCGCACGGCCTCACCGTCGACAACCTCGTGTCCGTCGAGCTGGTGACCGCCGACGGCGAGCTCCGCCACGTCGACGCCGAGTCCGACCAGGACCTGTTCTGGGGGCTGCGCGGCGGTGGCGGCAACTTCGGGATCGCGACACGATTCGACTACCAGCTCCACCCGGTGGGGCCCATGATCCTTGGCGGACCGGTCTTCTGGCCGCTGGAGGATGCGGCGGAGGTGCTGGCCACCGTGCGCGAGGTCGCGCCCGACGCGCCCGACGAGCTCGGCATCAGCGTCGGGCTGGTCCCCGCCCCTCCGGCACCCTTCATCCCAGCCGACCGCTTCGGCCGTCCGACGATGTCGCTCATCCTCGTGTGGGCCGGCGATCCCGACGACGGCGCCCAGGCAATGGAAGGGCTCCGCACGATCGGACGGCCGATGGCGGACTTGGTCCGCCCAACCCCCTACGTCGCCGTGCAGTCAATGCTCGATGCCAGCGCCCCCCACGGCCGCCACTACTACTGGAAGGCCCACAAGCTCCCCACCTTCACCGACGAGGTCATCGACATCTTCGTGGAGCGCATGAGCGCGCCGACGACGCCGTTCGCGCAGATCAACGGCTGGGCGGTCGGCGGCGCCGTCAGCCGGGTCGCCGACGACGCCACCGCGATCGGCGATCGCCACGCCGGGTTCGAGATGAGCATCACCGTCGGCTGGCAACCATCAGACGCCGAACCCGAACGCCACCGGAACTGGGTGCGCCAAGCGTGGGAGGCGTTACGGCCCTACGGCGAAGGCGTGTACGCCAACTTCATCTCCGACGAAGGCGCCGCCGGCGTCGCATACGCCTACGGCGAACGCCTCCAGCGGCTCCAGGCGCTGAAGGCCATCCACGACCCCGACAACCTCTTCCACCTCAACAACAACATCGCCCCGCAACCCTGAGGTGCTTCTGACCACCGGCGTGGGTGTGGTGAACACGTCCCGGTCTGTCCGACGCCGCACGGAACGAAGGGTCGGGGTCCGCGTGGTGAAACAGAGCGCGCGTCCGATAGCGCGCGTGGCCCGAGCGGAGACGCGCAAGAGATCGGCGCGTAGGGAGCGGCGAATCGCCCCCAGAACGAGCGCCCCCGATCACCGGTGTGCCGCCTCACCTGACGCCGGTCATGCGGACGCCCGGCCCGTTCATCTCTCCCCCACCGTTGGGGGCCGCCCGGTCAGCGGTCGTCGGCGGGGAGGCCCAGGGCCACCTGGCCGGCGTGGAGGAGGGACTCCTCCGGCGTGAAGGGGTGGTACTTGATGCCCCGCACGTCCCGGTAGGCCCGCTCGATGGGTGAGGTCTTGTAGAACGACGCCCCGCCCCCGACCTCGAGGGCCAGGTCGCAGACCTCCAGGGCGGCCAGCGACACCTCGCGCTTGGCTGTCTGCACCGCAGCCACCGTCTCCATCGAAGGCGCGGGGTCGTTGCCGACCGCGGCCAGGGCACCGTCGAGGGCCCAGGCGGCCACCCGCAGGCGGGTGTCCATGAGGCCGACCTGGCGCTGCATGGTCGGGTCGTCGGCCTTGGCCGTGCCGGCCACGGCAGCCACCGCGTGGTCCCGGGCCGACTCCGCCACGCCGAGGTAGACGGCGGTGATGGGCGGGATGGCGTGCATGAGGATCACCTGCAGCGGCGGGTCGAGCTTCCCGAAGGGCCGCCGAGCGATCACCTTGTCCTCGGGGACGAACACATCCTGGATCTCGACGTCGTGGCTGCCCGTGCCGCGCATGCCGAGGGCATCCCACGTGTCGAGCACGGTGACGCCGTCGGCCGCCATCGGCACGGCCATGTTGAGCACGATGCGGCCCTCGTCGGGATCCTCGTAGGGGAACATCGTCGACATGACGTCGCCCACGGGGGACTGGCTGGCAAAGATCTTGTGGCCGCTGACCAGGTAGCCGCCGTCGACCTTCACGGCCTGGCCCCGGGGCCGGGTGAGGTCGGCGCCGCCGGTGGACACGAGGACGATGCCGTCGTCGGCGACACGGCGCAGCGTGGCCTCGGCGCCCGGGAGGCCGCGGCGGTGGCGCCAGGCTGTGAACAGCACGACGTGGTGGTGCATCACCGACGCCAGCGCCGTCGAGGCGCAGTGGCGGGCCAGCGCCCGCTGCGCCATCGCCACCTCGCGGATGGTGGCGCCCCGACCGCCCAGCTCCTCGGGCACGGCCAGCGCCAGGTAGCCGGAGGAGCGCAGGAGGTCGTAGGCCTCGGAGACGAAGGTCCCGTCACGATCGTGCGTGACGGCGTGGTCGCTCACCGCGGCGCCGAGCTGGTCGGCCCAGGCGACGAGCGCCTGTTCGCGTGCGGTCTGGTCCTGGGGCAGCAGTGTGGTGGTCATGAGGTCAACGTAAGGATCTTCGTCGGGTCCGCCTAGTACTGGATCTGTACCGTGGGGGCATGCGCGACTACGGCCAGTACTGCCCGGTCGCCCTCGGCAGCGAGGTCTTCGCTGACCGCTGGACGCCGCTCATCCTCCGGGAGATGGTCCTCGGGAGCACCCGGTTCAACGAGATCGAGCGGGCGCTGCCCGGGATCTCCCGCACGCTGCTCCAGCAGCGCCTCCTCCACCTCGAGCGCAAAGGCGTGCTGGAGCGCCTCCCCTCCCCGTCGGGTCGGGGCAGCGAGTACCACCTCACCGAGGCGGGCCGGGAGCTGGAGGGGGTGATCATGGCCCTCGGGGAGTGGAGCGTGCGCTGGCTGTTCCGGGAGCCCGAGCCGATCGACGTGGACCCCGTGACGCTGACCTGGTGGATGCACCGCCGGGTCGATCGGGACCACCTGCCGGATCGGCGGGTGACCATCGAGTTCGACTACCGCGGAGAGGAGCGGACCCACATCTGGCTCGTGCTCGACCGCGGCGAGCCGTCGGTCTGCATGAAGCACCCGGGGTTCGACACGGACGTGCTCGTCACCACGGAGCCCGTCGCGCTGATGCGGGTGTTCTCCGGGATCATCCCCCTGCGCCAGGCCCTGACCGACGGCTCGGTGCGGGTGACCGGCGTCCCCGACCTCACCAAGCGGTTCGGGTCCTGGTTCGCCTGGAGCCCGTTCGCGCCGGCGGTCCACGACGAGGTGCGCCGCCGGGCCCGCCTGGCCCGCCGCGCCGGAACGTCACGCTGATCGCTCGAGCGACGAGGAGCACCCCATGGCCGACCCCCTGATGCCCGCCGCCTTCCTCGGGCACGGCAGCCCGATGAACGCGCTGGAGACGAACCGCTTCACCGAGGCCTGGCAGGCCTTCGGCGCCCACGTGCCCCGCCCCCGGGCCATCCTGTGCGTCTCGGCCCACTGGTACATCAACGCCACCGCGGTCACGGCCATGGCCGAGCCGCCGACCATCCACGACTTCTACGGCTTCCCCGACGAGCTCTTCGCCGTTGAGTACCCGGCCCCCGGCGATCCCGCCGTGGCCGAGGAGATCGTCGACGTCGTGCAGCCGACCTGGGTCGGGCTCGACCGCGACTCCTGGGGCATCGACCACGGCACCTGGTCCGTCCTCGTCCACGCCTACCCCGAGGCGGACGTCCCCGTCCTCCAGCTGGCCGTCAACGCCCAGCTCCCCCTCGAGTACCACGTCGACCTCGGTGCCCGCCTGGCCCCGCTGCGGGAGCGGGGGGTGCTGATCGTTGGCAGCGGCAACATCGTGCACAACTTGCGCCGGATCGACTGGGGCAACCTCGATGGTGGGTTCGACTGGGCCCAGCGCTTCGACGACGCCGCCCGCGACGTCCTGCAGTCCGACCCCGGCTCCCTGGCCCGGCTGGCCGACCACCCCGACTACGAGCTGGCCGTGCCCACGCCCGACCACTTCCTCCCCCTCGCCTACCTGGCCGGCCTGGCCGCCGCCGACGGCGGGCGGCCCGAGGTGCTCGTCGAGGGCTGTTCGATGGGCTCGCTGTCGATGACCTCCTACGGTCTCGGCGTCCACGCCGGGACCACGCCGATGGCCGACGAGGGCGCCGCACCGATCCCCACGGACATCCCGGCCGAGGACACCAACCTGTGACGACCTGAGCCCGCCGAGCGGAGGGGTTCAGCCCCCGACGGCGCGGCCGTGCTTCCAGTAGCCGCGCACCGTCGTGCGGGGCCGGGGGATGCCGACGGCCTCGAGGTGCTTGCGGATGCGCTGGACGGCGGCGGCCTCCCCGGCCGCCCACACCCGGCCCTCCGGGTCGATGGCGCGGGTGGTCACGGCCTCGACCAGCGCGTCGCCGGGCCGGCGCCCCGGCGGGAGGTCCAGCCAGGCGACGGTGGCGCCGGGGTGGTCGGGGAGCTCGAGACGGGCGTCGGGGTGGGCCACCTCGATGACGACGTCGACGGTCGCGTCCGGTGGCAGCACCTCGAGGAGCTGCTCGATGGCCGGGAGCGCCGACTCGTCGCCGGCCACCAGGTAGCGGCGCACAGCCGGGTCGACGGGGTAGCCGCGGCCGGGGCCGGACACGGCCACCGTGTCGCCGGGCTCGGTGGTGCGGGCCCACTCGGAGAGCGGACCGGGGACGTCGGCGTGGATGACGACCTCGACGTCGAGCGTGGCGGCCACCGGGTCGGCGCGGAGGGGCGTCAGGGTGCGGATCGGGGGCCGGGCGCCGTCGACGAAGCGGAACTCGTTGCCCGTCCACTCCGGCAGCTCGAGGACGCCGGCGCGGCGGAGGAGCAGCCGCACGCTGGCGCCGGGCTCGTCCACCCGGAAGCCCAGGAGGCCGGCGCCGGACAGGTGCACGCGGCGGAGGTGGGGCGTGCGCTCGACCACGGCAGCGACGGTCACCTCCCGGAAGGCGGGGGGTTCGCGGCGGATCGGGGCGGGGTCGGCGGGGCCGGTCATCCCCTCAGTGTGGCCGCGGCGCGGTGGTGCAGATCTTCGACCGGACCCCCCGGCCGCTCGAAGATCGCCCGGCGGCGGCCAACCATGAAACCGCTCGCCCGGGGTGCACCAACTGGCTCGTCTCCCGCCCGTGGGGGCCTGAGTCGGCTGAACGGAACCGTAGGCGAGAACCCGGTGAAGCCGGAATGGCCGGACCGGGCCATCCTCGACGTTGACAAGGACTAGTGCTGGGCGTCGGCAGGCCGCCACCGAGCGTGGTGCCCGCGGGGACGCGTCAGCGGCGTCGGGCCTGGTTGCGGCGCCGCCGCCGCTCGGCCAGGTAGCGCTCGACGGGCACGCCCGCCTCGGCTGCCTTGGCCTCCAGGTTGGCGGCGTCCTCGGCGGCCCGCTGCTGGCGCAGCTCGTCCTCGCTCAGGCCGAGCTTGGCCGCCTCGGCGGCTCGCCGCTTGATGCGCTCCGGGTCCTTCGTCACCCCTGCAACCTACGGGACAGAGCTCAGAGCACGGTGGCGAAGGTGTAGGTGAGGCCGTCGGCGGCGAGCTCCTCGAAGCCGAGGTGGCGGTAGAACCCGAGGGCCCGGTGGTTGCGAGCGCTCACCCCCCAGTGGACGCCGGGGGAGCCGTCGGCCCGCAGCGCCTCGAAGAACGTGGCCAAGAGCCGGCGTCCGCACCCGTGGCCCTGGGCCTCGGGGAGGAGGTCGATGTGGAGGTGCGACGGGTACCGGTCGAGCAGCTCGTCGGGGGGGTGAGGGTGATGGTGGAGCATGGCGACGAGCAGGTCGTCGAGCGTGTCGCCGCCGGGTCGCTCCGGGTGGCGGGCCCGCAGCGGCGGCCACCACTCGACCTCGCAGCGGGCCTCGAAGGCCCGGGTGTCGAGGGCGCCGAGCACGTAGCCGATGGCCGCCCCGGTGCCGCCGTCGACCACGAAGGCGTGCTCCGGCTCCAGCACCGCGTAGGGGGCCGCCCACAGCTCGCCGTGGAGGCGCCCGTCCTGGACGAGCCCGGTGGCGTCGTCGCCGGCGTCGCCGGTGCGCAGGCAGATCTCGTAGAGGGCGTCGAGGTCCGTCGGCGCGCAGGGGCGGATGTGCGGATCGGCCACGGCGCCGTGTCTACCGCCTGGTCACGCGAGGACGCCGACCAGCCCGGCGGCCACCGCCGCCAGGAGCACCGCCGTCACGACCGGCTCGTAGCGGTCTCCGTGGGCCAGCCGGGCGAAAATCCGCCGCCCGCCGAGGTGGCCGACCACGACGGCCGGCGCCAGCGCCAGCACCTCGCGACGTCCAGGTACCGCCTCGGTCGTCCAGGTCACGAGCAGGGCCAGCGGGGTGACGAGGCCGAGGCTGAGGAAGCACGTGGTGAGCGTGTCGCGCACCACGGACGGCCGGGCGCCCCGGCCCAGGAGGTGCAGGAGCAGCGGAGGGCCACCGGTCGAGGTGGAGGTGCTGAGGGCGCCGGAGAGGAACCCCGCCACCGGGGCCGACCAGGCCGGTCGGGGCCGCGGGCCGTCCGCCAGCACCGGCACGACGGCCGCCCGCCGTGTCAGCGAGCGGCGGACGACGAGGGTCACGATCACGCCGAGGCTGACGAGGACCTGGAGGGCGACGGCGCTGAGCGAGCGCAGGACGACCACGCCGACGAGGGCTCCGGGCAGCGCCCAGCCCACAAGGACGACGACCTCGCCGACGAGCGGCCGGGGGCGCCGGCCCTCGGTGAGCAGGGTCATGAGGTTCACGCCGAGGGCGAGGACAGCCAGCAGCCCGAGGGCCGGCTGGGGCTCCAGCGCGGCGTAGAGCAGCGGGGCGGAGAGCAGGCCGAACCCGAAGCCGGTGGCGGCTTGGAGGGCGGCGCCCGCCGCCACGGCGAGGAACAGGACGGCCAGCACCGCCGGCCCGCTACCGGCCGGTCCAGGTGGGGGAGCGCTTGTCGAGGAAGGCGCCGATGCCCTCCTTGGCGTCCTCGGTGCCGAGGTTGGCCGTCATCGTGGGCCCGGCCAGGTCGTAGGCGGCGGCCGTGGCGAGGCCCTGCTGGGCGTAGAACGTGCGCTTCCCCAGCGCCAGCACCATGGGGCTGGCCTCGGCGATGCGGGCGGCCAGGGCGGCGACGGCGGCGTCGAGCTCCTCGGCGGGCACGACCCGGTTCACGAGGCCCCACTCGAGGGCGGTGGCGGCGTCGACGAGGTCGCCGGTGAAGAGCATCTCGAGGGCCCGCTTGGGGCCGATCGACCGGGACAGCGGCACCATCGGGGTGGAGCAGAAGAGCCCGATCCGCACCCCGGGAGTGGCGAAGCGGGCGCCGTCCTCGGCGACGGCGAGGTCGCAGCTGGCCACGAGCTGGCAGCCCGCCGCGGTGGCCACGCCGTGGACGCGGGCGATGACGGGCTGGTCGATCGACTGCACGGTGGTCATCAGGTCGGTGCAGGTGCCGAAGATGTGCTCGGCCTCGGGGGTGCCGGCGGCGTGGAGCTCGGCCAGGTCGTGCCCGGCCGAGAAGGCGGGGCCGGCTCCGGCGATGACGACGATGCGCCCGGCGGCGGCCTGCAGCGCGGCCGTGAGCTCCGTCATCAGCTCGACCGACAGGGCGTTGCGGCGATCCGGCCGGTTCATCGTGATGTGGGTGACGACGTCGTCGTCCTCCACGAGCAGGTGCTGCCAGTCACTCATGGTGGGACCGTACCGCTGCGTCGGAGGCAGCCGTCAGGGCGTGGCGAGGAGCTCGCCGTGGAGGACGGCGAACCAGGCGCCGTCGGTGGCCGCCCAGGCCCGCCAGCCGTCCGCCAGGCCGGCCAGCTCGTCGCGCGTGGCGAGGCCTCGCTCGACGGCCTGGTCGGCCAGGGCCGTGGCGCTGATCCGCTCGGCCCACGTCTGCCCCCACCACCGGCGGTCCTCGGGGGTGCTGAAGCACCACGCCGACGCCGAGCTGCGGACGTCGGTGAACCCGGCGGCCAGCGCCCAGGTGGTGAGGTGGCTGCCGGCGTCGGGCTCGCCCCCGTTGCCCTCGGCCACCGCGCAGTAGAGCTCGAGCCAGCGATCGAGGCGGGGGTCGAGGGGAAACCAGGTCATCGCCCGGTAGACGGTGTCGCGGGCCGCCACCACGCCGCGGGGACGGCAGACGCGGCGCATCTCCCGCAGGGCGGCCACGGGGTCGGTGAGGTGCTGGAGCACCTGGTGGGCGTGCACCACGTCGAATGACGCGTCGGGCGCATCGAGGGCGTACACGTCGTCGACGCGGAGCTCGAGGTTCGTGGCCCCCGCCTCGGCGGCGGCCCGCTGCGCGTCGGCAACGACGGCGGCGGCAAGGTCGACGCCCACCACCCGGCCCTCGGCCACCCGGTGGGCGAGGTCGATCGTGATCGTGCCCGGGCCGCAGCCCACGTCGAGCACGTCCGTGCCCGGCACGAGGTGGGGGAGCAGGTAGCCGGCCGAGTTCTCGACCGTCCGCCAGCGGTGCGAGCGCATCACGCTCTCCGCATGGCCGTGGGTGTACGTGTCCGCTCGGTCTCCCATCGGCCCACCGTGGTCGGTCGCCGCTGCCGTCGTCCAGCGCGAACCGGTGCCTGTGGCTACGGTGCCGCGCCGTCGGACACGAGGGGGACGAGATGGATGTGCGCAGGGTGGTCACGGGGCACGACGCCGACGGCAGGGCCGTCTTCGTCAGCGACGAACGGGTGCCTCCCATCATCCCGTCGCTGCTGCCGGGCAACGAGTTCCACCGGCTGTGGGGGGCCGACGAAGCGCCGCA
>DASUDP010000052.1:0-3189 GCA_036275535.1 Acidimicrobiales bacterium | reverse complement strand
CGCGCCCGGGTCGGCCGCCACCGTGGACACGACGTAGGAGTCGGCGTGGCCGGCGTTGGTGACGAACGTCTTGCCGCCCGACACCGTGAACCCGGACCCGGTGCGGCGCAGCTCGGTGCGGGGCAGCCAGAAGTGGGCGCCGGTGCCCGGCTCGCTGAGCGTGAGGGTGGTGAGGTGGCGCCCGGTGACGATGGGCTCGAGGTAGCGCTCCTGCTGCTCCTCGGTCGCCTTCGCCGCGATGACGGCCGAGCCCACCGCGTGCATGCCGAAGCACATCGCCGTGGACGCGCACGCGGTGGCGAGGACCTCGCACACCTCGGCGAGCGCGCCCAGCCCGTGGCCGAGACCACCGGCCGACTCGGGGACGACCAGCCCGCCGAGGCCGGCCTCCTGCAGGGCGCCGAGCGCCTCTGCGGGCCAGCGACCCTCGACGTCGACCTCGTCGGCGAGGGGTCCAGCGACGTCCCTGGCCACGCAGGTCGCCCTGTCCAACACCTTGTCCACCGAGAACCTGGGCACCCTGCTCCAACAATCTTCGAACCACTGCGCCCGCCGCCGCCGCTCAGCGTACCCATCCGGCACGCCGGGTGACCGAACGTGGAGGACGGACCGTCGACGGTTCCGGAGGAAATCGGGCCCGCTGAGGCGACCCGCGTGGCCGTCCGGCCGACGTGGGCTGCAGTCGGGTCCCGGTGGGTACGGCTTGCGTGCACGCTCGACCCGCCCCACCCCGATGCACCCAGGAGCCCGCGATGTCCGGAGAACCGGACGGCCAGGAGTTCTTCGCCACCTACCGACCCGACACGGCCGTGCTCGCCGAGGCGCGCGAGGCGTTCGAGCGGTGGATGGGCCCGGAGCCGGCGCTCAGCCAGCTGCGCGAGGAGATGCTCGTCGTGCTCAGCGAGCTGCTCTCCAACGCCATCAACGCCAGCCGCGACCCGCTCGACGCCGTGGCCGCGCGCGCCTGGCACGAGGGGTCCGAGATGGTCCTCGAGGTCACCGACCCGGCCAGCGCCGCCTTCGAGCCCACCATCGCCTGGGACTACGACGACCCGTTGCGTCCCGGCGGCCGGGGGCTGATCATCGTCGAGTCCCTCGTGGACGACATCGCCATCGCCCCGCCTGACGACTCGCACCCGCTCCGGATCCGCTGCCGGCGCTCGGTGCCCGCCGTCCGCTGATCGGGATCGCTCAGCAGAGGCCGCGTCAGCAGAGGAAGGCCTGCGCCGGCGTCATCCGCCGCCACTGCCCGCCCTCGTGGCGCATCCCGATGAGGCAGCCCTTGCTGCGCTCGTTCCCGAGGTCGATGTCGCCGAAGAAGCCGCCGGCGTCGAAGCTGGTGGTGGCCCGCAGCTGGGCGACGATCGCCTCCCGGGTGATGGGCCCGGGGAGCTGCTCCATCGCGTCGAGGAGCCCCTTCGCACCCACCCAGCCCTGGGCGGCGTACACGTCGGGGGCGGTGCCGGGGGCGACGCGCTCCATCCACTCGAGGAACGCTGCCTGCTCCGGGTTGGCGCCGCCGTCCTCGTTGGGCAGCGAGCGGATCCAGCTCGACGTGCCCTCGGCCGCCGGCCCGGCCTGGGCGGGGTACTTGTCGCCGTAGCCGGTGAGGTACTCCTCGAACTCCAGGTCGTAGCCGCTGTCACGCATGGCCCGGGCCAGGGCGGCGTCGTGGTTCTCGGCGGCCAGGAAGAACAGGTAGTCGGCGCCGCTGTTGGCGACCTGGCGGGCGGCGGAGTCGAAGCTGAGCGTGGCGACGGGCAGCACCTGGCGGCTGACCACCGGGATGCCCGCGGCCTCCATCTGCGCCTGGTGCACGTCGAGCTCGGCGACGGCGGCGGCGTTGGACAGCGTGATGACCGCCGCCTTCGTGACCCCCTGTTGCTTCAGGTAGCGGTACTTCTCGATGACCGCGCCGAGGTCGGCCGGCGGCGGGTTCACGTCGAAGACGGTGGAGACGTCCTGGAACTGGGTGGTGGACGCGGCGCCGACCACCGGGAGCTGGGCCTCTTCCACCAGCTGGGCGCCGCCGGCGTCGCCGTTGGCGAAGAGGCCGCCGATGCCGATCACCTTCGGGAGCATCTCGACGATCGCCGCCCGGAAGCGCCCGGCGTCGGTGCCGTCGTCGACGGCCACCAGCTCGACCTGGCGCCCGCACACGCCACCGGTGGCGTTGCGGTAGGCGACGTAGGCGCGGGCCGCAGCCTCCGAGGTGGTGCCGAGGCCGGGCACGGGCCCGGTGACGCTGTTCACCGTGGCGATGGTGATGGTGTCGTCGGCGATGCCCGGCGCCTCGGAGGGGGCGTCGCACGGGCGGGGGCCGCTGGCGGCGGCCTCGCCGGCGTCCGCTCCCCCGTCGGTGGCGGCGGCGCCCGGCGCGGCGGGGTCGCCGGTCGCGCCTGGCGCGCCAGGGGTCGTGGCGGCATCGGCGGCGCTCGGTGTCATCGCGCCGGTGCGGGCCTCCGAGCGGCTGGTCGTGCCGCGGCCGCCCTCGTCGGCCACCAGCATCCCCGTCCCGCCGCCGGCCGTCATGGCCGCCCGCTGGTCCTCGTCCCAGCGGGCGCCGCACCCGGCGGTGAGCAGGGCGGCCACCAGCAGGGCCGTCGGCGTCGTCCATCGTGGGGAGGGCATCCGTTCGGAGTTCGCCCCGCCAGCACCGACCTCCTGCCCCGACCTGTGCACCTGCTCAGCACCTGCCAGCATCGTGCGGTGCGCCGCTGGCTGATCCGGATCCTGGTCGCCGTGCTGGTCCTGGCCGGCGTCGGCGCGCTGGTGTTCCGCCAGCAGGTCGGCGACGTGTACGGGTACTTGTTCCCCGGCGGGATCGTCGACGACGCGCTGGACCGCACCTCCGACCCGGCACCGACCATCGACGGCCCGCCGCTGCCCGAGGCGACCGACGAGCCCCCGACCTCCGACGAGCCGCCGGCGGTCGAGCTCGAGCAGCTGGCCGAGCTGGACCTCCCCTCCGCCGTGGTCGACCCCCTCGGCGCCGGCCCGGTGCTGGTCTCCACGCTCGGCGGGCTCGTGCACCTCGTCGACCTGGGCTCCGGTGACACCGAGGTCGTCCTCGACCTGACCGACCGGGTGTCGACCGGGGGTGAGCGGGGCCTCCTGGGGATGGCCGCCGACCCGGACGGCGAGCGGCTGTACCTCGACTTCACCGACACCGACGGCGACACCCGGATC
>DASUDP010000051.1:0-9996 GCA_036275535.1 Acidimicrobiales bacterium | reverse complement strand
CGGCGAGGCGCTCGAGCAGGTGCTGCACCCGCTCGTGGAAGCTGTTCCAGCTGTCGCCCTCGGGGGCGAACACCCGGTCGGGCTCGCCTTCCATGTCGAAGGACCCGTGGCGGAGCTCGTACTCCTCCCAAGCCATGCCGTCGGCCGTCCCGGTATGGACCTCGCAGAGGTCGCACTCGTGGCCGGCGATCTCGAGTCCGAGGGCGGGGGCGATGATCTGCGCCGTCTCGACCGCCCGGGGGATCACGCTGACGAGCAGCCGGTCAGCCCGGATCCGGCCTGAGGTGGCGAGGTGGTCCCGCAGCGCCTCGGCCTGCCGCCGGCCGAGGTCGGTCAGCCCGGTGCAGCCGGTCTGTCCTCCGATGACGCCGGTGAAGCCAGCATGGGCGTCCCCGTGACGAACCAGGATCAAGCGCATGCGCGGATCCCCTACCCACCGTCCGACGTGTCCATCCTCGCTGGATCAGGCCGTGGTGACCGGCAGGCGCTCGACGGGGCGGACGTCGACCGTGCTGGCCTCGGCGGTGGGGACCTCGGCGCCGGGGACGGTCGCCGGGTCGCGGCGGTCGGACCGCCAGAGCCACGATGCGGCGGTCGTCACCGTCAGGCCGAGGGGCAGGATCATCCACGGCACGCCGAAACAGACCCACGAACAGCCCGGCCACGCCCAGGCCGAGCAGCTCGGCCGAGTTGCCGGCCACGAAGTCGGCCGACAGCACGCGGCCGTGGACCGACGGCGGGCTCGACCGCTGCAGGACGGTGCGCGACGGACCGGAGATCACGGCCGTCGCCACGCCCCACAGGGCCACGCCCAGGAAGGCCATGCCGACCAACGGCGTGCCGAGGTAGACGATGGCGGTGAGGCCGGACGCCCCGACGCCGACGGCCACCCACCCGAAGGCAGCCAGGCGCTCCCCGAGCCGGGCGGCCAGCAGGCCGCCAAGGACGAGGCACACGCCGAAGACGGTCTGCAGCGCGGCGAAGACGCTCTCGGAGCGCCCGAGGGTGTCGCGCACGTAGAGCGGCTCGGCCAGCAGGGCGGCGCCGTAGAGGAGGTGCACGACGAAGGTGCAGGTCACCACCCGGCGCAGCACGCCGGTGCGGACGATCAGGCGCCACCCCTCGAGGGCGTGGCGGAGGCGGACGGGTGCGTCGTCGGCCGCGCCGACGGTCGAGGAGCGGTCGATCGGCGCGAGGTGGACGAGGGGCAGCACGACGAGGCCGAGGGCGTAGGTCAGGGCGTCGAACACGAAAGCGCCCCGGAAGCCGAACAGGGCGATGCCGACGCCGGCCACGACGGGGCCGAAGATGATGGCCACCTCGTCGGTCAGCGACACGAGGGCGTTGGTGCGGGCCAGGTGCTGGTCGTCCACCAGCCGGGGTGGCATCGACTGCAAGGCGGGGTGCGAGAGCGAGGACGAGATCCCGTGCAGCACGCACAGCAGCGTGAGGGTGGAGTAGTCGTCGGCCTGCAGGAGCAGCAGCGCGGCGGCGACTCCGATCACCTTGGCGATCGTGCGGGCGAGCTTCGGCCCGAGTCGGTCGATGATCGTGCCGGACACCGGCCCGAGGAGCACGCCGGGCAGCGAGAAGGCGACGCCGAAGAGGCCGAGGAGCCGGCCGGCGTGCGTACCGACCCAACCTACGACGAGGCCGGCGCCGGCCCCGGAGGGTTTACTTGGCTCCGGGTCCGCTTCCCGCTCGGGTCTGAGGGCGCGCCGCCAGCCCGTCACGGGAGCGAACGGGCTGTGGGGCGCGGGCTCAGGCGGCCATGGGGCCAGCGCGGGTCCGCAGGGTGCGGCCGTAGGGGCTGGTGAGGTGGATGTCGCTGTCGGCGTCGCCGGTGGCGTCCCAGCCGCCCTCGTGCAGGAGGTGGTGGTGGTGCCAGCAGACGCCCATGAGGTTCGATGCGTCCGTCGGGCCGCCCTTGGTCCAGTGCTGCAGGTGGTGGAGGTGGCGGATCGCCCGGCCGCAGCCGGGCCATCGACATCGCCCGTGGTCCCGCCCGATGACCCGCCGCCGGAGCCAGGCCGGGGGGTTGCGGGTGGCCCGGCCGACGCCGACGGTACGGCCGGCAGCGGTGTCGAAGCTGACCTCGATGCGGGCATCGCAGAGCAGGCGACGCAGGGCGTCGTTGGTGATGGCCTCGCCGTTGACGGTGGCGCTGCGCGAGACGTCGTCGCGTTCGAGCAGGTCAGCGGGGGCGTGGACGACGATCATCGAGGCGTCGGGCTCCGAACCGGAGTGGGCGGTGCGGGCGAGGTCTTCGGCGCAGAGGTCGCGCAGGGCGCCGGCGGCACGTTGCTCGTGGGGGGCCCACAGGCCGGTCTCGGCGTCGGGGCCGAAGGCTTCGGCGCGCCGGTCGAGGGCGGCCTGGACGGTGGCGGCGTCCTCGTTGGGCAGGAAGCCGGTAAGGCGCATGCCGAGGCCGGAGCGGTCGGGCCGGAGACGGAGGTGGGTGCGGCGCCGGGCGTCGTCGTGGTCGTCCCTCCGCGCCCGGCGGCGTTGCTTGGCCAGGAGCTCGATCTCGGCGCAGCCGAGGGCGGGGAGCAGCTCGGCCAAGCGGGCGTCCTCGGCGGGGGTGGCGAAGCCGAGGGCATGGCGGACTTGTTCGAAGCTGAGGTCGCCGGCCACGAATCGGGCGCGGATGCACGGCAGCGATTCCAGAGCGCTGGCCGCGCGGACCCAGTGGGCGGCGGTGGTGCGGGAGACGTTGCAGCGCGCGACGAGCCAGTCGGCCATCGTCAGGGCGCCGTCGGCGCGGTGGTCCTCGGCGGCGCCGGCGGCGAGGATGACGCGCAGCGCCTCGTCGAGCAGGGCGTTGCGGTGGGTGAGGAGGTGGTCGAGCAGGACCTCGCGCTCGTCGGGGGTGCAGTGCTCGTAATCGGGCCGCTGATCGACCATGGCTCACCACCTCCGGGACGCGTCGCTGCGAACGGACGGGGACCCTGAGATCGACCCGGGTCCCGAAGGGGAAGGTCATCAGACTACACCGTTGTAGTTCGTCCCACAACCGCCAATCTTCGCTTCGGGCGGGTGACGGGCCGATGTGTCAGTGCGCCGCAACGACTCCCACGGCGGGGAGCATGTCGTGGGAGTGGGTGATGCCGGCCCGGTGGAAGGCGGCGTGGTGGGCGGCGGCCATGTCGTCCCACTCCTCGTCGTCGAAGGCGAAGCGGGCGGTTGAGAACAGCTCCATCTCCTCCTCCTCGATGTGGGCGGCCAGGGCGAAGTAGTCCCGGCGGTCGAAGTGGGCGTGCGCGAGGACCTCGTGGACGTCCCGGTGCTCCTGCTCGAGCGCCTCGCAGCGGTCGAGCTCCAGGTCGCCGGACGTGATGAGCAGGGGGTAGAGGCCGAGCTCCTCCTTCAGGGGGATGCACGTCGAGGAGGGCGATGAGCTCGGCGCGGTCGACGACGGAGGCGGCCGCGTCCGGCGACCGGCCCTCCGCCACCCGCCAGGCCAGCTCGAGGATGCGCTCGTGGTCGGCCGTCCGCCCGGCCCTGCGTCACGAGAGCAGCTGCTGGCGGAGCGTCTGCCCCATCCAGTGCTCGTAGCGCTCGCCGCTCCAACCGCGGTCGAGCACGAGCAGGCCGTAGACCTCGGGCGACGCCAGGGCGTGGATGATGTCGGCGGCGTCGCGCTCGCGCAGCTCGGGGCGAAGCGCTCCGGCGCGGGCCAGGGACCGCGCGACGCGCCGTTGGCCCTCCTGGCGTTGTCGAGCGATCTCGGCGAGGAGCGCCGCCGCATCCGGGTCGGACCGGGCGGCGTCGGCCAGGAGGCGGTGCACGGGCGCCGTCCGCTCCAGCAGGTCCCGCAGGAGGGCGGCGAACCGGGTCAGGCGCTGGTGGGGATCGGGGTCGGCGAGGAGCTCCTGCACCTGCGGGCGGTCTGCCATCGCGATCTCATCGTCATCGCCGACGATGGCCACGTCGATCACGGCCTTGAGGATCCCGAGCTTCGAGGAGAACAGCCGGTAGATCGTCGCCTGCGGGGTGTCGGAGCGCTCGCTGATGGCCTCGATGGTGGTCGCCGCGTACCCGCGCTCCGCAAAGAGCCAGCGAGCGGCGTCGACGACGCTCGCTCTGGTGCGCCGTGTGCGAGCCTGCGGAGCGGGGGTGCCGTGACGCCGACCGGGCTTGACGCTGGCGTCCATAGATATGAAAGTAGCACTCTCGAAACGAGAGTGTAACTCTCAACTGTCGATGAGGGCCGGGATCGGTTCAGGAAGCGAGGCGCGACGATGGCTGGAACCAGGGACGCAGGCACGGAGTACACCGTGGACTTCATCGAGGTGTCGACGGTCGGGCTGGAACCGTCCCCGCACGCCGAGGCGCTGGCGGGCCTGCGGGCCAACGAGGCCCGCTACCTGAAGAACAAGTACGACCACGACTTCACCGTCCTGCCGGCCAGCGCAGCCAAGGACACCATCGACTGGATCCACGGCATCCTCGAGGACGAGCGCGGGATCGTCATCGCCTCGCCGCCGCTCGAGGCCACTGCCTTCGAGGTGGAGGGCATCAAGATGGCCCACGTCTTCTATGAGAGCGGCCTCGCCATCAACGTGATGTACACGCTCGAGGAGGGCGGCAAGCGGGCGGTCGGCTTCAAGCTGTCTGAGGGGATGGACGTCCCTGAGGAGCTCTCGTCCTTCAAGTTCGCCCGCCAGAAGTCGAAGCTGGCCGGCACCATCCGCGGCTCCTACTTCGTCATCAAGCACGAGCACTGAGGGCCGCCGCTACGGTCCGGGCATGGGAGCCGTGCCGTCAGCCGTGTCGCCGTCGATCGAGCACCTCGAGCGCACGTGGGAGTCGATCCTCGAGCTGTGCGCCGACCTCACCGAGGAGGACTGGAAGCGGCCCACGGGCTGCCCTGGTTGGTCGGTGCAGGACAACGTCGCCCACCTCGTCGACTACGAGGCGGGGGCGCTGGGCCGGCCCCGCCCGGAGGCGGCCCTGCCCGAGGCGCGTGACCACCTCAAGAACCCCCTCGGCGAGGCCAACGAGCTTGGCGTCGAAGCCCGGCGCCCTCTGCCCGGTGCCGAGGTGCTGGCCGAGCTGCGGGAGGTGGCGGCGGCCCGTTCGGCGCAGCTGCGCGCCCTCAGCGAAGACGCAATGGCCGAGGAGGTCCCCACCCCGGCGGGGCGGGGCACGGTGGCCGACATGCTCACGCTGCGGGTGATGGACACCTGGTCGCACGAGCAGGACATCCGCCGCGCCCTCGGTCGGCCCGGTCACGCCGCCGGTCCCGCCGTCGACGAGGCTGTCGCCTACTGGTCGCAGTACCTGCCCTACGTGGTGGGCAAGCGGGCCGGCGCCCCCGAGGGTGCCACGGTGGTGGTCGAGGTGGACGACCGGCGCACTGTGGTGGAGGTGGTCGACGGGCGGGCCAGGGCCACGACGGAGCTCGACGGCGAGCCGACCGTGCGGCTGTCGATGCCGGCCACCACCTTCGCGGCGCTGGTCGGCGGGCGCAGCGACGCGCCGGACGACGTCGCCATCGCCGGTGACGAGGAGCTCGGCCGCCGCATCGTCGCCAGCCTCGCCTTCCTGCCCTGACCCGCGGTCAGACCTCGAGGGCGTCGAGGACCCGCACCCGCCAGGGGGCCAGATTCGGCTTCTGCGCCTCCTTGGTGCGGCCCAGGCGCACGACGACGGCGTCGAGGGCCGGGCACAGCGCCACGGCCTGGCCCTCGTAGCCGATGGCCTGGAACGTCCCCCGGCGCCGGTCGAGTGGCTCGACCCACCAGTGGGCGCCGTAGAGGGCGCCGTCCTCGGGATCGACGGAGCGGACCCGACGCCCGTGGTCGACCCAGCGCTCGGGCACGATCCGGATGCCGTCCCACACGCCGTCACGCAGGTACAGCAGCCCGAAGCGGGCCCAGTCCTGCGCGGTGGCGTAGACGTAGGAGGACCCGACGAAGGTGCCGGCGTCGTCGAAGCGGGGGTCGGCGCTGCGCATCCCGATCGGGTGCAGGAGCCGGTCGAGTAGGAGCTGCTGGGTGGCGTCGGGGCCGCCCACGGTGCGGCTCACGATGGCGGCCACCACGTTCGAGGTGCCCGACGAGTAGTTGAACACCGTCCCCGGAGGGTGGGCGAGGGGACGGGCCTCGGCGTAGGCGGCCACGTCGCCGGCGCCGGTGCCGAAGAGCATGTCGATGACGTCCGAGAGCCCGGTGTCGACGTAGTCCTCGGCCCACTGCAGGCCGTCGCGCATCTGGAGGAGGTGGTCGAGCGTGATGGCCGAGCGCTCGTCGCCGGCCCAGCTCGGGACCGGGGCCGGCTCGTCGAGGCGCAGCTGGCCCTCGCCGGCCAGGATGCCGACGGCCGCGTGCAGCACGGACTTCGCCATCGACCACGACAGGAGCGGGGTGCTCGGCTCCACCGGTGTCCCCGGGCCGGTGAAGCTGGGCCGCTCGCCGCCGTAGCGCTCGACGAGCAGCCGGCCGCCCTGCACGACCGCCACGGCGTAGGTGGTGCCGTACCGGTCCGGCTCGGCGAACATCTCCTCGACCAGCCCCTCGACCGCCGGTGGCGGCGCCGCCGTGGGCCAGGCCTCGGTGGGCCACGGCACCCCGTCGGGCTGTGGCGGCAGCGGGTGCAGCTCGGCGTCGTCGCTCACAGCCGGAACCGTAGGTCGGCTCCGGGCTCGGGCGCCGGGTCCGTGGGTAGGGTCCCGCCCATGGCCTCGACGCCCGACGAGACCCGTGACGGGGTGACCCTCACGAACCTCGACCAGCCCCTCTTCGACGGGGCCGGCGCCACGAAGCGGGACCTCGTCGACTACCTCGACGGGGTGCGGGACCGCATCCTCCCCGTGCTCGAGGACCGGCCGCTGTCGGTCATCCGGGTGCACCGCGGCCAGGAGGCGTTCATGCAGAAGAACGTCCCCAGCTACGCGCCCGAGTGGGTGCGCACGATCGACGTGTGGGCGGAGGCGTCGAAGCGCGACGTGGCCTACGCCCTCTGCAACGACCGGCGCACGCTGCTGTGGTTCGCCAACCAGCGGGCCGTCGAGTACCACCCGGCGCTCGTCCAGGTCGACCGCCTCGACCGCATGACCCACCTCGTGCTCGACCTCGATCCGCCCGCCGGCGACACCTTCGCCATGGCCGTCCGGGCCGCCCGCCTCGTGCAGCAGGCGCTGGTCGATGTCGGCCTCGAGGGGGCGGTGAAGACGAGCGGCGCCAAGGGCCTCCACGTCTTCGTCCCCATCGAGCGGCGCGTCCCCATGGAGGCGGCCGCCGCCGCCACCCGCGCCATCGCAGAGCGGGCCGTCGCCCTCGACCCGGCGCTGGCCACGACCGAGTTCGTGAAGGACGACCGCCACGGGCGCGTCTTCGTCGACTCCACCCGCGTGGGCGGCGGGACGGTGGCGGCCGCCTACAGCCCGCGGGCCCGGCCGGGTGTGCCGGTGTCGTTCCCGGTGGCCTGGGAGGACCTCGACGACGTCGTCCCTGCCGACTTCACGATCCACAACGCGCTCGATCGCCTCGGCTCTGGGGACCCCTGGGCCGAGCGCATGCCCCGCCCCCAGCGCCTCAGTGCGGAGCTCGTGGAGGAGGGAGCCGCCCTTCCCGTCGCCCGGGTCCAGGCCATGCACGAGGGCAAGCGCCGCGCCCGTGCCCGTCGGGCCTCCTCCTGAGCTCGGCGACGACCGACTGAGCCGACCGCCCGGGTGGGTAGGGGTACCGGGACGTTCGACAGGGAGGTCCCCATGCACGGCACCCGGACCACCGACCGACAGCACGCCGCCCCCGACGACGACCGGGTGCGCGATCACACGGCCCCGGACGTGCTCAACCGGCTCGACCAGGCGATGGTCGAGCGCGCCCGTGACCTGGCGTCCGGCGCCGCCACCCCCGAAGGTCGTAACCGCCATCACGCAGCGCGTCGACGCCCTGGAGCGCGAGTGGGACATCGAGCGGGTGCTCGAGCTCAACGCCGGGAGCCTGGCCCTGCTCGGCACGCTGGAGGCCATCCGGCGCGGCCGGAGTTACGCCGGTCTCACCTCGTGGGTTGCGAGCCGCGAACAAGTGGTCGGCTGCCAACCGGCAATCGGCGCGTCCCGTACCGGCACCGCGGGGATAGGCCGTCGTCGGACCGAATCGGCGTCGGGACGCCCCCGGCTATCGGTCGCTGTTGGGTTCCTGATGGAACGCGGCGACGAACGCGTGCTGCTCGTCGGTCTCGACCGCTTCTCGCAGTACGCGGCGCGGACCCTCGCGACAGCCTCGCCCGGGGGCGTTCCAGTCAGCACAGCGAGGCACGCCAGGGCGGTGCCCGTGCGCCCGTGTGCCCGTGTCCTCCGAGGCAACCCCTCGACGTGCTCGCCGCGGCGCGAGCGGTCCAGCATGTTGGTGTGCGTCAGGCCGTGCTGTGGAGTCGCGCGACCCGGCTGATCGCCTCGCGCGCGTCCGGCATGTCACGGATCTCTGCCTGGATGCGCTCGGCTGCGCGTCGGTAGCTCCGATCGTGGAGCAGCCCAAGCAGTGCGTCTCGAACGGCGGCGGCCGACAGCTCGTGATTGAGGAGCTGCCGGCCCGCGCCGGCGGCGACGACTCGATCGGCGTTGGCGTACTGGTCGGCTCCCTGCGGGAGCACCAGCAGCGGAACCCCGAACGCGAGCGCCCCGAGCGTCGTTCCTGCCCCTCCGTGGGTGACGACGGCGTCGCAGCGCGACAGCAGCACCGCCTGCGGGATGTACTGGTGAACGATGACGTTGTGGGGCTGCGGGCCGAGCGCGGCGGGGTCGTTCTGTCGGCCGACGGTGATGATGAGGGCGAGGTCTACGTCACGCACCGCGTCGATGACGGTCCGGAAGATGTCGAGGTTCCGGTTCCAGACCGTGCCCATCGTCAGGTAGACGGTCGCCGCCGCGTCGATGCGATCGAGCCAGTCCGGCGCGTCGACGTCGGGGGCCTGGGCGGCCGCGGGCCGAAGCAGCTGGACCGCAGCCAGCGACTCGATCTCCGGGTTCTGCAGCGACGGTGGACACGTATCGACATAGAGATGGCGGAAGAGCCCCGCCTGGGGATGCGGGGGGAGGCCTCGGGCCCGCCAGTGAGGACTCGCGGCCTCACCGGTGGCGTGGAGGAGCGACGAGTCGATGAGGGCGCCATAGCTGACATCCACGTAGGGGATCCCCCGGGCGGAACCAACAAGTGGTGCGGCCAGCTCGGCCACCTCGTGGACAAGGAGGTGGGGGGACCAGGAATCAACGATCGACTCGAGATCGTGGGCTCGGGGCACCAGCTCGAGGTTGGCGAAGATCTCGGTCAGGAAGAAGTGGCGCTGTTCGTTCCCGACCAGGTCCTCGAAGCCAGGGAACCGCGGTGCCCACTCGGCCCTGAAACCCTCGTCCGGCCCGGCGACGAACGCCTCGAAGCCAGCCTCCTTCGCTCGGGTGGCATACGGCTCGCCGGTTGCGAACGCGACGGCGTGGCCCGCGGCGCCGGCCTCACGGGCCAGGGGAAGCAGCGGTTCGAAGTGACCGGCGAGCGGTCGGCACGTGAACAGCATCCGCTTCGCCTCCACGACGCAATCTTCGCAGGGCTGAGTTCGGCGGCACCGCCAGATGGCAGGCAGACCGAATGGGGAGCGGTCCATCTCATCGAGTGCTCCGGCGTCGCAGATCGCTCGTCCGGCGATGACCCCGCACGCCGAATCGGACGCGTAGCGAGACGGCATCATCGGCCAAGGGGGTCAGTCGGCGCGAGGATCTGGGACGTGCAGGCTGACGGGAGTGTCGCCGAAGGCGCAGAGACGCGCGCCCGTCACGTGGCTCGGTTCCGTGAGGTCGCAGCGGAGCTTCGCGTCCGGATCGACTGGCCGGTGCAGCGGCTGTCGCGCACCGCACCAGCCACGAGACAGGCCTGCCCGACGCCCATGAGCGCGACGGCCAGAAGGTCAGGGTCCGAGAGGCGACGCCCGATGGAAGCCGCTTCGGTGAACAGCACCACGGCTTGGGTTGGCTGCTCGTCACAGCACGCGACGGCC
>DASUDP010000050.1:0-31593 GCA_036275535.1 Acidimicrobiales bacterium | reverse complement strand
CCGCCGGCTCGACGTCGACGCCGCGGCGGCCAGCCTCCCCCCTACCGTCACCCGACGGCGGAGCTCTCGCCCCCACGCCCGCTTCCTCGCCGTCGCGGCGGCCATCGCGGTGGTCGCCGGGTTGGTGGCGGTCTCCGCGGGCAGGGACGACGACGGCCGGGACCGCGTCGACGCCGACCTCACCACGCCCGACCTCGCCCCGGGCCTGCTGCGCCCCCTCGGCCCTCGTGACGGCAAGGACTCGGTGAAGCTCCCCGTCACCGCGGCGCCCGACGTCGGGCTGCACGACGGCGACGAGGTGACGGTCAGCGCGTCGGGCTTCGTCCCCGGCGAGTCCGTGGGGCTCGTCCAGTGCGCCGCGGAGGCCGGCGGACCAACGCCGGAGGCCCGCGGCGGCGTCGACGGCTGCTACATCGGGCAGTACACCAACCTCACCGCCGACGACCAGGGCACAGCCACCGGCACCTACCGGGTGCACCGAATCCTCACCACCCCGCTCACGGGCACCGTGGACTGCGCGGCCCAGGCCGATCGCTGCATGGTGGCCATGGGCGCCATCGCCGACTACGACCGCTCCGGCGGCCACCCCATCGAGTTCGCCACCGACGTCGCCCAGGCGGTGCTTCCCACGGCTGCGGTGGTGCCCTCGGAGGAGCTGGCCGACGGCCAGTCGGTGCACGTCATGGCCGATGGCCTGACGGCCGATGAGGTCGTCAGCATCGAGATCTGCTCGAGCGACCCTCTCGCCTGCTGGGGGACCGGCCAGTCCATCCAGGTGGACGGCGAGGACGGCGGGGGCGAGTCACTCGGCCTCCGATCCGACGGGGACGGCCGCCTCGAGGGAGACCTGCTCGTGTGGCGGTTCCTTCCGGGCGGCGAGCCGGGCACCTACGTCGACTGCGCCGTCAGCCGCTGCTCGCTGCGCCTCTCCGGCTCGGTCGCCCCAGCCCCCGTCCCCCTCCACTTCCGGGGAGACGAGCCCGCGCCGACCGCTCCGTCCTTCGGGGCCGACCGCACGACCGGGCTGGCTCCGGGAGACGAGGTGGTGCTGGCCGGCGCCGGCTTCGCGCCAGGCGCACGTCTGCTGATCTCGATCTGCGCCGTGTCCGTCGCGGAGGCACAGGCGGGCTTCGATGGCTACCAGGGCTGCTCCGGCTCCATGCGCGAACCGATCGTGGTGGACGACGCCGGATCCTTCGCATCGTCCTTCGAGATCCCGGACCCGGGAGCGACCCCCTACCAGGAGTCGTGCGGCGACGACGGCTCCTGCACCACGACCGTGGGCGGTGAGCCGATCCGCTGCGACGGCGTGACGACGCGGTGCGTCCTGCAGGTCGACGAAGGCGACCCCCGCGGTCGCGCCGGGACGGACATCGGGCCGCCCATCTTCCCGGCGGTGCCGATCCCCATCACCTTCCGCTGACGCGGAGGCGTGGGGGCGCCGATCAGACGGTGGCCAGCTCCGGCTCGCGCGCGGCAGCGTCGTCCTGACGCCGGGCCGCGAAGCGCCGGCCGGCCTTGCCGATTCGCTCGATGCGCTTCACCAGGGCGGCCCGCGCCCGCTCCGCCTCCGGGGTGAGCCCTTCGAGGGCCTCGATGCCCCAGTGGCGCAGCACCACGGGCACGAGGATCTGGTCGTGGTGGATGGCGAAGTCGTAGATCCCGGCCTTGGCAATGGCCTTGGCGTGGGCCTCGAAGTCGACGATGCCGGTGCCGGGCATCTCGAAGGTGCGGACCTGGCGCTCGATGGCGCACACCATCCCCGACGGGTCGAGCTGGAGGGCGGCGGTGACGAGGTCCCGGTAGAAGAGGTGGTGGCGGTTCTCGTCGGAGGCGACCTTCTTCATCACCTCGTAGCCGGCCTTGTCCTCGATGAGCTTGCCCGTGTTGTGGTGGGCGATGCGGGTGGCCAGCTCCTGGAGGGCGACGTAGGCGAAGCCGTCGAGTGCGGTCTCGGGCTCGGGCACCTCGCCGCACTCCACCTGGGCCATGCGGGCCCGCTCGAGGGCCACCGGGTCGATGGCCCGGGTGACAGTGAGGTAATCGCGGATGACGATCGAGTGGCGCCCCTCCTCCGCCGTCCAGCGACGGGCCCAGACACCCCAGGAGGTGTCAGCGCCGAACATCCGCTCGATGGTGCGGAAGTAGTAGGGGAGGTTGTCCTCCGTGAGGAGGTTGACGAACAGGGACGAGCGCACCTCGTCGGGCAGCACGACCTCGTCGGGGGACCACTCGTAGCCAGCCTCGAAGTCCCGCCCCCGGCTCCACGGCACGAGGGTGTGCGGGAACCACTCCTTGGTGCTGGCGAGGTGACGGTCGAGGAGCTCGGCCGCGGTGGGCTCGAGCTCGGCGAGAAGGGCGTCATCAGACAGCATGCCGCCAGCCTACCTAACGGTCGGTAGGGAGAAAAGACCGGATGGCGTGACGTCCGGCTCAGAGCGCTCCGTCGACCACCGCATCGCCGTAGAGAGCCCGGGCCCAGTGCTCCACGTCGGGCCCTCGACGCAGGTGGTGCCCCCCGTCTACCCCGATGCACTGCCCGGTTATCCACGACGACTCGGGCCCGCAGAGGAAGCGCACCAGGGAGGCCACGTCGTCGGTGGTCCCCGGCCGGCTGATCGGCATCTGGGCCAGGTAGTCGGCCAGCACGGCCGGGTCCTGCTCCAGCGGGGCGGCCAGGTCGGTGGGCACGAGGCTGGGCCGCACGGCGTTGACCCGGACGTGGGCCCGGCCGAGCTCGTCGGCGGCGGTGCGCACCAGCGCCTCGAGGCCGGCCTTCGACGCGCAGTAGGCGGCCATGAAGGGATGGGTCAGCGGCGCCGCGATCGACGACAGGCCGATGAAGCTGCCCCCGCCGGCGCGGACCATGGCGGCGCCGGCGTGCTTCAGGGTGAAGAAGGCGCCGGTCAGGTTGATGTCGAGCACCTGTCGCCACTGCTCCGCGGGCAGGGCGAGGACCGGACCGACGGTCCCGGTGCCGGCCGACGCCACGCACAGCCGCAGGGCGCCGGTGATCTGCGTGGCGGCCTCCACCGCCGCCGCCACGTCGGACTCCTCGGTCACGTCGCACGTCACGGCCCGCACCTCCGCGCCGGCCGGCGCGATCGCGCGGAGCTCGACCACGGCGGCGTCGAGGCGCTCCTGGCCGCGTCCGGCCAGCGTCACCGAGGCACCGTCACGCAGGAGGTGACGGGCGCAGCCCAACCCGATCCCGCTGCCCCCTCCCGTGATCAGCGCGGCCTGCCCGGCCAGTGCCATGTCTCCCATGTCGGTTCCCCTCCGTCGGCGTGCGGACCGGCGCGCACCCTAGGAGGCCCGCCCGGCGGCGGTCACGCCGTAGCGTGCCGGCGTGACCCGGCCCGATCGCCGCAGCGTGCTGAAGGGCGTCGGTGCCCTCCTGGCGGCGCCGCCGGTGGCCGGCGCGGCGATCCGTCGGACGAACGCGGCCGAGGATGCGTTCGCGTGGGGGGTGGCGTCGTTCGACCCGACCGATGACGGCGTGCTCCTCTGGACCCGCGTCGGCGGGGCCCCGCCGCGGCGCCGGCTGCGCTGGGAGGTGGCGGAGGACGAGTCGATGGAGCGGGTGGTGGCCCGCGGCACCGTCGAGGCGACGGCCGAGGCCGACCACTGCGCCACGGTGGCCGTCGACGGGCTCGCGCCCCAGGGGATCTGGTGGTACCGCTTCGAGACCGAGGACGGCAAGCGGTCACCCGTCGGGCGCACGCGCACCCTGCCCCGCGGCCCGGTCGACCGGGTGCGCCTCGGGGTGGCCTCGTGCAGCCGGTTCGCGGCGGGCGCCTTCGGCGCCTACCGGGCCCTGGCCGAGCGCGAGCTCGACCTCGTCGTCCACTTGGGCGACTACATCTACGAGGACGGGACCGCCGGCGCCCGCCCCCACGACCCGCCCGCTCCGCTGCGCTCGCTCGACGACTACCGGCGCCGCTACGCCCAGCACCGGCTCGACCCCGACCTGCAGGCGCTGCACGCGCGGCACCCGATGGTGGCCGTGTGGGACGACCACGAGCTGGCCGGGAACGCGTGGCGCGACGGGGCGGCCGCCCACGACGACGCCCGTGACGGACCCTGGGCCGACCGGCTCGCCGCTGCCACCCAGGCCCACGAGGAGTGGGTGCCGGGCCGGACCCACCTCGGCCACGACGGGCGCCTGGAGGCCTGGCGCAGCGTGGCGCTGGGCGACCTGGCGGAGCTGGTCGCGCTCGACACCCGGTCACACCGGGACCGGCAGGCGGCCTCCGCCGAGGAGCTCCGGGCCGAGCGGGCGGCGGCCGATGATGGCGGCCCGGGCCGCACCCTCCTCGGACCCGACCAGGCCCGGTGGGTGGACGACCGCCTGCGCCGCGCCGACCGCCCGCCCTGGGTCCTGCTGGCCAACCAGGTCATGCTCCACCCGCTGCAGGTGCCGGTGCCCACCGACTCGATCGCGGCCCAGGTGCAGGCGGTCGGGTTCCTCGTCGTCGACGGCGTGGGCGTCAACCCCGACCAGTGGGACGGCTACCCGGCCGCCCGCAACGAGCTGCTCGACGCCATCGGCGACGGCGGCGGTGTCGTGGTGCTCACCGGGGACGTCCACTCGTCGTGGGCGTGGGAGGGGCCCGCCGGCGCCGACAGGTCCTCGGCCATGGTCGAGCTGGTGACGCCGAGCATCACCTCGACCTCCCTGGGGGGCCGCCTGCCCGTCTCGCCCCAGCTGCTCGAGACGGCGCTCCGCGGCCTCGATCCGGCGCTGTCGCTCGTCGAGCTGACCCGTCACGGGTACTTGGTGGTCGACCTGGGACCCGACGAGCTGCAAGCCGAGTGGTGGTACGTCGACGACCTGGCCGACGCCGGCAGCCAGCGCTTCGGTGCCGCACTGCGTGCTCCCCGACGACCGCCGATGGCGCTCACGTCCGCGCCGGCGCCTCTGCCCGATCCGGCCGCCACCACGACGAGCACCACGGGCCCGCCGAGCGCGCCGTCCGGGTCCTCGGGAGCTGGCCCGCCTGCGAACGACGACGGCGACGGGTCGCCGCTGCCGCTCGTCGGCGGGGCCGCCGTCGGGGTGGCCGCCGTGATCGGTGCCGCCGTCGCCCTCCGCCGGCGGCGCTGAGCGGGTCAGGCCAGCGCCGCGAGCAGCGTGGCGGTGGCCTCGTCAGCGGGGGCGGCGAGGAGGTGGCTCGAGCCGGGGACGTCGACGACGAAGGTGACCGGCGGACCGGCGCTGAGGGGCTGGACGGTCACGGCGGCCCGCGGCCAGCGGCCCACCTCCTCGACGACGAGGTCGTCGCCCTCCAGGAGCAGCGTCACGTGGTCGGGCCAGGCGTCGCCGAGGCCCTGGTGGTGGCGCAGCCCGCCCGGCAGCCGACGGTGGCGAGCGGGGGCCGGCGCGAGGCCGGTGTCGCGCACCCGCCAGGCGGCGACCCGGGGCTCCGAAGCGGCCCGGTCCCGGCGGTCGGCGTCGGTCATCGCCCTAGCCTGCCAGGCGTGGTCGCCGCCCCCCTGCCTCGCACGCTGGTGCCGATGAAGGCCACCAGCGGCGACCTCCCCCCGGGGCCCGGCTGGACCTACGAGGTGAAGTGGGACGGCATGCGGGCACTGGCCTTCGTCGACCACGGGACCGTCCGGGTGCAGTCGTACAACGAGCGCGACGTCACCGCCTCCTGGCCCGAGCTGGCGGACCTGCCGGCGGCCCTGCCCGCCACGACCGCCATCCTCGACGGCGAGCTGGTGGCCACCGACGCCGAGGGCCGGCCCAGCTTCGGCCGCCTCCAGCAGCGGATGCACCTGACCAAGGCCGCCGAGGTGGCAGCCCGAGCGGCCGAGGTCCCCGTCACCTACGTCGTGTTCGACCTCCTCCACCTCGACGGGCACGACCTCACGGGCCAGCCGCTGCGGGACCGCCGTCGCCTCCTCGGCGAGCTCCTCGACCCCGGGCCGCGCTGGCGCCTCTCGCCGCTCCACGACGACGGCGCCGCCCTCCTCGCCGCCGCTGACGAGCAGGGCCTGGAGGGCGTGGTGGCCAAGCGGCTCGACTCGACCTACGAACCGGGCCGCCGGGTGCGGACGTGGCTCAAGGTGAAGGTGCGCCGGCGCCAGGAGATGGTGGTGGGCGGCTGGATCCCCGGCGAGGGGAACCGGGCTGGTCGGATCGGCGCGCTCCTCGTCGGCTACCACGAGGCGGCCGGCGACGGGGGCCCGCTGCGCTTTGCCGGGCGGGTGGGCACGGGCTTCACCGAGGCCGAGCTGCGCCGCCTCGACGGCATCTTCGGCCCCTTGGCCAGCGACGCCTGCCCCTTCGACCCTCCCCCGCCCCGAGCCGAGATGCTGCGGCACCCCCGGTGGCTGAAGCCGGTGATCGTCGCCGAGCTGGCCTTCGGGGAGTGGACGAGCGACGGCCGCCTCCGCCACCCGAGCTACCTGGGCCTCCGTGACGACAAGAGTGCCTCCGACGTCACGCGCGACCCGTAGCGCCGTGCGAGAGTGCGACGGTGCCCGACGTCGCCGACGCCACCATCAGGCTCCGCCTCCCGGCGCAGCAGGACTTCGTGGCGCTGGCTCGAGCCACGGTGCGGGTCGTCGCCGGCCGGGTCGGCTGCCGCGACGATGCCCGCACCCGGCTCCAGGCCGCCACCGGCCTGGCCTACTTCGTGCTGCTCGACGCCTTGGCCGGCGACGCTGCCACCGTCACCCTCACCCTGACCTGGGACACCGACCGCGTCACCGCGTCGCTCACCTCGACACCACCTCCGCCGGACGGCTCCCTGTCGAGCCTCGAGACCCTGGGCGACCTCGCCGACGGCCACGAGCTCGTCGACCACGACCACGGCGTCCGCCTCTGGGTCGACCTCTGAGCTGACGAAGCCGCGGTCGTTCTTGCGCAGGAACCGCAAGGAACGACCGCGGGTTCGGGTTTCGGGGTGGTGGGGGTGGGTCAGCGGCCGGTGTGGCCGAAGCCGCCGACACCCCGCTCGGAGTCCGGGAGCTCCTCGACGAGCTGCCAGGTGACGTGACCCACGGCCTGGACCACCAGCTGGGCGATGCGGTCGCCGCGGTGGACCTCGAAGGCCTCGGTGGGATCGAGGTTCACGAGCAGCACCTTCAGCTCGTCCCGGTAGCCGGAGTCGATCAAGCCGGGGCTGTTGAGGACGGTGATGCCGTGGCGCAGGGCCAGCCCGCTGCGGGGCTGCACGAACCCGGCGTACCCCTCGGGCAGCGAGAACGCGATGCCGGTGGGCACCAGCGCCCGCCCCCCGGCCGGTGCCAGCACGGCGCCCTCCCGGGCGGTGAGGTCGAGGCCGGCGTCACCCGCCCGGGCATAGGCCGGCAGCGGCAGGTCCGGGTCCAGCTGCCGGACCGGCACGTGGATGGGGTGCGACATCCCCCTGACGTTAGAGAACCCGCCCCGGGCACCTCGGCGGGGTGTCACAGGGCGACCGGTAGGGTGCGGCGATGCTCGTGTGGATGGACCTGGAGATGACGGGGCTGGACCCGGCTCGGCACGTCATCGTCGAGATCGCCACGATCGTGACCGACGACGACCTCCAGGTGGTGGCCGAGGGCCCCGACCTCGTCGTCCACCAGCCCCCGGAGGCGATGGCCCGGATGGACGAGGTGGTGCGGGTGATGCACACCGCGAGCGGGCTGCTCCCCGCCATCGAGGCGTCCACGGTCACCCTCGAGGAAGCCGGGGCAGCCACGCTCGAGTTCATCCGCCAGCACGTCCCCGAGGCCCGAACCGTGCCGCTGTGCGGCAACTCGATCGGCACCGACCGCCGCTTCCTGGCCGCCTACCTCCCCGAGATCGAGGAGCACCTCCACTACCGCTCGGTCGACGTCTCCACCATCAAGGAGCTCACCCGCCGGTGGTACCCGGGAGCGATCGAGGCCGTACCCCGCAAGGCCACCGCCCACCGGGCGCTCGACGACATCCGGGAGTCCATCCAGGAGCTGCGCTGGTACCGCGAGCACGTGTTCCGCGCTGTCGCCGAGCCGGGCGACGCCACCACCGCGCCGATCGAGGCGGCCCCCGCAGATCGCTCTTGACCGTGCGGTCAAGGTAGGTTGCGCCGATGGACGGCAGCCAACCCAGAGCCCGGCGCCAGGAGCAGGAGCAGGCCACCACCGAGGTCACCGAGGTGGCCCCCAACGTCCTGCGGACGCAGCTGCCCATCTCCCTGCCCGGCCTCGGGCACGTCAACTGCTACCTCCTGCAGGACGAGCGCGGCGTGGCCGTGGTCGACCCCGGGCTGCCCGGTCCCCAGTCGTGGCGCGCCCTGGTCGACCGGCTGAAGCGAGCCGGCTACAAGCCAGCCGATGTCCACACGGTGGTGGTCACCCACTCCCACCCCGACCACTTCGGGGGCGCCGGCCGGCTGCGTGACCGCTACGGCGCCGAGGTGGTGACGCACCGCAGCTTCAGCACATGGTTCGACCCGACCGATGACGACACGTTCGTCGACGAGGCGGGCGACCCCCTGCCCCGCCCGACGCCCTTCGGCCACAGCGTCCCCTGGCGCGACGACCACATCGTCCGGCCGCCCCTGCGCCGCCGCCTGCAGCTGCGCTTCGCTCGTGTCGCCCTGACCCGCTTCACCCGCACGCCATCGCCCACCCGCCGGGTCGACGACGCCGAAGTGATCCGACTGGCCGGCCGCGAGTGGGTGTCGGTCCACACCCCGGGCCACACCGCCGACCACCTGTGCCTCTACGACCCCGTCGAGGGCGTCGTGCTCTCGGGGGACCACGTGCTGCCGACCATCACGCCGCACATCTCGGGGCTGGCACGACCGGCCGGCGGGGACGCGCTGTCGGCCTTCTTCGAGTCGCTGGAGAAGGTCGGTCGCCTCAAGGGTGTCCGGCAGGTCCTCCCCGCCCACGGCCACCCGTTCGCCGACCTGTCCGGGCGGGCGGAGGCCATCCGCTACCACCACGAGGACCGGCTCCAGGTGTTGCGAGACGCCACCGCCGAGCTCGGCTCGGCCACCGTCGAGCAGCTGTCGCACCGGCTCTTCCGGGAGCGGTCGTGGGGCCCGATGGCCGAGAGCGAGACCTACGCCCACCTCGAGCACCTACGGGTCATCGGGGAAGCCGAGGCTCGCAAGGAGCGAGGCCTGCTCCGCTACCAGCTCACCGGCTGACCCTTCGCGACGAGCTCAGAGCGGGCGCACCAGCGCCGACGCCGCGACGGCACCGCCGTCGAGCAGCCAGACGGCCAGCCCCCCGCCGTCGACGTCGGCGACGAGCCGCTCGACCGGCGCGCCTCGCTCGAGGGCGCGGCGGTGCTCCAGCTCCGCCCGCAGCGGAGCCCGCAGGTCCCGTCGCACGGCCAGCGACTCCTCCACCGCCTCCCAGTAGGCGGCGTTGTTGACGTGGTTGAGCACGTCGAAGTCGGTGAAGCGCAGCGGCCAGGGCGAGCGCTCGACCCCGCCGACCGGCGGGTCGGCGTGCTCCAGGCGGGCCTTGATCCGGCGACCGCCGCTGGCCTCGCGGTACAGGTCGCCGAAGCCGGCGGGGACGCGCGTGGGCCGGCCCGACGACTGGTCGACGTGCACCCACGTGGTAGAGGCCTCGATGGCCCCGCCCCGCTCCCCGACGATGCTGATGCGGCGCTCGGCGTAGTGGCTCCCGATGCCCGAGCACCACGTCGCCAGCTCGAGCGCCTCGAGGTAGCGGGGGAAGCGGCGGACCTCGATGACCGTGCGGCGCACCACCCACCCCTCGGCGTCGGCCAGCGCGGCGTCGGCCGTGTCGTCCGCGGAGAGGTCCTGCAGGTAGCGGGTGGCGGCGTCGAGGCGCAGGCGACCTCCCGGGCTGACGTCGGCCAACCGCACCCGCCGCGCCTCCTCGAAGACCCGGCCCACCGACGGGCGCGAAACAAGCGCGCTGGGCAGCTGCTCGGGCGCCTCGGACATGGCCGGCACGGTAACCGCGCGAGACCCGCAACAAATTCGGTTGACGATCCCCGGCGGGTCATGGTCCGATGCCAGGACTCGGACCGCTGGTCCGGGGTCCACGACCCGAGGAGCCTTCCGATGACGAAGACGACGCTCACCATGGCAGGCCAGCTGGCCGTTGCCGGTGCGGCCCGCCTTCGCGCCGCCGCTCCCGCGTCCCGGTCCGCCGCCCCCGCCGCGATCCACGCCCATGGCGTCATCGCGCACCAGGCCGCCGGCTACCAGCCGACCACCTGGACCAAGGGCGCTTCTGCCAAGCCGGCCACCTTCATGGTGCTCGACCGCAAGAACCGCCCGTCCCGGCTCCTTTCGGAGCGCTCGCCCTAGGCACTCCGCCAGCGCAGCGCAAGAACCTCCGAGAGGCCGCCGGGATCACCCGGCGGCCTCTCTCCTTTTCCGCTCCGACCCACGAGCGATGACCACCCACCACCGACCACGTCAGCACGACCACGAGACCAGACACCTGAGACAGGGGGCAGGGCGATGTTGCCCGAGCGCTACGAGTACGACCACGAACAACCCGGCGGGCTGGAGCCCGCCGAGAACCGAGATTGGTGGAGCCAGGCCCGGTGCAACGACCTGGCCGGCACGATGAGCGGCTTGTTCTTCAGCGAGGAGCTGCAGGACATCGCCAAGGCCAAGCAGATCTGCGCGCTGTGCCCGGTGGTGGCCGACTGCCTCGAGGGGGCCCTCGAGCGCCGGGAGCCGTGGGGCGTCTGGGGCGGCCAGCTGCTGCTCAACGGCAAGGTGCTGCAGAGCAAGCGGCGCCGGGGCCGGCCCCCCAAGGTGGCGCGGCCGGAGGACCAGCTCCCCGACATCCCGGTCCCCGTCCACCTCCAGGCGCGCATCGTCTACAAGAGCGCCTGAGGGAGATCCCGCCCGGGACGACGAGGGGGCCGTCCCGGGCTGAGGTCACCGTCAACGGGCGGGCCGGGGCAACGGCCGCACGAGCCACGCGATCCCCCCGCGCGTGGGTCTGCCGGACCGACCCCCGGCCTGCCCGACGGCCCACCGCCGACGTGTGGCGGGGAGGGTGGCGGCGATACCGTCATCGGCGTGTCGGACGCCCCCCGCCTGCCGCTGCGCCTGATCGTGGCGTCCACCGTGCTGGCCCTCCTGGCCGCCGTGGCGACCTACGTGGTGCTCGACGGCGGGGGCGACGACGGGCCCTCCGCGGCCGACGGCACGATCCAGCTGACCCCCCAGGAGGACGTCGCCGTCGACCCCGACGCCGCCGTCTTCACCACCTTCGACGACGAGGCCGTCCCCCTGACCTCCCTGCGAGGGACGCCGGTGCTGGTGAACTTCTTCGCCTCGACCTGCACGCCGTGCATCAAGGAGATGCCGGCCCTCGAGGCCGTGCACCAGGACCTCGGCGACCAGGTGACCTTCCTCGGCCTGGCCACCCAGGACCGCCCGGAAGAGGCCCTGGCCCTCGTCGAGCGCACCGGCGTGACCTACCGCACCGCGCAGGACCCCGACGGCTCGGTCATCACCGCCCTCGGGGGCCTGGCCCTGCCGACCACCGTGCTGCTCGACGCCAGCGGCGAGATCGTGGCCACCCACACCGGGGAGCTCAGCGAGGGCGAGCTGCGCTCGCTCATCGCCGGCTCCTTCGGCATCGAGTCGTGACGCCGGGCGGAGGGCGACCGTGATCGAAGCCCCGCTGGCCCTGGCCTTCGGCGCCGGGATGCTGGCCACCGTGAACCCGTGCGGCTTCGCCATGCTGCCCGCCTACCTCGGGTACTTCCTCGGCCTCGACGCCCACGACCGCGATGTGCGGGCCAGCGTGGGACGCTCGCTCGGTGTGGGCCTCTCGGTGTCGGCCGGGTTCCTGGCCGTGTTCAGTGTGGCGGGCCTGGCCATCTACCACCTGTCCGCCCAGATCGACCGCTGGACGCCGTGGGCCACGATGGTCATCGGCGCCGGCCTCGTCGTGCTCGGCGTGGCCATGCTGCGCGGCTTCGAGCCGGTCATCCCCCTCCCGAAGCTCAACCGCGGCGGCCGGGAGCGTACGGGCCAGTCGATGTTCGTGTTCGGCATCAGCTACGCCATCGCCTCGGTCTCCTGCGCCCTGCCGCTCTTCACGAGCGCGGTGGCCGGCACCTTCCGGCGCGAGAACCTGGCCTCCAGCCTGGCCGTCTTCGTGGCCTACTCCCTCGGCATGACCCTCGTGCTGCTGGCCCTCACCGTGAGCATGGGGATGGCCCGCCAGAGCATGGTCCGCTGGCTGCGGCGGTCCCTTCCGTACGTCTCCCGGGCCTCGGGGGTGCTCCTCGTCGTGGCCGGCGCCTACCTGGCCCACTACGGCTGGTACGAGCTGCGGGTCCGCGACGGCCGCGGCGCCGACTCGAGCGCCGTCGACCTCGTCACCGGGTGGTCGTCCTCGATCGCCAACTGGGTCTACGACGTCGGCCCGACCCGCCTCGGGTTCCTCCTGGCCCTCGCCCTCACCGCCATCCTCACCGCCACCTTCGCCACCAAGACCTCCCGGCGCTAGCAGCGACGCCCGCCGGTCGCACCAGCTCAGAGCACGACGCGGACCCGGCGATCGGCGGGATCCAGCCGATCGCCCGTCGACCGGCGGCAGGAGCACCGCGACGCCCGCAGGTTGCGACGATCACGGCGCCAGACGGACGATCTCCCAGCCGCGGGCCTGCCCGTCGGGGTGCTGGTAGCGGAGGCGGTCGTGCATGCGGTTGGCCCGGCCCTGCCAGAGCTCGACCGAGTCGGGCACGAGGCGGAAGCCGCCCCAGTGCGGCGGGCGGGGCACCTCACCGCCCTGGTAGCGCTCCTCCACCTCGGCGAACCGGCGCTCGAGGATGGCCCGGTCGGCCAGCTGGCTGGACTGCTCCGACGCCCAGGCCGCCAGCTGGCTGCCGCGCGGCCGGGTGGCCCAGTAGGCGTCGCTCTCGGCAGCGTCCACGCGGGCCACGGAGCCGACGACGTGGATCTGGCGCAGGACTGGCACCCAGCTGAACAGGATGCTGGCCTGCGGGTTGGCCGCCAGGTCCTGGGCCTTCCTGCTGCGGTAGCTGGTGAAGAACACGAGGCCTCGCTCGTCGATCCGGCGCAACAAGACGTTGCGGGCGGACGGTCGGCCCCGGGGATCGGCGGTGGTCAGGACGATGGCGCTGGGCTCGTGCGGCGTGTTGGCCACCCAGTCGGCCAGCCACCGCTGGATCTGAGCGATGGGCTCCGGCGCGAGGTCCGCCGCCTCGAGCGGGTGCGACTCGTACTCGCGGCGCAGCTGGTCGAGGTCCACCGGAGGATGGTGGCACGCGATGGCAGGGACCGCCGCTCGCCCCGCGGGACGCGGGGAACAGCGGGTCAGCGGGGGTGGCCGGTGACGGAAACGGCGGCGTCGATCGCCTGCTCGAGGGCCTCGATGCCCTCGACCTTCTCCAGGTACCAGGCGCCGAGCCCGACGACGTCCTGCTCGACGACCGGATCGAACAGGCTGGAGATCACGAGCACCGGCCGGCCGGGCTCGTCGGCCAGCAGCTCCCGCAGGGCGCTCAGCCCGGTTGCGCCCTCCAGGACCAGGTCGAGCACGACGACGTCGGGGTGGTGCTCTCGGGCCGCGGCGCGGACGTCGCGAGCGTTGGCGGCCTCGGCCAGCACGCGATAGCCGTCCTCCTCGAGCACGGAGCGGACCAGCTCGCGGAACCGCTGGTCGTCGTCGGCCAGCACGACCGAGGCACGACGAGCGACGTGGGGCATGCCCTCACCGTAACGATGGGGCCCGCCCAGGGATCTGGGTCGATCGGACCATTTCGGCGATGGCGGCCGTCAGGTGATCTTCGGGCGCCCCCCATGGGGGCCGAGCTGGCCCGCCCCGGCGGCAAACGGGCCCTCGACGACCGGGCCCTCGACGACCGGGCCGTCGCCACCCTGGCCGCGGCGGGTCACCCAGCCCCGCTCGTCGGCCCACACCATGACCGGCGGGAGCACGACGAGGGCGGACAGCAGCGCCACCGCCACGTTGATCGAGGTGATGAGGCCGAAGTCCCGCAGCAGCGGCAGGGGCGACACGGCCAGCACGCCGACACCGGCGACGATGGCCAGCGCTGAGGCGAAGAAGGCCCGGCCGGTGCGCGACTCGGCGACGTGCGCGGCCTCGGTCGGTGACAGCCCCCGCTCGCGCTCCTCGAGGTGGCGGAGGAAGATGAGGGAGGTGAACTCCGTGCACGCCGCGATCACGAGCGGCCCACCGAGGGCGGTCAGGGGGCTCAGCTTGAAGCCGGCCAGGGCGGCGACGATCGAGGTCGCACCGACGCCCATGAGCACGGGGATCATGCACAGGAGGGCCCGGATCGGGCTCCGCAGGCGCAGCATGAGGAAGAGGAACACCGCGCCCAGGGCGACGTAGGTGAGCACGGTGCGGTTGGCCTCGAGGTTCTCGAGCAGCCCGACGCCGACGACGGCCAGGCCAGACGGGGTGGCGGTGATCCCGGCGGGCGGGTCGACGGAGTCACGGATCTCGTTCACGACCACCGCCCGGACGTCGAGCGGTGCGTCGCCGGTCCGGAAGATGAGGTTCAGGGCCCCCTCACCCTCGTTGACGGTGGAGCTCTTGATGGCGGGCGGCGCCACCGCATAGGCGTTGGCGACGTCCACGCCGCGAGGCGGCAGCTGGGTGGTGTCGGGGATCTCGAGGAGGAAGCTCACGGTGGTGACGATGCTGGAGGCGGTGAGCAGCCGCTCGGGGTACTTGTCGAGCTGCCGGATGGCGAAGTCGTGGACGAAGCCGACGGTGTCGTCGCTGAAGACGTCGTCCGACTGGATGTAGATGCCGAGCTCCGACGAGGACTTCACCTCCTGGCGCAGCACGCCGAGGTCCTTGATCACGGCGGAGTCCTGGTCGACCCACTCCTCGGGATCCGTCTGCAGCTCGAGGGACCCCTCGGCGAGGATGCCCCCGACGAAGATGACCACGGACAGGCCGATGAGCACCGGCACCGCCTTGCGGGGCAAGTTGCCGAGGCGCACAACGAGCCGGCTGATGGCGTCGTGGGTGAAGTCACGCGGGCTGGTGGGGCTGCGGTACTCCCGGGCGCCGAGGATCGCCATGGGCAGCACGACGTCGGCGATCAGCACGACGACGATGCCGATCGCCAGCAGGACGCCGAAGTAGCGGATCATCGGCACCTCGGCCAGCTGCAGGGCGAGGAAGGAGATGGCCGCTGCGACGGTGGCGACGACCAGCGCCGGCACGAGGTGGACGCCCGCCTCCTGGATGGGGTGGGGCGCCCGGTCGAGCTGCACCTCCTCCTCCACCCGGCTGTGGAACTGGATGGCGAAGTCGATGCCGATGCCGAGGAGCACGGGCAACCCCGAGATCGTGACGACCGACAGGGGGATGCCGAGGTACCCCGCCAACCCGAAGGCCCAGATGACGCCGATGAGGATGACCCCGAGGGATAGCAGCCGCCACCGCACCCGGAAGGCGAGCAGCAGGATCAGCATCATCAGGACCACGGCCACCCCGCCCAGGGTGAGGAAGCCGCCCCTCAGGTAGTCGTTCAGGTCCTTCAGGAGCACCGCTGCGCCCGTGGTCACGACCGTGGCGTTGTCGAAGGACTCGGCGCCGACGACCCCCTGGATCTTCTCGGCGGCGGCGCCCTCGGTCTCGATGTCGGCGTTGCCGACGAGGCGGGTGACGAGCTGGGCGTGGCGGTCGCTGGGGAAGAAGGGCCGGAGGGCCTTGCGGATGTCACCGCGGTTGTCGAAGAGGAGGAAGTCCACCCAGGCCGGGTTCTCGAAGGTCCGCTCCGCCACCGGCACCTCGTTCAGTCGGGTCACCGTCTGCAGGGCGTCATCGAGGCGGACCTGGGCCTCGGGGGAGCCGGGCGCCTCCCGCTCCCGGGCGGCCAGCAGCGCGATGCCGGCCACGCTCTGCGTCGGGTCGTCGGTGACCTCGCCGTCGGGGGCCTTGGTCACGAGGTCTTGGGTGAACTGGAGGGCCGTCAACGGCGTGACGACGCTCAGCACGCCCTCGGTGCCGTCGAGCTGAGCCTCGATGGCCTGCATCTTGGCGACGTTCTCGGGCGTGAAGAGGTCGGGGACCGTGGTGCCCTCGTCCATCGTGAACAGGGTGACCATGGCCTGGCCGCCGAAGAGGTCCTGGTAGGCCTCGTTGTCGATGGCGATCTGGTCGTCGTCGTTCAGGTAGCTGTCCTGGCCGGTGGCGAACTCCAGCTTGCTGGCCCCTGCACCGAGGAGCACCGTGACGACGAAGACGGCGATGCCCACGACCGCCGCGTGCTTCCCGAAGTTGACGGCCATCGAGGCCAAGAGCTTCTTCACGGGTGCTCCTCGAGGTCGGGATGCGAGCGGCCGGCTGGGCACGTTCGAGCGGAACCGCTGCTCACCTTCACACGTGGCGCGCAGGGCTGCACAGGGACCATGGTCCCCGGCCCGCCCGGCGAACGCTCCGAGCTGGTGCGGTCAGCGGGGGCCGATGGCCGTCGCGCCCTGGAGGTAGGGCTGCAGCACGGGGACGACGGCGATGGTCCCGTCGGGCTGGCGATGGGTTTCGAGGTAGGCGGCCACCGTGCGGGGCCAGCCCATCGCCGAGCCGTTGACTGTGTGGCACACCTCGGTGCCCTTGCCGCCGGTGGCGCGATGGCGAATGTTGGCCCGACGGGCCTGGTAGTCGCCGAACCACGACACCGAGCTCACCTCCAGCCACAGGTCGCAGCCGGGGGCGTAGGCCTCGATGTCCCAGGTGCGGGCGGCGGAGGCCCCGAGGTCACCGGAGCAGAGGTCGACGACGCGGTAGGAGAGGCCGAGCTCCCGCAGAAGCCCTTCGCTGCGGGCCAGGACGTCCTCCTGGCAGGCGATGGCCTGCTCGGCGCCGGCCGCCACCGCGAGGAGCTCCACCTTGTCGAACTCGTGGGCCCGCAGGAGCCCGCGGGTGTCGCGGCCGGCCGCCCCCGCCTCGCGGCGAAAGCACGAGGTGTAGGCGACGTAGCGCCGGGGCAGGTCGGCCTCGGCCAGCACCTCGTCGCGGTGCAGGGACGTGAGCGGCACCTCGGCGGTGGGGATGGCCCACAGGTCGTCGCGCTCCATGTGGTACGCCTCGTCCTCGAACTTCGGCAGGTGGCCGGTCGAGATCATCGTGTCGGTGCGTACGAGGGTGGGCGGCCGGATCTCCTCGTAGGCGTCGGCGTTGCGGTCGAGGCTGAGCTGGATCATGGCCCGCAGGAGCCGGGCCCCCCACCCGCGGTACATCGTGAACATCGAACCGGAGATCTTGGCCGCCCGCTCGCCGTCGAGGATCCCCAGCTCGGCGCCGATGTCCCAGTGGGGGACCCGCTGGTGCTCGCCGTAGGCGGCGGGGTCGTACCCCTCCGTGCGCAGCACGACGTTGTCCGCCTCGCCGGTGCCGTCGGGGCAGTCGTCCGACGGGGTGTTGGGGGTGCGCAGGAGCAGGTCGCGGACCTCCGCGTCGATGGCGTCGACCTCCGCGCCGAGGGCCTTCTCCTCGTCGCCCAGCGCCCGACTCTCGGCCATCAGCGCCTCGGCGGCGTCGCTGTCGCCCTGGGCCCGGAGCCGGCCGACGTTCTTCGACAGCCGCTTCACCTGGGCCCGGAGGTCGTCGCGCTGGGCGCCGAGGCTGCGCTGGCGGACGTCGAGCTCGAGGATCCGATCGAGGCTGGCGGTGGCGTCGCCGCCCCGGCGGGCCAGTGCCGCGCGCACGGCATCGGGATCGGTGCGGATGCGGCGGAGGTCGAGCATCCCCAGACGGTAGCGGCGCCCCCGACGGCTCCCAGCCGCCATTCCGGCCGATGGCAGCGGGCGGGAGACGATCCGCCCCCATTAGCGTCGGCGGCGATGAGCGCGGTGGAGGTGCGAGACCTGACGGTGCGCTACAGCGACGTGCTGGCCGTCGACGCCGTGAGCTTCACCGCCGAAGCCGGGCGGATCACCGCCGTGCTCGGGCCCAACGGGGCCGGCAAGACCAGCACGATCGAGGTGCTGGAGGGCTTTCGCCGGCCGACCGGCGGCAACGTGCGGGTGACCGGCCTCGATCCCATCACCGACCACCAGGCCCTCACCGAGCGCATCGGGGTGATGCTCCAGGAGGGCGGTGTCGGGCCCGGGGTGCGGGCCGGTGAGGTCCTGCGCCACGCCGCCGCCCTCTATCCCCACTCCCTGGAGCCGGCCTCGCTGCTCGAGCGCGTCGGCCTCACCGGCAAGGAGCGGCGCACCTGGCGGCAGCTCTCGGGCGGCGAGCAGCGACGCCTGGCACTGGCGCTGGCCCTCGTGGGCCGCCCGCAGGTCGCCTTCCTCGACGAGCCCGGCTCGGGGGTGGACCCGCAGGGCCGCCTGGCCATCCGGGAGGTCGTGGCGGGCCTACGCGACGACGGGGTGACCGTCGTCCTCACAACCCACGACCTCGATGAGGCCGAGCGGCTGGCCGACCACGTCGTCATCCTCGACCGGGGCGCCGTCGTGGCCGCCGGCACCCCCGACGAGCTGATGCGGGCCGGTGCCGCCGCGGAGGTCCGCTTCGGGGCACCCCCGGGGCTGCGGGTGGCCGACCTCGCCGCCCACGTCGGCGCCCCGGTGCGGGAGGATCGTCCCGGCGAGTACGTGGTCGCCGCCGCCGGCACGCCCGCCCTCGTCGCCGCCCTCACAGCCTGGCTGGCCGCCGAGGACCTCCCCCTGGCCGACCTGCGAGCAGGCCGCCAGCGCCTGGAAGACGTCTTCCTGCGGCTGGTCGGTGAATCGGGCCCGCTGGCGGAGCCGCCGCCGGCCGGACGTGGCCGCCGTCGGCGAGGGGGACGAGCGTGAGGGCGCTGGTCGCCCATCTGCGCCTCGAGCTGGCGCTGCTGGCCCGTAACGGTGAGTCGCTGCTCCTCACGCTGGGCATCCCGGTGCTGCTGCTGGCCTTCTTCGCCAACGTCGACGTGCTGCCGATCGACGGCGAGCCGATCGACTTCCTGGCCCCCGGAGTCCTGGCCCTCGCCATCGTGTCGACGTCGATGGTGAACCTCGCCATCGCCACCGGCTTCGAGCGGGAGTACGGGGTGCTCAAGCGCCTCGGCGCCACCCCGCTCGGGCGCCCCCGGCTGCTGGCCGCCAAGACGCTGTCGATCCTCGTCGTGGAGGCCGTGCAGATCGCGGTGCTGTGGCTCGTCGCCCTCGCCCTCGGCTGGGACCCGTCCCTCGACGTCGCCTTCCTGCTCGCCGTCGTCCTCGGCACAGTGGCCTGCGCCGGCCTCGGCCTCGTGATGGCCGGTGCCCTCAAGGCGCTCGTGGTGCTGGCCGCCGCCAACGGGCTCTACCTCGTCCTCCTGCTCCTCTCCGGCATGGTCATCCCGCTCGACGAGCTGCCCGGACCGGTGCAGGCCCTCAGCAAGGCGCTGCCCAGCACCGCCCTGGCCGACGCCGTCCGCGGCACCCTCACGGCGGGCGTCTCCGTCCCGGGCCGAGCCTGGGTCGTGCTCGCCCTCTGGGCCGTCGCCACCCCCCTGGCCGCCACCCGCTGGTTCCGCTGGGAATAGCCCCACCCCTCCCGCTCCAGCTCCCCCGTCCGAACCCGCGGTCAGAGCTGCGCAGGAACCGCAAGGAACAACCGCGGGTTCGGGGAGGGTTCGCACCCCACCGCAACCCGCGGTCAGAGCTCCGCAGGAACCGCAAGGAACAACCGCGGGTTCGAGGAGGGGGCATGATCGGGGGGTGATGCCGAGCGAGCTGCGGACCGAGCGACTGCGGCTGCGGCGGTGGTCCGACGCGGACCTCGAGCCGTTCGCCGCGCTCAACGCCGACCCGGTGGTGATGGAGCACTTCCCGGCGCCGCTGACCCGGGCCGAGAGCGACGAGCTCGTGGCTCGGATCGAGTCCACCTTCGACGACGAGGAGGTCGGCCTGTGGGCGGTCGAGGTGACGGCCACCGGGCGCTTCGCGGGCTTCACCGGCCTGTGGCCGGCCACCTTCGAGGCCCCCTTCACCCCCGCCGTCGAGGTGGGCTGGCGGCTCGCCCGCGAGCACTGGGGCCAGGGCTACGCGCCGGAGGCGGCACGGGCGTCCATCGCCGACGGCTTCGAGCGCCTCGGCCTCGACGAGATCGTATCGATGACCGCCGTCGGCAACGACCGGTCGCGTCGCGTCATGGAGAAGCTGGGAATGACCCACGATCCGGCGGACGACTTCGAGCACCCCAAGGTGCCCGTGGGCCACCACCTCCGACGCCACGTGCTCTACCGGCTGACCCGCCCCCACCGCTGAGCGCCGCGCCGACGCCCCGGCCGCGCGTCAGCCCGGTGCGGGGTGCTTCTCGAAGGCCTCGGCGACCTGTTCGTAGGTGAGCTCCTCGCCGACGGCCGCGTCGTCGGATGCGGCCGCAGCCGCCAGCGTGGGGGCGTGGCGGGCGATGCGCTCGGCCTTGTCGGCGCGCTGCTGAGCGGCGGACCACTTGAAGAACAGCATCGTGATGATGACCCAGAGGTAGGTGCCGGCCCCGAGCTTCATGATGGCGCCGGCCACCTGCTGGTCGGTCGTCACCGAGATGCCGAACATCCGCTGCGGGATGTCGTAGGCGCTGTAGACGGCGCCCTGGGCGAAGATCAGCCAGGCGCCCGGGACGGTCGGCACGATCGAGGTGAGGAACAGGTAGAGCATCTGCGCGGGGACCGAGATGCGCAGCTCGGGGAACGGGCCGCACACCGGGATCCACAACAGGAAGGCGGCCACGACGATCGCCGTGTGCACGCCGTAGTGGAACAGCCCGTTGGCGGAGGCGTTGTTCACGATGGTCTGCCAGTGGATCAGCAGCGCCAGGGCGTTGAAGAGCACCGCCGCCGGCACCGGCCGGGCCAGCTTGTGCAGCCAGCGGTCCGCTCGCCCGGTGCCGACCACGAGGCGAGCCAGCCACTCCGGGGTGGCGAGCAGCAGGGCCGGCGGGATGACGAAGGTGAGGAACGTGTGCTGCGCCATGTGGACGAAGTAGAGGTACTCCTCGCCGATGTCGTGGACGGGCCAATCGGCGGCCAGCCACAGCATGAGGATCCCGAAGACGAACCACCGCTTCTGCGACGCGGTGACGGCCGGCGTGCCGGCGGGGACGGCCTTCGGGCCGATCACCCGAGCCCCGTAGACGTACAGCCCGATGACGCCCCCGACGAGCAGCCACACCTCCGGGTGCGGCACCCAGCGCCAGAAGTCGGTCCCCCCGGCGGCCTGGGCGATCACGTCAACCCCTCTGCAGGAAGCGGAAGAAGCGGTCGTCGAAGAACTCGAAGGCGAAGAACACGATCGTGTACACGCAGACGGCCAGGACGAGGCCGAAGACGAACACCCGCTTGAAGAGGGGGTTGTCGTACTTCAGGTGCATGAAGTAGCTGACCACGATGATGAACTTCAGGATCATCATCGGGAACAGCGTGAGCACCAGGGCCAGGGTGCTCGGCGTCGACCCGAAGATGTCCTTCCAGAAGTACGTCGCCACCTCGAGCGCGGTGATCCCGGCCAGGATCAGGGCGATCTTGACGTAGTCCGTGTCGGACGGGTGCCGGTGGACGCTCTCGTCGACCTCGTGCTCGGCGGCCTCGGAGACGCTGGTGGTGGTGCTCATCGTGGTCCTAGGGGATCAGGTAGACGATCGTGAAGATGAGGATCCACACGATGTCGACGAAGTGCCAGTAGAGGCCGACGATCTCGACGGCCTCCGCTCGCTCCGGGCCGAGGTTGCCCTTCAGCGACATCACGAGGAGCGAGAGCAGCATGATGATGCCCACGCTCACGTGCACGCCGTGGAAGCCGGTCAGGGTGTAGAAGGCGGAGCCGAAGATGTTCGTCGTGTACCCGAGGCCCTCGCGGTAGAAGGTCGTGAACTCGTAGGCCTGCCCGCCGATGAACACGGCGCCCAGCAGGGCGGTGGTGCCCAGCCAGATCCGGTTGCGGTGGACGTCGCCCCGCACGATGGCAGCCACGGCCAGCGCCATGGTGAGCGAGCTCATGAGCAGCACGAACGAGCTCACCGAGGTGAACGGGATGTCGAACACGTCGGACGGGCCCAGCCCGGCGACGCTGCGATGCCGGAGCAGCAGGTAGGTCGAGATGAGACCACCGAAGAGCAGGCAGTCGGACCCGAGGAAGACCCACATGGCCAGCTTCGGGTTGGACAGCCCGGTGGAGGTGTCGTGGCCGTGGCCCGGCTCGTGGTGGATGACGGGGGCGTGGATGGCGGTGTCAGTCACCGACGGTCACCTCCTCCTCGACGGCGGGGGCATCCGTGGCGGGCGCCTCCAGGGCGGCGGCGTCGGGGCTGCCGTCACCGTCGTGGTCGTGGCCGCCACCCCCGTGGGGGGGCAGGTCCGGGTCGTCGGCCGGCTCGAGGGCCCAGCCCACGAAGCCGGCCAGGGTCAGGGCCCCGCCGACGGCGGCGATGGCCAGGTTGAAGATGAGGCCGTAGCCGATGAGGGGGAGGCCGGCCGCCAGGATGAGCGGGAAGTACGACGGCGAGGGCAGGTGGGCCCGGGAGCCGTCGCCGATCATGGCGATGTCCTCGGGCTCGGCCACCTTGATGACGTTGCCGTGCTCGTCCTCGGCGTACTTGCGGTGCCACCAGTCGTCGAGCTGGGTGACGACGGGCGGGTCGTCGAAGTTGTGCTCGGGGGTGGGGCTGGGGATGCTCCATTCGAGGCTGCGGGCGTCCCACGGGTCGGGACCGGGTGCCGGCTGCAGGCCGCGCCGACGGTAGGACCGGACCACGTTCCACCCGAACACCAGGACCGACAAGGCGATGATGAAGGCGCCGACCGTGGCCACCAGGTTCCAGAAGTTGAAGCCGTAGCCGTCCCGATAGGTGTGGATCCGCCGGCTCATGCCCTGGAGGCCGAGGATGTGCATCGGCCCGAAGGTGAGGTTGAAGCCCACCATCGTCAGCCAGAAGTGCAGCTTGCCGATGCGGTCGTCCAGGAAGTGGCCGAAGACCTTGGGCCACCAGAAGTAGAAGCCGCCCATGAACACGAAGAAGGCGCCACCGAAGATCACGTAGTGGAAGTGGGCGACGATGTAGTACGTGTCCGTCTGCTGCGTGTCGGCCGGGGCGACGGCGTGCGTGACGCCGGACAGGCCGCCGATCGTGAACATCGCCACCATGCCCATGGCGAAGAGCATCGGAGTGGGGAAGCTGAGCTTGCCGCCCCACATGGTGGCCATCCAGTTGAGGATCTTCACGCCGGTGGGCACGGCGATGAACATCGTGGACACCGAGAAGGCGGCCACCGAGATCGGCCCGAGGCCCGAGGCGAACATGTGGTGGGCCCACACGCCCCAGCCCATGAAGCCGATGGCGATGCCCGAGAACACCATGAACGGGTAGCCGAAGATCGGCTTCCGCGAGAACACGGGGATGATCTCGGACACGATGCCGAAGGCCGGGAGGATGAGGATGTAGACCTCCGGGTGCCCGAAGATCCAGAAGAGGTGCTCCCAGAGCAGCGGGTCGGCGCCCTGGGCGACGTTGAAGAAGTTGGCGTCGAAGAGGCGGTCGAAGGTGAGCAGGAACAGCGCCACCGAGATGACCGGCATGGCGAACACGAGGAGGACCTGGGTGACCAGGCTCATCCACGTGAACACGGGCATCTTCATGAGCGTCATGCCCGGCGCCCGCATGTTGAGGCAGGTGGTCACCAGGTTGATGCCACCGACGAGCGAGGCGATGCCGGTGATCTGCAGGCCGAGGGCGTAGAAGTCCATGCCGTGGCCGGGGGAGAACACCACACCGGTGTTGGGGGCGTAGGCGAACCAGCCGCCGTCGGCGCCGCCGCCCAGGAGCCACGACGTGTTGAGGAAGATGCCGCCGAAGAGGAACACCCAGAAGCTGAGGGCGTTCAGCCGCGGGAAGGCGACGTCACGGGCCCCGATCTGCAGCGGGATCAGGTAGTTCATGAACGCGGCGCCGAGGGGCATGACGACGAGAAAGATCATCGTCACGCCGTGCATCGTGAACAGCTGGTTGTAGAGGGCGGCCGAGAACAGCTTCTGCTCGGGGGCGGCCAGCTGGGTGCGGATGGCCAAGGCCTCCACGCCGCCGATGAGCAGGAAGAACAGCGACGCCGCGCCGTACATGATCCCGATCTTCTTGTGGTCGACCGTGCTCACCCAGGCTCGCCAGCCCGTCTTCGCGCGCGGGCGGGCGAAGACCCCGAGCGGGTCGTGGGTGCGGACCTCGCCCGAAGGCAGGGCCAGGGTGTCTGCGGGTCGCTCGACGATGGCCATGTCTTCGCTACTCCAGCGTCTCGAGGTAGGCGACGAGCGCGTTGATCTGCACGTCGCTGAGGTTCAGGTTGGGCATGCCGCGAGCCTGGTCGGGCGCCATCGGCTTCTGCCCGGGCGGGTTCTTCAGCCAGGCCTTGAGGTTGGCGACGTCGAGCTCCTTGCCGCGCTCGTCGAGGTCGATCTCACCGTTGCCGTCCTGGTCGACCCACAGGTCGAAGACGCCGCCGGCGAAGATGCCGCGGCTGGCGAAGTGGGTGAGGTTCGGCGCCGCGCCGGACACCAGGGCGGCGCCCTTGAACACGTCCTCGTTGCCCCCCTTACCGCTCACCAGGTGGCAGCCGCTGCAGGTGGTGCGGAAGATGTCCATGCCCTGGGCGGCGAGGTCGTCGGTGGGCACCTTGGCGCCCTCCTGCTGGTTGGCCTCCCAGTCGGCGTAGTCGGCCGGGGACAGGGCCACGACCCGCATGCGCATGTAGGCGTGGGACAGGCCGCAGAACTCGGTGCACTGGCCGCGGTAGACGCCGGGCTCGTCGGCCTGGATCTGGAGCGGGTGGGTGCGGCCGGGGACGGCGTCGCGCTTGCCGTTGAGGGCCGGGATCCAGAAGGAGTGGATGACGTCCCGGGACTGGATGCTGAGCGAGACGGGCTCGCCGGCCGGGATGACGAGGTCGTTGGCGGTGACGATGTCGTCCTTGCCGTCGCCGTCGACGTCGTAGCGGTACTCCCACCACCACTGCTGGCCGATGACCTTGATCTCGGTGCTGTCGGTGGGGTGGTCCTCGAGGTCGAGGAGGGTGAGCACCGACGCCCCGGCCACGCCGGCGAGGAGGAGGGCGGGCAGGATCGTCCAGCCGATCTCCAGCTTGAAGTTGCCGTGGGTCTGGGCCGGGAGGCGGCCGTCGTCGTCCTTGCGCTGGCGGAACTTCCAGCCGACGAAGAGCACACCGAGCTGCACGGCGAAGAACACGACGCCGGCGATCAGGAACACCGGGTTGACGAGGTGGTCGATGGAGCGGGCCCGCGGACCCTTCGGCTCGAGGGTGTCGAGCGGGGCCTTGTCGGCGCAGGCGGCAAGGGTGAGCGCCAGCGGCACCACGAGGGCGTAACGGAGGCGGCGGGGCATGCGTGCTCCTCGGGCGGAGGTCGGGGACGGGGCCATCAGCCCTGGGCCGCCGTGGTCGTGGTGGTGGCCCGGTTCGTGCCGGGCGGGTCGTACGCGGTGTTGCCGGTGCCACCCTCGTGGTCGGCCCCCGAGTCGGCCTCGTGGTGCTCGATGACCCGCTCGCCGCGAGCGGCGGTGGCGACGCCGGCGGCCAGCACGCCTACCGCGCAGATGGCGAGCAGCCCGGCGATGACGTTGGGCGACAGGCGCGGCCGGGCCGACAGCAGCCAGCCGATGGCGAGGACGGCGATCCCGACGACCGTGGCCACGAGGACCGCACCGTGCTCGGACGAGGTGAGCAGCATCCGGGAGATGGCCCAGATGGTGCCGGCCACGAGCAGGCCGCCGGCCAGCGGCACCTCGAAGGGCCCCATGAGCCGGCTGCGGACCCGGCGGTTCACCTCGGGGTCACCGGTGGCGCGGTCGGACCAGGCCAGGACCATCCACTCGACGGTCACCACGAGGAGCACGAGGAACCCGGCTACGAACATCACGTTGGAGACCACGAGGCCGAGCACCACCAGCGCGGCCCCGAAGGCGGCGAGGGCCGGCCAGTAGGCGGCGTGGGCGGGAGGCGCCACCGAGGGGGCCGTCTCGGTGCCGGCCAGCTCGGCCAGGGCCGAGGGGGCGGCGTCGCGGATGGCGACCGACACGAGGCCGAGGAAGATGGCCGCCAGGCCGGTGGCCAGCAGGAGGCCGTAGCCGAGGTGGTCGCCGACGCCGCCCTTGTAACCGACCGTCAGCGGCCCGAGGCCGTTGCCGCCGGTCGTCCAGCCGTAGGCGGCCGCGAGCACCAGGCTGACCAGCCCGAGCCCGAAGAACCACTTTGATCCGGTGGTGAACATCGCGAAGGTGCCTCGCTACTTGGTGATGTAGACGCCGTACCAGACGGCGACGTAGACAGCGACGGTGACGTACCAGTAGAGGGCGGCGGCGCTCATGCTCTCGGCGTCCCGGCCGGTGAGCTGGCCGCCCAGCGCCTGGAAGCCCATGACGACGAGGAACACCAGCGCCACGAACACCATCACGAGGTGGGCGCCGGTGACGGCGTAGAGCAGGCCGGAGGTGCCCGTCATGGTGAAGGGCATCGCCATCTGCTGGTACAGGTAGGCCGTCACGTTGAGGAAGGCCACGCCGAGCAGGATCGTGAGGCCGAGGGCCAGGTAGGCGTGGGTGCGGTCGTCGTGGCGGAGCGAGTGGACGAGCCAGGCCACTGTGATGACCGACATGGCCAGCGTGAGCAGGCCCATGTTCCCGGGCGTGAGGGGCAGCACGACGCCCTCGGGCAGCGCCGGAACGCCGTCGGCCAGGCGGTCACCGCGGACCTGGAGGTAGGCGCCCAGCATCGTGAGCACGACGAGGCCGGAGGCGACGGCACCGAAGGCGGCGGCGACCAGCAGGACGCGCGGCCGGCGCACCGGCGCGGGCGGGGCGGTGATCAGCGGGCTGACCGTGACAGCGGCCGACATCAGACCGGGGCCTCCTCGGAGCGGTGGCGGGCGTCGTAGAGCGGGGCTTCGGAGGTGATCTCCGGGAGGCTGGCGAAGTTGCCGGCGGGCGGGGGCGAGCTGGTGGCCCACTCCAGGGTGTGGCCGTTCCAGGGATCGTCACCGGGCAGCTCGCCCCGGCGGGACGCGGTGACGAAGAGGGCGACGAAGCCGACCGCACCGACGGCGAGCAGCACGCCGCCGATCAGCGTCGCGATGTTCAGCGCCTCGATGGTGCTCACGTTGTCCGTCGGGTCAGGCAGGGGCGAGGCGGGCTGGCCCATGAGGCCGGCGATCAGCTCGGGGAAGGCCCACAGCACCGTGCCGGCCAGCAGCACGAGGGCCGTGATCCGGGCGCCGGCCTCGGGCAGCGTCCGGCCGAGGAGCTTGGGCGCCCAGTAGGCGAGGGCGCCGAGGAGCGCGATGGCGGCGGCCAGGACCACGTAGCCGGCCACCGAGCTCGACCAGGTGGTGCCGTAGAGGGAGGTGGCCCCGTCGCCGTCGACGAGGGTCTCGAGCGGCTCGATGGCCTGCACCGCGCCGGCCAGTACACCGACGAGGAGCATCACGGCGGCGGCCAGGGCGAACAGCAACGGGCTGCCGAGGACGACCTTGCCCTTGGCCACGGTGAGGGCCCAGAGCCCGAGCAAGCCGAGCAGGGGCAGGACGATGGCGAAGGAGACGACGACCCAGGGCCCGCCGTAGAGCCAGGCGTAGGCGTCGGCGCCATAGCCGGGCAGCGCCCACGCCCCGACGCTCAGCGCACCGAAGGCCCCGATGAGCCCCTGGGCCACCCGGTGCTGCTGGTGGCGGGTCTGCGCGAAGACGGGCAGGATCGAACCGATGAGGCCGAGCGCCGGGATGGCGAAGGCGTACACGGCGGGGGTGCCGAAGGCCCAGGCGATGCGGGCGTAGAGCGCGTCCTGGCCGCCTCCGAAGAAGCCGCCACCACCGCCGTAGCGGATGTCGAGGTAGGCGAGGACCGTCACCGCGGCGAGGACGGGCAGCACGAGCACCCACACGGTGCCGGCCACGAGGGCCGACCAGGAGAACAGCGGGGTGCGCACGAGCGAGAGGCCCGGCACCCGCAGGGAGATGACGGTGGTGGCGATGCAGATCCAAGCGACGACCTGGGCCACCAGCACGAGGGCGAAGGCCACCACGAAGAGGCGCACGCCGTCGCGGTCGGTGCCGAAGGGGCCGCCACCGATGGCGAACGAGGCGATCACGAGCCCGCCACCGAGCAGGTAGGCCCAGGCGGCGGCCGACGCGGCGCGGGGGAAGGCCAGCGTGGGCGAGCCGACCTGCAGGGGCACGATGGCGGTGGCCACCCCGATCGTCAGGGGCAGGAGGAAGAGGAAGGCGCCGGCGATCGAGCGATAGGCGAAGAGCGGGCCCACCCAGTCGTCGCCGACGATGTCGACCCCCGAGAGGTCGATGCGCTCGGCCGCCACGAGCAGCGCGGCGACGCCGGCCAGCAGCAGGTGGGCGAGGGCGGCGACGATCCAGAGCCGGCCGACGACCTTGTGGTCGCCGGAGCCGAGGACAGCGGCCGGGCCTGAGGTGGCCGGGGTGGCGGCCGGGGGCTCCGAGGACGCCGTGACGGCGGCCGGAGCGACTTCGGTGACGGTCATCGAGGCACCTGGGGGAGCGGACGGGTTCGTTTCGGGAATCTAGTCACGTGGGTCCTCAGCCTTCGAAAATGGGCGGCACGACGGGCTCACCAGCCCGACCGCAGGAGCTGATCGAGGGCCATGGCCCCGAAGAGCAGCGTGATGTAGGTGATCGACCAGGTGAAGAGGCGCATGGCGGTGGCCCGGACCTCCACCTCGGCGGCCCCGCTGCCGGAGAGGGACAGGTGGGGGTCTGGCATGCGCAGGAGGCGCACCGCGTAGGCGGTGAACACGGCTCCAAGGACGATGGCGGCCCCCAGGTACAGGTGCCCCATCCCGGCCACCGGCGAGAACACGACCGTCAGGGCCCAGAGCAGCAGCGTGTAGCCCAGGATCCGCCCGGAGGTGCGGCGCAGGCTCTCCACGACGGGCAGCATCGGCACCTCGGCGGCGGCGTAGTCGTCCCGGTACCGGATGGCGAGGGCCCAGAAGTGCGGGGGGGTCCAGTAGAAGATGATGGCAAAGAGGATGATCGGGGCCCAGTCGAGCGTGCCGGTCACCGAGCTCCAGCCGATGAGGGTGGGGACGGCGCCGGCGGCCCCGCCGATCACGATGTTCCGGGACGACGTGCGCTTCAGCCAGAGCGTGTACACGAACACGTAGAAGAGGCAGGCGGCGACGGCCAGCACGGCGCTGAGCAGGTTCACCGTGGTCCAGAGGAAGACGAAGGCGACGGCCTCGAGGGCGACGGCGAAGGTGAGCGCGGCCCGGGGCGACATGGCCCCGGTGACGAGCGGCCGCCCCTTGGTCCTCTCCATGATCCGGTCGATGTCGCGGTCGACGTACATGTTGATGGCGTTGGCCCCGCCGGCCGCCATCGTGCCGCCGAAGACCGTGCACACCATGAGCCAGACGGAGGGGATGCCACGCTCGGCGACGATCATCGTGGGGACCGTCGTGACGAGGAGGAGCTCGATGATCCGTGGCTTGGTCAGGGCGACGTAGGCCCCGATCTGGGCGCGAGTCGAGAGCCGGGCAGCGGACACGCCCGCAGGCTAGGTCGGCACCCGAGGCTCCGGCGAACCCGGCCGGCGAGGCCGCTCCTCGTGTGGAGCGCAACCTCCCGCCGTCCCTAGCCTGGGCTCGTGCCCCCCCTCCGCGTCCGCCTCGGCCAGCTCTGGCGGGGCCCGATCAGCCCCGAGGCGTACCGCCGGATCACCTTCGTGGCGCTCTTCGCCCTGGGCGCCATCATCGTCACCGGCGCCGCCGTGCGGCTCACCGGCTCCGGGATGGGCTGCCCCACCTGGCCGAGCTGCGAAGACGGGTCCCTGGTTCCCCGGGGCGCCACCGGCGAGCACGGGTGGATCGAGTTCCTGAACCGGCTGGTCACGGGCCTCGTGTCGGTGACCGTGGCCCTCGCCGTGCTGGGGTCCCGGCGCCGCCGACCCCGGCGGGACGACCTGACGCGCTGGTCCTGGGGGCTCGTCGCTGGGGTCTTCGCCCAGGCCCTCCTCGGCGGCCTGGTGGTGTTCCTCCACGTCACCCCGATCGCGGTGGCCGGCCACTACCTCCTGTCCGCGGTGCTGATGTGGAACGCGGTGGTCCTCCACCACAAGGCGTCGGAGCCAGAGGGGCACCGCCGACCTCGGGCCACATCGGAGCTCCTCCAGCGCGCCCGCGCCCTGGCCGTCCTCGCCGGCCTGGTGCTCGTCACCGGCACGTTCGTCACCGGCGCCGGCCCCCACGGTGGCGACGAGGCGGCGGATCGCCTGCCGTTCGACGTCTCCAGCGTGGCCCGGGTGCACAGCCTCGCCGTCTGGGCCTTCCTGGCGCTGGTGCTCGTCGTGCTGGCCGGGCTGGAGCGGGGCGACGCCGACCCGGCGGTGCGCGGCCGGGGCCGGGTCCTGGCCGCGTTGATCGCCGCCCAGGGCGGTCTCGGGTACCTGCAGTACTTCACCGGGGTCCCGGAGATCCTCGTCGGCGGCCACGTGCTCGGCTCGGTGCTGGTGTGGGTGGCCGCCCTGCGCTTCCACCTCGCCCTCACCGAGCCGATCCCGGCCCCCGAGGGCGCGCCGGACCTCCGCCCCCCGGTCACGCCCGTGACGGGTGCGGTCCCGTGATGTCCACCCCGCTGGCCCCCGTCGAGGTCGAGCAACCGGTCGACGACACCACCACCGACGCCGATCGCCCCTGGGTGGTGCTCGTCTGGAACGACCCCATCAACCTCATGTCGTACGTGACCTTCGTGCTGCAGAAGCTCTTCGGCTACCCGCTGGAGCAGGCCGAGCGGCTGATGCTCCAGGTCCACCAGGAGGGCCGCGCCGTGGTGGCCAACGGCCCGCGCGAGACCTGCGAGCTGCACGTCTTCCGGCTCCACGAGCACGGGCTCTGGGCGACGATGCAGCACGACACCTGATGAGCCCCCTGCGCCGGCGTCGCGTCCGCCGCACCGGGGCCGGCACCTTCGAGGTGCGGCTCCCAGCGCCCGAGCGCGAGCTGCTGGCCAGCCTCGTCGAGCAGCTGCGCGACCTGCTGAGCGAGACGACCGACGACCCCCTGGTCCGCCGCCTCTTCCCCACCGCCTACAACGAGGACGCCGAGCGGGACCGCGAGTACCAGCAGCTCGTGCGCGACGAGCTCCTGGAACGCCGGCTGGCCGCCCTGGCCACGGTGGAGGCCACCCTCGAGGAGCGGGCGCTGACCGAGGCCCAAGTCAGCGGCTGGATGACCGCCCTCAACGACCTGCGCCTGGTGCTCGGCACCCGCCTCGACGTCAGCGAGGACCTCTCGGAGGTCGACGCCGACGATCCCGACGTCACCGCCTACGCCGTCTACGAGTACCTGGGCTTCCTCCTGAGCGAGGTCGTCGACGCCCTCGCCGAGGACCTCCCGCCGCCACCTGCTCCTGCCGGCTGAGGGTCGTCGATCCCAGATTTGAGCGGGTCGGCGGCGCTGCTAGTGTCACGCCCTACCCTCAACGGGGAGCAATCCCGGGTCGCCGGCAGGTGTCCCAAGCCCCCATCGTCTAGCGGCCTAGGACACCGGCCTTTCACGCCGGCAGCACGGGTTCGAATCCCGTTGGGGGTGCGGTACAAGTCAGTCACCATGGTCCCGTGGTGCAGTTTGGAGTGCACGCCGGCCTGTCA